>VXQX01000092.1 GCA_009838765.1 Gemmatimonadales bacterium
TCATCCCCTTCGGGTTCATCGGCGTGATCCTGGGCCACTGGATCCTGGGAGTAGCGCTGAGCGCCGTATCCTTCATGGGGATCTTCGGTCTGAGCGGCGTGGTGGTGAACGATTCCCTGGTCATGATCGACTTCATCGACCAGAAACTCCGTGAGGGCGTCCCCCCGAGAACCGCGATCATGGAGGGGGCAAAGGGGCGTTTTCGTCCGATCATGCTCACTTCCCTGACCACGTTCCTCGGCTTCACGCCCCTGATCCTCGAGCGCGCAATCCAGGCCCAGTTCCTGATACCCTTCGCCGCGTCGCTCGGTTGCGGCATTCTCTTCATCACGGCCATACTCATGATGGTGGTTCCGGCGCTATGCACCTTGCATCTGCGCTTGATGCCGTCGCGGCGTCCTTCGATTCCGAGCGCCGCGTAGTGCACGTCGACCGCGGCAAGGCGAGAACCGACGAATGACGGTGGAGAGTCTGAAGGTCGAGTCCCTGAGCCTCGTCGACGAACTCATCCTGATGCTTCTCGACGAGAAGGGAGGCTACTTCCATCAGGTACCCGGCTGGCAGCTGAACTGCGCCGTTGTCGGCGGAGTGCTGGCGGAACTCTCCTTCCGGTCGCGGCTCGACTCGGATCTGACATCCCTCTTCGTGGTGGACCAGTCCGAAACGGGCGATCCCGTCCTGGATCCCGTTCTGAAGGAGATCGCGGACGAACCGGTTCAACACACTGCCCGGTACTGGGTCGAACGGCTCGCCCCCCGCGCGGAGTCGATCGTCGACCTGACGCTCGATCGCCTGGTTGAACGGGGGATCCTCCAACACCACGAGGGCGACTTCTGGACGCCTGCTCCCCCCGTGATGCACCGGCAGCAGTACGGGATGTTCGAGGAAGACGCGACCGACCAGTTCATCAAGGCGCGCATCGGCAATGTCATCTTCGCCGACGAGGTTCCCGAACCGAGGGACGTCGTCATCGTGTGCCTGGTCAACACCTGCGACGTCTTTCGCCTGATCTTCGAACTCGATGAAGCGGCGGAAGAGCGCATCAGGTTCATCTGCCAGCTGGACCTGATCGGACGGTCCATCGCCGCCGCGGTCTCCGAGAACCTCGTCGGCCCGATCCGCAGACATACTGCTCTCGCCAAGAAGATTCCGACGGTTTCGCTGACCAGACTGCTGCGCAACCCGCATGTCCGAGACGGCAACCTGAACGCGCTCTTCGGGAGCCTCGCGGAGGAGTACGGCCCGGTGTTCCAGATCCGGCCTCCCTTCTCGGAGCGCATGATCTTCCTGGCCGGACTCGAGACGAATGAATGGATGCAGAAGCGCGGGCGCATGTACCTGAGAACCAGGGACTACTTCGGCGACTTCGAGAAAGTCTACGGCGCGGCCGGCGTTCTGCCCGCTCTTGACGGGGCCGACCACTTCCGGCTTCGCAAGTTCCTGTCGCCGGCCTATTCCCGCACGAGGCTGGCGGGGCAGCTGGACGAGCTCTACAGCAGGGGGCGTGCGTACATGTCGACCCTGGCGGTCGGGGATTCGTACCGCGCCACGTCCATGAGCCGGGCAATGGTGAACGCCCAGCTATCGCCGCTGTTCATCGGCGTCGACACGCAGGATCTCATGGGCGACCTGATGGTCTACAAGGAGCGGGCCCTCAGCGTGCACATCGCCAGGGTCCTGCCCGAGTTCACGCTGCATACCCCGGGTATGAGACGCCGGGCGGCCGTCCTGGACGCGCTGATGAAGCGGATCCTGAGGGTCCATACTCCCGCCCAACGGGTGGACAGCCCGCGGAACCTGGTGGACGACTATCTCAGCCTGCATGCCAGCGACCCGCAGTTTCTCCCGGAGTCCAACCTGCTCTTCGCTTTTTCCGCGGCACTGATTGCCAGCGTGTACCTCGGTGACACGTTCAGCCTCGTCGTCTACGCCATGGCGTCGCAGCCCGCGCTCTACGACAGGATCCGCGCCGAAGCGGATGCCCTGTTTGCCAACGGTGACCCCGAAAAAGAGGACTTCACCCCCGCCAACATCGACGTGACGCATCGCTTCCTCATGGAGTGCATGCGCATGTACCCGATCGTGCCCATGTCTGTTCGGAACGTGATGAATACCTGCACGGTCGAGAACTACGAGCTGCCCCTGGGGGAACGGATCCACATCGCCATGACCGCCACCCATTACATGAGCGACGTCTTTCCCGAACCTCACAAGTTCGACATCGACCGCTTCCTGCCGTCGCGTCGTGAGCATCACAGTCTCGGGTTCGCCCCGTACGGGCTGGGTACGCACAAATGTCTCGGCACCCGCTGGATGGAGATGCACCTGGCGGCCAACCTGCTGATGCTGGCGCACTACTTCACGATCGAGGTGACGCCGGCGAAGTACGCCCGGAAGCTCCGCTTCAATCCGGTACCGTCGCTGAAGCCGAGCAAGAAGGTCCGGTTCCGCATCGTCGAGCAGAGGCGGGAGCTGCCCGCCTGAGCCCCCCAACAATGCGACTCGGCAAACTGTCGAAAGCGCTGAGAGCTGCGTACCCGGGATCGGGCGTCGCGCGTCGAGTGCGGCACTTTGACGGCTGGCTTGACCGGGCGGCATCGGAGGCTGCGGGCGCGGGCGCCTACGACCACGCGGAAACGGTCAGGGATTACTACGAGCTGTGCAACGGCTTCATGGTGTACGGCTGGGGTGAATCTCTGCACTTTGCGCCCCTCACGCCCAGCGAAAGCCTGGAGGAGTCCAAGGTCCGGCACCAGCGGGCGATGATCTCCAGGTTGGAGCTGCAACAGGGCATGGAGGTGGTCGACGTCGGTTGTGGAATCGGCGGGCCCATGCGCCGAGTCGTCCGTGAGGCGGGTGTCAGGGTCGTGGGAATCAACATCAATGAGATCCAGCTGGGAGAGGCGAAGAAGTTGAACGCCGAAGCGGGGCTGGAGCACATGACCGATTTCAGGAAGTGCAGCTTCGAAGACATGAGCGCCATCGAGGCCGACAGCTTCGACGGAGGTTACGCCATAGAGTCGACGTGCCATGCGCAGAACAAGCAACGGGCGTTCGCGCAGATCTTCCGCGTGCTGAAGCCGGGCGCCCTGTTCTGGGGTCAGGAAATGTGCCTGACGGACCGGTTCGATCCGCGGGACGGCCGCCACCGGACCATCAAGCGCGAGCTCATGCGCGGTATTGCGCTGCACGACATCGCCACCTTCGGGGAAGTAAATCACGCTCTCGAAGGGGCGGGATTCCAGGTCATCGAGGGGCGCGATCGGGAAGTCCGGGAAGGACCCTCCACCCCCTGGTATCAACCCATGGAGAGTCGACACGGGACGTTGGGGAACGCGGTGCGCAGGCTTCCCTGGGGCCGCAAGGCGTTCATCGCGGGGTCGAAGCTGGCCGAGGTACTGCGGCTCTTTCCCAATGGCTCGGCGGAGGTGGTTCGACTCCTTGACCGAACCGCGGAGGCTTACGTCGCGGGCGGCAAGACGGGGATCTTCACGCCGCTGTATTGTTTCCTGGCGCGCAAACCCTAGTCGACGCTGCGGTCCGCACGTCGGGGCGCCATCGCCGGGTCCGGATAGAACTGTCGGCAGTGTCGGCGGTATTTTCCGATAGGGCCATCCGTCCGGCACAGCCGGGGGGGAGACCGGTAGCGCTTCCTGTCCCAGATCACGATGTCCTGCAGGACGAACCGCCTCTCCTCGCGGAGGATGAAGTAATTCAGCAGCCGGTGGCGCAGTGGCACGGGCAGGAAGCCCAGGCCCGAGATGAACCGCCCCGGTTTCCGGATCTCCCGCACCTGATTGACCATCGTCAACTCCACGAATTCGCCGTCAACGGGCGTCGTGAGCACCCACATGCGCGACCTGATGCCGACCGACTTCTCGTGAATCTCGACGAAGGAGTAGCCGAGTCCGTGGACGTGCGTGATGACCGAGACTTCGGAGTGAATGTCCACCAGACCCAGGGTCCGGCGCACCGCCTTGAAGTCGAAACAGCTCTTCAGGTAGGCGCCGTCGACGGAAAAGTCGGTCGGCTCCACGTCGTGGTAGCCATGTGTGTACTCGAGGTGCTCCACGTCCACGGAGTTTTCCGTCGTCTCCTGGGGATGGCCTCGAAACCGCAGCTTGCAGGATCGGAGCCCGGTCCACTCGGCGCCGGTGGGTGGTTCGTCCGGCAGGTGCCACTGGGGCGCCCGGCCGCCGCTCCCCCACCAGGCGAAGATCAGGCCGAGGATCTCACGGGTCTCGTAGAGCTTCAACCTCGCGGCCTTCGGGGGCGGGGCATTGGGCGTGGCCACGCATTGGCCGGTGGTATCGAACTCGAATCCGTGGAAGGGACAGACGAGGCAGCCGTCGCGCACCAGGCCGCCGGTGCTCGGTCCCATGTGCGAGCCAAGGTGGGGACAGAAGGCGTCCGCCACGCAGATGCGGCCCTCGTCGTCGGCCCAGGCGACGATCTCCTCGCCCATCCACGTCTTCTCGATGAGCTTCCGGCGCTCGATCGAGGCGCGGTTTCCGATGAAATACCAGCCTTCGGGAAACGGCGGCAGCGCATCGCTGTATGTAGCCATGCGGGCGAACTTGGTTTCGGTCCCGCTGGCGCGTCAACTAGTGTAGTGCCGGGTGGTGGCGGCTGGCCGGAACAAACCTTGAGAAGCGAGGAGTACGGAAGATGATTCTGGATCCTGCGCCGCGCAGTTCGCTTCTCGTGCTCCTGGCCGCGATCGCCGCCGGTCTGCCGGCGAACGGTTCCGGCCAGACGGCGGCCGGGGTTCCGCGCTTCGAGATCGCGTCGTCGCCGATCGAACTCACGGGCCCCGTGCGTCCCGGCGAATACCTGGGCGTGACCGGGCCCCGGTCGGCGTGGCTCGGCCTCGAGACCGGAGAGGCGGAGCTGTGGGTCCACCCCCTCAAGGTCGGAAACGGGTTCCGGCTCGGCTTCTCGACCCCGGCCTACGGAGCGCCGATCGCGGGTAGCGCGGTCGCGCGCACGGTGCACGTGCGGCCCGAACTCACGACGATCGCCTACAGCCACGCGGCCTTCCAGGTGCGCCAGCACATCCTTGCGCCCGCCGAACTCCCCGGCCTCCTGGTTCTGCTCGAGGTGGAGAGTCCCGAACCGCTCGAGATCATCGCCGAGTTCGAACCCGTGCTGAACTACATGTGGCCGGGTTCGCTCGGGGGGCAGTACGCCTACTGGGACGCGGAGCGGCGCGCCTTCGTGCTGTCGGAGAGCCTGCAGGAGACGAACGCCGTCGTCGGGTCGCCGTGGGCCGCGAACTCCGTGGAACACCCCGCGCATCAACTCGGCGAGGCGCCGCGCACCATGGTGATCCCGGTCGATCCGGAACGCGCGCGCCGGGAGTTCATCCCGATCGCGGTGGCGGGGGGAACCGCGCCCCGGGAGGAGGTTTTTGCCCGCTACGATCGGCTGATCTCCGAGGCCCGCTCGCTGTACGACGCGAAGCGGGCATGGGCCGACTCGGTGCTCGCCTCCACCGTCTCCATCGAGTCGCCGGATCCACAGCTCGACCTCGCCCTCGAGTGGGCGAAGATCAACCTGGAGGAGCAGCGCGTCTGCAATCCCGACCTCGGCTGCGGCTTCGTCGCGGGCTGGGGCCTGTCGCGCAACGGGTCGCGTCCCGGCTTCGGGTGGTTCTTCGGCGGCGACGCGGCGCAGACGACCTTCGCCATGGATGCGCTCGGGCAGTGGGAGCTGGTGGCGGAGGAACTCACCTTTCTCGCGGGCTACCAGCGCGAGGACGGCAAGATCACGCACGAAATCTCTCAGGCGGCCGCGCGCATCCCCTGGTTCGACGTGTACCCGTACGCGTACTACCACGCCGACACGACCCCGTATTGGATGCTCGCGCTGTACGAGTACTGGCGGGCGAGCGGGGACGACGAGCTCCTGCGGACCCTGTGGCCGGCCTACCGGCGCGCGTGGGAATGGTGCCTCAGCGCCGAGACCGACGGGGACGGCCTCCTCGAAAACACGGTGGGCGGCCTGGCGGCCGTCGAGGTCGGCGGCCTCGGGGCGGCGCTCCACCAGGACATCTACCTGGCGGGGATCTGGGTTGCGGCCCTCGAGGGGACCGAGGTGCTGGCCGAGCACATGGCCGATGCCGGAATGGCGGGTCGGGCGCGGGAACTCGCTCCCCGCGCCCGGGCGAGCCTGAACGACGCCTACTGGCTCGAGTACGCGGGACACCATGCGTTCGGGATCCTCGCCGACGGAGGCACCAACGACAACCTGACCGTGTGGCCCGCCACGGCGGCCGCGTTCGGCCTGTTCGACGCGGCGCGCGCGCGATCGACCCTGACGCACCTCGCAGGCGACCGGATCTCGTCGGATTGGGGCGCGCACATGCTCTCGACGGAGAGCGAACTTTACCACCCGCTCCAGTACAACATGGGAACGGTGTGGCCCTTCGTGACCAGCTACGTGTCGTGGGGCCAGTACCGTTACCGGCGTCCGTGGGCTGGCTTCCACCTCATGGACGCGGTGAAGCAGATGACGTTCGACTGGAGCCTGGGGCGACACCCGGAACTGCTGTCCGGAACGTTCTACCAGCCCCTCGACCAGACCGTCCCCCACCAGTTCTTCGCGACGTCGGCGTTGGTGACTCCGTTACTGCGCGGCGTCATCGGATGGGAACCCGACGCACCGCGCGGAAGGGCCCGGCTCGCCCCGCAGCTCCCGCCGGACTGGCCGGAAGTGGCCGTGAGGCGGCTCCGGGCCGGGGAGGCGACGACCGACATTGAAGTCCTGCAACGGTGGACGGCGGAGGGAGGAGGACGGCGCACGAGGCTTACGACCTCCGGGCCGCCCCTGACCTTCGAGTTCGTGCCCGATGTGCCGGCGGGGGCGCGCAACGTGACGTACCGAGTGAACGGGGTCACTGCGGAGTTGTCGCCCGATGGAAGCCTCGAAGTGATCGTCGGGGACGCGGCGCCGACGGGGAACCGTGCAGAGATCGTCGTGGCGTGGGAAGGCGGACTCGCGGTCGCCCCGCCCCGGATCGATCTCGAGCCCGGCCGGACGAGCACCGGCCTGCGGATTCTGGACTTCAGCGCGGATGCGGATGGCTGGAATCTCACCGTGGAAGGAACGGCGGGCCGCACCTACCGGATCGCGTTGTTCGGCACTCCGGTGGCCGTGTCGCCGGTCGTGCAGGGCGGCGCCCTCGTCACGCGGCGGGGCGCTGGCGTCATCGAGGTCGAGTTCGCCAACGGAGAGGGCCGCGGCCCGGCGATCGTTCGTCTAACGCCGGCCCGCTGAGGGAGTCGGCCCGGAGTCTCAGTGGGACAGTACCCGGGCGAGGGTGTCCGCCACCTCGTCGATCTGCGCCTCGGTGATCACGAGGGGCGGCAGCAGCCGGATGACCGTGGTGCCGGCCGGGAGGGCGAGGATGCCGCGCTCCGCGAGGGGTTCGAGATAGGGGCGACAGCGCTCGCGGAGTTCGACGCCGATCATGAGGCCGACCTGCCGCACGGCACGCACGCGGGCCGGCCGGTCTCGAGTGAAACGTTCGCTGAAGCGGGCGCCCAGCGCCTGGGCGCGCTCGTCGAGCCGTTCGTCCCGCATGAACCGGATCGCCGCCAGGGCGGCGGCGCAGGCGAGCGGGTTGCCGCCGAAGGTCGTGCCGTGCCGGCCGGGCGGCGGCTGCAGCCGGTCCTGCGCAAGGACCGCCCCCAGCGGCACGCCGCCCGCGATCGCCTTGGCGAGGCAGAGAACGTCCGGCGCGACGCCGTAGCGATCGCAGGCGAACATGCGGCCGGTGCGGCAGAAGCCCGTCTGGATCTCGTCGAACACCAGCACCGCACCGGCCTCGTCGCAGATGCGGCGCGCCGCCCGCAGATAGTCCGGGCTGGCCGGCCGCACCCCTCCCTCGCCCTGCACCGGCTCGACGATCACCGCCGCCGTGTCCTCGCCCACGGCCGCGCGCAGCTTCTCGACGCGGTTGAAGGGCACGAACGAGAAGCCCGGCACGAGCGGCTCGAACGGCTCCCGGTACTCCTTTTTGTGCGTCGCGCTCAGCGCTCCCAGCGTGCGCCCGTGGAAGCCGCGCATCGCGGACACGACCCCCGTCCGTCCCGTCGCCAGCCGCGCGAACTTGATCGCGGCCTCCACCGCCTCCGCCCCGGAGTTGCAGAGGAAGGCGCCCGTGAGCCCCGCCGGCGCGAGGGAGACAAGTTCGGCCAGCAACCGCGCGCGGACGTCGTTGTAGAAGATCCCGGGGCAGGACACGAGCACGCGCGCCTGCTCCGCCACCGCCTCGGCGACCTCGGGGTTGGCGTGGCCGATGCTCGCCACGCCGATGCCGCCCACGCAATCGATGTAGCGCCGGCCCTCGTCATCCCAGACGCACGCGCCCTCGCCCCGCACGATGGTGAGGTCCCGCTTGGGGAAGACCTCGAGGGCGTACGCCCGTTCCCGTTCGCGCGCGTTCATCCGATCATCCGATCACCGTGCCCCGTCCGGCCAGCGCCTCCGCGACCGGCCGTTCGATGCGCCCATCCGCGATCACGACGCGCGTCGTCCCGGATTCCACGAGTCGCCGCAGGGCCAGCAGCTTCCGCTTCATGCGCCCGCGCGCTTCGCTCTCGCGACGCGCCAATTGGGCGCCGGAGAGCCGTGCGACGACCGATGCCGGATCGTCCGGGTCCTCCAGGAAACCGGGCGCCTCGATCAACTGGATCACGCAATCCGCGCCCAGTTCGGCGCTGAGCAGGGTCACGACGTCGTCGTTCTCCGAGTTGATCGCCACATTGTGTTCGTCGATGAGGGGCACGGTCACGACCGGAGTGAAGCCGCCGTCGAGGAGCAGCCCCAGCAGCTTGCGGTTCACCTCCGCCGGTTTCCCGGAGAGGTCCCGCCTGATCAGCGTCTTGCCGCCCTCTCTCACCCGGATACCCCTGTTGCGGCGGCCGCGCACGAGCGCGCCGTCGAGCCCCGTGAGCCCGACCGCATTCACGCCGTGACCCTGCAGCAGTTCCACGATGCGCTTGTTCCGCACGCCGGCGTAGGCCATGAGCATCACGTCGATCATGTCGCGGTCGGACTGCACGCTCTCGTGTCCGGACACCGACGTGAGGACGCGCTTCTCGACCCCGAGCCGCCGGGCGAGCGCATCGCGCAGCGCGTTCGCGCCGTGCACGATGACGAACGGACCGGACAGGCCCGCCAGGTCGCGCGCGACCCCGTCCAGGTTGATGGATTCTCCACCGCCGATCTTGACGATGTGCAGCCCGCCGGACTCGCCCGGCGTCGGTCCCGGCATCGGTCAGAACGTCCCGGCGGCGCCGTTCGCGACCGGCGTCCACGCCCGCCGCCCCTCCGACGCCGGCTGCGAATCCGGATACGGCGCCGAGCACAGGATCCGTACGCCGTCCCCGCGGGTGGCATGCATCTGGAAGTAGTCCGGATCCTCGTTGAACCGGGTCGCGAAGTGTACCCGCCGCGCCGCGTCGGCGACGATCAGATTCATCGCGCGCACGTAACGGGTGCGCTTCCCAATGGCATCGAGCCCCCGCTCCAGCGCACGACCCATGTCTACGTTGCCGTCCCCGCCGAAACGCTTGACGAAGTTGAACACCTTCTCGGCACCGATCCTCCCCCGCTCCTTGATGCGGACGCCGTGCAGTTCCCCGTTGAAGATGAAGGCGCGTTCCCCATCCAGGAACGGCATGTTGTTCTCGACCCGGATCCCCTCCCCGCGGTACGCGCTCCTCGCGTGGGCGAGCAGAAGCGTCGTCCGTCCGGACGGCGTCGCGGCGTCCTCCCATACCGGCGAGATGTCCCGGTAGACGCGCCAGCCGTCGGCATCGATCCATGCGCACCCCCACCCGTCGCCCTGGTACTCGCGGCTCTCCCGCGCGATCCGCGAGAAGGCGGAGAGGTGCGGCGCCATGTCGAAGGGCTCATCGCCCCGGACGCAGAGGATGCGGCACACGATGGACTCGGCTCCCCGGGTCGCGGTCAGGCCGGGTGCAGCCCGGGGAACTCCAGACCCCGCGACTCCGGCAACCCGTGCATCACGTTGAACGCTTGCAGCGCCTGTCCCGCCGCTCCCTTCATGAGGTTGTCGATCGCGCTCATGACCACGACCCGGTTCGAGAGCGGATCGCGCTCGAACCCCACGTCGCAGTAGTTCGCGCCCGCCAGGAGGTTGGGGTCGGGATAGCGGTGGATGCCGCTCCGCTCCTTGACGATGCGCACGAACGGTTCGTCGGCGTACGCGCCCCGGTAGATCTTCCACAGCGCCTTCTCGTCAAGCTCACGGTTCAGGAATACATGACAGGTGGCGAGGACGCCGCGCACCATCTCGACCGCCGTCGCGGAAAAATGCACCTCGCCGCCCAGGACCGTCCGGATTTCGGCCGCGTGGCGGTGGCCGGTCGGCCGATACGACCGCATCGCGCCGCTGCGCTCCGGGTGGTGGCTACCCTCGCTGGCTCGGTTTCCGGCCTCGCTCGATCCCACCTTCACCTCGATCACGGCCGAGTCCGCGACCCCTTCCCGGTACAGCGGAAGGAGCCCCAGGATGGAGGCCGTCGCGTTGCAGCCCCCGCACGCGACGAGGTCCGCGGCGGCCAGCGCCGCGCGGTTCACTTCCGCGATCCCGTACACGAACGATCCCAGGAGGTCCGGCCGAGGGTGCGGCCGGCCGTAGAAGCGCTCGTATTCCGCGCCGTCCGGGAGCCGGAAGTCCGCCCCCAGATCGACGATCCGCCCCGCCAGCGACCGAAGCTCATCGAAGCGGCGGGACGACTCCCCGTGAGGGAGACAGAGGAAGAGCACGTCGCACTCCGACAGTTCGTCGAGCCCGCAGAAGCGGAGCCGCGTGACGCCGCGCAGGTTGGGGTGCACCCGCTGCGCAAACCGTCCCGCAAAGCGCTCCGACGTGATCTGCCGCACCTCGACATCGGGATGGCCGAGCAGGAGCCTCAACAGTTCCCCGCCGGCGTAGCCCGAGCCGCCCGCGATCGACGCGCGGATCATGGGGCCGCCGCCCGGTCCGCCGCCCGGTCCGGCGAGACCGTGTACGATACGATCCGCTCCGGGATGTTCACGCCTGTCGCCTCGATGCTGTTTCTGAACTCCATCGTGTAGTTCACTTCGTTGACGAGCAGCCCGCCGTCGCTCTCGAAGAGATCAACGGCCACCACGCCGCCGCCCACGGCCTCCGCCGCGCGCAGGGACAGTTCCCCGATCTCGCTCGTCACCGCACAGTTCGACGCCGTTCCGCCACGGGCCGTATTCGTGATCCAGTGCTCAGACGACCGGTAGATGGCGGCCACGCAGTCCTTGCCCACGACGAAAGCGCGGATGTCGCGCCCGCCCTTCTCCACGTACTTCTGCACGAAGAAGATCGAGTGGTGATAGCTGCCCAGGATCGCCTTGTGTTCGAGGACCGTCTCTGCCGCGTGCCGGTCGTTGATCCTCGACAGCAGGCGGCCCCAGGAGCCGACCGCGGGCTTGAGGACGACGGGATAGCCGAGTTCCTCGATCGCCTCGAGCGTGGAGGCCTCCGTGAAGGCAACCCTGGCTTCCGGCTGCGGCACCCCGCATTCCCGCAGCGACGCCGCGGTCAGGATCTTGTCCCCGCAGCGGCGCGACACCTCGTAGCGGTTGACGCAATCGAGCCCGCCCCCCTCGAACAGCCGCAGCGCGTGCATGGCCCGCGAATGGTTGATGCAGCGCTCGAGAACCACATCGACGTCCGGGACCGTCCCGAAGTCGAACGCGAGCTTGCGGTCGTCCAGAAACACCAGTTCCACATCGCTGCGCCCGCGCAACTCCGCGATCAGCAGCTTCTCGTCCTTGCGGATGAGGGAATGAAGAAAGCCGACTCTCATTCGCCCCAATCCTCCTCGGCGTCCGGCGCCTCACCGAGCGTGACGGGGTCGAGCGCGAGGATCTCGAGTTCGACCCCGCAATCCTCGCATTCGAGCAACTCGCCCTCGACGGGGTCGTCGGAGATCATCGGTTCCGATGCACATACGGGACATTCCGGCATGCCGTCCATCCTCCATTGGGTTTTTTTCCGCAGGGCTCTTCGCAGAGGAAGAAAACCCGAGTACCGTCAACCGGCGGAAGGGTTCCGGAAGGGGAACCGCAACGCCAGGAAGAGCCCGATGGCCAGGGGTTCGATCAGCAGAATGTACCACGGCCAGCCGGGAAAGAAATCGAGGATCGTGGGTCCCGCCGGTTTTTCGATCAGGTAGAGATAGTTCGACCCGAGCAGCCGGTTTATCGGAAAGACGACGGCTGCGTACAAGTTCAGCAGCGCGAAGGCCAGCCACGGGTCGCGCGCCGTCGGCCGATAGCCTTCCACGATCGCCGCCCACGCGCCGGCGATGACGACGGCCCCGTGCGACCCCGCCGACTCGAAGAAGGTGAAGTGCACGGCGCCGAACTCGGCATCCGGGGTCAGGAGGGCCTGCACCGCCCCCGCCACTCCGAGGAAGTACATGAGGCGGAGAGCCCACGGATGCCGGGTCCACAGCCCGAACACGGTCACCCATGCCATGATGGCGCAGAGGTGCAGCGGTATGTCGTTCTGCACCGCCCAGAGCCCCATTGCGGCCTTCCAGATGTGTCTCGCGAGGAGGAGGGAGAGAATCGTGACGCAAAGCGCCAGGCGGAGGCGGCCGCGACCCCGCTCATCGGCCGCCAGACCGGCGCGAATCAGACAGATCGCGACCACGGCCAGGGCACCGATCGTCGCAAGATGGATCGGGCCGAAGAGATCGAACGGCACCCGTTCCGTCCCCAGGAACCCGCCCACGTCAGCGGCTCGCGCGCCGCCGCCCGACGGGGTGCGTCACGGGTTCACGCATCCGCGTCCGCGAGGGAGGAGGTGGTGATCTCCGGGCCCTCGACGCGCCGCCCAGCCCGCAGCGTCACGTACGCCTCCATGGCGTAGTACGCCGGCAGGCCCAGGGCGGCCAGCCGGTTGGCGGTGTCCCGGTTTCGCTCGACGACGCGCTGCCAGAATTCGCGCGGATCCGGACCGGGAAAGGGGGCGGAATCCTTCTGCGACTCGTGTCGGAAGATCGCCTGGACCTTGCGGTGCAGTTCGCCCTCGGAGAGCGGCACGAAGACGGTTGCTTCGTCCAGGTCCCACTCCTGCCACGCCCCGCGGTAGAGCCAGAGCCACGGCGGATCGCCGCCATAGCCGGCGAGCGCCGCATCGACTGTCTCGAGGCACATGCGATGCGTGCCGTGCGGGTCGGACAGGTCCCCGGCGGCGAACACGATCGTCGGTCGCACCTCCTCCAGCAGTCGCGCGACGATCTCCACGTCCTCCGACGTGATCGGATTCTTTCTGACGGCTCCCGTCTGATAGAACGGCTGGTTCAGAAAACGGGCGCGGTCGGCGGAAAGCCCAAGCGACTCGATCGCGGCCGTGGCCTCCGTCTCGCGGATGATCCGCTTGAGTTGTTGAACCACGCCGGGATCGATATCCCCCGGCTCCTTGCGGGCGAGCCGGTCTTCGAGCGACCGCAGCACCCCCTCGAGGTTCGAGGCGTCGCCGAGGTCGATGATGCCCGCCGCGCGCCGGAGGAAGTCCAGGTACCGGCGCACCTCGTGGTCGAAAACGGCGATGTTCCCTGAAGTCTGGTATGCCACGGTGAGGCGGTTGCCGTTCTCGACCAGCTTGCGCAGCAGTCCGCCCATCGAGATCACGTCGTCGTCGGGGTGAGGCGAGAAGACGACGATTTCCTGGCCGCGCGGCAGCCTGCTCTTCCCCCGGATCTTGGAGATGAGGGCGTTGAAGACCTGTCCGTTGAGCGGCCCCGCCGAACCGTGCCGGGAGGTGAGCGGGGCGAGGTGGTTCGCGCGATAGTCGTCGGTCCCGAGGTGCAGGATCGACTTGTCGGTGCGTTCGCTCAGCCAGATGACGGCCGCGGTCTCGCGCTCCGCCGTCCACTCGACATCGCCCACGAGCCACGGCGTGCGAACGCGCGTTAGATCGGAAGCGGCGGCCGGATCGAGATAGACCGTCGCGGCGGCGTGCTGCTGGAGGAAGGTCGCGGCGACGTCCGCGTGGACCTCCCCCTCGACGGCCCGACGCACGATCTCCGCCTTGTGTTCTCCCGTGGCGAGCAGGACGACCTCCCGCGCCTCGAGGATCGTGGCCACTCCCATCGTGATCGCCTGCGGCGGCACGTTCTCCTCGCCGAAGAAGTCCGACGCGGCATCGCTCCGGGTGACGGTGTCCAGGTAGAGCCGCCGAGTACGCGAATCGCGCTCGGATCCGGGCTCGTTGAAGCCGATGTGACCGCTGCGCCCGATCCCGAGAATCTGGAAGTCGATCCCGCCCGCCTCCCGGATTCGGCGTTCGTATTCGACGCAGTGTGCCTCGACCTCCGCTTCCGGCACGTCCCCGCGCGGGATGTGACAGTGCTCCGCAGCGATGTTCACGTGGTCGAACAAGTGCTCCCGCATGTAGCGGTGATAGCTGTGGAGGCTGCCGGGCCGCATCGGGAAGTACTCGTCGAGGTTGAAGGCGATCGCGTTGGAGAAGTCGAGTCCTTCGTCCCGGTGCAGGCGGATGAGTTCGCGATAGACGCCGACGGGCGTCGCGCCGGTCGCAAGGCCGAGAACGGCGGGGCGGCCGTTCTCGGCCCTCCGCCGCAGGAGCGCCGCGATCCGGCCGGCGACCTCCGCGGCGATGCTGTCGTGGTCCGGCATGACCCGGACCGGCACGTGCTCCCTGCGCGCGTGCGCCGCGGCGCTCATCCGATCATCCGCCCGTCGCGGCTTCTCCGCATGGCACTAGGGGACTTTCTGCTCCGGGAGCAGGACGAACCGGGCGTACTGGTCGGTGCGGAGGTAGCGGACGGCGGCCTCGCGCACCTGCTCCGCCGTCCAGCTTTCGATCCACTCGTAGCTGGGGATCTCGTTCAGGTCCCGGCCGGCCCGTTCGAAGGAGGCCAGTCGTGACAGCCAATACCGGTTCTCCTGCAGGTTCGTCTCCTTCGTGCGCCGCTGCGTCTCACGGACCTTGTCGACGGTCTCCGCGTCCGGTCCCTCCGCCTTCAGGCGTTCGATCTCCTCGAACACGACATCGGACAACTCCTGCGCGCGTTCCGGATCCGACCCGAAGGAGATGGAGAAGCGGTACTCCTCATCGGGCCGGTAGCTCAGCGACCCGCCGACGCCGACGCCGTAGGTGCCGCCCATGTCTTCGCGCAGTACTTCCCGGAGGCGGATGTCCAGGACGTCCGCCATGGCCGCGATCGCGTTCGCTTCCTCGAGGGAGTACCCGGCTTCGCCCGCGAAGATGATCTGCGTGCGGCTCTGCGGCTCCAGCCCCTTGTGCACCACGGTCTCGATCACCCCCGCGGGCGGATCAATCCCGAGATCGCGCCACTCCTCGACGCGCCCGAGATCCGGGAGCGCCCCGAGATACTGCTCCACGAGCGGCCGGATCGTCGGGAGATCGAACGCCCCCGTGAAGTAGAACGTGAAGTCGCTCGCGTCCGCGAAACGGTCACGGTAGAGGTCGTAGGCCGCGTCGAGGTCGGCCTCCTCGAGGCTGCTCGCGAGCTGCGACGACCGCAGGATCCTCGGATGCCCGCGGGACATGGTGGCGGAGATCGTGTCGGAGAACACGAGGTTGGGATTCGCGTCCACGTTCGCGAGCATCGCCATCTGTTGGGCCTTGAGGGCCTCGAACATCGTCTCGTCCCTGCGTGGCGCGGAGAAGTACAGGTAGATGAGCTGGAACGCCGTTTCCACGTCCTGTGGAGACGCCGCCCCTCCCAGCCCCTCGGAGAGCGATCCGACGGACGGCGAGACCCGTACCGCTTTCCCGGCCAGCTTCTTCCCAAGCGCGGTCTGATCGAAGTCGCCGACGCCGGACTGGCTCACCACGCTCAGAGCGAACGAGATGCGCCGGAAGACATCATCGGATACGAGCGATGTGCCCCCGGGACTCGTCGCGGAGAAGATGATCTCGTCGTCCTTGAAGTCCGTGGGCTTCAGGACGACCCGGACGCCGTTCTCGAGGGTCCATATCGTCACGCCCACCCCGTCGAGGACTTCTTCGCTCGCGATGGGCGTTCCCTCGGGAGCGATCGGGAGGAGCGGGGCGTCGGCCGCCTCGTCCTCGTAGGCCTCGACCTCCTTCACTCCCACCGCGGCGAACACGCCCAGGAGGTCGTCCTCGGCGGGGGGCTCAAGCCCCGCCTTCGCGGGCGCGCTGGCGAGGACGACGCGTCCCTGCTCCGCCAGCCACGCCTCGGCGATGCCGTTCGTCTCCTCGAGCGTGATTCCGGGCAGGAAGGCGTCCACCAACTCCATCTGCGTGTCGAGGCCCGGGTAGGCGCTTCCCTGGAGAAACACCTGTATGTAGCGGTTCGCGAGCGCGGCGGACTCCTGGTTCTCCCGCTCGGCGAGGCGGCGTTCGTACCCCCGCCGGGTGTTGGTCTTCTCCCGCTCCAGCTCGCCGGAGGTGAAGCCGTACTGAACCACGCGCTCGGCCTCGGTGAGGAGCGCTTCGAGCCCGCGCTCGATCCCGCCCTCCGCGACGAACGCGACGAGTTGGTAGGCATCCACGCCGCGCGAGAACTGCCCCTGGCCGAAAAAGCCCAACATGAACGGCGGGTCGGCCTGGAGCCGGAGCTCGTTCAGCCGCGCGTTCAGCATCCCGGAGTAGAGCCCTTCCACCAGTCCGCGGCGGAAGTCGCCGATCGTGCCGCGCGGGGCGGGCGGCTGCTTGTACAGTACGCCGACCTGGCTCCCCTGCGCCTCGGGGTCGGTCACGATGGTGACGAGCGGCGGATGGTCGAGCGGGACTTCCGCCGCGATCCGGGGACGCGGCTCCGCGGGCCCGGTCAGCTTTCCGAACCGCTCGCGAATCGTCGCTTCGATCTCGGCGCCGTCGAAATCGCCGACCGCGATGATCGCCATCAGGTCCGGCCGGTACCAATCCTCATAGAAGTCGCGCAGCCGCTCGGCGGGCGCGGTCTCGAGGATCTCCGTCTTCCCGATCGGGAGTCGCTCCGCATACAGCGACCCCTGGAAGAGGACCGGGAACTGCCGGTCCTGTATCCGCGCTGCGGCGCCCCGCCGTCCGCGCCATTCCTCGATCACCACGCCGCGCTCCTTGTCGACCTCCTCCGGGTCGAAGCGCACGCCCTGGGCCCAGTCCCCGAGGATCCGGAACGCGGTGGCCAGCATCTCCGGGTCGTCCATCGGCACCTGGAGCATGTAGACCGTCTCATCGAAGCTCGTATACGCGTTGATATCGGGGCCGAACTGCATCCCGATCGACTCGAGATAGTCGACGAGCGCCTGCTTCTCGAAGTTCTCCGTGCCGTTGAACGCCATGTGCTCGACGAAATGCGCCAACCCGAGCTGGTCCTCGTCCTCGAGGATGGAGCCCGCGTTCACGACGAGGCGCAATTCCGCGCGGTTCTCCGGCTGATCGTTCTCGCGCACGAAGTAGCGCAGGCCGTTGTCCAGGGTTCCGGCGATGACGGCGGGGTCCGGCGGAATCGGATCGGCGGGGGCCTGCCCGGCCGCTCCGGGCGCGGAGAGGGAGGAAAAAAGGACCATGGCGATCGAAGCGAAGCCGACGCCGGGCAAGCGGGACATCTTCATGAATAACTCTCGACAGAGGGAGCGGACTTCGGAATGGAACCCGACAAGATAGGCGACCGTCGCTGAGAGCGCATATGCCAGGGCCCGGAAAACTCGATCTCGGCGACCTCGATCTGCACCTGGCGGATCACGCGTCGCGACGGCTGGACGACCCCGAACTGCCCGACCCCACGCTTCTGAAGCGGTCGCTCGAGAGGGATGTCTCGATCGTGCGCGACGACCTCTCGTTCACGGTTGGCGGCGAAGCAGTGGTCGATGTCTTCAACGCGCCCGGCGACGAGGATCCGGCGGAAGTGTTCGGTCCCCCGCCGGACCACCCGGCCAGGTCGACGACGTTCGAATTCCGGCCTCCGATTCACTTCGCCGCGGACTCGGCGTGGCTCGCCTACCGGGCTTCGGCGAGGGTGGAGGCGAAGGGGGGATTCAAGGCCGCGAAGTTCGGGTTCGCGGGCGAGGCGGACGGGGCCGCGTCGATCCTCTTCCACGACTACCGGCGCCACGGCGCGGAAGATCTCGTCGGCCCCAGCGTAGCCCGCGACCTGGCGACGCCCCGCTTCGTCATCTCCGCCGCGGACGTTCGCGCGCTGTCGCCGGGCGAGGCGCTCGCCCTCGAGGTGAACGGGAAGCTGGCTGCGGCCCTCACGCTGAAATGGTCGGACGTGTTCACCGGCAACATCGCCGCCCTGAGCGGGCTGCTCGCGCCCGGGGAGGACCTCGGCGTCAAGGTAGGCGCGAGCCTCAGGGCGAGCTTCAAGGTCGAGATCGAAGACCACTTTCTCGTCGTGTTCTCGCGCCGGGAGCCCGGCGAAATCCGGGTCGCCGTGCGGAAGTCGGACCGCGACCGGCTGCGGGTGCGCGCCGCGGCCCGCATCAGCGTCCGCTTCGCGGACAGAGCGCAGACCGAAGAGGCGCTGCGGGCCGCGGTCGAGGCTCTCCTCGCGGAGCCGCTGGAACGGGTTAGGGAGATCCTCGCGAAGCCGGGGGTCGGGGACCTCGATCCGCGCGAACGCGCCGCCGCCGAGAGGCTGGTCGACCGGCTGGGGATCGAAGGGCGCCGGCTCCGGCTCGATTCGCTGCGGAAGAAGGTTGAACGACTCGAAAGAGATGCGGCCGAACTCATCGTGAAGATGGCGAAGCAGCAAGTCCGGTTCGGAGTCGACTTCGACTACAGCCGAACCCGGACCGAAGAAGCGATCATCGAGGCGACCTTTGACGAGGAGCGGCTCGGGGGCCGGTTCGACGCGCTGCACCGGGCGATGCTGGGCGGTGACTTCAAGAAGGTGCTCGAGGACGGCGCTTCCGCAGCGGCCACCGGAGTGACGCTGCACCGGTTCCTGCAGCAGGAGACGGTCAAGAGGACGAAGTCGTGGGGCGTTTCGCTCGAACTCGGCGATTTCCTTCGCATGGGCGGGAAGGCCCGAAGCTATGTGCGGGAGACGATGCGGAGAGACCGACGCCTGGACCGCAGCCGCTTCAGCTTCACCGCCCTCGACGGCTACGTCGGCAGCTGGGGCGGGGAGACGTGCGAGTGGAAGACGACGCTGACCGCGAAGTCGAGGGACTGGACGCCCCGCGAGGCTCCCGCGGCGGACGCGCTCGACTATTCGCTGGGCTTCCTGGTGAGGCACGAGAAGCCACGGCTCTCGAGCCGCGACGCGGGCCGGCTCGTGGATCTCGCCGTCCTCTGGGGCAGCGTGACGGCGGGCGGCGCTCCCGAGGCCCGGGCACGCCTCGAGCGCGTGGCTGGGAGCCGCGGGGACGTGAAGGTCTCATTTCAACTCGGCTTCCGAAAATCGACCTTCGACACCCTGCTCGCGCTCCTCGCGAGGGGCGACGCGCGCGGGATCGGCCTCGCGCTCGCGCGGGCGGTCCCCGGCGTGGCCGGGGAACCGGGGCGTGACACGCCCATCGTGCGGCAGCTTCTGTACGGCGATCCCTGGCGAGAGTACCTGGAGGACCGCACACTTTCGGCCGGCGAGCTCGCAGCCGCCGCGGCGGAGGCGGCGCGGCGGGCGGGCCATGCGGGTCTGGCCGGATTCGAGCGCCGGATGCGACACTGGTGGACGGTGGGCGACCTGGCCCGAAAGAACGGAGAGACGCGCGAACGCTGGGCGGATCTCGCGCGGGGCGCCGCACGGCTCCGGGACGCGATATCCGGCGGGGGCCCGCACACCGAGGTGCGAGAGGCGGCCCGGCTGCTGAGCCGGGGGTGGGAGCACGCGTTCCATCAGCGCGCGCTCGGCGTCTATCTCGTGGAGGCCGTTCGCGCGCACCCGCATCTGTGGGGGGCGGTGAATCGCTCACTTCGGGTCGAATACAGGGAAGGGGAGGAACGCGTGGTGCTCAACCTCGGTTCGACATGAGCCGGCGCGGCGTCTTTACGCTGGCGAAGGTCGTCGGCTGTATTCTTGCGACCGTCGCCGTCATCGCGGCGCTCGCCTGGTCGCAGGCCCAGCCCTCCACCTCGACCGTGGTTGACCCGGCGGCCGGCGTGGGGGCGGAACCGTCCGCGGCCGCGGACGCCGCCGCCTGGACCCCGGAGGACTGGGCGATTTTCGAGGAGAAGGTGCGGTTCGCCGCGGGGCGCGGACTCGCGGATAAGGATCTGGGCGACGCGGTCGTGCAGCTGGCCGAGACCTTCGTGGGGACGACGTACGAGCCCGGCACGCTCGAGGTCGCCGGCCCCGAGCGCCTCGTGGTCAACTTCCGCGAACTCGACTGCGTGACCCTCGTCGAGACCGTCCTCGCACTGACGCGGTTCGTGCGCGAAGAGGGCGTCGAGGCCCTCTCGGATCCGGCCGTCGCGCAGGCCCGCTACGAGTCCCATCTGATGGCGCTCCGATATCGCGGCGGCCGGCTCGACGGATACCCGAGCCGTCTCCACTACTTCTCGGAGTGGCTCGCGGACAACGAAGCCCGGGGAACCGTTCACATCACGACCGGGGAACTGGACCCCGCCATCGACCCGGAGCCGGTGAACTTCATGTCCCGGCACCCCGAAGCGTATCGGCAGCTCTCCGAACCCGGAGTGCTGCGGGCCATCGCCGGCATCGAGGCGCGGCTCGACGAAGGACCCGGCCGGGAATACGTGCCGCAGGACCGGATCGCGCGGGTGGCGGACCGGATCCGCAACGGCGACGTGATCGCGGCTACGTCGACCGTCGAAGGGCTGGACGTCGCCCACACCGGATTCGCCGTGTGGCGCGACGGGGCGCTTTACCTCCTTCACGCCCCCCTGGTCGGCAGGTCCGTGGAAATCTCGGAACGCCCCCTCGCGGAGCGAATCCTCTCCATCGACTCCCAGGACGGCATCATGGTCGCGCGCCCCGTCGACCCGGCGCGCCAGCAGGATCCGACGCGCCAGTAGCGCCGGCGGCCCCGCCATCATGGCCGAGGCCGCCCTCGCCTCGACCGTTAGTTGATCGTGTACGTCAACCCGACCTTGAGCCGCCGTCCCTTGGGATCGTGCGTGAAGCCATCGTACGAGGTCTCCCAGTTGACGAGGGGCGGTGGCGTTCCCAGCAGGTTGAACCCCGTGACGAAACCATCGATCCGGTCGGTGACCTTCATCATCAACGTCGCGTCCAGCGTGCCGAAGGAATCGATCACGCGATGATTCTCGTCCGCGGAGTCCGGATCGTCGTAGGAGGAGATGTAGTAATAGGCACCGATCGCCGAGAGACGCTCCGTGTGGAATCCCACGGAAGCCGTCCACTTCCACTGCGGAAGAGGCCACGCGATCGGGTTGTTCCGGTTGAGAAGCCCGGCCCCCCTGGTCGCCGCCTGCAGTTCCACGCCTCCTCGCGTGAGCGCCAGGATGTCGTACTTGTGCGTGTAGGTGCCGTCGATCCCGAATGACATCTCGGCGCTCCCCACTGGCTGGCGCGTCGACACACTCCAGTCCAGGCCGGAGGTCTTCATGCCCGGCCAGTTCACGAGGTCGATCCGAATACGTTCGATGAAAGCCGCGTCGCACGTTCCCGTCCCCCAACCGTCCGGACACCTGATGAACTCCTTCACCGCCTCCCGGCTGGCGCCGCCTTCGTCGTAGAGCCTCGTGACGGCCGTATAGGGAACGACGTTGATGATGTCCTTGAAGTCGTACGTCCAATAGTCGAACGTCGCTTGCGTACGACTCGGGAAATGGAAGAAGACGAGGCCCACGTTGCCCGTGGTGGCCCGTTCCGGCACCAGATCCTCGCTCCCGTACGTATCCACCGCCTTGTAGACATCCGTCTCCCACACATACTCGAGAGCCGTAATCTTGTCCGTGTTGACATCGTCGACGGACGGGACGCGGAACGTGGATTGCAGGGATGCCCGCGCCGAAAGCTGATAGTCGTCGGAGTCCACCAACCGGACGGCGAGGGCCGCCTTCGGGTCGAAGCTGCTGGCAACATCGTGGAACTCATAGTTGGCGGCGAACTGAAGATCCACCCGGTCGCCGAGGTTTATCGGCAACTCACCGTAGAACCGATGGACCGTCTGGGAACTCGCGTAGGGGAAGTACCCGGTCGTGAACGTAAACGGCCCCGCCTGGTCGAGGCAGCTCCGGTCGCCCGGCACCTGGCAGGGGGTGAGGCGCTGGTTCCCCGGATCGTTGGGCTGGCCGGTCACATCGAACCAGCGGTACTGGTACCCGATCGCGTACCCGATCGCGTCGCTCAGCGAGTTGGTGAACGTAGCCTCGGCCGTAAAAAGCTCGGCGGTACTGAAGAGGTCGACCTCCTCGTTGATCCAGTCGATCAGCGCGGGCGAGTTCGCGACCGACGGGTCGTAACCCGGATTGTCCGCGTTGGTGTACGTCGTGCCCGGCTGCTGCGCGCGAAGGATCGCATTGCTGAACGGATTGTAGAACATGCAGTTGCCCTGGCCCGCCGCGGCGCCGCCCGTGTCTCCGAGTCTCATCCCGGCCGCCGACGTGGGGTCGACGACTACGCCGACTCCGCAGTCCGGTCCCCCGAACCCGCGAAAAGCCAGATATTTGCGGTAGGCATACTCCGCGGGCTGGTTCACGTTGCCCGCCGCCCGAGAGTAGCCGATGGCGACGTCCACCTCGCCCGTCGTGCCAATGTGGTGGTCCAGCGAAGCCGCGATTCTCTGCGTACGCGACTCCCGCCTCAGAGTTCGTCCGGGACCGCTGTTGCCCACCAGGCGCCCGAAGAAGAACCAGTCGTCCTCGAGGCACGCCGCCTGCGAGGCAAAACCGGCCGCGGTCGCATTCGAGCTGCAGAACGCCTGCCTGCCCGGATTCTCGGGCATGACCACCTGAAGGCCATCGTATAGCGACGTAGGCGGGAAGGAGGGGGTCGTGTACCAGTCAGGGATGGCGGCCTCCGACCACAGCCCCTCGACGTGAACCGTGGTGTTTTCGCTCAACTCGCTGTTCAGCTCGCCGAACACTCGGGCGTGCCACTGATTCTCGATCAGGTTGTCCCACGGCCCGTATCGGAACCGGCAGGTGACGCCGGCATCCGTTCCGCCCAGACCCTCGCAGCCCGGGTCCACGAACAGACGGGCATCGCCCTGGCTGTCCCCGTAGTGAGAGCGGATCAGCGCGCTGATGAATTCGCCGGGCGTCTCGGTCCCGGTGAGTGTCGGCCGCAGAAAGGCCCCGGGGTTCCCGTAGTAGGACCAGCCGCCGCCGCCCGGCCCGGGGTACGGGCGCAGCACCCAGTCGCGCTCTTCGGCTTCCAGCTGCCGGCGCATGGCCCAATCGGCCGAAAGGACGGCGTTTGTTCCTTCGCCCAGACTCGTGCCCCAGATGGCGCCTATGTTCGTGTCGCCGGCACCGCTGAAGTAATCATGCGAAGCGGACAGCTCGAATCCCTCGAAGTCTCTTCGGGTCACAAAGTTGGCCACGCCGGCCACGGCGTCGGAGCCGTAGATGGCCGAGGCGCCCTCCTTCAGGACTTCGATACGGTCGAGCGCGATGGAGGGGAAGGCGTTGATGTCCACGAACCGGCCGCCGGGAAGTCTGGCCGGGGTGTACACCTGGCGGCGACCGTTCAACAGCGTCAAGGTTCGCGAGGCGCCCAGGCCCCGCAGATTGACGTTGGTCGCGGTCTCCGGAACGAGCGTCCCGCTCTGGTTGTACCAGCCGTTGCGCTCGCCGATCGTGCCGTGGGCGGCGCCCAGCTTCTTGAAGAAGTCCACTGCCTGCGGGGCGCCCTGCTCGCGCAGCGACTCCCGGTCGGTCACGTCGACCGCGTACGGCAGATTTGCCGGCGGTGCCGAAAAGTGCGTCCCGGTCACCACGGCCGTCAGTTCCTCCAGCGCGATGGTTCGCTGGGAGGCCATCTGCATGTCGACGTTCGTGCGCTCCCCGGCCTGAACGACCACGCCCGAACTCACTCCCGCGACGAAGCCGGGGAAGGTGAAGCGCAACGAATATGTACCCGCGGGGAGGCCGGTGATCGTGTACACACCCTGCGCGTCCGTCATTGCGGTACGCGATTCGTCGGCCAGGGCCGCCCCCGTCGCCGTGACCGTCACGGTGGGGATCGGGAGGCCCTCCTCGTTGATTACCGTTCCGGTGATGGCTCCGTCCTGCGCGAGGGCAGCCGCCGGCCACACCAGCGCAAGAGCGGTGACGAGTCTGGCTCTGAGCATGATCTTTCTCTCCATCCTCATGGTCATCGAATCTCCGGGAACCCGTCCGGGGGACGGCGGTGTTGTGTCGCTTGCTCGTATCCGTACGCGAGCCGGAAGAGAACGCCCTCGTCGTAGGGACGCGCGAGAATCTGCAGCCCCGCCGGAAGCGTGCCGCGCGCGTATCCCATCGGGACCGTGATCGCGGGCATGCCGGTGGCGGGGGCCACGCGCTGGCTGTTGTCGCCGCAGTATTCCTCGTCCCCCCTGTCGATATGCGCGGGTACGCAGAGCCACGAAGGGTAGAGGATCGCGTCCACGCGTGCGGCATCCATCGCTGCGACGAGGCTTGCCAGGTACGCCTGCCGGCCTTCGTTCTCCGCGTAGTCCGGACAGGGTTCGTCCCAGTCGGACGGATGTACGTCGAGCGGCGCCCCCTTGTTCCGCCGCAGAGATGCCTGTGCGTAATCCGAGTAGCGTCCGTCCTCCAGTACCTCGAGGACGTCGGCCATCGGCGCCGCCGGGCCCAGCGACTGCAGGTAGACCCACATGTCGTGGCGGAAGCGGCGGCAGAACATCCCCTCCCGTTCCAGCTCCGCGGCGACGTCGAAATCGAAGGGGTCGATCACCTCCGCTCCGAGCGCCCGCACGTCGTCGATCGCCGCTTCGAAGAGGGCGAAGATCTCCCCGTCGGTCTCCTCCGGATCCGCCAGGGCGCGCAGAACGCCGATCCTCGCGCCCCGCGCCCCGTCGGCGTCCAGGAAGGCCGTGTAGTCCCCTTCCGCGCGGCCGCGCCCCGCTTCCGTGTACGGATCCGCGGGGTCGTAGCCGGCCACGACGTTGAACACGCGCGCGACGTCCTCCACGGTCCGGCCCATCGGACCCGCGATATCGCGGTCGAAGGAGAGGGGGATGACTCCGTCGCGGCTCGTCAGGCCGATGGTCGAACGGATCCCGACCAGGGCGAGGTGGGAGCTGGGTCCGCGGATCGAGTTGCCGGTGTCGCTGCCCAGCCCGATGACGCCGAACGAGGCGGCGACCCCCGAGGCCGTTCCGCCGCTGGATCCCGCCGGGACGCGGTCGAGGGCGTAGGCGTTGCGCGTCGTGTCGAAGGAAGAACTGACGGACTGGCGCGGACTGAACGCCCATTCCGCCATGTTCGTCTTGGCGATCACGACCGCGCCGGCCTCGCGGATCTTCCGCACCATGAAGGCGTCGTCCGGCGGAAGGTTGTCGGCGAGAGCGATGGACCCCCCGGTCGTGACCATGTCGTGCGTGTCGAAGTTGTCCTTGACCAGCATCGGGACGCAGAAGAGCGGTCCCGTCGCCTCGCCGGCGGCCAGCGCCGCGTCGAGCCGGTCCGCGCGCTCGAGAGCCAGCGGGTTGAGCACGGTGATCGCGTTGATCGCGTCTTCGTAGGCCGCGATCCGGGCGAGGTGCCGCTCCACGACATCGCGGCAGGTCGTCGTCCCATCGCGGACCGCCGCCTGCACGTCGGCGATCGTCGCCTCCACGACCCGGAAGGCCGCGCCGGCCTCGGCGCCCGGTTCGGGATTGCACGCGACCCCGGCCGTCGCAAGCGTGGCGGTCAGTAACGCCGGAATCGCGTGGCGCTTCCGGTGGAGGCCGTCTTTCCGGTAGAGGCCGCTGGTGATCCGCGGACGCCTGGGCGTGCCGCGTGTGTTGCTCCTCGCTCGCATGCATCCAAACTTGCCAAGTTGGGCCGATATGCCAAGCGCCATGACCGTGAGGTGTCGCCGATGAAGCGCAGAATCGAGACCGCCCTTTTCACTCGTCGGGATTTCGTTCGTGCCGCCAGCGTGGGACCCGCCGCTGCCTGGCTCGCCGCCTGCGACCGCGCGGGAGATGCCGGGTCATCGGCGGCTGCGGAGACGGCCGTCGCCTCCGGCACGGAGCGGGAGCCGCCGCAGAGGTGGGTGAAGGACCCGACGCCCTTCATCCAGCGCGTCACGAACCTGGAGACGCGGCTCGAGCTCATCGACGGGTTCATCACGCCGAACGATCTGTTCTTCGTCCGCAACCACTCGCCGACCCCGACGATCGACCCGGAGGGCTACTCGCTCCGGGTGGAGGGGGACGGCGCCGAGACCGAGTTGCAGCTCGACCTTTCCACCCTCGAGTCGCTGCCGCAGCACACGATCACCGCCTACCTGGAGTGCGCCGGAAACTGGCGCGGCCTGTACCCGGAACTCACGGGCGCCCGGGCGAGCGGCGGCCAGTGGACGACCGGCGCCGTGGGGTGCGCGGAGTGGTCCGGCCCGTCTCTCGGCACGGTGCTCGACCTGGCCGGCGTGCGGCCGGAAACGGTCGACGTGAACCTCGTGGGGCTGGATGGCTCGGCGTTCGAGCGCGCCATGCCGCTCGCCAAGGCGCGGGACCCCGACACGATCATCGCGCTGCGCATGAACGGCGAGCCGCTCCCCGCCGACCACGGGTTCCCGGCGCGTTCCGTCGTCCCCGGCTGGTCCGGGTCCAGCAGCATCAAGTGGCTGGGGTCCATACAGCTCTCCACCGAGCGGGTGTGGAACCGGAACAACACGTCGTCCTACGTCCTCATCGGCGACCAGTGGCCGGAGGCGGACTACGCGCCCGCCCAGGGTCCGGTGATCACGGAACTCGTCGTGAAGAGCGCGCTCGCCCTTCCGCGGCCCGCGAGTCTGGAGCCGGGGTCACACGTCCTGCACGGGTTCGCGCACGCGCCCGCCGGACCGGTGTCCGCCGTCGAATGGAGTCCGGACGGGGGGGCGACCTGGCTGGAGGCCGCGATCGTGGATCCGGTTCTGCCCCTGGCGTGGCAGCGCTTCGAGTTCGAGTGGGACGCGACTCCGGGGGCGCACACGCTGGCCACGCGCGCCACCGATGCGGCGGGGAATACGCAGCCGGTCGAGCCGCTGATGAACGAAAAGGGCTACCTGCTGAACGTCCCGCTCCCGCACCCTGTGCAGGTGGGCTGAGCCGGCGCCGGCCGAGTTCCCGACGCGCGCCGGGTCGCCTTGCTGTACCGAGTGCTCGCGGACCTCGTCCTCGTCGTCCACTTCCTCTTCATCGCCTTCGTCGTCGCCGGCGGCTTCGCGGCGGTGCGCTGGCCGCGTCTGGCGTGGGCGCACATCCCGTGTTTCGCGTGGGGGGCGCTGATCGAGTTCGCCGGCTGGATCTGTCCACTCACGCCGCTGGAGAACGATCTGCGGGTCGCGAGCGGCCAGGCGGGCTACTCCGGGGGGTTCATCGAGCACTATCTGCTGCCGGTGATCTACCCCGGCGCGCTGACCCGGGAGATCCAGATCTGGCTCGGCCTGTCCGTGCTCGCGCTGAACGCGGTGGCGTACGCGTGGCTCGTCCGCCGACTGCGCCGCCGCCCCCGAAGCGGTCGCTGAACCGCCGCCCCCGAAGCAGTTATCAGGCCGCCGCCCCCGCGAGTCGGGGGGAGGGGAACCGTCAGTCGATCACGATGTCCCGGGTGAGCTGGCCGTTGCTCTCCCAGTAGGTCCTCTTGTTCACGAGCAGCGGGTCATCCGCCGCCGGCTGGACGTTGCCGTCCGCGTCGATCGCCCGCGAAACGATCGCATGCCGCCCAGGCGTGGCGTCCCAGTCCGTGCGCCAGAACGTCCAGGTGTGCGGGTCGCCCAGGCCTTCGCCCAGCGTCGCCGGCTCCCACGGTCCCTCGTCCACGCGGACTTCGACGGCGGCGATGTCCGCGCCCCACGCCGCGCCGTGGATCGCGTACGCATCGCCGTTCCGCGTGACCCTCGCGGGGACGGAGTTGATGTTCACGCGCCCTACCGAGGTCTCCGTCCACACAGTCTCGCCGTCGCGTTCCTCCGCTCGCAGCGTCACGTAGTCGCGGGCCATGAACTTGCCCATGAAGCGCCGGTCGCGGAGTTCGATCCGGGTCAGCCATTTCACGTTCGCGATGCCGTACCAGCCGGGGGCGATGACCCGCAGCGGAAACCCGTGCGCGGCCGGCAGCGGCTCGCCGTTCACCTCGTAGGCGAGGATGATGCCGGGGTCCATCGCGTCCTCGAGCGACAGGCTGCGGGCGAAGTTCTGCGTCACCGTGTTGCCCCGGATCTCCTCCTCGCCCTCGTCCGCGCCGAAGAAGACGACCTCGATCCCCGCCTCCTGCACGCCGGCCTCGGTCAGCAGCGCCGCAAGCGAGGTTCCCGCCCAGCGCGCGTTGTGTACGCCGCCGATGAACGAGGGACGGCCGCGGTTCCCCGAGCACTCCAGCGTGAACACGACCTCCCGGCGGGGCCGCGCCCTCAACTCGGCGAGGCTGAACGTCCGGGGCCCGTCAACGAGCCCTCCGATTTCGAGGCTCCAGTCGCTCTCCTCGATGACCGGCAACCCGTAGTGCCCCACGCGGAACATCTGGCCGACCGGCGTGATCCAGGAGTCCAGCTCTTCCCAGTTCAGGATGTTCATCCGCTCCGTCAGCCCCGGGTGCGGCCGCTGAACCCAGGGGATCACCGCCTCCTGGTCGAAGCCGGCCAACCAGCCGCGGAAGACATCCGTCGGCAGGACCGCGAGGCCGGCGGCGGCCGCCCCGCCCCGGATCAGCACCTGTCGTCGTGGAATCGGGTTTCGCTGGCTCATCATGTCAGACCTCGCTTCGGGTGTGCCGCGTGTCTCCTCGTCTTCTCTCTCGTCCACGCAAGCTCGGGTCCGATTAGCTGTCGGAGCAAGACATTCGCCACGGGGCGTCGCTCAGCGGCCGGGTCTCCAGGCGGATTCCCCGGCAGCATCCACCGGGCCGATCCCGCCCTCGGCCGTCGCGAGCAGTTCGTCGGGCGAATGGAGGCGTCCCCGCGCGAAGACGAACCGGATGTCGCGGGCGGCCCGCACATCCTCGAGCGGATTCCCTCTCACGATGACGAGATCGGCGAACTTTCCTTCCTCGATGCTGCCGAGTTCGTCGTCCACGCCCATCGCCCGCGCGCCGTTGATCGTCGCGATGCGGAACACGTCCGGGGGCGGGACCCCGGCGCGCGCGAACGCGAGGAGTTCGCGGTGGACGGCGAACGGCGACCAGTAGTCTCCCCAGCTCGGGTGGTCCGTGCCGAGCGTGATCAGGTCCCGTCCGCCGCCATCGTAGAACGCCTTCAGCGTCCGGCGCTTGATCGGCGACATCTTCGCGAACGACTCGTTCACGGGCCGGGGCGGACGGGCCTCGACGATCTCCCGCATGTACGGCGTGAGGAAGCGGTGTTCGTCCGTCCAGTACTCCGTCATCTCCGGGTCGTGCGGCCCCCAGTACCCGTAGATGGAGAGCGTGGGGTCGAAGTAGACGCCGCGGCCGACGTAGAGGTCGATGATGTCGCGGAGCGCGTCGCCCTCGAAATCGTCGAACTCCTGCAGCGAAGCGTAGGCGGTGCGGTGGGCCGGCATCATGTCGCCGCCGAGGAAGTGCTCGACGCGGTCGATGCCCATGAGGATCGCGTCGCGGGGGTTCACCGTGTTCCCGAACCCGGAATCGAGATGGCCGGTCACCGTGAGTCCGTGCTCGTGGGCCTGTTCGAGGAGCACGGAGAGGTGGTCGGGCCGGATCCCCTTGGCCTTGAAGCCGGCCGCGCCGAGCGAAGCCCAGTGGTCCACTTCCCGCCGGATCGAGTCCGGCGTCATGGCGTCGTCGTCCCAGCCCCGGCGCCATGAGCCGAAGTAGGGGCCGGAGTTGAGGATCCGGGGCCCCACGCGCTCGCCGCGCTCGATGGCGAGCCGCAGTTCCCGCATGCGGAGCGGATTCAACTCGCCGGCCGGGAAGGTCGTCGTCACGCCGTTTGCGAGGAAGAGTTCGGGATAGGCGGCCGTCTCATCGACGCGGCCATCGCCGAACAGGTCCACCGCGTAGTGTGCGTGGAGGTCGAAGAACCCCGGCAGGATCGTCGCTTCCGGCTCGAGGTTGATCGTAATCGTGACGCCGGCGGTATCCGGCGACTCGCCGATGGAGACGATCGTTCCGTCGCGGATCGTGATTCCGTCGTTCTCGACGAGGGTCCCCGCATGCACGTCGAGCCAGCGTCCGCCCTCGATCACGTAGGTCGCATCCTCGTCCACGAGATCGACGAGGTCCATCACGAATCCCTCGCACCCCGCGAGGCCCAGGGCCGGGCCGCCCAGTCCCGGGACGAGAAGGATCCAACGCCGCCGCATCCGCCGTCTCCGAACCATCGATCGCACCTCGCGTTCCGTACGTATCGTCTCCGCGCCATCCGAATCGCGGACGACCGGACGCTCAACATAAGTACGCGCACGTTCCTTCACGACGGACTCGATCCTGTTACTGTGAGCCATCATCACGCGGCTGCCATCCGAACCGGATCGGAGTTCGACACTGCACGAACCGAGCGCGGCGCTCGCCAACCCCCCGTCCGGCCCCACGGGACGCACGTCGATGCGGCCCGCGGCGGTCGTGGCGCTCATCGTCGTCTCGCACACGATGATCGACGCATACACGGCGTTTCTGCCGCCGCTGCTGCCCCGGATCATGGACAACCTCGGCCTCTCGATCACGCTGGCCGCGACGCTGTCGACCGTGCTCTCCATCTCGACGGCGCTCCCGCAGCCGGCCTTCGGCTACCTTGCCGACCGATTCGGGAGGCGCGCCTTCCTCGCCGCCGGGCCGATCGTGGGGGGCGTGTTCATCTCGCTGCTGGGGATGGCGCCCAGCTACCTCGTCCTCCTCCTGCTCCTCACAGTGGGGGGGCTAGTCACTTAAACACAAATTAAGCTGACGAAGAAATGAAAGGAGTATAAATACGTAGTCTCCGGAAAATATAAAAAAAATAATCGTGTCGTGGGGGG
>VXQX01000054.1 GCA_009838765.1 Gemmatimonadales bacterium
CCCCCCGCTCCTCCCCCGCCCGCACCCGCGCCGGTGGAGGCGGAGGTCGTGGCGACGGAGGACCTGCGGCTCGCCGCCATCGCCGGGGCCCTCGTCGAGGACTACCGCGCGTACGGACATCTCGGGGCTCGCATCGATCCGCTCGGCTCCGCGCCTCCCCGGCATCCGGTCCTGGAACCGGAATACCACGGCATCCGTCGCGAAGAACTCGCGCGCGTGCCGGCTTCCGCCGTCTGGCTCAAGCACCTGGGCGACAACGCGGCCGAGGTCGTGGACCGCCTCGAAGAGATCTACTGCGGTCCGATCGGCTACGAACTCGACCAGATGGAGAACCCGACCCAGCGCGACTGGCTCGTGGACTACATCGAGTCGCACCGCCACCGGCTGCTCATGAGCCGCGCGCGGGCGAAGGCGTGCCTCGAGTGGCTGACCCGCGTGGAGGGGCTCGAGACGTTCCTGCACCGCACCTACCTCGGGAAGAAGCGGTTCTCCGTCGAGGGACTCGACATGCTCGTGCCCATGATGCGGGGGATCATCGGGAGCGCGGGCCGGCGCGGGGCGCGACAGGTGTTCGTGGGAATGGCGCACCGCGGGCGCCTGAACGTGCTGGCCCACGTCATGGGACTGTCCTACGAGTCGATCGTGGCCGAATTCGAGGAGCAGGCCGCGCGCGGCATCATGACCGCGCTCCCCGAGCACGGATCCGGCGACGTCAAGTACCACGTGGGCGGAAGATCCCAGGTCGCGGAGGACGAGGTCGAACTGGACGTGCGGCTCGCTCCCAACCCGAGCCACCTCGAGCACGTGAACCCCGTCGTCCTCGGCATGGCCCGGGCGGCGCGCTTCAGCGGCGAAGCCGCCGACTCATCGGCCATCCTCCCCATCCTCATTCACGGCGACGCCTCCTTCGCGGGGCAGGGCGTGGTGGCCGAAACGCTGAACCTGTGCCGACTGCGCGCCTACGAGACGGGCGGCACGCTTCACATCATCACGAACAACCAGCTGGGCTTCACCACCCTGCCCGGCGACAGCCGCTCGACCCGGTACGCGAGCGACCTCGCGCTCGGTTTCCGGCTCCCCGTCGTGCACGTGAACGCGGACGACCCCGAGGCGTGCATGGCCGCGGCCCGGCTCGCCGTCGACTACCGGTTCGAGTTCGGCGAGGACCTCGTCATCGACCTCGTGGGTTACCGACGCTACGGGCACAACGAGGGGGACGAACCCTCCTACACGCAGCCGATGATGTACGAGCGGATCGCCTCGCACCCACGGGTGCGCGCGCAGTTCGCGGAAGTCGTCATCGAGCGCGGGCTGCTCTCCCGCGAAGAGACCGACGCCATGGTCGCGGACGTGGATGCGGAACTCGAGGCGGCCAGGGGGGCGATCGCCGCGCACAAGGAGGCGGACGCACAGACCGGAGCGGCCCCGGACCCGAAGCGGCTGCTGGATCCGGCGGAGCCGGCGCGGCCGACCGGCATTCCGGAGGCGCGGTTGCGGGACCTCAACGAGGCGATCCACCGCTGGCCCGACGACTTCCAGCCCTTCCACAAGCTCGGCCGGCAGTTGGAGCGGCGTCGCGCCGCGCTGGACGAGGGGATCGACTGGGGGCACGGCGAGTCGCTCGCGCTGGCGGGTCTGCTCACCGAGGGCGTCCCCGTGCGCCTCACCGGCGAGGATACCGAGCGCGGCACCTTCAGCCACCGGCACCTCGTGCTGCATGACGCGGAGGACGGGCGACCGTACACGCCCATGGCCCACCTGGAGGACGGACAGGCGGCGTTCCGCATCGCGAACAGCCCCCTGTCCGAGATCGCCACCCTCGGCTTCGAGTACGGCTTCTCCACGATCGCGGGCGACGCGCTCGTCATGTGGGAGGCGCAGTTCGGCGACTTCGCCAACGTGGGGCAGGCGATCATCGACCAGTTCATCGTCTCCGGCCGCACGAAGTGGGGACTGGAGTCGCGGCTCGTCCTCCTCCTCCCGCACGGCTACGAGGGGCAGGGACCGGAGCATTCGAGCGCCCGGCTGGAGCGTTTCCTGCAACTCGCCGCCGAAGGCAACATCCGCGTCGTGAACTGCACGACGCCCGCGCAGTACTTCCACGCGCTCCGCTGGCAGGCGCTGCGCGCGACCCGCCGTCCCCTGATCGTGATGACGCCGAAGAGCCTGCTGCGCCATCCCCGCGCCCGCTCGACGATCGGCGACCTCACCGGCGGCGCCTTTCGCCCCGTGCTCCCGGACCCCGATTTCCGGGCCGACCCGTCCAACGTGAGCCGGGTCATCGTGTGCAGCGGAAAGGTCTACTTCGATCTGCTGGCGGAAGCTCCCCCCGCCCACGACATCCCGATCCTGCGCGTCGAACAGCCGTATCCCTTCCCCGCGGAGGAACTGGCTGCCGCTCTCGCCCCCTATCCGCGCGATGCGGAGATCTGCTGGGTACAGGAAGAGCCGGAGAACATGGGCGCGTGGACGTTCATGCGACCGCACCTGCGGGGACTCATCGGCCGCGAGCCCGTCTACATCGGCCGCCCCGAGCGCGCGAGCCCCGCAGAGGGCTACTTCGGCAAACACGTCCGCCGCCAGCGCCGCCTCCTTCGCGACGCGCTGAGGCTTCCCGAGGCGTAGGGCGATTCGCGAGGCGTAGGGCGATTCGCGAGGCTTAGGGGGTCAGCGGATGCGGGTCTGGATCGTCCGCTTCATGTCGGAGAGTTCGGAGACCACCTTCTGGTGGAGGACGCCGAGGGCCTGGCTCCTGCCCTCTTCCTCGGAGTCGGAAAGCTCCTCGAGGCGCGTCTTCGCCCCGTCGTACTTGCGCTCCAGCCGGTCGATCATGGCCATGATCTGAACCTTTCGGCCGGCGCGGGCCTCGCGGAGCTTCACCCTCAGCTCCTCGGCCCCCTCGCGGTATTTTTCGACCGTCGCGGTCGTTCGCTGCAGCAACTGCTCGTAGTTGTCGGAAAGCTCCATCCAAACCGCCTCGGTCAAGAACTTCGCGGCACCAGACCACGCCACACCGGCATGGCCCACGCCGTCACGTCATACGGCCGACCCTGAAAGTAGACGCCGGAGGCCGGCCGGGGCACCCCTTTCGCCAGTCGGCCCGAATCGGCGGCCGGCTACGGGCCGCGGCCGGGACTCCCCAGCGCGATCGTCTCGCGCATCGGAACCTTCGGGAAGGTCGTCGAGTAGGCGCCGTACGCGAGGGCAAACAGGCCGATGAACCCGATCGAGATCATCGCCTCCGGCACGCCGAGCGGCAGTCCCTCCCCGTGCCAGATCGACGGCGCCACCATGTTCCAGCGCTCGACCCAGAAGCCGATCAGGATCAGCAGTCCGACGAACGCCAGCCAGCGCGAACTCATCTTCGGGCTCCGACCCAGGAGGAAGGGGAAGGGGAGGGCGAAGATGAGCACCATCTGGAGCCAGAACATGCGCCCGAAGCCGCCCGTCGAGCGCGGCATGAAGAAGTTCGTCTCGCGCGGGATGTTGCCGTACCAGATCACCAGGTACTGGGCGAACCAGAGATAGGTCCAGAAGGCCACGAAGGCGAACGTCAGCTTGCCGAGATCGTGGAAGTCGTACTTGCCCCACATCCGGATCCCGTCGGACCGTCCGTTGAAGCGGTGGGCCATGACCGCGACGAGCGCCAGCATGCCGAGCCAGCCGCCGATGAAATAGTACGGCCCCCACACCATGCTCATGAAGCCCGGCGTGAGCGACATCCCGAAGTCGAACGACAGGAGCGAGAAGACGACGGCCCAGCTCAGGATCAGCACGGCGGACAGCCGCCCGATGCGGCTTCGGCAGCGCTCGACCTCCACGTCGTCCCCGCGCCAGCCCCGGGCGAAGAGGGAAACGACGGCCTTGCGCCAACCCCGGTTCTCCGCGGCGACCAGCGGCGCGTCGGCCCGGATCGAGTAGAAGAGCCACACGAAGCCGAGCAGATAGAGCACCGCGAGCAGGACCCCGTTCCGCATGAAGACGCCCTCGAGCGTCAGCCAGTCGCGGTTCAGGTGCGATGTTTCCACGGGCCCGATCCAGGGGAAGACGTGTTCGGCGCCGAGCCGGAGTACGAAGAAGAGGGCGAAGGAGATGGGGAGGAAGGCGCCCGCGGCCTCGGCCAGCCGGCGGAAGCTCTTGCCCCAGTGCCCCTTCGCGACCTGGAGGACGGCCCCGAAGACGACGCCCGCCATCGAGATCGCCGTCCAGAAGAGGAAGTTCGACCACACGCTCATCCAGGCGCGCTGCGCGTCCCCGCCGACCGTGGTCGCGAAGCCCACGGCCCCGATCGCGACCGCCGCCAGCCACACGGCAAGCCACACCGTCGGAATGCGGCCGCTGATCGTCTTCAGCGCCTCGCCCGTGGTGAGCGTCGGACGATCGCCGCCGCCGCTCACAGGCCTCCTCCCGCCCCGGGGATCTCGCCCGCCTCGGCCTCCGCAGCCGCTTCCGCCGCGGCAGCCTCAGCCGCCGCCGCCTCGGCCGCCGCCGCTTCCTCGGCCATCGCCTCGGCCTGCAGTTGCCGCACGTACGCGACCAGGTACCAGCGATCCATGGCCGGGATGCGCCGGTAGGGCGGCATCAGCCCGCGTCCGTTCGCGATCATGCCCCAGATGTAGCCGTCGGTGTATCCGCGCGTGAGTTCGCCCCGGATGTTGAGGAGCGGGATGTCGGGAATCCGATTCTGTCCCACGACGGAGCCGTCGCCCGCCCCCGTCACGCCGTGGCAGGGGGTGCAGAACTGGCTGTACAGTTCCGCCCCGCGGGCCAGGTCGGCCTCGGTGCCGGAGATCGGGCTCACCAGCATCGTGTCGGCCGCCAGGAGGTCGTACGTGCGCTCGCCGTCGATCGGCATCGTGCCGGGCACCGGCGCCCGCGCCCGCTCCTCGAAGGCCTCCACCGACGGCTGCCAGGACATCGTGTTGAAGAACGGGGTCCGCTGATCCAGGTGCTTGATCTGGTCGTCGCAGCCGCCCAGCGCGAAGGCGGCGAGGACCACGGTCGCGGCGGCGCGGGCGGTCATCCCTGTACCTCCACGTCCACCGCGGCGGTCTCCCGCACGAGCGCCTCGGCGGCGGCGTGCCCCTCGCCGTTGACCGGGACGAAGATGCCCCAGCGGTCGACCGAGAAGGAGGTTCGATATGCCGGGTCGAGGTTGATCACCGGCCGCTTCGTGTGCACGAGCAGGGCCACGAGCCCGAAGATTCCCGTGAGCAGCACGGTGAGTTCGAACATGAACACGACGAACGGAGGCAGCGACACGAGCGGCTTGCCCTGCGTGACGAGCGGATAGGCCAGCGACGTGCCCGCCGTGAGCAGCACCCCGAGCGTACACCCCGTGATCGCGCCCGTCAGCGCCCACACGCGAACCGGCGAGGAGTGGATGTCCATCGCCTCCTCGATCTCCGGCGACGGGATCGGCGAGAAGACCTCGATGTCCCGGTGTCCCGCCTCCCGCAGCCGCGAGATGGCGTCGAGCGTGCCGTGCAGCGTGTCGTACTGCCCGAGGACCCCGCTACTCATGACCGTCCCCGCCATCCCCGCCCTCTGCGTGCGAGTGCTCGTGCGCGAGATGTTCCTTGACCTCGGCGATCGAGATCACCGGCAGGCTGCGCGAGAAGAGGAGGAACCAGAAGAAGAACCAGCAGAAGCTGCCGACGAGAATCGACATCTCCACCCAGCTCGGCGTGTACAGGCCCCAGCCGCCCGGCTCGTACTCGTGGGCGAGCGAGGTGACGATGATGACGAACCGCTCGTACCACATCCCGATGTTGACGAAGATCGTGAGCGCGAACAGCGCCGGCAGGCTCGTGCGGACCTTCTTGAACCACAGCGCCTGCGGCACGACCACGTTGCAGAACACCATGACCCAGAACGGGAGGGCGTACGCCCCCAGCGCCCGCCAGCGGAAGCTCTCGATCTCGATCGGGTCCGCCGAGTAGTAGGCGAGGAAAAACTCCGTACCGTACGAGAAGCCGACGATGAGCGACGTGAGGAGGACCAGCTTCGCCATGTTCTCGAAGTGGTTCTCGGTGATGTACGCCTCGAGCCCGAACGCCCACCGCAGCGGGATCATGATCGTGATCACGAGGGCGACCCCGCTGAAGATCGCCCCGGCCACGAAGTACGGGGCGAAGATCGTCGAGTGCCACCCCGGCACGATCGAGAGGGCGAAGTCCCACGAAACCACGGAGTGCACCGACAGCACCAGCGGCGTCGCGATCCCCGCCATGTAGAGGTAGATCCGGCGGTAGTGCCGCCACTCGCTCACCGTTCCCTGCCACCCGAGCGAGAACGCGCCGTAGATCTTGTACATCCAGCCCTTGGCCCGGTCGCGCAGGATCGCGAAATCGGGGATGAGGCCGGTGTACCAGAACAGTGCGGAGATCGTGAGGTACGTCGACACCGCGAACACGTCCATCACGAGCGGCGACCGAAAGTCCGGCCAGATCTGCCGCTGCGACGGATACGGCATCAGGTAGTAGAAATACCAGACGCGCCCGAGGTGGATGAGGGGGAAGAGCCCCGCCGTCATCACCGCGAAGATCGTCATCGCCTCCGCGGTCCGGTTGATCGTCGTGCGCCAGCCGGAGCGGAAGAGGTAGAGGATCGCCGAGATCAGCGTCCCGGAGTGGGCGATCCCGACCCAGAAGACGAAGGTCGTGATGTACACGCCCCAGAAGACGGGGTGCGTGATGCCCGCGACGCCGATGCCGGCCCCGATCTGGTAGAACCAGGCCCCGAACATGAGGGCGAGACCCGCCGCCGCGACCCCGAGCACGAGGTAGAAGCGCTTCTCGGGCATCGCGATGGGCCGCGTGATGTCGCGGTTCGCCTCGGCCAGCGTCGGGTGGGCGGGCACCTTCGCCTCCGCGGTCGCCATCAGTGCGCCTCTCCGCCTTCCGCCGCCGGCTCGCCGTGCCCGCCCGCGGGCATGTGCCGGTGCGTGACGTCCTCGAGGTAGGTGATCGCGGGACGCACCCCGAGTTCACCGAGCGCGTGGTAGCCGCGGGCGCTCTTCGCCTTGCGGGAGACCTCGCTCTCCGGATCCTTGAGGTTGCCGAAGGTGATCGCGTTTGACGGGCAGCTGGCCTGGCAGGCCGTCATCACCTCGCCGTCCCGCACCGTCCGCCCCTCCTCCTTGGCGTCGATCTTGGCCTTGTTGATCCGGTGCACGCACATCGTGCACTTCTCCATCACCCCCACCTCGCGGACCGTGATGTCCGGGTTGAGCTGGAGGTTCAGCGGCCAGGCGAAGGCCCCGCCGTCTCCGCGGCCGCGCGCGTCGTGGTTGAACCAGTTGAAGCGCCGGACCTTGTAGGGGCAGTTGTTCGCGCAGTACCGCGTGCCGACGCAGCGGTTGTAGACCTGGACGTTGAGCCCCTCCGGGCTGTGGTACGTCGCGTAGACGGGGCATACCGGCTCGCACGGCGCGTCGCCGCAGTGCTGGCACAGCATCGGCTGCTGCACCGTCTGGAACCCCCCGTCTTCCGTCTCCTCCTCGAAGCGGTGGATCCGCATCCACGACATCTCCCGCCGCAGCGCGGCCTGCTCCTCGCCCACGGTGGGGATGTTGTTCTCCGAGTAGCAGGAGGTGACGCAGGCGCCGCAGCCCGTACAGGCGTTGAGGTCGATGGTCATGCCCCAGCGGTACGGGCTGTTCGGATCGGAGTCCCACGCGGCCTCGACCAGCTCGACGAGGTCGATCTCGTGCGCCTCGATCTCGTGGAGGGCGTCCTCCACGTTCATGGCGTGGACGATCTCGCGGTCGTGGTCGTCGGTGGAGCCCTGCGTGACGACGAGCCGGGCGGTCTCCCCGGTCGCCTCGACCGTGACCGCCGTCCCGGCATAAGCCAGCGCGCCGGAGGCTGGATCCGCGCTCGCCGGGAGGAGGTCCAGCGGGTTCACGCCGCGGTTCCGCGCGTAGCGGCCGTATTCCGTGTGTCCCTGTCCGAGCGGGATCGCCACCGTATCCGGGCGAATGCCGCGATAGACGTAGACCGGCGCTTCGATGACGCCCTGGTCGGATTCGACGCGGACGACATCGCCGCGGTCGACGCCGAGCGACTCGGCCATGTCGGGGTGCATCTCGACCCAGGAGTTCCACACGACCTTGGTGATCGCGTCGGGCTGCTCCTGCATCCAGGAGCGGTTCGCGCCCCGGCCATCGTAGAACTGGGCCGTCGGGTACACGACGAGTTGCGTGCCGGAGGGCGCCTGCGGGGCCGCGAAGCCGTCAACGCCGCCCGCGGGCGCGGCGTCCTCGCCTGTGTCCGCGCCTTCGTCGCCCGCCCATGCCGCCGCTGATGCGCCACCGCGCCGGAGCGCGTCGAGCCACGCGGCGTGGCCGCCGAGCCGCTCGGTCCAGGTGCTCCTCAGCACGGTCGCATAATCTGCCCCGGCGAACGCGCCGCCCTGGCCCGCCGCGTTTGCGACGTCCAGCAGCAGGTCCTCGCGCTGGCGCGTGTCGAACACCGGGTGCATGAGGGGCTGTCCGAGCGCCATCGCGCCGCGCGCCAGGTCCGCGTCGCACCACGACTCGAGCGCATGGTGGCAGGGGAGCACCCAGCCGCACGCCGACGCCGTCTCGTCGAGGTGCGGCGTGATCGCGACGGTGTTCGCCACATTGGCCAGCGCCTCGCCGAACCCCGAGGCGGTGGGGAGCGCGTAGACGGGATTGCACCCGGATACGATGAGCGTCCGCACCTGCCCGGCCCGCATGCGCCCCATCAACGCCTGCATGTCCGCGAAGCTCGCCGATGTGCCTTCGGGCGCGCCGCCCCCCGGGAAGACCCGGGTACCCACGGCCCCCAGCACTTCGTTGAGCGCCGCGACCGCCTGGTGCGCCTGCCGCGCGGCGGCTCCCTGCGACTCGAGCCCGGGCGGGACCGCGACCGCGTTCTCCGCGGCGGCCAATTCCTCTCCGAGCGCGCGGATCGCGTCGGCGGAAACCCCCGCGGCGTCCGCGACGGACTCCGGCGACCCGGCGGACATTCCGGCCGGAAGCGCAACGCCCCGCGCCGCCGCGACGACGCCGGCCACGGCGAGCGCCACGGCGCCCTCGGTCCCGGCTCGCGCTTCGATCCATTCGTCCGCGTTGGCGCCCGTCAGGGAAAGGCGCGGGCCGACGAACGTGAACTTCGCGTGGTGGTGGGCCTCGATGTCCCGCGCCGCCGCGAAACCCGCCGACATCTGCGTCGGGGCGAGCCACGTACCCAGGAAATCCGCGCCGAAACAGGCGATCCGATCGGCCGAGGAGAGGTCGAAGCGCGGCATGCCCGCGCCGCCGCTCACGTCCGCGGTTCCGCCCGCCAGCGCCTGGTTCGAGAACGGCTCCCAGGCGATGTGTTCGACCCCCATCACGCGGGCCCAGTCCGCGATGAAGCGGCCCGTCGTCCCCGTGACCCGGCCCGTCAGGAGCACCGCGCCGCCGACGCGCACCGCATTCGTGAGCGCGGCCGTCGCATCTTCCCAGTTCGCGTACTGGAAGGGAGGCGCCCCATCCTCCGTCGACGGATTCTGCTGGAGCGGCTGACTCACGCGATCCGGATCGTAGAGATCCTGCAGCGTCGAGTGCGTGAGCGACGAAAGGCCGCTCGTCCCGCCCCCGAACCGGTCGTTGGGGCTCAGGCCGAGGACGCGGCCGTCGCGCACCTGCGCATGGACGGCGACCGGTTCCGGCCCCGCATCCGCCAGCACGGTCGCATAGGTCTCGGAAACGCCCGGCGTGATCCCCTCTTCCTCGACGAGGCTGGGGATGAGCTTGTCCCCGAAGTTCGGCGGCCCGCACGCCGCCAGCGTCGCGGCCCCCGCTCCGGAGGTCCCGAGCACCTTGAGGAAGCGGCGCCGGGAAGTCCCCGTCCCGTTCGCCGCGGCGCCGTTCAGGGCCTCCGGCTCCGGCGTGGCGGCGCCCGAATCCGTCCCCCCGCAGCCGCAGCCGCCGCAGCCGTCGCTGCTCCCGTTCAGTAGTGACATGCCGCGCAATCCGTGGGAGCCCGGGTCCGGCCGTAGTGCGTGTCGATGTCCCTCGGGTAGAACCCCTCCGGCTGACGGGGCGCCGGTGCCCGCGGCGGAGGGTTGTCTCGCGCCAGCGTGTGGTCCGTCGCGACATCGCCCTCGGAGGGAGGCTGCCGGTGGCACTCGAGGCACCAGCCCATCGTCAGCGGCGCCCACTGGTAGACCCGGTCCATCTCCTCCACCGGGCCGTGGCAGTCCTGGCACTCGAGGTTCCGCAGGTGGGCCTTGTGGCTGAACTGCACGAACTCGGGCAGCTTGTACACCCACTCCCACTCGATGGGCTCGCCCCGCGTTTCGTACTGCCGCAGCTCTTCGACCGGCGGCAGCCCCGTGCCCGCGATGCGGTGGCAGCCCATGCACACCTCGAGCGACGGCACGACGCCCGACACCGACCGCTCCGTCCCCACATGGCAGTACATGCAGTCGATCTGGAGGTCCGTGACGTGGAAGCGGTGGTTGAACGGGATCGGCTGCTCGGGTCCGCGGCTCGCGTTCTCGTGATCGTAGATCGCGCGCCACTGAGCCGGCATCGTCGCGAGATCCTGCTCATCCGCGTACTGGGCCGACGCGGCGGCCGTCTCGCCCTCGCCCGCCGCCTGCGGATCCGCACTTTCCTGGACGTGAAGGAAGGAGGACGGATCGAGGCTCGCGGCCGCGAGCTCGAGTTCGCCGGTTGAAGGCCGGTACAGCGCCAGAGCGGTGGCGCCGAGGGCCGCGGCGAGGACGCCCGCGGCCGCGCGAGAGCTTATCTTCATCCGCCTCTCTGAGCGGGAATCGACGATGTGAGTCGCCCGTCAGCCTCCGCCGCCGGAAGCCCGGGTCGCGAACAAGGTAAACCCCGTTCCGGTGGATGCAACCGTCGCCGCGAACCGCCGATCCGGCGCCCGCCGAGGTTGCCCGATTCGGCCCGTTCCTTTAGCATATGTCCGTCCGAGCGGGCTCCCACCCGGGGCCCGCTCGTCGTGTCTTTCGGAGGGGCCTTAGCTCAGATGGCTAGAGCGCTACGTTGACATCGTAGAGGTCACTGGTTCGAGTCCAGTAGGCCCCATCGAAACGCCGCTGCAGGGGGCTGTAGCTCAGTCTGGTTAGAGTGCCGGTCTGTCACACCGGAGGTCGCGGGTTCAAATCCCGTCAGCCCCGTTCCGAAAAGAGTGTCGAGCGAGGGGCCGTAGCTCAGTTTGGGAGAGCGCTTGAATCGCACTCAAGAGGTCGCGGGTTCAAATCCCGCCGGCTCCACTCCCCGTCGCCGTCCACCCCCGCAGCCCCGGCAAGCCTTCTCGCCAGGGCCGCCCCGGGTAGCGGCCGACGGCTCGCCACCGTAGCTCAGGGGTAGAGCACCGCATTCGTAATGCGGCGGTCGTCGGTTCAAATCCGACCGGTGGCTCTGAAGGACCCCTCCACCGACAGCCGGCAGGCCGGAGGCTCTGGAGGGAGAGGAAGCAGGGACATGCGGGTGTAGCTCAGTTGGTAGAGCGCAACCTTGCCAAGGTTGAGGTCGCCGGTTCGAATCCGGTCACCCGCTTCGTCGCCGCCGGCTCGCGCGCGAGCCCGGCCCCCGCGCCCACCGCGCGGTCCGCAGTACCCCTCGGGGCGTGGCTCAGTCCGGTAGAGCGCTGCGTTCGGGACGCAGAGGTCCCCGGTTCAAATCCGGGCGCCCCGATTGGTCCGCTTGGGCAGTTTTGGCTGGGCGGACTGTTTCGTCCGCACGGGCTATCCCGCCGCCCCCCGAGATTAGGCGGGCCGCCGAAGGCGGTCGTAGCCAAATCCGGGCGCCCCGGCCCGGTCAACATGCGGCAGTCGAATGCTCACCCGTCCGGCCGCGCCAGCGGCCACGGATCCACATGCCGGTTTTTCTGGACCCGATCTTCGTCTTTTTCGTATACTCTGACCCGACGCAGCAGTGTTCTCAGCAAACGTAACGTTCAAACACGAGGCGAACGTGAACCCCGAAACGCCGGAACGCGACGAACAACAGCCGACCCGCGAGCGCGCGGAGTATCGGTTCACGATCGACGCGTTCACGCCGCGTACGCTACCGATGGCGCGTCTCGCCCAGTACCTGGCGAAGCTCGCGGACATCCTCGGAGAGCGGAGCCACGTGCACCTGGTGGGCATTGAGGAGGGTAGTGCGGAGCTCGTGCATGAGATCGAGCCAACGGCCGTGCGGAGTGTCCGTTCCCGTTTGCGAGCCGTCCGCCGTGGCGAAGCGCCGCGCGATGCTCAGGAAGCCTATCGGAGTCTGGACGGCTACCTGCGCGAGGACCGGGCTCGCGCCGTGTTGAGGGAACGAGGCGGCGGTCACGGGATCCTCGAATTCCCGGGTGCCGACGACGCCGAGGAATCCTACCCGTTGGTGCGCGAGCACGGGCGAATCTCCGGTATCGTCATTCGAGTGGGCGGAACCGGCGACAGGATTCCCATCCTCATCGAGTCCGATGGCGAACCCATCGCCGGGTGCAGTGCGAGCAGGGACGTCGCGAAGATGCTGGCGCACCATCTCTTCGAGCCCGTCCGTTTGGTGGGGAAGGGTTCTTGGCTGCGCGATGCCAATGGCCGCTGGAACGTGCAACGTTTCAACATCGACGCGTTCGAGCCGGTCGAGAGTACGAAGGTCTCCGAAGCTCTCCAGGAACTTCGCGCGGTAGCCGGAGACTGGACTGAAGACGACTACCGGGATCTGGAACGCATCCGAGAAGGGCCGAAACAAAATGGTGGTGATTGACGCCACCACGCTGCTCCTGTTCCTCCAACCCGACACCCCCGGTCCGACGGACGCGGGAGGGGAACCTCTTCCTCACGCCCGAGAGCGCGTGGAGTATTTGATCGAGAAGCTGGACGCGAAGCCGCGAGAGACCATCGCGATACCAACGCCTGTGCTCTCCGAAGTGCTCATGAAGAGGGACCCGACAGATGCGCAGCGTATCATGAACCTCCTGAATCGACGCGCGGTCTTCAGCATCGAACCCTTCGACCAGCGGGCCGCAATCGAGCTGGCGCTGATGGTGCAAACGCCGCCGCAGGAGGGGCCTGCGACGTGGGCGAAGTTGAAGTTTGACCGCCAGGTCGTAGCCATAGCGAAGGCGCGCGGAGCCACGACGATATACTCGGACGATCGAGGCGTATGTCGATTGGGTGAAGCGGCTGGAATTCCCGTCGTACGGACCCGGGATCTGGAGCTGCCACCGGGGTTGGACCAGGCCGATCTGTTTTCGGAGGACGAGGGGACGCCTTGACGCCGAACGAGTTCATCGCGAAGTGGCAGGCCTCGGAGTTGAAGGAGCGCTCCGCGGCGCAGGAGCACTTCATCGACCTGTGCCGGCTGCTCGGGGAACCCACGCCGGCCGAGGCCGATCCCAAGGGCGAGCACTACTGCTTCGAGCGTGGGGCGCGGAAGGACTCCGGCGGGGAAGGATGGGCGGACGTGTGGAAGCGGCACTGCTTCGCCTGGGAGTACAAGGGGAAGCACGCCGACCTCGACGCGGCCTTCGACCAGCTGAGGCAGTACGCGCTCGCGCTCGAGAACCCGCCGCTCCTGATCGTCTCGGACATGCGCCAGTTCCGGATCCGGACGAACTGGACGAACTCGGTGAGCAAGACGCTGGAGTTCGGGCTGGACGACCTCGTCGATGGCGCTGTACGAGACAAGCTCAAGTGGGCGATGTCCGACCCCGAGCGGCTGCGGCCGGGCGAAACGCGGCAGACGCTCACCGAACGCGCCGCGCAGACGTTCGCGCAGCTCGCGCAGTCGCTCCGGGAAGACGGGCACCCGCCGCAGGAGGTCGCGCACTTCGTCAACCGCCTCGTGTTCTGCATGTTCGCCGAAGACGTGGGTTTGCTGCCCGGCGAGATGTTCACCCGCATGCTCCAGCACGCGCGCCAGGAGCCCGAGGAGTTCGCGGCACTGGCGCGCGACCTGTTCGGTGCGATGTCCGTCGGCGGGCGAGTCGGGTTCGAGACCGTGGAGTGGTTCAACGGTGGGCTCTTCGAGGATGATGCGACGCTCCCCATGGACAAGGCCCAGATCGAGACGACGCTGGAGGCGTCCGAACTCGACTGGTCCAACATCGATCCCTCGATCCTGGGCACGCTGTTCGAGCGCGGCCTCGACCCGGACAAGCGGTCGCAGCTCGGGGCGCACTACACGGACCGGGACAAGATCATGCGGCTCATCGATCCCGTGATCGTTCGCCCGTGGCTCGCCGAGTGGGAGACCGCCCAAGCGGGGATCGCGAGCAGCATCGAGCGCGCGAACGCTGCTAAATCGAGGGCTGCCGCCACACGGCATCGCAGACAGGCCCAGAACTCCCTCGGCTCGTTCCTCGAGCGGCTTCGGAAGTTCACGGTGCTCGACCCGGCCTGCGGCTCCGGCAACTTCCTCTATCTGGCACTCCACGCTCTCCACGATCTGGAGCATCGCGTGCAGTTGGAAGCCGAAGCGATGGGGCTCCAGCGCGCCTTCCCGTCGGTCGGCCCCGCCAACGTCAAGGGGATCGAGTTGAACGCGTACGCGGCCGAACTTGCTCGCGTCTCCGTGTGGATCGGCGAGATCCAGTGGATGCGGCGCAACGGGTTTCCCGGCTCGCGCCAGCCCGTCCTCGATCCGCTGGAGACGATCGAGTGCCGAGATGCGATTCTTACCCCCGACGGTGGCGAGCCGGAGTGGCCCGAGGCCGACGTCATCATCGGCAACCCGCCGTTCCTGGGCGGCAAGCTGCTCATCACCAACCTTGGCGAGGAATACGTCTCGACCCTCTTCGGCGCGTACGAGGACCGGGTGCCGCGCGAGGCCGACTTGGTCTGCTACTGGTTCGTGAAGGCCGGAGAACATCTGAGCGGAGGGGCCTCGAATCGAGTTGGCCTGGTTGCGACCAATTCCATCCGGGGCGGTGCTAACCGGCGTGCGCTGGAGAGGGCGACGGAACGGAAGCCGATTTTCGACGCATGGAGCGACGAGCCGTGGGTGATCGATGGGGCGGCTGTCCGCGTCTCGCTGGTGTGCTTCTCGCGGGCGGACGACGAACTCACGCCCGAGCGCCGGCTCGACGGCGAGACGGTGGATGAGATCTACACGGACCTGACGGCGCGCCGCGGCGAGGCGGGGGTCGATCTCACGAAAGCACGGCGCCTCGCCCGTAACGCCGGAGTGGCCTTCATGGGCGACACGAAGGGGGGCCCGTTCGACGTACCCGGCGACGTCGCCCGGGATTGGCTTCGCGAGCCCGCGAACCCCAACGGCCGTCCGAACTCTGACGTCCTCGCGCCATGGATGAACGGTATGGCGATCACCCGGCGCCCCGCCGACAAGTGGATCGTCGACTTTGGCTGGACGATGGTGAAGGAGGAAGCCGCCCTGTACGAAGCGCCCTTTGAGCACGCTCAGGAACACGTCTACCCGATGCGGCAGCGAAATCGGAGGGAGGCGTACCGCGTCAACTGGTGGCGGCACGTCGAGCCGAGGCAGGGCATGTGGAAGGCGCTCGAAGGGCTAACTCGGTACATCGTGACGCCGACCGTCGCCAAGCACCGGCTGTTCGCATGGCTCGACATCGGCGTTTGTCCCGACCATCAGCTGATCGTCATCGCCCGCAGCGACGACACGACGTTCGGGATCCTGCACAGCCGCTTCCACGAAGCTTGGGCACTTCGCAAGGGAACCAGCCTAGAGGACCGTCCCCGCTACACGCCCACCACGACTTTCGAGACCTTCCCCTTCCCAGACGGACTCACACCCGACGTGCCGGCACCCGACTACCTTGCGGATCCGCGCGCGCAGGCCATCGCTTCGGCCGCGCGCCGCCTCGTCGAACTCCGTGACCGCTGGCTCAACCCACCCGAGTGGGTGGAGTGGATCGAAGAACCCGTCCCCGGCTATCCGCCGCGACCGGTGCCACGTCACGAAGAGTCTGCGACCGCACTCAAGAAGCGAACCTTGACCAACCTCTACAACGCCCGCCCGCAATGGCTCGCCGACGCCCACGCACAGCTCGACGCCGCCGTCGCCTCCGCCTACGATTGGCCTCCGGACATCACGGACGACGCAGCCGTACGCAAACTGTTGACCCTAAACCGCATGCGCCGTGACCCGGGATAGAAGTCGATCCCCCGCCAGGTTCGGCGGGGTAGCGTTCGAGACGAGGCCGAACGTAAAAAGTCGGTCTTCGCCGTCAGAGTGCGGGCTCGCGACGCCTTCAGGAGAGTATCCACACCTCACGACGATAGTCACAAGAGAGGGGTTTCAATGAATGTCGAAGATGTAAGACAAAGATTGAACGGCATACAACATACTCTTGAACCTAGCCGTTTAGCGCGACGTGAGGAACTTGGTGCCGAGTTGAATTTTGAGGAGGTAATTGACCCGGCGACACGAATCGTGGATTTGTTCCGCATGGTCCCTCTTGGCGCCGTCGATCATTTGTCATCAAACCAGATGGCTCGTATGGGTCAACGCCTCGTCGAAATACGTGACATTGTTGGTGAAATCGACGGCTTCTCCGCAACGGATGCGAACGCCGTCGGCCGCAGGGACAGTTTGATTCAAAGGATGAAAGCAGCATACGACGATTGTCTTGTGGATTTCGGTCCAATCATCCCCTTCTTGGTTCTCAAGATCAGTGAACCGCAGAACCTGGAGGCCAGAGTGTCGGAGAAACTACAAGAATTGGAAGAACGGTTCACGGAACGTTTCGCGGGGAAGTCGAAAGAGTCTGATGAACTCATGCAGTTATTGACCAAGCATTCGGAAGAAGCGGAAAAAAAGGTAGATGCCATCTCTGTAGCAGCTGGAAAGGTCGGAGTCGCGACGCAGGCGACATTCTTCGAGAAGGCCAGGTCACACCACGAGGGGAAATCGACAGTATGGCAAGGGAGGACTTGGAGGCGGTTCGTCGGCTTGCTGGTGGTTTCGGTAATACTATTGGGATCATCCACCATTCCGTTCTTCTATGAACTCGATATGACAACAGCTGAATCGATTCAACTCGCGCTCGGTAAGGCGCTGTTGTTTGGAACGGTGTCGTACGGTCTTTACTTGGCTGCGAAGAACTACCTTGCGCACAAGCACAATGAAATCGTGAACATGCATCGCCGTAATGCACTGCAGACGTTCGAGACATTAGCGGAAGCGGCGGGTACGCCGCAAAACCGGGATGTCGTACTGACATACGCGGCGGCGTGTATTTTTGGACCACAGCCGACCGGATACACGCGAAGAGACGGAGACAGCGCGTCGCCTCCGAGTTCGATCATCGAAATCGTGAAGGGGATGGCAGCCACTGACAATGGATGATGAAGTCGTTGCCGAGGCGAGGATGGAGGGATTTGATGTGGGGGACGGAAGCCGCGCTCGCTCTCCGCCTCCCGTTCCTAGTCCCACTTCGCGTGGCGTCTGATGCATCGCTCAACTTCGCGCTGCAGCTCCTCGGCCCATTGCCGGACCTGGGGTTTTGAATGCGTCCGAAGTTGTTCAAATGGTCCGCTGTACCGAGCGTAGTGACGAGACAAGGACCCGGACCAGCTGGAGGGATGGATGTTGCGTTGCAAGGTTCGTCGGACATCTTGACGGTCGCCGAACTCCTCTAGGAGGCGAGATATGACGGGGTGGAGGCGGACTTGCCCCGCTTTGTCGCCGTCGGTGCAGAGAATCGGCACACATTCCGCGACGAAGGCGGGAGCGCTATCGGGGTTATCGTGGCACCATGAGAAGAGGCTGTCTTCAGGAAGATCTAGAATAGGTGGTCTGATGCTGCCGCCGGTGGTGTAGGGACGCCCTAGGATGTACCTCATGCGATTCGCGAACGCGCGATTCGCAACGATGGTCCCTCCGATGAGGGGCCACGCTATCTCTGGAAACCCGGCCAGCAGCTTGGTGAGGACAGAACTCGGCTTGGTGCTGCGGGGATTGATCCAACCGGCATGGTCTCCGAGAGCTAAGGAGCGAGCGAGGGCTAGAGCCACTGCTTGAGCGTTGGCATCCTCGCGACCCTTCGCCAGCATCCTACAAACGATCTGTCGAAAAAAGTACTCCGCGCTGGTTGGGTCGATTCCAGATCCCGCAAGGCTCCGCGGGGGCTTGGCGTCCGTCCTGCTCCAGCGACCAGCGTTCCGGGCCATCTTGCGAACTTGAGACCGGAAGTCTGCGAGTTCGAAGACATGCGGACTGAACGTATCGGCTTCCCTGCGCTCGTCTAAGTGAATCCGGCCCAAGATCGTCACTGCGAGCGCAAAAGAGGGGGCGCTATGGTCGAGCAGCACGTCGATCAGCGACGCGACCGCAGAGGCGGGAACCCTGTCGAGGACCCATGTATAGGCCCAGTGATGCAAGTCCCAAGCCGACAAAGTACGTCGGTCCAAGGCATCAGCGGCGCGGCTGATGTCCTCCGCGCTGAGACCAATACGCTTGCAAACCTTGGGAAACGCCGGAGCGAGATCAGGTGATCCTACAGCTTGTGTCTTGAAGGCCTCGACTTCCTCGACGAATTGCTCCGCGAGACCGGCGACGAACCCAGAAAGCAAATCATAGTTTCGATCCGACGCTGGCACGCCCACGACGGCTTGAACGAGCGGCTCCAGCCAATCAAGAGGTGACAGCGCCGACGTCGCGAGCGACTCTCCGAGTTCGTCCGCCATCGACTGCCTTCCTCTACTGAGTTCAGGAAGGAGTTCCCTTAGGGTCGCCGAATCCCCTACGAGTTCTTCGGCCAAGGCGTGCACGATGACGCGACGATGCTCGGTCTGGGCTGACACCGAGGATTCCGTTTCGTCGAATCCAGGCATCGGAGGTTCCTTGACGACCAAGCGGACACGTTCACGAAGGTCGGTTGGCTCCAGTTGGTCGACCAGGGACCGAATGCGATGGGACATTTCTTCATCGATGAGCTCGGAGTCATGGGCGAGGACGGCTTTGAGCTGTCGTTGCGCCAGCGACCAGGTGCAGCCCCCATCCACAACTCGACGGATCGCTTGCTCGACTGGGTCGAGGAATCCGTGGTGCACTAACGACGAGATTGCGAGGCCGAGATGGGAACGGGCCTTCGACCCCACGGCATCGTCTCTCACGGCGAGTTGGCCCAAGCGGTTAACGCATTCACCGATGTATCTGCCCCAATCCCGATTCGAATTCGGATGCCACGGGTGGAACGCGCTCCGGGAACCGTGAAGCTCAGGGCCAACCGTCGATGGAGAGGCTCCCACGTTGCATCCGGCGGCCAGAGCTTCGACGACATACTCCAACTGAGCGGAGTTACTCGTACCAGCGGCCTCTTCGAGCAAGAGGAGTCGAGCGTCACCATCGGCTTCGGTACCCCCGAGCAGCGGCGAAAAAAGTTCCACAAAAGGATGTGACGATTCCGACCTCCCGGACTCGTTCCCAGAGATTGCGAGTCGAAGCAGGAGGCGAGCACCAGCCATGAACGTGCTGGATGGGAAAGCAATGGTTCTCAATGCACGGACCAGGGGACGGCGAACGGTGTCTCCAAGTTGCCGCACGTCGCCCAAGCGATCCAGGAGGCGGTCGATGTGCTCCGCAACGGTGTTCGCGTCAATCTCAGCTAGAGCCGAGAGCACCTCGGCATGATTCGCATCTAGGATGCCACCGGCCGGATCCAGGGACCCGCCTCCTCGGAACACATGACTCATCACGCTGTCGGCGATATCCGTAAAGTTGAGTTGAGCGAGGGACCGAGCCGCCCGGATGCTGAGGTCGGGCCCGATGTCTCCGGATAGCACCCGGTCCCACTTCGTCCTATCCCATTCGGTCCACTGTCGCGCTGCGAGCCTGTTGACGATCGGACGTGGCTGAATCGTTCCGATTCCTCCTCTTTCTTTGACGACACCCCGCTGAACGAGTTGCCGGACTGTCGCGTAGAGATCTTCGCGGGTCAACTGGCGCCCGAGATCGGCAATCCTCGTAAGGTCGTCTTCGGTCGAAGGTCCCCACCTGCTCAATTCGTTCGGTTCCAGTTTGAACTCTCCGAACACGGCCAGCAGTTCGGCGGACCGAAGCACCAACTCGCGGTTGTGGGATGAGCGACCAAGGACAAAATCATCGATGAGATGGTCGTCAGCCGGATCGGCAAGGTGTCGAGTCGAACCCGCCTCTCTTCCGACACGGATGGCGACACCTGGGAAACCATCGGAAAGGCTAACGAGTCGTTGCCGGTCCAACGCTGAGAGTTCCGACGCGACCTGATCGACGATGGGTTCGATCACGGTCGGCGGGGCCTCCCCGATGCGGATGGTCGCGTCGTCGAAGTGAGATGGAATCGTGTCGTCGATGGTGACGAGCGAGACACGGCTCCCCTGGCGCGAAACGAGCCCGGCCAAAACTCTGTGGATTCGCGCGTCGCAATCGTCCACCACCACGATGGCACGTCCGCCGGAAACCGCCAAGTTCTCGACGATGGGGCGAATCACTTCTGCACCCACTTCGGACGCTACTGCGTACATGACGAAGTCCCGAAGCCGCCCCACGACAATCCCGTCTTTGCCCGCTCTCTTCAGCGCTTCAAGACAGAGGCGGGACTTGCCGATGCCCGACAGTCCGACCACTCGGAGAGCCGAGCCAGGTTGGGTCAGCTCCCGCTGGAACGCGGACAGCAAGGCCGAAAGTCGGGAATCGTCCACCCACGACGAAAAGTGTTCGCTCCGGTCCTTCCAGTGCTGCCATGAACCAAAGGGGTCAAGGGGTCCGAGCTCCGCTTTTTCCCTTACCCAGAGGGCAACCGATGGGTGGGTGTTCACCCATGCGGCGATTTGATCAGCTTCCCGAAAGCTAACTACATGATCCGGGACCGTCAGGTCTCCGGTCTCGAGAGCGTCACGGATAGCGCACTCTCGGGCTTCCACCTGCTGCTGAGTATAGGTTTGCGCGCTCAGCATGATGTAGTGTCCGCCTCCCTCGAGAACCGTGCGGACCATGGGCTTCACTTCGCCCTCGCTAGTCAGGACATCCTCGCCAGCCGCAGCGGGCTGAATTCTACCGGTCTTCAACTGAAACTGGCATCGTCGTGACGGCAGGAACGAAGTGTGCGAGGGACCGTCCCGCCATGAGATCCGCCCGTCCTCGCCCCCGTCTTGAGCGTCGATGTTGCTGGCTACGTGGATACCGTCCAGCGGGAGCCCGTTGGCTTGGGCTTCGGCATGCAGGAGGCGCCGCAAGAGCGCAGAAAAAGCGGTCGGAGTAAGGGAAGCGAGATGTTCTCCGTTTACTCGAAATGCGGAGGGGAGGCCGAAACTCGCTCGCGGAGCCTCGTCGTCCCGAAGAATCATAAGCGCATCGGGCTGGACTTCCAGGACGCGCAACAGATTGATCGTTGCCGTCCTCGGTATCCGAGTCCCGCCCTCGTATTCCCTAAAGGCTCGCACACCGCCCCCAAGCAGTTTGCCAGCGTCCTGCCGCGTGAGCCCAAGAGCTTCGCGGATCGCACGGATACGGCTCGGTGAGATGCCCAATCTACGTTCCGTCATGATGGGCACAGATCCTGGACAAGGCGCCGAAGATCGCGCTTCGGCCCTGGGCTGAGGGTGCAGGCCCGGCTGGAGCGGCGCCGGGCTCGGTACCCCGTCGCTGCCACCGCCGGCACGCCCGCGGGATCGAATCCCTATCTCGCAAGTGCGCCGTCAACTTGCAACGAACGGAACAGACGGTGAGCGATTCGTGACGTTGGCACCCTTACCCACCGGCTTCTCCGTCTTCGTCAAGGAGATCTTTCAGTTGTCGGTACCCTTGCTCGCCCAAGCGGTTGACTAGGCGACGGGCGCGCCGTCGAGTGTCAGCGTTACCCGCGTTGAGTATATGGGCTAGGAACGGACGTACGTCTTCTACGGGTACATGTGGGTAATCCGCTTGCAACCCGGCAAGCAGCACCTCTTCGGCAATCAAGTAGCTTCGGTCCGGATCAGCTTGTGCAAGCGAGAGCATTCCATCCCACTGCGAGTACATCCGAAACTGGCCCTGCGCTAGGCGCACAGTCTTCAGGCCAAGTCGGATCCGGCCCGCGTCGGGAAGGTGGGGCGTGTGGAAGAGCCAACCAAGCTCTTTCGCTTCTTCCACGGCTGCGGCAGCATCTGGGCCCGTCTCGAGCTCGGAGATCCGCCACTCCCAAAGGCCGAGGAGCCGCTGGACAAAGTCGGCGGGTGGCGGCTCGTCGACATCCGACCAGTCGCGGAAGATCAACCAATAGGCCCGACCCCAGTCCGACGGGGCCATGTGTTCGTAGGCCGTCTCGAGTAACGCATCCGCGTCACCAACGGACACGAGCCCGCGGAGAACAGCTACGATCAGGTGTTCGCCGTAACGCTGCGTAATCTCCCTGACGTCAAAGGAATCGCCTACTGCCTCCCGCCATACAGTAGGCTGCTCGGCTGCCCTTAGGTACCAAAACCGCGTCGCGCGGAATACGTCATTGTAGAGGCGGCCACGGGATATGTAGGTCGTCCACGTCGGCCAAACCGCAGGGTTCTCCAAACCATGATCAAAGAGGTCGTTGGCGTGGGCCTCAAGCCACTCCGGGGCGAGTAAGCGCAGCTGGGGCAGGTAGCGCCCCATCACGGCTCTCGGAACTGCAGCGTTCGGCCCGTCGTCTTGGAGCCAACGGTCGAGCACCGGCACGAGTTTCTCCTGAACCGCTGCTCGCGCAGCCGCCTTGGCTCCGGTCGAGGCTTCCCGTTCGTCGCCAACGCGTGACCTGTAGTCCCAAAGCGCTACCGAGATGGCTGCGTTCGTAGCGTTCCCCGTAGCGTCATTGAGATCCGCCATCAGCGTTGCCCCAAGAGACCGGTCGTCACTATGCGCTACATCCCAGATCGCGGATACGGTCATGGCTTCGCCGATGATCTCCCAAATTTCCCCAGCATGCTCATGCTCAATGGAATCTCTCCTGCACCCTGCTTCGAGCAGGCGTACGGCAACGCCCCCGGTTCTGCGCCACTGACGCGCGCCGGCATCTGAATCTGGCGGGAGCGACCGCACATGGCCCATGACGCGCCGTACAACCGCCAGCGCCACCGCCCAGTCGAAGTCCGAGCCAGCGTCCGTAGCCTCTGAAACTCCACGGAGGATAGCTCGCAGGGCACTTGGGCTGGCATCCTGATCCAGCGCGTCGCGGCAGGCTGTAAGGGCGATCTCTGCGTGCTCCGTTCCGTATGCCGTCAGAGTTTGACGGAACCCGGACGACGACGCATGTCCCCCGCTCTGCTCGACGAGCAAGTCCACGATCTCGCCGGCGGACGACTGAGCGAGCTCGTCCTGGCTTATCGGAGATTCGTCACCCCGCCAACCCCCCGACGCAATTGGTCCCATGTACATCCCGACTTCGGCTAGCTTCTGGTCCCGCAGGGATGGTGTCGCCCCGAGTACGCCCAACCTCTCGGCGAGGTCGCTGAGCTCGTCCGGTATCTCACCCCGGAAGAACGTGATGATGCGGTGCTGGTAGCGTCGTATCCGTTGATTGATTTCCTCGTCGGTCGGATCTCGGCCCAGAAAGCTCCCAAGGCGGTTGCGGAGTGTGTCTCGACTGGGACCGGCCTCCACCGCGGCTGCGTATTCTTCTCTTCTCTGGCGAGAAGCGTTCCGGAACTGGGACCGGAGCAGCTTTGCGATCTCGGTTGCAGGATGTCCGGGTTCTCGCATCTCACTGGAGCCGAGTTCCTGGTCGACTCGTTCTTGGATATGGTGTCCTGCCTCCGAAAGGACGAGATACCCGATGCGGGTCATGAAGTTGGCGTCGTAACTGTCGATTCGCTTCATGACCCATGAGGCTTCGGTCTCACCACGCGCGGCGAGACGCTGCCCCACTCCCACCGTCTTGTTGATGGCCATCACCACCATGTCAGCGCGGCCTGGCTGGGACTCCGAATGAAGGTCGGCCAACCGGCGGTCCCATCCCAATTCCAAGTCGTCGGAAAGCCGACCTACCCGCTGAACTTTCGAGAGCAGTAGCCGTAGAGTTCGCTCGGCGTCCAAAGCCTCCAACGCGCGCACCACGCGTTCTAGCAGCTCACCGTCGTCGTACGAGACGAAGCATGGGAAGACCCATTCGGTTCCTTGCCTGGAGCCAAGTCCTTCCACGCCCCTTAATTCGTTCGGATCCACAACTCGAAGGAGAAACGACGAGAGGTCGAACGCCTCTTCCCGTCCTGACTCGGCGAGGAAAACGACAAGATCCGCAACACTCTCGGTGAAGAACCACGCTGGTAGAGTCTTGAGAGCGTTCGTGAGACGCGGGATGACGCACACCGCCGTTTCTGGTGGAAGCTGGCGGGCAGCCTTGGCCGCCAGATCCCACACGACGGGGTTATCATTTGTGAGAGGAATCGAGTTCAGCACGTCCAGGACTGCCGCCGGTTCATGCGGTGCAGCCAACACGAGGTAATCGCCTTCAGGCCATGGATTGGCCGACCAGGATCCGTCATCGTTGGTCCGACGTCCCGGCGGGCTCTGGAAAAAGCGCTCGGCCGCGAGGTGCCGTACCCACGCCGAGTTCCTTAGCTGGCGGAAGAAGTAGTTCCGCTGGCCAGGGCGGAGCTGAACGTCGCGGAGTTGCTTCGCGTGTTGACGTGTGGGGGTTTCGATCTTGAGGAGCGCATCCAGATCGGCTTCGGTTACGTAGTAAGGGGCTAAACGGCCGTACAACAAGCTACGGAACTGCTCAAAGGCTTCCCGCACTGCGGCTGACGGAGGGCCACCGTATCGCCAATGGACGTTTGTCGAGAACTCTCTTATGAGGTAAAACCACTCATCAACACGCGGGTCGTCAGGCTCCAGCCTAAGAGCCTTCGCGATGCTGGCGCGGTTGCGTTCGTTCTTGGGCACACGCTGAAGGTCTTCGGCGGTGATTTCCAAACCCTCATCCTTCAACAGGCGCTCCAGAACACCGCGCGAGAGCTCACGCCCAACGTGAGCAACCAGGTAGGCGTTTCCGGGGTGGTCGATCTCACCTACCAACGCGAGCCCGCGTTCGTATAGACCCGCGAGGTGAGGATCCAAGCGCTTGAGCTCCCCGACCGTTCCACGGTCCCGGGAGTTTAGCCGATCTTCGTCGTTCTCAGGCAGCTCGGATCCAGACAGAGTGCCGTGCGTCTCTTCCATTGCGTCGCTCTCGGTCCAATTGAGGGGCCCCCGAAGATACTCCATCATGCAACCTGTCCCAACGGTCGCTTCGCGCGGATCGCCTTCAGGCTACGTCGGGACTCCATTCTGCCGGCTGGGTACGTATTCCGACGAAGCCGGATCAACTCCGGTCGGATCGTCCTTGCGTTGCTTCCACATGCCGGGAGCGGACAGCCCGGGAGGAAGGACCAGATCAGAGGCGTCCCAAAAGTTGCGGCGATGGGCTCGACGGTCCATCGTTCAGCGTGACGCCACACCCTCCAATCCGGTTGGAGGGTTGAGGGCCGAGACGAATCCGCGAAACGGGAAGGGCACCGGAAAACCCGCGAAACGTCTCGGCCCTTGCGCGTAGCAAGGGAGCGTCGTCCGTGGTAGGGCGTGGAGACAAGGAGTGGAAGCAATGGCGCCAGCACGTCGGAGTCGGAGGAGGAGATTTGGAGAGCGGTCGGCAGAACCGGCCGTTCAATACCTCTACGACTCCTCGGGGCGGTGGATTGCTTTTCGGCGGGGCAAGTACGTCTTCGACACCGCCGGAAAGTGGGTGGGGTGGCTGCCTTGGGAGGACGGCCACGTGGTCGATGTCGACGGAGGATACCTCGGAACCATCTTTCCGGGCGATCGGCTCTACAGGGTGCTGACGCACCGATATCGGGGCTACCCTGGCTATCCCGGTTATCCGGGCTACCCCGGCTTTCCAGGCTATCCTGCGTTTGCGGGTCGCTCGGCGCTTCCACCGACTGCCGTGGACATCGAGGAACTCAGTCATCAGTGACCGAGCGCAGCTTTGAGGGATATCCCAACGGTGCGTATCACCAAAGCTGTGACGAAGCGGTCTCGATCCTTCAGGGCGCACACGGCACTGCCAGCTACTTGGCGGAAGTCTTTGATTACCTGGAGATGCATGCCGAGGCTGCCGACGATGCTCAGCAAGCGGAGTTTGCAGCTCAGAACGAGGAACTCCTCCGGGCGATGCTGATCTTCGCCGGTTCCGGTCTGGACGCGATGATCAAGCAACTCGTGCAGGACGCTCTCGCGGACGTCATCAATCTGCGGAACGGTGCACAGGAACGTTTCCGTCGTTTTGTTGAGAAGCGGTTGAAGCGTGGCGATGGCCCAGACTACTCGTTCGTGGCTGGCGTGATCGCCGATCCCGATCCTCGACTCCGCCTCGTGGGGGATCTCGTGGACGATCTAACGTCGCGAAGCCTCCAGTCCGTTGACGAAATCCTCAGCGTTGGATCCTACTTCGACATCCCCTCGCCAGACCTGATTCCCGAACCTGAAGTAACCAGAAACGTGTTCTCCGTCCGGAATCAGATCATTCACGAGATGGACATCGATTTTACTGATTCGAACAAGAGCCGACGATCGCGACGGTACGCAGATATGGCGGCTCACACGCAGGAGCTGTTCAACGTCGCGAGCCGCTTCTTGACGGCGGTGGATGCCCAACTCAACGGCGGCAGCATTACAACCGAGTAACTACAGAGTTGGACTGACTCCATCCCTGGGGCACACCGATCCCATGCAGCATTCGCGGCACTCGGGCGCGCGCCCCGCGTGACACCAGGTCTTCCCGACCATCCATGCGGGCCAGTCGAGTTCCCCGGGCCACTCCGGGCTGAGTTCGCGGGCGCGCAGCTGGAGCCGAAGTGCTTGCTTGTCCTTGGTCGAGCGTAGCTGGCTGTGTTCGAGCTTGCCCAGAAGGCCCAGCCGCTCGAACACGCGCAGGACGTGCGTATCGACCGCAATGTCGGGCATGGGCCTGGTAAGGCGGATACCGAAGTCGCGAATCAGGATGTTCACAGCCATGTTGGCGATCTTCGGGCCAACACCGTCGAAGGCCAGGAACCGTCTGGCCACGGCAGCGCCGCTGCTCCCGTTCGCCCAGATGCGTGAGGCGTCCCCGCCGTACCTGTCGCAGATATGCCGGAGGGCTGCGGGAAGCAGTTGTTCCATCTGAGTGGCCAACCGGTGGCCGGACGACGCGAGTACCGAGGTCCACCTTTCCTTCTCAAGCCCCAGCAGCGTGTCGAACTCGAAGTCCCCGGCCGCCTCGCGGATTGCGTGTGGCAGCCTCCATGCGATATCGGCCTTCGTCTGCCGGTCCGCTATGCAGGCCAGCACGAACGCGTGCGGATACCGCTCGAGGTCGTTCACGAGGGCCCGCGCGTCGTCCTCGATGTCGATTCCGCCCACCCCGCCCTTCCGCTCGAGCGAATCCGCCCCGAACCGCTTCAGACAGGAGACGATCCGGTCTACCGACGGTGGTTGACGGTTGGTTGAGCGCATGGCGGAAAATATGGCGAAACGGCGGAGGGCTGCGATGGCGGCCAGCCCGGAAGCGATCGACATCGCTCCGCAACCACGGTGCCAGACCGAACCGCTGGGGTCGGCGCGCCTCGGGCCGAACTTGACGGAAGTAGGCCAATGGCCTACAACATCACACATGGATAACGCATGGGTTTTGAGTGGGACGATGCCCTTGCAGGCCAACAAGAAGGAGGTTCGGGAATATGGGCACGACGCGCATAAGAATTGATCTGGACGATCCGGCAGGCCCACCCGAAGGGAGCGTAGACTACGCCGTCCTGGACAGCACCACGGAGGCGGATCTGGTCGCGCAGCAGCGGGAGGACGACGCCGAAGCAATGCGGGACATGGCGCGGTTTACGCGCCGGGTCCGCAAGCGCATGGGATTTACGCAGGTGGAGTTTGCGCGGCGCATCGACGTATCGCTCGAGACGATCCGCAACTGGGAACAGGGCAAGCGGGGCCCCACGGGCGCCGCCAGAACGTTGCTCCGCATTCTGGACAAGGCCCCGGAAGTCGCGCTTCAGGTACTGGGCTGAGGGAGCACCTCGACGCGGGGCGACCACCGCATCTTGACGGAGTTATGCGCGATTAGACAGCGTTTTCCCTTATATGTATCTAACTCGCCATAACTCTTTCTCTGGCCGAAGCTGCGCGGGGGTCGCCGTTACTTCGGCAGGGCCGATCCGCACGGGGCTGATCCGCAAGGGGATGATCTGGAGTCCTGCCCACGGAGAAACCGCATTCACCGTTCCCATGTTGGATCAGTACATGTTGCGGGCCATGCCTGACTGGCAACCGGCAGATGAGTGATAGCGCCATACGAGCGCCTGCTCTGCCAAGGCTTCGTCCCGGTCGTCGCCACTCCTAAGGCGTGCACGGCCCGATCAACCCGTGTTACCGATCCGCTCGATGATCGAGCCACGGGTTTCCTGATCGCTGGACTCATCCAATCTCTATTTGACCGGCAGCACCGCCACCCGCCCGGTCGCCTCCGCTAGACGGCCGCGTCCTCCCCAACGAGCCGCCGCCCCACCTTCGCGAGCGCTCGTTCGATCTGCCCGATGTGTGAGCGGTGATTCGGGTTCAGGAGCTTCCGAACCGCACCCTCGCTCAAGCCCAGGCGCCGGGCCAGACCGACCTTCGTGAGCCCCTGCTCACGCATGGCGGTATAGAGAGCGAGCTTCGCCCCCACGACCAGCGGAACCGCGACCATTTCCCGCCCACCCGCCACGGCGCCCGGGACGGGAATGTCCTCACGGCAAGTTGCATCGGACTTGTAACTAGTGTAATCCGATTAACTTAGCGATTCAGAAGGTCGGATTCCCGCCGAATGATTCCCGCTGTTCGGGATTTCAGCCGCGAACCCTCGAGGAAGGCCAGCGGAGTGAGCAGGGCGCCGGGACCGGCGAAGAGGTACTGGTCGAAGAACGAGTTGATGTACCCGTTGCTGGCCAGATACCGGTCGACGAACGCTTCGGACCGAAGCGGGTCGATGGCACGCGAGAGCTTCCACCAGCCACCGGCGATGAACACACTGCCCAGACCCAGCCGGAGCCCGAGGGCGATCCTGTCGGTCACCTGCGAGTCCAGACGGCTTGGAATGGTTGTGCGTAGCCGTTTGAGGCACCACGCGGGGCCAGCGCCCCCAAGGGGTCCCCATCGTCTTCGCGAGAGGGCACGGATGGGGCCAGCGCGCCCTGACGCGCTACCGCGCCGAGGGCGCGTCATCGCCTGCGGAGCAGCCACCGTCGCTATCCGGGCGAGCGTCGTCGGGACGGCCGAGCCCCGCATAGCAAGGATCGGGTCGATTTCAGCATCAAGAGTGTTCACGTTACGGGAGTCCCCATCCACGATGATTCTCGGAGTTCCGCATGAACACGACCGACTACGACCGAATCGAGGCGGCCATTCGCTATCTGGCCAGGCATCGCAAGCGCCAGCCGGAACTCGCAGAATTGGCGGCGCATATCGGTCTGAGCCAAAGCCATCTGCATCGTCTGTTCTCACGCTGGGCCGGCGTTACGCCAAAGCGCTTTCTCGAATTCCTTACCGTTCAGCACGCGAAGAAATTACTCGACAGCTCCGAGCCCGTGCTCGCGACGGCTCATAGTAGCGGGCTCTCTGGTCCGGGCAGGCTGCACGATCACTTCGTAACCGTGGAGGCCGTCACGCCGGGCGAGTATCGGAGCAGGGGCGCGGGGCTGACGATCCGCTTCGGCATCGGAGAATCACCGTTTGGGCCAGTGTTCGTCGCCTGGACGGAACGCGGCGTCTGCCGGGTTGGGTTTGTGGCTGACGGGGATGTCTCCGCCGAGATGGAGGCTCTCCGCCGGGCCTGGGGGCGGGCGTCGCTCGAGGGCGACGATTTGACGGCAACAGCACTGGCGCGGTCCATCTTCTCGGCTCCCTTCGAAGCCGAGAGTCCCCCGCTGACCGTCCATGTGCGCGGGACCAACTTCCAACTGGCCGTCTGGCGCGCCCTGCTGCGCGTGCCTCCCGGGAAGGTCGTCACCTACGGTCGTGTGGCCGAAGAGGTTTGTAGCGCGAAGGCGGCTCGGGCGACGGGGAGCGCGGTTGGCAGCAACCCGATCGCCTTCCTTATTCCGTGCCATCGCGTGATCCGCGCGGGCGGGATCACGGGCGACTATGCCGGGGGGGGCGCGCGGAAACGCTGTATGCTGGCGTGGGAGGCGAGTCGGCAATCCGCCAGCGGCCAGGCCGTCCGATGACCGATCCGCACTACTCGCTGTTTCCCGACCATGATTCCCTGACGGCGGCGCAGCACGCGCTCACTGAACGCCTCGGGGTGTCGCGGCGTCTCATGCCGTCGCGCGACGTAGTACCCGCGGGTCCGTCCGGCGAATGGCTGCGGGAGCTGCGAAACATGAGATTCGACCGGCCCAGAGAGCTGGCGGGCTTGACGGAATGGGTGATCGACGGGCTAGAGACCGGCACGGTACAGGTGACGCATCCGGGCTATCTTGGCCTGTTCAACCCTGCGCCGACGTTCGCTTCCGAGTGCGCCGACCGGATCGCCTCCGCGTTCAACCCCCAAGTCTGCGTGCACTCGCATGCGCCGGCAGCGGTGGAGATCGAGCTGCACGTGATCCGGGAAGTGGCGCGCAAGGCCGGCATGCCGGATGGGTCGGGCGGGCACTTCACTAGCGGTGGATCGGAGGCGAACCTCACGGCAATGCTCTGCGCTCTTCAGGCTGCATGTCCGGCGTATGGTGATGACGGCGTGTGTGCATT
>VXQX01000020.1 GCA_009838765.1 Gemmatimonadales bacterium
CCCTTCAGGCCCTCCCCGCGGCGGCCGACGACGAAGAGGAGGGCGAAGCGGCGCAGATCCGAAAGCGCCTCCGAGCCCGCCGCAAGCGGCACCTGCGCCGGGCCGCCGCGCTCGAGCGGCAGTTGGCCGCGGCCGGGCCGCCCGACGAGCCCCGCCTCCTCGGCCAGATCCTCCTCGCCCGCAAGGACGAGGTGCCGAAGGGCGCTTCCGCCGTGACGCTGCCGGACTTCGACGGCGCGCCGCGCGAGATGGCGCTCGATCCCACCCGCGATGCGGTCGCCAACGCGGAGGTTCTCTTCGATGAGGCGCGGCGCCGCGAGCGCGCGCGGGAGCGCCTGCCCAAGGCGGTCGCGGCGGCCCGGGAGCGCGCGGCCGCGCTCGACGCCCACCTCGAGCGGCTCGCCGAGTCGGGTCCGTCGGACGCCCTGTGGACAGCCGCGGGCGGGCGGCCGGTCCGCGCCGGCGCGGGCGGGAGACGGGCGGATGGCCCGGAACTCCGGGTGCCCTACACGCGGCTCCGGTCCTCGGGCGGGCTGGAGATCCGGGTGGGGCGCGGCGCCCGCGACAACGACGACCTCACCTTCCGCCACTCCGCGCCGGACGACATCTGGCTTCACGCCTCCCAGGCCTCGGGCGCGCACGTGATTCTGCGCTGGGGGCGAAGGGACGAAAATCCGCCGCGGCGCGACCTGCTCGAAGCCGCGAACGTGGCGGCGGTCCACAGCGGCGCCCGCCACAACCGCACGGCCCCGGTCGTGTGGACCCGCCGCAAGTACGTGCGCAAGCCGCGGAAGTCTCCTCCGGGCACGGTGACCCCGGACCGCGTTCAAACGATCTTCGTCGAACCCGATTCGGACCTCGTGAAGGCGCTGGGCCGACGCGCGGAGGAAGCATGAACGCGCCAGCGGCTGACGTTCCCGCGGGAACGTCTCGCGGCGAGCACCCGAAGCTCGACCGCGCGCGCGGCTGCCTCATCGGCCAGATCGCCGGCGATTCGCTCGGTAGCCTCGTCGAGTTCCAGTCGCCCGAGGACATCGGTCGCCTCTATCCCGACGGGGTCCGCGACCTCGAAGACGGGGGCACGTTCGACACGCTCGCGGGACAGCCGACGGACGACTCCGAGATGGCGCTGGCGCTGGCCCGCACGCTGATCGCCCGCGGCACCTATGACCCGCAGGCGGCGAACCGCGCCTACACCGACTGGCTCGACTCGGACCCGTTCGACTGCGGCTTCACGATCCGGGACGGCCTGCTCGGGAAGCCGCGCCGCGAGAGCCAGGCCAACGGAGCGCTGATGCGCGTCGGTCCGCTGGGCATCTTCGGCGCCCGTCATCGACTCGACACGGTGGCTCGCTGGGCGCGGGAAGACGCCCGCCTCACGCACCCGAATCGCGTCTGTCTCGACGCGAACGCCCTCTTCGCGATGGCGATCGCGTACGCCATCGACCGCGGCCCCGCACCGCGCGAGCTGTACGAGCGGATCGCGGTGTGGGCGAACGAGGAGGAGATCTCTCCGGCGGTCCGCGCGTGTGTCGACGAGGCCGCTGTCGGGCTGCCGGAAGACTACATGACGCACATGGGCTGGGTCCTGATCGCGCTCCGCAACGCGCTGTGGCAGTTGCGTCACGCCGCGTCGCTCGAGGCGGGCGTGATCGACAGCGTGATGAGGGGGGGCGACACCGACACGAACGCCGCGATCTGCGGGGCGCTCCTGGGCGCGGTCCACGGGCTGGAGGCGGTACCCGCGCGCTGGACCGGGGCGATCCTCCGCTGCCGCCCCGAAGCCGGCCGACCCCGCGTCCGGCGCCCGCGCCCGAAGACGTACTGGCCCATCGACGCCCCGGAACTCGCGACTCAACTCCTGCGTCCGGAGCCCCCCGCGAGCTGAACGAGCCGACGCTCGGGCCGGTCATCGCGGTCAGAAGCCGATTGAGCCTTCGAGGCAGGATCGGGGGACGTCGAACGCATCGACGAGGGGGATGGCCTGGGGACGGATTTCGGCGCAGAGCGCGGTCACGGCGCGGCGGATGGCCTTGCTCTTGGGCGGGTCCAGGTAACCCTGTTCCAGGAACCACGCCGCCTCGCGCTCGATCGTGGCGAGCGCGCAGAGGGAGCGCAGGCGCTCGATCCACTCCGCGACGCCGGAACTCGGCGTCCGCCGTTCGGCCGCGATCATCGAGCGCAGGATCTCGCACTCGACGTGGGCCCGGGCGGCCGTAAGCGCGTGGTGCTGGCAGTCCGTGAGGGCATCGAACGAAGTCATCCCGCGCGCGACCCGGTGCCGGACCCGCCGGGCGAGCGAGAGCACGAGGTCCGAGCGGCGGGCATCGAGAATCGCGTCCTGGAACCCGGAGTCGCGCAGGTGGGCCTCGCTCGTCTTCCGTGAGATGACCCAGTTGCGCTCCGCGACCGCGCGGCGGGCGCGGGCGGCGGCGAAGCGCGCGATCCCGAGCGCGCCCAGGTCCCCGAACTGCTGGCGGAAGCCGGTGAGGAGATCCTTCGCCACCAGCTGCATGAGGACGGTGTTGTCTCCCTCGAAGGTGGTGAAGACATCGCTGTCCGCCTTGAGCGCCGCGAACCGGTTGTGCGCGAGGTAGCCGCGTCCCCCGCACGACTCCCGGCAGGCCTGGATGGTGTCCGTCGCGTGCCACGTGGCACAGGCCTTGAGTCCCGCCGCGACCGCCTCGAGACGCCGCCGCCGCGCCACCTCCCCGGCTCCCGCTTCGCCGGAGCCGCCCGCCTCCGCGGTCACCGCGGCCAGGTACTCCGCCTGCAGGTCGTGGAGGGCGAAATTGAGCGCGTACGTCGTGGCGAGGCGCGGGAGCAGTCGCCGCTGGTGGGCGGGATAGTCGAGCAGGATGCGCTCGGCTTCGCCGGACGGACCGAACTGCCGGCGCCGCGCGCCATACCGGACCGCGATCGCAAGGGCGACCTTCGTCGCGCTGAGCGCCGCGCTCCCCACCGCCACGCGACCGCTCACGAGGGTGCCGAGCATGGTGAAGAAGCGCCGGGCCGGACTCGCGATCGGACTCCGATAGGCCCCCTCGCCGTCGATGGAGGCGAAGCGGTCGAGGAGGTTGTCGCGCGGCACGCGCACGCGATCGAAGTAAAGGCGACCGTTGTCCACGCCGTTCAGGCCCAGCTTCTCCCCACAGTCCTCGATCGTCACCCCGGGCAGCGGCTCTCCGTCTTCGCCGCGGATGGGGACGAGGATCGCGTGCACTCCGCGCCTTTCCCCTTCGACTTCGAGTTGCGCGAACACCGTGGCGAGGCGGCCGTCCCGCGCGGCGTTCCCGATGTAGTCCTTGCGCGCCCCCGGCACCGGCGTGTGGACCACGATCTCCCGCGTCCCGTGATCGTAGGCCGCCGTCGTCTGAATGTCCTGGACGTTGGATCCGTGCAACGTCTCGCTCATCGCGAAACACCCCGGGAGCGCCAGCGTGCCCGCATCTTCCAGGTATTTCTCGTGGTGTCGCCGCGACCCGAGCTGGTGGATGCTGCCGCCGAAGAGCCCGAACTGGACACCGAACTTCGTGAGCAGGCTGAGGTCGAAGAAGGCGAGCGTCTCGAAGGTGGCGAGAAAGGCCGCGGGATCGTCCCCGCCCCCGAACTCCGCGGGGTAGCTGAGAGCCCCGAGTCCCTCCTCGGCGAGCGCCCGGCACCACTCCGAAACGCGTGCGCGGTAGTCGGCCGTCGAGAGGCCGGCCACCGTCTCGAACCGGCCGCCCGAGAGGAGCGCGCGCACGCGCTGCCGGGTCTCCGGAGCGGGGCCGCAGAGGAAGCGCGCCATCGCGCCGGGGTCGAAGCGGGGCCGGACGTCGGGAAGCGGCGCGATCGGCCGCGCCGGGTCGAAGAGCGTCGCCACCGCGTCCGGCCCCCCCAGGCCCAGCGCCTCCTCGATGCCGAGGATGGCCGCGCGCTCCTCGCGCGTGGGGTATTCGCCGTCGGCCTCCGCGATCGCGATGCCGAGTTCGGTGAGGGATCGTCTGCGCTCCGGCGAGATCTCCGCCGCCCGCCGCCGCACCTCATCGAGGAGCTGGAGGAGCCGCTCCGCCGAGGGGGGCGCGTCGGGATCGAGCCACTCCGCGAGGGCTCCCTCGGGAACCCCCGCCTCGCGCAGGTGCCCCCGCAGCATGGCGATTTCTTCGGCCGCGAGTTCGTCGTCGGCCCACGCGACGTACAGGAGAGGATGGAAGGCGAGCGACCCCGGCTCGGCCGAACTCAGAGGCCCTCCGCCTCGAACCCGATCTCCTTGTGGGACCCGTCGCAGAACGGCTTGTTAGTCGACGCTCCGCAACGGCACAACCAGGGCTGCCGGAAGCGGGCGGACCCCTCGTGCCCGTCCCCGCTGATCTCCACGACGCCGTCGAAGTGCAGCGGACCGTTCGCGTGCGCCGTGACGACCGCCTCCCCGGCCTCCTCCCCGGTCGCCGCCTCCGACCCCGACTCCGCCCCCGACGTCGCGCGGGTCGTGTCGATCGGCCCGGAGGCCCGGAACTCGATGTCGCGGTGCGCCCCGTCACAGAACGGCTTGTTCGCGGACCGCCCGCAGCGGCACAGGGCGGCCTTCGGCTTCGCGATGCCGTCTTCCGCTCCCGCCGTGCGCACGCGCAGCGGACTCCGAACGAGCAGCGGGCCGTCGCCGCCGCAGTGAACGATGCATCCGTCTGTCGTCATTCTATCTCCCGTCGCAGTGGGTTCGCCGTCAGGGGACGAGTTGGGTTCGTCTCGGTTTGAGGAGGAAGACACCCTCGAGCATGCTCGTCACGAGCACGGTCCCGCTCTCGAAGTAGGGGAACGCGGTCCACGCCCCGTTGAAGCCGGGGGGATCGGCCCCGTACGGCGTGGTGTCGAAGTGCCCCACCTCCCGCAGGTTCTCGGGGTCGCTGATGTCGATGACGCGGAAGCCGGCCTGGTAGTTGGCCTGGTACATCCGGTCGCCCTTCACGTAGAGGTTGTGGTCCGTCGCGTTGTTGGGTCCGTAGTAGTCCGCGATCACGACGGGGTCATCGAGATCGGTCACGTCCCACACGATCGTCTTCGTCCGGTCCGTCGTGCCGACGAGTTCGTCGAGTTCGTCGTCCAGGAAGAAGTGGCGCCGGTCGTCGCTCAGCCAGCCCTGGTGGATGTAGGCGACGCCCGGATAGGCGGCGGCCGAGATCGGGCGCGGGTTCGACTTGTCGGTGACGTCGACGATCCGGAGCGCGGTCTCGTTCGAAGCGAAACACAGTTCCCGGCCCCGGTAGTCCGTGTCGGGCCCGTCGTACACGAGGCACTGCGCGTCGTGCGTCCGCCCCTGGAAGATGAGCCCTTCGGTATCCGTGTAGCAGCCGGCGAACTCGGGCGCGAGCGGCTGGCGGATGTCGATCATCACGAGGCCGCCGCCGCAGGTGTGCCCGTCCCCGCTCGTGGAGACGGTGAAGGCGGTGCCCGCGCCGGTGTCGATGATGAGGTTGTGGGCGCTACCGATCCCGTCCCAGCGGAGGTCGGGCGCGAACTCCACGGGGGGATTCGCCACGTCGCGCAGACGGGTGAGATCGAAGACGACGAGGCCGTGGGCGCCGGCCCCGTCCCCGGTGAAGAAGAGGTGGTCGGCGTAGACCTTGAGGTCGCGGGCGCCGCTGCGGTTCGCGGGGATGACACCGAGATACACGGGGTTGACGGCGTCGGTCACATCGACGATCGCGGCCCCGCCGGAGCGGCCGACAAGGCCGTACTCGCGGCCGGTCTCGGGGTCCGTCCAGCCCCACGCGTCGCTCACCCGCTCTCCCGGTTCGGCGCCGATCGAGGCGAGGGGGAGATAGGACTGGAGGTCGACATCCGCGCAGTCGAAGCCCGCGGCGCGATCGTCCTCGCAGCGCACCTCGGCCGATGTCACGGCGGCGGGCGGAGTCCCGGGGCGTAGCCAGGCCGGCTCCGACCAGGAGCCGTCCACCGCGGCCTCGTAGACGGCCGCGAGCCCCGCGCTCCCCTCGGATGCCGGGCTGCCGACCACGGCGAGGCCCGGACGCAGGGCGAGGGCGGACCCGAAGCCCGCGACGAGCGCCGCGCCCTCGGGCGAGAAAGCGTGGACCGCGCGCCATTCCCGGTCCGCGTTCGCGCGGGTGAAGGCATCGACCCGGCCCCGGCCGTCCGCCGCTCCCGGGGCTCCGACGATGAGTTCGTCTCCGGCGGCGGCGAGCGCGGTCCCGAAGCGCTGGCCCGGCCCCGGATCGCCCGGGAGCAGCGTCGCCACCTCGGCCCAGTCCCCTCCCGCCCCGCGGGCGAAGAGCACGACCCGGCCGACCGACCCATCCGCGGCAGGCGCGCCCACGGCAAGTTCGTCGTCCCCGATGAAGAGGACGCTGGAGCCCAGCCCGGCGCCCCCGGTCAGCGCGGGCGCCTCGAGCGCCGCCTGGAGGCTCCACCCGCCATCGGCCCCGCGCGCGAACAGGTAGACCGCGCCCGAGCTTCCCTGCCCCGGCGCACCGACCGCCGCCAGGCCGCCGCGGACCGCCATCGCCGCCCCGTAGCGTGCATTCGCCCGCAGGTTGCCGGCCTCCAGCGAGCCCGCGGCGCTCCACGCGCCGTCCGCCCCGCGCGCGTAGACCCGCACCTCGGTGCCGGCGCCCTGCCCGCCCGGCGCCGAGACGAGCGCCACATCCCCGTGCGCCGCGACGACGCGACGCGGCGGCTGCAGGATCGCCATCACCCGCCCCATGCTCATCTCTTCGGGGGCCGCGGCCGCTTCGGCCCGGAGCGGCAGGGCGCCCGCCTCCGCCCAGGCGCCGCCCGCCCCGCGCGCGAAGCCGTACGCGCCGATCATCACCCGCGGATCCCCGCTCGCCGCGAGGAACCCGCCCTCCACCGGCACCATCGTGCGGCCGAACGACTCCCCGAGCAGCGAACCCGCCGACCACACTTCCTGGACCTGCGACCAGCCCGCATCGCCCTTCCTGAACACGAGCACCGAGGCGGCCCCGCGGCCGAACTCCGGCTTGAGGACGAGGATCTCGTCCGCCGCCGACGCCCACACCGCCGCCCCGAACCCATCCTGCGCCGCCACCGATCCGGTCGCGGCGCACGCGAACAGCGCAACCACCGCGAAGTGCCGCGAGCGCGTCATCGTTCTGCCTTCCTCCAGGAGTCGTTCTCGTGTACGGCGGCGGCGAGGGCGGCGGACAGCTCCGCGAAGGCGGTCTCGCCGCGGCCGAGGGCGGCGATGAGCGCGGATCCGACGACGACCCCGTCGGCCATGCCCGCCACCGCGGCGGCCTGCTCCGGCGTCGAGATCCCGAACCCCACCGCCACCGGCAGCCGCACCACCTTCCGGAGCGCCTTCACCTGGTCCTCAAGCGCGGCGTCAAGCGCCTTCCGCGCGCCCGTCACGCCGAGGCGGGAGATGTAGTAGAGGAACCCCGAGGCGTGGCCGAGGATGGTCTCGATGCGAGCCCGCGGTGTGGTGGGGGCCGCCAGCGGGATGAGGTCGAGCGCACCGGCGGCCAGTCGCCGCTCCAGTTCCGGGTGCGAGCCCACGGGCAGGTCGGTGACGAGGAGTCCCGCCGCCCCGGCAGCCTCCGCCCGCGCCAGGAAACGCTCCACTCCCATGCGAAGAATCGGATTCAGGTAGGAGAAGACGACGACCGGCGGCAGGTCGGCGGAGATCCCGGCCAACTGGTCGAGCGTGGACTCGACCGTGACCCCCTGCTCCAGCGCGCGCCAGCTCGCGGCCTGGATCGTGGGCCCGTCGGCGAGCGGGTCGCTGAACGGGATCCCGAGTTCGATGATGTCGGCGCCGTCCGCCGCCAGCCGCTCCAGCAGACGCGGCGTGTCCGCCGGTCTCGGAAACCCGCTCGACAGAAAGGGGATGAACGCCGCCCCGTCCCGACCTTCGAACGCGCCCTCGATCCGCGATCCGACGCGCGCGAGGGGGGCGCTGGCGGGCGCCGTGCCGCCGGGAACGCTCAAGAGCCGTCGTCCCCCGCGTCCCCCTGCTCCGTCGTCATGGCCGGCCGGTGCGTCCCCCACTGCTCGAACCACTTCCTCAGATAGAGCTGCGTGCGCAGGAAATTCGACGGCCGCGAACTCGTCCCGTGCCACTCCCCCTGGAAGCGCACCATGACCGTCGGCACGCCCTCGTAATGGAGCGCCTGGTAGAACTCCTCGGTCTGACCCATGGGCGTCCTGAGATCCATCTCACCCGTCATCAGCATCGTCGGCGTGGTCACGTTCCCGACGTAGAAGATGGACGACCGGTCCATCCACTCCTCCGGGTCCTCCCAGAAGGGCTGCTCGAAGGTGCGCAGATAGCCGATGGCGTCCGACGTCCCCATCGCCGACATCCAGTTCACGATCGGACAGTTCGCCGAGGCGGCCCGGAAGCGGTCCGTGTTCCCGACGATATACGAGGTGAGGATGCCGCCGCCCGAGCACCCGTACACGAACAGGTTGTCCTCGTCCACGTAGCCGCGCCGCAGCATCTCGTCGACCCCGCCCATGAGGTCGGGAAAGTCCGCGCCGGGATAGTCGTGGTTGATCGCGTTCGCGAACTCCGTCCCGTATCCGGTACTTCCCCGCGGGTTCGTGTAGAGGACGACATAGTCGTTCGAGGCGTGTTCCTGGAAGGCGAAGTTGAACCCGCCGTTGTACATGCTGTGCGGCCCGCCGTGGATGGCGAGCATGAGCGGATACTCGCGGTTCGGGTCGAAGTCGGGCGGTTTCACGATCCAGCCCTGGATCCGGAAGCCGTCCGTCGACTCGTACCAGGCCTCCTCCACCTCGCCGAGGGTCACGCCGTGGAGCGCGTCCGCGTTGACCTCCGTGAGGCGGGTGGCGTGCCCCGGGTTCGAGAGGGAGAAGCGGTAGAGGTCGCCGGGTTCGTGGTCCGTCGAGATCGTGCCGACCGCGATGCCGTCGTCCGAGAAGGAGGAGAGGGAGAAGAGATGCGCGCCCTCGGTGAGCTGCGTGACGCCGCCGTCGACGGAGACGAAGTGGAGCTGCCGGTACCCTTCCCGGTTCACGTTGAAGTAGAGGCCGCTCCCGTCGGGCGCCCACTGGAAGCCGCCCGACTGCCGGTCATAGTCCCCGGAGATGAGCCGCGAGCCGGACCCGTCCCGGTTCATGACGTGGATCCGGCTGTTCCGGTAGGTGTCGCGGTGCTCGTCCCCCACGCTGTACGCGATGAGGCGGCCGTCCGGCGAGGGCACGGGTCCCGCGTCGGGGCCGCGGCGATCCGTGAGCTGGCGAATCGCGCCGGAGGTCAGGGATACCGCGTAGATCTCCGACTCCTGCCAGTGCTCCGGCCGGTCCCAGTCGGGGGCGCGGTAGGAGGTGAAGTAGATCTCGCTCCCGTCGGGGCTCCAGGCGATGCCGCCGTGGTTCCAGTCCCCCGTCGTGAGCTGGCGCGCGGCGCCCCCGTGCGCCGGGACGACGAACACGTGCGTCCAGCCGGTGTCGACGTACCCCTGCCGGTCGCGCTTGTAGCCGGCGCGTTCAACGATCTTCGGCCCGGTGGTCCACGTCGCCCCGTCCGGCCGCGAGGGAAGATCGACGCCGGCGAAGTCCGCGCGGTCGTTCACCCGGCTCGTGAAGGCAATCCATTCTCCATCGGGCGACCAGCGAGCGGAGGAGGGGCCGTTTTCGAGCCGCGTAACCTGGGTCGTGGCGCCCTCTTCATCCATCCAGCGCACGAAGATCTGGCTCCCCGCGGGTTCGCCCGCGGCCGTGTAGAGGATGCGCGTGCCGTCCGGGGACCAGCGCGCCCCGCCGCCATCGAGGAGGGCCCGCTTCCGGCTGCCATCCGCGTTCATCATGTAGAGGGACGACTCGCGGCGGTCGTTGACCTTGTCCACCCAGCCGCGCGTGTAAACGATCCTCGCTCCGTCCGGCGAGATGCGGGGGGCGGAGACCGACTCCATGTCCATGTAGTGGTCGAGCGACAGCCGGCGGGTCTGGGCCGCCGCGTCCGCGGCGAGCGCTCCGCCGGCGATGGCTGTCAGCAGGACGGCGCTTCCGAACTTCGTCCTCATCCTTCGCTCCTTCAGGTCATGACCGGTCCGGGATCGAACCCGTCAGTATCGGTAGACGGTCCCGCGATGCGCGACGCGTACGACGAGAATGACGAGTGCCGCATCCTGAACCTCGTACACTACGCGGTAAACGCCGACGCGGAGGCGCCGAAGCCCGCGGAGACCTCCCTTCAGGGAACTGCCCGCATGGGGATGCTCCGCCAGTCCGTCGATGGCATCCACGATTCGCACGCGGTCGTGCTTCGGAATCCGGCCAAGCGCCTTGACCGCGCTCCGCTTAATCCGAACGGAGTAGGCCACCCCTGACCTCATCCCAATCGAGTACGGGATCGCTGGGATCGCGCAGCCGCTCCACGGCAACCGTCAGGTCATCGAAATCTTCCAGGTACCGCTCCAGGGCCTGGCGAACGACATCGGCCCGGCTGCGCCTCAGCGTTGACGCCGCGGCGTCCAGGGCTTCGACCATCGCGTCGGGGACGCGCGCGGTAATCTGATCCATATCCGAGTTTTCTCCGAGATCGCATGTGCATTGATTCAATGTCAACGACTGTCGATGCAATCATCGTAATGCCGCCGCCGCGTTCCCGGCAAGGCCCGGTGCTTGCGGTCCGAGACTCCTAGAGGATTGCGGCGCCGAGGGCGGAGGCGACGAGGCCGACGCCGAGTTCGGCGGTCTGGTTGCGGTGGTCGAGGATCGGGTTGAGTTCGACGAGTTCGAGGCTCAGCAGCTTGCCCGAGTGCGCGGCCTTCTCGCACACGAGGTGCCCTTCGCGGTAGGTGAGGCCGCCGCGCACGGGCGTCCCCACGCCCGGGGCGATCCGCGGGTCCAGCGCGTCAACGTCGAACGAGAGGTGGAACCCGGACGTGCCGGCGCCGGCCCGCGCCACGGCCTCGTCCATGCAGGCTCCCACGCCGCGCTCGTCGATCTCGGACATCGTGAACACGCGGACGCCCAGATCCCGGATGAGCCGCCTCTCGCCCGCATCCAGCGACCGCGCGCCCAGCACGCTCACGTTTTCCGCGGAGACGCTCGCCGCGCCCCGGGTCAGTTGCGGCTCCCCGTGCCCCAGCAGCACCGCGAGCGACATTCCGTGGATGTTCCCGGTGGGCGTGGTGGCGGGGCGGTTCATGTCGGCGTGGGCGTCGACCCAGATCACGCCGATGGACGCGCCGCGCAGCCGGTGGTGGTCGGCGACCGCCGCCACTGATCCGATCGAGAGCGAATGGTCCCCGCCGAGCACGAGCGGAGTGCAGCCCCGGTCCAGACCTGCGCGCACGAGCTTCCGCGTCTCCTCCGCCACGAAGACGATTTCGTTCAGGAAGCGCAACTCGCGCTCGCCTGCGTCCGTGGTTTCCAGGCCGCCGGCCGTCACGGTCCCCAGTTCGACGATGCTGTGGCCGATGGCTTCGATCTCCCGGCTGATCCCGGCGATGCGCAGCGCGGAGGGACCCATGTCCACCCCCCGGCGTCCGGCGCCGAGGTCGATGGACACGGAAATCAGCGCGACGTCCACCGGGCCGCGCTACCGCGTGTAGCAGGGGACCGCGTTTGCGGCGGCCCACGGGTGAACGATCCGGAGGGCGAGCCCGCCGGCGCCGTCGTCTTGCCACTGGACCTGCAACCCCTTGAGTCCGCGCTGGGCACCGGCCTCCGCCTCGCCGATCGGAAAGACCTCGTACGGACCCGCGACGGTCCCGGTGCGGGTCGAGAACAGGAAGTCGCGGAGCGCGGCGCGGTCGGGTTCGCCCGCCCCGGAGATCGCATTGTCGAGTCCTTCGGCCATGAGTTCCACGGCCGCGAAACCGCCCGCCGCGTGGTAGCCCGGCGTCCCTCCATGCACCGCCTCGTAACGGCGGACGAAGGTATCGTTGTCCGCGATGAACCCGGACGTCGCGAGGGCCGGGTGCCACGGCGAGTTGCCGGCGACGCACCGCGCGGCCCGCCCCACGTCTTCGGCGAACGTCGCCTGACCAGGCCCGAGGATGAGGCTGATGAGGACCGGCCGGTAGCCGACGGCCGGCGCGGCGGCGGCGAATCCGGCGGCGTCGACGGAGTACCCGCCGCCGATGAAGAGGTCCGCGCCGGCATCCCGTGCCTCGGCGGCGATCGCCTCGTGGTCCGCCGCTCCGACTTCATAGGACCGGTCCAGCACGATCTCCAGCCCGTGGCGCCGGGCCGCGCCGCGCACGCCCTCGACCACCGATGCCGGAAACGAGGTGTTCTCGTATACGATCGCCACGGTCCGTGCCCCGCCGAACACGGCCACCTCCACGGAACCCTGCAGGTAGGTCGGTCCCGGCGTCAGCAACTGGACGCTCCATTGCCGCTCCCGCTCGGACCAGATCGAGGGCGCCGCGGCCATCGGCGCGACCATCGGCACGCCGGCGGCCTCGTTCACGGCGAGGACGGTTTCCGTGATCGGGCTGCTGTAGGGTCCCAGCAGGGCGTGGACCGTGCCGGAGGCGATGAGTTCCGCGTACAGGCGCGCGCTCGCCTGCGCATCGCTCCCGTCATCGCGAATCTCCAATTGCACGGGCCGACCGCGGATCCCGCCCTTCTCGTTGAGGATCTCGACGGCGAGACGATACCCGCGCACGACTTCGATCCCCTCCACGCCGTGCCGCCCGGTCTCCGCGATGGCCGCCCCCAGCACGATCGGCGCCCCGTCCGAGCCCGGCTCCGGTCCGGTGGAGTCCGTCGGGTCGTCCACGCACCCGGCCGCGACCAGCGCCAGTGCCAGGAAGCCTGCGGCGAAGCCGACCGTCCGACCGGTTCGATGTGCTCGATGTGTATCGCTCGTGAGTCCCATGGATATCGCCTCGAAGACTTGAAGACTTTCCTTTACCGCAACTCCGTTTCGTCTACCGCAACTCCGTTTCGTCGCCGTCCAGGGTACGGATCCGCGCCACGAGCGCGGGCTCCGGCCCCTCGTCCACTTCGAGCGCCAGGTCGAGCGACTCGAGGGTCGATCGTACTGCGGCGGGGTCCGGGTGTTCGGCCCGGAACGAGATCAGCCGCCCGCCCGGCGGCGTCGCGCGGGCGGGGTGCGGCGTCGTTCCCCAGTCGATGAAGAAAGGTACGAGGCCGCCGTGGAGGACGGCGGCGAAGGCCGTGATTTCCCAGCTCAGTTCGGTGCCGTCCGGGCGGAGCCGGGAGCCGGGCTGCACCGGCCCCAGCGGCACGCCCCGGCCCGACGCCCGCGCGACGAGCGCCTCGAGGTCGGTGCCGCGGGCGGCCCACGTGACGAGCCGGGGCTCGGCGAGTCCCTCGATCCCGAACGGGAGCGACTCATCCCGGGGAGGCGCTTCGGGGTCCGGGCCGATGATCTCCAGATAGATATCGCCCCCGAGCGAGAGGAGGTGGTTCGCGGTGCCCAGGTTCGCGTGGCGGCCGCCGAACGCGGCTTCGACGCCGAGCCGCTCGGCGGCCCACGCCACGCCTTCCTCGAGGTCGGCGGTCCCCAGCAACAGATGGTCGAGATTCGGCGGAACCCCCGGGGCATCCTGCGCACCCGGTCCGCCCGGCGGTGATGTCGGCGGGAGCATGGCCACGTCCGTCAACCTCCCTCGTCTTCGAGTTCGACGCCGAGCCCGTCGGCGATCCGGTTCACGAACGCATAGTAGGCGGTGACCGCGCAGATGTCGTGGATGGCGCGATCGTCGAAGCCCTGCGCCTTCAACTCGTCGACCGCGGATCCGTGCTCGCCGCCCGGGTCGAGCGTCAGCCGCGCGGCATAGTCGAGCATCGCCCGGTCGGCCTCGTCCACTGCGGCCGTCGCATGGTCCGTCGCGAGGGCGGTGATGAGGCGTTCGTTCTCCTCGCTGGAACCGCCGGCGCCGGTCGTGGCGAGCAGACGACTCGTGGCGAGCAGACGACGGAGACCCTCTCCGTGATGGACAATTCAGTAGCGGCAGGCGTTGAGGCCCGACACGACGACCGCGATCATCTCCCTCTGGATCCGGGTCAGCGGTCCCGGCCCGTACATCAGTTCGCGATAGAGGTCGTAGTGGAGGCGGATGACGCGGCTGTGGACGCCGTGAATCCGGATGATGTTGTCGTCGTCCGCGACGCGGTCGCCCTCGGGGATCCCCTCAGGATCCGGATATTCGATGAAAGCCACGGTCAGTGCCCGCCCGAGTCGGGTTCGCCGCCGGCCGAAAGGATGCGGGCGACTTCCTCCACGTCCTTGTCGCCACGCCCGCTGAGACAGATGACGACGCGGCTCCCCGCCCAGCGCGCGGCTTCGCGCCGCAGGCCCGCCAGCGCGTGGGCGCTCTCGAGCGCAGGGATGAGCCCCTCGAGCCGGCAGAGATCCCGGAACGCCGCGAGGGCCTCCTCATCCGTCACCGACTCGTAGCGGACCTGTCCCGTCTCCTTGAGCCACGAGTGCTCCGGGCCGACGCCGGGGTAGTCGAGGCCGGCGGACACGGAATGGGCGGGAACCACCTGGCCGTCCTCGTCCTGGAGCAGGTAGCTGTAGTTGCCGTGAAGCACCCCGGGTTCGCCCGCCGTGAGCGAGGCGGAGTGCCGGCCGGTCTCGACGCCGTGCCCCGCCGCCTCCACGCCGACGAGGGCGACGCGCACCTCGGCCCGGACCTCGCGGTTGCGTTCGATGAAGGGGGTGAAGATGCCGATCGCGTTGGAGCCGCCGCCGACGCAGGCGAAGACGGCATCCGGCTCCACGTCGCGGCCGGCGAGTTGCCGGACCGTCTCGTCGCCGATGACGCGCTGGAAGTCGCGCACGAGTTCGGGATAGGGCGCGGGGCCGACGACGGAGCCGATGATGTAGTGGGTCGTGTCCACGTTCGCGACCCAGTCGCGGATCGCCTCGTTCGTCGCGTCCTTGAGCGTCCGGCTACCGCTCGAGACGGGGATGACTTCGGCGCCCAGCATCTCCATGCGCTCGACGTTGAGCGCCTGCCGGCGCATGTCCTCTTCGCCCATGTAGACCGCGCACTCGAAGTCGAGCGCGGCGCAGGCGGTGGCCGTCGCCACGCCGTGCTGGCCCGCGCCGGTCTCCGCGATGATCCGGGCCTTGTTCATGCGCTTCGCGAGCAGCGCCTGGCCGATCGTGTTGTTGATCTTGTGGGCGCCCGTGTGGTTGAGGTCCTCGCGCTTCAGCCACAGGTCGAGCGAGAGATCCGCCCCGAGGCGCGGCGCCCGGTAAAGCGGCGTGGGCCGCCCCACGTAGTGCGCGAGGCCGGCCTCGAGAGCGTCCCGGAAGGAGGGATCGTCGCGGGCCTCCGCCCAGGCCGCGGTGAGTTCGTCGAGCGCCGGGATCAGCGTCTCGGGCACGAACTGCCCGCCGAAGTCCCCGAACCAGCCGGGGGCCGGGCTGCTCATCCTGCCTCCGGCGGGACGGAGACCGGGCGCGGCGCCGGGTCCGGCGCTTCGCGGGCGGCCGCCAGGAATTCGAGGATGAGGTCGATCGACTTCTCCCCCGGGGCCCGCTCGACGCCCGAGGAAACATCGACGATGTCCGGACGCACGTCGCGGATCGCGCGCCCCACGTTTTTCGCGTTCAGCCCGCCCGCGAGGGCGAGCGCACACCCGTCGCGCTCCAGCCCCGCCAGCCACTCGTACGGGAAGGCGGTCCCGGTGCCTCCGGGCCCGCGCGGCGAGAACCCTTCCACGAGGATCGCGTCCGCGGCCTCCCGGTACTCGTGCCACTCCCGGGCGAGGGCGCCGCTCGACGCGGGCCGGAGGCCCTTCCAGACGCTCAGCCCCTCGTCCCGCAGGCGGTCGCAGACTTCGGGCGGCTCGGAGCCGGCGAGCTGGGCGACATGGAACTCCGCGATGTCCCGTTTGACGAGAATCTCCGCCGGGCCCGCGTCCACGAACACGCCCACGGCGCGCGTTCCGCCTTCGATCGCCTCCACGACCCCGGCGGCTTCCCCGGCCGTGATTTTCCGCACCCGGCCGGCAAACACGACACCTACGTAGTCCGCGCCGGCGCGGGACGTCACCGTGGCGTGCCGCGGCTCCCGGAGGCCGCAGATCTTCACCCCGACCCGGCTCATGGCGCCCCCTCGCCGTCGACCGCAGCCTCGGCACGCGCTGGCTGCATCCGGCCGCTCCGGGGACGCCGGGGATGGCCGACGAGCGCCTCGACGCCCGCCGCCGGGTCGCCCGCCATCAGCCAGCCGCCGACCAGCACCGCGTCCGCCCCCGCGGAGCCCGCCGCCGCCGCGTCCTCCGCGGATCGGATCCCGCTCTCCGCCACGGCCACGATGTCGGCCGGAAGCCTCTCGATCAGGCTCAGCGAGCGCTCCAGGTCCACGTCGAAGGTCGCGAGATCCCGCGCGTTCACGCCGACGATCCGGGCTCCGGCTTCGAGGCCCCGCTCCATCTCCTCCTCGTCGTGCGCCTCGACGAGCGCCGCGAGACCGAGGTCGCTCGCGACTTCGAGCAGTTCACGCAGCCTGGCGTCGGCGAGCGCGCGCACGATGAGCAGGACCGCATCCGCGCCCGCGGCCCGCGCCTCGTACAACTGGACGGGATCCACCGTGAAGTCCTTGCGGAGGACGGGGACCCCCACGGCGTCCTTCGCCGACCTCAGATCGTCCAGCGAGCCGCCGAAGTAGCGTTCATCCGTGAGGACCGAAATCGCGGCCGCCCCCGCGGAGGCGTATACGCTCGCCACGCCCGCCGCCTGGGCGTACGGGTTGAGGTCGCCGGCGGACGGGGAGCGGCGCTTGAACTCCGCGACGACGGAGACTTCCCCGGGCCGGCGCAGGGACGCCTCGAAACCGCGCGGGGGCGGAGCCTCCTCCGCCTGCGTGCGAATCGCGCTCCGGAAGAGCTGGAGCCGCGCGACCTCTTCCCGCTTCGCCGCGAGGATCTCGTCGAGAATCGTGTCGTGTGCCATGGGCGCCAAGCTGCGACCCCCGCCATCCCGCCGCAAAAACCCCGGCGGCCGCGCCGGTTCGCGTCGAAGGTTGCGCTTCGGTGCATGTTCGGGTATGTTCGGTAATCCTTCGGCCCGCCGCAAGCATACGGAGCGGGCGCGGTGCGGAAGCGCGAGCGGAGCGAGAAACGATGGCGCTTACGAAGCGACAGCGCGAGATGCTGGATTTCCTCGAGGGCTTCATACGGTTCCGCGGGTATTCTCCGAGCTTCGAGGAGATCGCGGAGGAGTTCGGCTACCGCTCGCTCGCGACGGTGCACGAACATCTCCAGAACCTGCAGGCGAAGGGGTATATACGAAAGAACTACAATGAGAGTCGGTCGGTCGAACTGGTGGAGGGGAAACTCCAGGTCGCCGCGGTCGAGCTTCCGCTGTACGGCAACGTGGCGGCCGGCCAGCCGATAGAAGTCATCGAGGAGCAGGAGACAGTCTCCGTTCCCGAAGACATGATCGCGGGTTCCCTCAGCGAACACTATGTGCTCCGGGTGCGCGGCGATTCGATGATCGACGAACAGATCCGCGACGGCGACTACGTTATCGTTCAGTCGCGCGAGACCGCGCACAACGGCGAAATGGTGATCGCCCTCGTCGATGGCGAGAACGCCACCATGAAGAAGATCTACCTGGAGCAGGGCCGGATCCGGCTTCAGCCCGCGAACCCGGCGCTCGCCCCGATCTACCTGCACCCATCGCAGGTCACGATCCAGGGCGTCGTGATCGGAGTGATCCGGCGCTACTGAAGACGGAGAAGAAACCTCACCGCAGTTGACGGAGGACCGCTCTCGACTCCCCGAGAGTTCCCGTCCCGACGGCCACCCACCTCCCACCAAAAACCGTCGGGGCGGAGGTTCCCGTCTCCGGAATCAAATGTCACGCTCCGAGTAGTACGGCGGGCGCTCCCGCCGCCGCGTCCCACAGGTCGATCCGATATTCGTCTCGGGGTACCGACCAGACTCCTCCGACGCGACGGCTCTCAGCAGAAGACGATCGAGATCCTCGACGTCAGGGTTCGCCACTCGCTGGTCCGGATCGGCGACCCCGTCGCGTTCGGTGTCGGCGAGGGGAAGACGGAGCACGTCACTCGGACTTCGCAACAGCAGAGTCGGCTCGCGCAATCAGATCCTGCAGAAACCGGAATCGCGGAAGACCCGTCACCAGCCACCCAACCATGCGACCATCCCTGTGGTGTCGTCCAACAACGAATGATGGCGTCGCCTGTACTCCAAGATTCGCCACCGCCGAGGACCGCCCCGAAGTTGTTTCGCCTCGAAAATCGTCCGCGAAACAGTCCTGCGTTTCCCGATCCAAATTCTTCAAGACACTCGAAGGCGATTGCTCCTGTAGCTTGCGAATCAGTTCGCTATGCACGGCAGCGGCGGTCTTCATCCCGCCCGCGCACCGATGCAACGCCGTCACGCTGTCAGCAAAGGCTGTGTCTGAGAGAGGAAGTTCCACATACTCGAAACTCAAGATGCCTCGACTAACATATGCGGCATCCAGGATGGATAGTGTGTGAACCGCAAACTCCTGACAGACTGTACAGCCAACGGAACCAATCTCCAAAAGTGTCACGGTTCCCTCGGTGACAGATTCGGCGCGTGGCCATCGTATCTCAACGACTGGGAGCTGCGGCACTGCTTTGTCGCATGCCGCGGCCGCGATCAGCAGACCTGTGACACACACACCGCCGCACCAGAGTCGCCATCGCACCCGAACACTCCACCGCCGCTGTCTCACTACATTGATCATCGGGCCACGGCCAAGCGTCGTATTGTTCCTCCATCAGATGCGTTGAATAGAACGACACTGCGGACTGGCCAATCGGATCCCAGTATCCCGTGGTCGCTGTGGTTCTCGATATCCTCGGTATCGAGCAGAAACTCGTGGGAAGCCAGTCGCGTTCCAGCTGCCGAAAAACGCTCCACGTGAATCGCTCCATCCGGCGATGGCATCAGGGTAAGGGTCCGTACGCCACCAGTCGCCGTGAGTTGAACATCGGATACAAGGGAGAACCAACTCTCCACGTTCGTGACTCCCCGTTCGACAGCCTCGAACTGCTCCCGGTATCCCGCGTCGAGCTTGGCTGGCATACAGACCGCTGCGGTATGACTGAAGTCCCATTCATCAGATTGGCGCCGTGCGAATACATCGACTATCCCGCCCACGGGGTAGTAGATCGCGGTCCACGTCCCCGTTGCAGCCACCCGCACGGGTGATCGGCTCGGCATCGGGAAACGGCGGCTGAACGCGCTGTCCGCCGTTACGGTACGCAGCACCTGCAGACGTTCACCATCGGGCGAGAATGCGGCGGCCACGATTGCACTCTGGCCTGGAAGTCCGGCCAGGCGAGAGATGTTGGCATCTGCGCCGAGAATGATGTTGCCTTTGTCATCTACGGCGATATCCGCTGCCCGTCCGTTGATGGTAAGCTGCCTCACATGGCGCCGATCTCTGTCGAATACGTGAACGGTGATATTATCACGATCATCCAGGACGTACAGGGAATCACCGAGCGGATGGACCGCCGCGGTCACGGGGCGGCGAACTTCTCCGGGTCCATCGCCCCGGGACGCGACGAGTTCCGTCTGACTGAGGTCTTCTGACAGAAAAAACACTTCGCCGCCCATTAGATCCGTTGCGATGTACCCGCCGGAGAACTCCGTAAGGCTGCTCAAGTGCGTCGGTCCCCAGGAGCTACCGCTATCGGAGGAAAGAAGATGCTCCGCGGAGATCGGACTCAGTAGTGCACTGCGAATCAGGCGGTCCGTCGTCGCGCGATCCTTTACACAGGCGACAAATGGGATCTCGATCAGCGAGCCCAGCTCTGCCTGGGCCGCATCACGGATCCGGGTGACACCCTGGCTGAAGTCTTCGTCGGCCGCGCATGACGTGAACACGACCGCTGCGACAACCGACCATAAGAGATGCACGCGCTGTGGACTGCGTGATCCACGCCGTTTCATCGCAGCTATCCTCCCAGATTCTGCGTCTCGCGAGGCAGGTTCGCTATGGTTGTCCATCAGCCTAGCATACGTCCATACCATCGTCGCACTCTCCCTCGCCGCCACCAGCTCCTGGCCTCGGTGGGCAAATCGGACACATGCCGCAGGCCCACGTACCCTGAGCCCCGTGGCTGAACCAAGTGACGATGGGGTCCCCGTTCCAGTTGGTGCTCCACTGTGGATGATTGCAGGAGTCGTAGCGGCTTCCGTCACACTTAACGAACGCCGGGCGGAGTGGTACCGGACCGTATCCGCAGACCGAGCAGGCCGAGCTGATGCCGAGAAGCCGATCGGGGGGAAGAAACTGAGGATTCGATCCATGACACAGACCTGAGAATCCCCCTGCCCATTGGCCACGGAGCATCGGCGGGCCGGCACCGTCACCGGTGAACAGGAGCATCACACCACAGACCACAGCCAGTGTAAGCATCTGTTTCATCGCTCGTCTCCTTTCGGTTCCAGTCTCATTGTTACTGTTAATTTGGGGGACTGGCTGTTGGTCGGGAAGTGACAAATCGGATGAGTGCGGGGCGGGATCGAGCGAAGTGGGGCAAGTCCTCCTGCCATCTCGTCATTCCTCAAGAAGCGGCCATACGTACTCCGAGACGAACGCTGCGAGGAGTTGCTCGGGGGCCCATCGCTCCAACTCCGCGAGCGTGCATCCCGGCCAGCGGTGGGATCGGCGGGTCAACGTTCGACGGTCGCAGCCCAGGCTGGCGGCAACGTTGCTCCAGCTGGACCCCGACCGGCGAAGCTGCTGAGCTTTCAGGGTTGCGAGACCCGAGAGGAGTCCGCTGAGCTTTAGCTCGCCGCCGACCTGTGCGCGGAACTCGTGGGACAGCGTCGCCGGCGAACTGCGGGTCGCGGAGGCGAGCTGTTTCACGCTGCGAACTGGTGTTCCTTCCGCTTGACGAAACGCGTAGACGAGGGCGGAGCGAAGGGCACGACGTATGGAGGAGCTCTGGATTTTCTCGGCCAGGTGTGCCAGTTCGGTCGTCGCGCGAGCTGCCTGTATCCGGTGCGGGAGTTGGGTTTGGAGATCGTCTAACCAGACCAGCGCGGTCACCCTCACGTTGCTCAGCAAACGTGCGACGTCGGCATCGCGATCCGTCACAAGGATCACCGGAACCCAGGGTCGTCTCAGTCCGAGATCCCTCAGGAGCTCCGTTCGCTCTCGGAGAGACCGGAGCCGACAGCCGACGATGATGCAGCTGGCGCCGTTAGCGTCTGCGGTGAGTTCCCCGGCAGCATCGACGATGTGAGCGGCGCCGCCGACTATCCGGCGCAAGCGCTCGGCGTCGCTACGCGTATCCGCCAGAATCCAGATCATTCCACCGCATCCCCACTCGAAGCGACCGCACGGGAATACATACCCTCCCCCCTTTCCCTATACGCCGCGAGTGGGCGAAACCTGACGCCGCAGCTTTCCTCCGACGCGCTCGACAGGGTTACGATGCCGGTCGACACGATTGCAGGGATTGAAGTTGTGCCTCTGCTGCGCCCGAATCGATGGCCTGCTCGCCAGCGGCGACGCCGGCGGCCAGGGTATCCACGACGCCCGCGGCCCAGAAGGCGGCGGCGGCGTTGAGCACGACGGCGGCGCGGCCTGCACCGGCTTCGCGGCCGTCGATGACGCGCCGGACCCGTTCCGCGTTCTCCTCCGGCTCGCCTCCCGCCAGATCGGAGGGAGCATACTCCGGCCAGCCGAAGTCGGACGGCGCGATCTCGAACTCGGACAGCGTCCCGTCCTCGATGCGGAAGACCCGGGTCGGGCCGAGGGGGCTCAGTTCGTCCATGCCGGGCTCGCCGTGGACGACGAGCGCGCGCTCGTGGCCGAGTTCGAGGAGGGTGTCGGCGACGAGGCGCTGGAGGTCGGGGTGGGCGACGCCGACGACCTGCCGGCGCACGCCCGCCGGGTTCGCGAGCGGGCCGAGGAGGTTCATGATCGTGGTCACGCCGAGCGCGGCGCGGACCGGCCCCACGTGCCGCATCGCCGGGTGGTGGGCCGGTGCGAACATGAATACGAACCCGGTCTCCTCGAACATCCGCTTCTCGTCCTCGGGAGGAAGCTCGATGGGGACTCCGAGGATCTCGAGCACGTCGGCGCTGCCGCACTTCGAGGTGAACGAACGGTTGCCGTGTTTCGCGATGCGGACCCCTCCGGCCGCGGCTACGATGGCGGAGGCGGTCGAGATGTTGAAGGTGGTCAGCGTGCCGCCGCCGGTGCCGCAGGTGTCGATGATGCGGTCGTCGTCCAGGGCGAGCGGGATCATGGCCTTCCGCAGCGCGCGGACCCCGCCGGCCACCTCGGCGGCCGTTTCGCCGCGCATCCTGAGCGCGGCGAGGAGCGCGGCCATCTCGGCCTGCGTGGCCTCGCCGCTCATGAAGCGGTCGAAGGCGGCCTCCGCCGCAACGGCATCGAGCGTCTCGCCGGAGAGGACGCTCCGGATCGTGTTCGTCACCTGGTTTCCTCCTGATTTCCTCTCGCCGGTTTCCCCTCGCCGCCCGGAAATCGCTAATCTTCGCGAATGTCGGATGCGACCGCCCCGCCCGCGCGTTTCCGGGCCACGATCGAGTACGATGGGACCTCCTTCCACGGATCCCAACTACAGCCCGGGGTGCGCACCGTCCAGCGCGACATGGAGGAGGCGCTCGGGAAGCTCTTCGATCGGCCGGTGCGCATCGACCTCGCCGGCCGCACCGATGCGGGGGTTCACGCGACGGCGCAGGAGATCGCGTTCGACGCGCCCCGCGCCTGGGGTCCGGAGGAACTGGCCCGGGCGCTCGGGGCGATTCTTCCCGACGACATCGCCGTGCGGAAGGTCAGGAACGCGGCGGACGACTTCCATCCGCGTTTCGGCGCGGAGGGGCGCCGTTACCGGTATGCGATCGCGGAAGGCGGCCGGAGGCGCCCGTTCCTGCGCGATCGCGCCTGGATCCCGCACTGGCCGCTCGACCGCGACGCGCTCGCCCGGCTGGCGGCGGCCGTCCCCGGGGAACGGTCGTTCGAGCGCTTCGCCCGCGCCGGACAGCCGGAGCGGGGGACTCGCTGCCGCGTCGGGCGCGCGGCCTGGAGCTTCGACCGGCCGCCCTTCCTCTTCTTCGAAATCGTCGCCGACCGCTTCCTACACCACATGGTGCGCTACCTGGTGGGGACTTCCGTGGAAATCGCCGCGGCGCGCCGCCCGTTCGAGGACTTCGAGCGACTGCTGGCGGGAGAAGCCGCATCGAGACCGGTCTTCCCCGCCCCGCCCGGTGGGCTGTACCTGACGGGCGTGCGCTACGGCGGCGAATGGAATTCCGGTCCCGGGATTCCCTGGCTCCCGGCCGACGGGCAACGAACGTGAACCCTGCGGGGCGGTTCGGCGTACAGTTATCGTGTGGACCGGTATCGTGTGGACCGGCGCCGCGCGTGCGGCGGCGCGCCGCGCAAACCTGAAGATGCAGCGAGCGACCTGAGGTAGCGGAGTCCATGAACGAGGGAAATCGGGCCCGGAGAATGCTGGCGTCGGCCGCACGCGTGCTCGTGGCGGCCACCGTCCTGATCTTCGCCGGCCTCGGCGTGGGGGCACTCGTCACCACGCTTGGGGACGGGCCCCGGCCGCCCCCGGAGGAGAGCCGGCCCGCGAACAACCCCTTCGCCCGCACCTCGCTGGCCGACCCCGCGAACCGGCCCGCGCCCCAGTCGGTGGCCGAGATATCGGGGGCTCGGCGGACGCCCACGGTCATCGCGGCGGTCCGCGTGCTCCCCTCGGTCGTGAGCCTGCGGACGGAGCGGACGGTCCAGTCGCAGGACATGTTCACTCGCTTCTTCAACCGCGGCGGCCGTTCCCGGGTCGAGGCCGGTCTGGGTTCCGGGTTCGCGATCGACGACGCGGGCACGATCATCACGAACGCGCACGTCGTGAGCGGGGCGGACCGCATCGAGGTCGTGGACCGCGACGGGCAGCGGTTCGAGGCCGAAGTGGTCGGCTTCGATGAACTCACCGACCTCGCCGTCGTGCGGGTCCCTCCCGGCCGGGTGCCCGCGGCGCCGCTGGGCACGTCTTCGAACCTTCTCATCGGGGAGCCCGCGGTGGCACTCGGGAACCCGTCGGGCTACGCCCTCCGCAACACCGAGGCGACCGTCACTTCGGGCGTCGTCAGCGGCGTGGGGCGCGACATCCAGGCGGCGGGCGGCCGGGAGGTGCTCTACGCCGACATGATCCAGACCGACGCGTCGATCAACCCGGGCAACTCGGGCGGTCCGCTGGCGAACGCGGACGGCGACGTCATCGGCGTGAACAGCTCGATCTTCTCGCGCTCGGGGGGATCGGAGGGGATGGGCTTCGCGATCCCCATCGACCGGGCGCTCGTCGTCGCCTCCGAACTCCTCCAGTTCGGGCGCGTGCGCCGGCCCTGGGCGGGGCTGCAGGTGCTCACCGACCGGCCCGACCCCGAGTCCGTGTTCGGCCGGCCGCTCGTGGTCGAGGTCCTGGACGGGACGCCGGCGGACGACGCCGGACTGCGGGCCGGGGACGAGATCGTGACCCTCAACGGACGCGTCATCAACCACGATCTCGACTGGCAGGTGGGGCTGGTGGACTCGGGAGTGGGATCGACCGTGGACGTGACCTTCCAGAGGGCGGGGCGTGAACTCCAGGCGCGCTTCCGGCTGGACGAGGTGCCGACGGGGCGGGCCGAGCGCATCGAGGTGCTCGCGGGGCTCCGGCTGATCACGGTCTCGCCGCAGATCCAGCAGGAACTCAACCTCCGGGTCGACGCCGGCGCGCTCATCGCGTCGGTCGGCGAGGAGGCCCGCGGGACGAGGCTCCGCGAGGGGGACGTCATCCTCAGCATCAACCGCAACGAGGTGCGCTCCGCCGAGGACGCGGGGGAACTCTTCGAGTACTACGCCCGGTCCCGCGACGGCTCGGTGCAGCTCTACATCGCGCGCGGCACGGAGATCGGATACCTCCAGCCCTTCCGCGTCCGCTGACCCACCGGCGCACCGCCGGGGCCGGGGCCGCCCTGGCCGGGGCCGGAGCCGCCGGAGATCGGTTTGCGGGGCTTTTGCGCAGGGCAGTCATGGGCTAGACTGCGACCTTACGGCGACCGAGGTCGCCCCGGGAGGGCCGCTGGCTGGACTGGACTGCGCCTCTGATGGCGGAACGTCACTACCCACATCCTCTCATCGACCGCTACGCCTCGAGCGAGATGGCGGCGATCTTCTCCCCTCGCATGCAGGCGCTCGTCTGGCGCGACCTGTGGATTGCGCTCGCCGAGGAAGAACGGGCGCTCGGGGTCGAGATTCCCAACGACGCCATCGTCGCGATGCACGCGGCGCGGGAACAGATCGACCTCGACCGCATCGCCGTCATCGAGCGCGACCTCCGTCACGACGTGATGGCGCACGTGCATCACTTCGGCGAGGTCGCCCCGGAGGCCCGGAAGTACATTCACCTCGGCGCGACGAGCGCCTTCGTAGGCGACAATCACGGGCTCATCCAGCACCAACAGGGTCTCGACATCGTGCGCGACCGGCTGCTGGGGACGATCGAAGACCTCGCGGCCTTCGCCCGCGAGCAGGCCGCCGAGCCGACGCTCGGCTACACCCACCTGCAGCCGGCCCAGCCGACGACGATCGGGAAGCGCGCCTGCCTCTGGCTCCAGGATCTCCTCTTCGACCTCGAGCAGATCGAAGCGGTGCGGGCGGAACTCCGCTTCCGGGGCGCCCGGGGAACGACGGGGACGGAGGCGACGTTCCTCGAACTGTTCGACGGGGACGGGGAGAAGGTGGACCGGCTCAACGAGCGGCTCGCGGCGCGCTTCGGCTTCGCCGGCACCTACGATGTCATCGGCCAGACGTACCCGCGGAAGGTCGACCACCGGGCGCTCGCGGCGCTCGCCGGCATCGGCGCTTCGACGGCCCGCTTCGGGCACGATATCCGGATCCTGCAGGCGTTCGGCGAGATCGAGGAGCCGTTCGGGAAGCACCAGATCGGCTCGTCGGCGATGCCGTACAAGCGCAACCCCATGCGGAGCGAGCGGATCTGCGCGCTGGCGCGGCACCTCTGCACGCTGGAACTCGACGCTTCGTGGACCGCCTCCGTGCAGTGGTTCGAGCGCACGCTCGACGACTCCGCGAACCGCCGCATCTCGCTCCCCGAGGGCTACCTGTCGGCGGACGCGCTCCTCATCCTGGCGCGCAACGTGAGCGCGGGGCTCGTCGTCCACCCGGCCGTCGTCGCGCGCCGGCTGGGCCGGGCCCTCCCGTTCATGGTCACCGAAGAGATCCTCATCGCGGGCGTGCGGCGGGGCGGTGACCGGCAGGACCTGCACGAACGGGTGCGGGGGCACGCGCTGGCCGCGCGCGAACGGCTCGACGAGGGCGCCGAGGACAACGACTTCTTCGCGCGCATCGCCGCCGACGGCGCCTTCGGGCTCGGCATGGAGGATCTCCGCGCGCTCGCCGACCCGCACCGGCTCGTCGGCCGCTCCGCCCGCCAGGTGGAGCGCTTCCTCGCCACGAGGATCGACCCGCTGTTCGAGGCCGCGGAGGCGCCGCGGCCCGCCGAGGAGGTCCGCGTATGACGCCGCGTTCCCGCGGGAACGCGGCCGGACCCGAACCCCTGACTCCCGAAAGGCCACTCGAAAGGACACCATGACACAGACCACGCTCGGCGCGGACGCGCCGGCCGCGCTGCACGACATCGACCTCCCTCTGCCGCTTCTCCGCAAGGGGAAGGTGCGCTCGATGTACGACCTCGACGACCGCATCCTGATGGTCGCCAGCGACCGCATCAGCGCCTTCGACTGCGTGATCCCGAACCCGATCCCCCACAAGGGGGCCGTCCTCACCCAACTCTCGGCGTTCTGGTTCGACCGCACGACGGACATCGTGGGCAACCACCGCGTCGCCAGCGACCCGGCGGCGATCGCCGAGGCGGCGCCGGAACTCGCCGGCACGGCCGAGACGTGGGGACACCGCGCCATGCTCGTCGAGAAGGCGCGGCCCCTGCCCGTCGAGTGCATTGTGCGGGGCTTCATCTCCGGCTCCGCGTGGAAGGAGTACAGCCGCCACGGGACGCTGGCGGGCGAACCCCTCCCGGAGGGGCTGCGGGAGTCGGAGGAGTATCCGGAACCGATCTTCTCGCCTTCGACGAAGGCCGAGCAGGGGCTCCACGACGAGAACATCACCTTCGACCGCATGTGCGACATCGTGGGGACGGAACTCGCGGAGGAACTGCGCGACATCAGCCTCGCGCTCTACGCCGCGGGCCGCGACACGCTCCGCGAGCGGGGCATCATCCTCGCCGACACGAAGTACGAGTTCGGGCGCGGGGCGGACGGGCGCCTCATCCTCATCGACGAGGTGATGACCCCCGACTCCTCCCGCTTCTGGCCCGCCGATTCGTACCGGATCGGAGGCGGCCAGCCATCGCTCGACAAGCAGCCGGTGCGCGACCACCTGCAGGAGATCGTCGGACGCGGGGAATGGGACAAGACGCCCCCGGCGCCGGCGCTCCCGGAGGAGGTCATCCGCACGACCTCGGAACGCTACCTGGAGGCCTTCCGCCGCATCGCGGGCCACGAACTCTACGGGGCGCCCGCATGAGCCGGGTCTGGTCCGTGGATGTCCGGGTCACGCCGCGGGAGGGGATCCTCGATCCGGCGGGGGAGACGATCCGCCGGGCGCTCGGGAACCTCGGGTACGAGGGCGTCCACTCCGTGCGCGCCGGACGGCTGATCCGTCTCGAGGTCGAAGCCGACGGGGCGGAGGCCGCCAGGGCCTCCACGGAGAAGATGTGCGAACAACTGATCGCGAACCCGATCATCGAAGACTACGTCGTGCGCGTGCGGGAGGGGTGAGCGGATGACGGTGGGGACGAAGGCAGGGATGGAGGCAGGGATGGGAGGGATGAAGGTCGGCATCGTGCGGTTCCCGGGCTCGAACTGCGATGCGGACGTATACCGGGCCGTTACGGAGGGGCTGGGGGAGAGCGCCACCTACCTGTGGCACAAGTCGACGGACCTCCAGGGCGTGGACGTGGTCGTGCTGCCGGGCGGGTTCTCGTACGGCGACTACCTCAGGGCGGGGGCCATCGCCCGCTTCAGCCCCATCATGGGCGAGGTGATCGACTTCGCGCGCGGCGGAGGGCTCACGCTCGGGATCTGCAACGGATTCCAGGTGCTGTGCGAGGCGCACCTCCTGCCGGGGGCCCTCGTCCGGAACCGGAACCTTCGCTTCCGCTGCCACGACGTCGGGCTCCGCGTGGAGAACGCCGCGACGCCCTTCACGTCGGCCTATGCCGAAGGCGACCGGCTCCACATCCCGATCGCGCACGGCGAGGGCCAGTTCGTCGCCGGGGCCGCGACGCTCGACGAACTGGAGGCGGAGAACCGGGTCGTGTTCCGCTACGTCGACCGGCGCGGACAGGCGACGGAGGCCGCGAACCCCAACGGCTCGGCGCGCAACATCGCCGGGATCGCGAACGCGGAGGGGAACATCCTCGGGCTCATGCCGCACCCGGAGCGCCACTCGCTCTCCGTCCTCGGCAACACGGACGGACTCGGCGTGTTTCGGTCGCTGCTCGCGGCGGTCGCCGACGGGAGGGGACGCCGAAGCGACCACGGACCGCCGGAAGCGCCGGAGTTCGCGGCCGGAGCGGTGGCGGGGGCGGGGGTGTCGTCATGACGCGCGCCTCGCTCGAACGCGTGGAAGCCCGGCCGGGCGATCCGGTGATGAGCGCCGCGCTCGTGGCGGAGCACGGGCTGAGCCCGGACGAGTGGGAGCAGATCCTCGGTTTCATGGGGCGGGAACCCACCTTCACGGAACTCGGCGTGTTCAGCGCCATGTGGTCGGAGCACTGCGGCTACAAGAACTCGCGGCCCCTGCTGCGGACGCTGCCCACGGAGAGCGCCGCCGTCGTTCAGGGTCCTGGGGAGAACGCCGGCGTGATCGACGTCGGCGGCGGTTGGGGCGTCGCGTTCAAGATCGAGTCCCACAACCATCCCTCGGCCGTCGAACCCTACCAGGGCGCGGCGACCGGGTCGGGCGGGATCCTGCGCGACGTGTTCACGATGGGGGCGCGGCCGATCGCCATCTTCGACAGCCTCCACTTCGGGTCGCTCGACTCGCCGCAGTCGCGCTACCTCTTCGATGGGGTCGTGCGCGGGGTCGGCGACTACGGCAACTGCGTCGGGGTCCCCACGGTGGGGGGCGAAGCGATCTTCGACCCGGCCTACGAGCGCAACCCGCTCATCAACGTGATGTGCATCGGCGTCCTCCCGCTCGAGCGTCTCATCCGGGGCGAGGCGGAGGGCGTCGGCAACCCGGTGATGGCGGTCGGCGCCCGCACGGGACGCGACGGGATCCACGGGGCGACCTTCGCGTCGGAGGAACTCGACGAGGAGGCCGTCGACAGCCGCCCGCAGGTGCAGGTGGGCGACCCGTTCACCGAGAAGCTGCTCCTCGAGGCGAGCCTCGAACTCATCGAGCGGGACCTCCTCGTCGGGATCCAGGACATGGGAGCGGCGGGGCTGACCTCGAGCGGGACGGAGATGGCGGCGCGCTCGGGTTCCGGGATCGACATCGACGTGGCGTACCTCCCGGTCCGGGAGGAGGGGATGACGCCCTACGAGATGCTCCTCTCGGAGTCGCAGGAACGGATGCTCCTCGTCGCGAAGCCCGAATACGAGGAGGCGGTGCGCGAGGTGCTGGAGCGCTGGGACCTGCAGGCGGCGACGATCGGACAGGTCACGGACGACGGGATGTTCCGCGTGCGCGAAGACGGCGTCGTGCGCGTCGAGATTCCGGTGAAGCCGCTGGTGGACGATTGTCCGACGTACGTCCGCGAGGGTGTGATGAGCCCGGCCGTGGCCGAAGCCCGCGCCGCGGATCTCGGCGCGTACGCTTCCTTCGGGTCGGACCGGGACGTGGAAGCGGCGCTCAGGACGCTGCTCGACGCCCCCTCCATCGCATCGCGGCGCTGGATCTACGAGCAGTACGACACCACGGTGCAGACGAACACGCTCGAGGGGCCGGGCTCCGACGCGGCGGTGCTGCGGCTGCCCGCCGAGGGGCGAGCGCTCGCGGCCTCGACCGACGGGAACGGGCGGCACACGTGGCTCGACCCGCGCACGGGGGGCCGGGCGGCGGTCGCCGAGGCGGCGCGCAACGTGGCCTGCTCGGGGGCGCGGCCGCTCGCCGTGACGAACTGCCTGAACTTCGGCAGCCCGCTGCGGCCGGAGGTGTACTTCCAGCTCGCCGGGGCCGTCGAGGGGATGGGAGAGGCGTGCCGCGCGCTCGGGACGCCGGTGACGGGCGGCAACGTGTCGCTCTACAACGAGACGGGTGGGCAGCCGGTCTACCCCACGCCGGTCATCGGTATGCTGGGCGTGATCGAGGATCTCGAGCGGCGCGTTCCGTCGGCGTTCCGGCGCGAAGGCGATGAGATCTGGGTCGCGGGCGTGACGCGCGACGAGATCGGCGGATCGGAGTATCTCGCGGCCTGCCACGGCCTCGTCGCCGGCCTGCCCCCGGCTCTGGAGCTGGAGGAGGCGGCGGCGGTGGTCGACTTTCTCGTCGAGGGAGCGGCAGACGGGGCGTTCGCCTCGGCGCACGATTGCTCGGACGGGGGGCTTGCGGTCGCGCTTGCGGAGTGCGCGGTGGGGGTGG
>VXQX01000033.1 GCA_009838765.1 Gemmatimonadales bacterium
CTCCTCCCCCTCCGCCCGGCTGGCGGACGAAGGTGAGCGACGCCTCGATCTCGGTGTTCTCCGGAAACCCCATCGTCATCGGCAGGTGCACCGCGCTCCGGCTCGCGTCGAACCGATACGTCCCCGGCCGCAGCCGCTGCGCCCAGTTGATCATGTCCCGGACCACGAAGCCCGTCGCGTCGACGAGCACGCGCCCGTCCGTCTCCGCCGCCGCCGTGAAGCCCCACAGCGTGGAGGGAGCGAACGCGTCCGTCACCGCCTGCACCTCGCGCGGATTCGTGCTGCTCGCCCGAAAGTCGAGGTTCGGCTGGATCATCAGCACCTTCGGGCCCACCCGGTGGAAGCGCACGACCCGCGACCCGGCCAACTGCCCGCGGTCGAGCCCGATGTCGTTCGACCCCAGCCCCGAGGCGAGCCCCGTCATGTGGAGGACATCCGTGTCCCAGCGCGAGATCTCGAGCCACAGCCTGCCGCTCGAGGCTTCCCAGTACATGGGGATGAAGCCGTCGATGGCCCGCATCGAAGCGGTCTTCTCCTCGATCGAGGGGAGTCCTCCCTCGGCAGCCTGCGCCACGGTGGAAACGGGCCCGAAAAGAAAGAGGCAAGAGAGATGGACGGGCAGAAGCTTGCGGAAGCGGGTCACGGAGTACACAGGAGCCTCCTGAGGACGATGAGTGGTTGGCTCCCCCCCGAGGGGTTGGAGGGAGAGGCTAAACATTAGGCCGCAGCCATGCGAAGAGGGAGCGGGCTAGGGATCGATGGCAGCCGTCACCTCGCCGATGATATCCGACAGATATGTGTTGATGTCTCCGGGACTCGGCCCCAGCCGCACGATGACGAGGTCCCGGGACGGGATGATGACGGTGTACTGCCCCATGGACCCGGCAGCCCAGAAGGCGTCCTCCGGGGCTCGGGGAAGCTGGCCGCCGCGATTGAGCCAGAAGAGTCCGCCGTAGTTGCGGAGTTCGGCGCCTGGAGCCGGCGTCCGGACGAACTCCACCCACCCCTCGGGGAGGATGCGGTCGCTTCCGCCGCCGGGTGTCGGCCACACCCCGTCCCAGAGATGCAGGAGACCGTATCTCGCCCAATCCCATGCGCTCCCGTAGTCGTAGCCGGTGATGATGAAGTTGCCCCAGGCGTCGGTCTCGAGGACGTAGTTCCGGGCTCCGATCCGGTCGAACAGGATGCGCTGCGGATAGGAGAGCCAGTCGATTCCGTGCGCTTCGACTGCCTGCCGGACGATGCGGTTGGCCACGAGCGGGTCCGAGTTGCGGTAGCGGAAGATCTCCCCCGGCCGGCGATCCATCGGCTGGTGGATCGCGTGCTCGAACACGTCGATCCCCTCGAAGTAGATGCGGCGGTGTTCGTCGACGTGGGTCCACGACAGCGAGTCTCGCCAGCCGCGGTTCACGAAGTCGAGCCCGGAACTCATGGTCAGGATGTCCCGGAGGCGTATCTCGCGGCGCGGATCCTCCTCTCCCTGCCATTCCGGCACGGGCGCCGGGTCGTCGAGTCCGACGTTCAGATGGCCGGCCTCGATCGCCGCGCCCACGAGGGTGCTCGCAATGCTCTTGCCCTGGGACCACGAAAGCTGCGGCGTGTTGCGCGTGAAGCCCGGGGCATAGCGCTCGCCCAGGATTCTGCCGGCGTAGACGACCACGAGCGCGCGCGTATTGTGCTCGGTCTGGGCCATCGTCCAGTCGAGGGCGGCCTCCAGCGCGGCCACATCGACCTCCGCGGGCACCGGATCGTGGTATGCGTCGACGTCGCCCGTCGGCCAAGCGGTCACCGCCGGATCGGGGCTGAGTCGCTCGACCGCCACCGGCACGAACGCGACGTCGTCGAATCCCGCGGGAAGGACGGTGCAGCCCTGGTCGCCGTTGTACTCGGCGGATCGCGTGCCGAAATCCGCTCCGGAGACCGAGGCCGTGCGGGTCTCGAAGTTCACGGCGTACTCGAAGTCGTCCTGCCACTTGAAGTGGTCGAAGCGGCGGATGTCCTGCGCCACGACCTCCTCGACCGGGCGCTGGTAGTCTCGCCCCACCACGAAGACGCCGGCACAGATGTGGTGGGCCGCCATCCCGGCGATGTGCCCCCGCACATGGGCCGCATCGGAGATGTCGGGGTCACCGGCGGCGGTCTCCCGGGATACCTCGTCTTGCCCTCCCTGCCCCGGCCGGCAGGCGGCGGACAGGAGGATCGCCGCGAGTACGGGCAGGATCCACGATGGACGATGAGTGCGCATGTCTCTCCCCTTTCGGCTGCTAACGGTCGATGGCCGCCGTTATCCTGCCCATGATGTCCGACATGTACGCAGCGTAGTCGCCGGGGCTCGGTCCCAGCCGGACGATCACCAGGTCGTACGACGGGATGATGGCGGTGTACTGTCCCATCGCCCCGAGCGCCCAGTACGCGTCTTCCGGCGCGCCGGGGTGCGACCCGCCGCGATTGACCCAGAACAGTCCCCCGTACTCGAGGAGTTCCGCGCCGGGAGCCGGCGTACTCACGAAGTCCACCCAACCCTCCGGGAGGATGCGGTCGGACCCGCCATCCGGCGTCGGCCACACGCCGTCCCACAGGTGGAGGAGGCCGAACCTCGCCCAGTCCCACGCGCTCCCGTAGTCGTAGCCGGTAATGATGAAGTTCCCCCAGGCATCCGTCTCGAGGACGTAGTCCCTCGCTCCGATGCGGTCGAACAGGATGCGCTGGGGATAGGTCAGCCAGTCGTCCCCGCGCGCCTCGACCGCCTGCCGCACGATGCGCGCCACGGTGAGGGGATCCGAGTTCCGGTAGCGGAAGATGGCGCCCGGCAGCGTATCCATCGGCTGGTCGATGGCGTGCTCGAACACGTCGATGCCCTCGAAGTAGATCCGGCCGTGCTCGTTGGCGTGCGTCCGGGAGCGCTCCTCATCGGAGCCCAGGTTCAGGAAGTCGAGTCCTGAACTCATGTTGAGGAGGTCGCGGATGCGGATCTCGCGGCGCGGATCGCCTTCTCCCTGCCACTCCGGGACCGGCGCAGGGTCGTCCAGGCCGATGTCCAGATGGCCGGCCTGGATCGCCGCACCCATGAGAGCGGCCGCAATGCTCTTGCCCTGGGACCAGGAGATCTGCGGCGTGTTGCGCCCGAAGCCGCCCGCGTAGCGTTCGCCGAGCACTTTCCCGGCATAGACGACCACGAGCGCGCGTGTGTAGTGCTCGCGCTGGGCGATCGCCCAATCGAGGGCCGCGTCGAGCGCGGCCATGTCGACCTCCGCAGGCGGCGCGTCGTGGTGCGCACCGACATTGCCCGTCGGCCAGGCGGTCATTTCGGGATTCGGCGTTCGCCGCTCGACGACCGTAGGCTCGAAGGTCACGTCTTCGAAGCCGATCGGCAGGATCGTGCAGCCCTGGTCTCCGTTGTACTCGGCGGAGCGCGTGCCGAACCCATCCCCGGTGACCGAGGCCGTGCGCGTCTCGAAGTCCACATCGTACCGGAAATCGTCTTGTAACTCGTCGAAGGGCTCGAGATCCTGCGCCACGACCTCCTCCACGGTGCGCTCGTAGTCCCGGCCCACGACGAAGACTCCGGCGCAGAGGTGGTGCGCCACTCGCCCGGCGATGTGGCCGCGGATGTGGGCCTCGTCCTCGACCGCTTCCTCCGGTCCCCCCGACTCCGGCGCACAGCCCGCCACGAGGAGGGTGACCCCGGCCGCAGCGAGAAGCCCGTAAGGGCGTCGAGGTTCCGTGTGAGCGCTCATGCGACCCTCCGCTTCGCGAGGGCGGCGTGGGTTCGACCGCTACCCGTCTATCGCCGCGGTCACCTCGCCGATGATGTCGGACAGATACGCCCCGGTGTTTCCGGGGCTCGGCCCCAGCCGGACGATGACGAGATCCCGGGACGGGATGATGGCCGTGTACTGTCCCATGAATCCCGCCGCCCAGTAAGCGTCGTCCGGCGCGCGCGGGAGCGAGCCGCCGCGATTGAGCCAGAACAGCCCGCCGTACTCCATCGCTTCGGAGCCCGGCGCCGGCGTGCTGACGAAGTCCACCCATCCCTCCGGAAGGATGCGGTCGCCTCCGCCATCGGGCGTCGGCCACACGCCGTCCCACAGGTGGAGGAGACCGAACCGGGCCCAGTCCCAGGCGCTCCCGTAGTCGTAGCCGGTGATGATGAAATTCCCCCAGGCGTCCGTCTCAAGCACGTAGTTCCTCGCTCCGATGCGGTCGAACAGGATGCGCTGGGGATACGTGAGCCAGTCCTCGCCCCGCGCCTCCACCGCCTGCCGCACGATGCGGTTCGCGGTGAGCGGGTCGGAGTTCCGGTAGCGGAAGGCCGCGCCGGGCAGCGTGTCCATCGGCTGGTCGATGGCATGCTCGAACACGTCGATCCCCTCGAAGTAGATCCGGAAGTGTTCGTTCGCGTGCGTCCACGACAGCGAGTCCGTCAGGCCCAGGTTCAGGAAGTCGAGGCCCGAACTCATGTTCAGGATGTCCCGGATGCGGATCTCCCGGCGCGGGTCCTCTTCCCCGTGCCATTCGGGCACGGGTACCGGGTCGTCGAGTCCGGCGTCGAGATGACCCGCCTGGATCGCCGCCCCGACGAGCGCGCTCGCGATGCTCTTCCCCTGGGACCACGAAAGCTGCGGCGTGTTGCGCGTGAAGCCGGGCGCGTAGCGCTCGCCGAGGATCTTTCCCGCGTAGATGACGACGAGCGCGCGCGTGTTGTGCTCGGTCTGGGCCATCGTCCAGTCGAGGGCCGCCTCGAGCGCCTCCACGTCGACCTCCGGCGGCGGCGGGTCGTGATACGCGCCGACGTCACCGGTCGGCCAGGCCGTCGTCGCCGGGTCCGGGCTCAGCCGCTCGACCACCCGTGGCTCGTACGTCACGTCGTCGAGATCGGCCGGCAGGATCGTGCACCCCTGGTCCCCGTTGTACTCGGCGGAGCGGGTGCCGAAGTCCGCTGCCGAGACGGAAGCGGTGCGGGTCTCGAAGTTCACGGCGTACTCGAAGTCGTCCTGCCAGTTGAACCGCTCGAAGCGCCGGATGTCCTGCGCCACGACCTCCTCCACGGAACGCTCGTAGTCGCGCCCCACGACGAAGACGCCCGCGCAGATGTGGTGCGCCGCCATCCCCGCGATGTGCGAGCGCTCGTGGACCGTCTCGTCGTCCTCGGCCACGGTTCGTGTCTCGCCGCACCCGGCGACGGACGCGGCGACAAACAGGCTGCCGCCCGCCGCCGCGCGGATCCCGAACCGATGACGCATCTCCGACAGGATCTTCATGCGAACCCCCGTTGCCGTACTTCGGCGGTCGAACGCTTGCCGCGACACCGTAGCTGAGCGCATCCGAAGCGTCCGGCGCAAGGGTCCCTAACGTTTCCGGCGGTCGCCGTGTCGTCTCCAGTGAGGAGGCCGCGCTTGGAGCAGAGGGAAGCAGGCGGGGGGACGGGCGCGGAAACAGGCGGGAAAGAAGGCAGGAAACGGAGGATATCGATGAGAAAGATGATCGGAGCGTTCGCCCTCTTGACGGTCGCACTCGCGGCCGCGGCGCCGTTGGAGGCGCAGGCTCGGCGGGGAGCAGCCCGTGGCTTCGGCATGAGCCTCGACGACCAGATGACCGCCCTCACGGAGCGGCTCACGCTGGACGAGGAGCAGGCTGTGGAGGTGCGTGAGATCCTCGAGACCCGGGCGGAGAGCCGTCGCGAGCGTCTCCAGGGCGCGCGGGGGTCGATGGACCGGAACGCCATGATGCAGGTAATGCGGCAGTTTCAGGAGGAGACCGAAACCCTGCTCGCCGAAGTGCTGAACGACGAGCAGATGGAGAAGTACCGGGAATACGTGGCCGAGTTGCAGCAGCGGCGCCGGCCTCCGCTCTCCCTCTAACAGCCCGTGGCAAAACCCTGCGAGATGTATCGCCGCTCGAACGCAGCAGGGCCTTTTGCCACGGGCTGCTAACCCGCGCGGGGTGGCTACCTGGAGGCCGGTGCCCGCACGGTCGCCGGCCTCGGGCCGCCCTTCGGCGCCCGCCCGCGCTGTACCAGCACGACGCCCGCCACGATGATCACGGTGCCCGTCAGCATCGGCAGCGTGAACGCCTCGTCCGCCAGCCACCAGCCCAGGAACAGCGCCACGACCGGATTGACGTACGCGTACGTCCCGGCCGCCGCGGGCCGGACGTTGCGCAGGAGCCACATGTAGGCCGAGAAGGCGACGATCGATCCCATGGCGGCCAGGTAGAGGAGCGACAGCCACGACCGCAGGGACACGTCGCCGAGCGACAGGCGGCCGAACTCTCCCGTCGCCAGTCCGATGAGCACGAGGATCAGGCCCCCGGCCGCCATCGTCAGCGCCGTACCGTAGAGCGGCGGCTGCGGCAGCGCGGCCCGCCGGTTGTACATGGAGCCGATCGCCCAGCTGATCGACGCCCCCACAACGACGAGGGCCCCCGCCACCACCTGGTTCGCGCTCGCCCCGCGGATCCCGATGTCGGCTCCGGAACTGCTCACGAGGAGCACGACTCCGCCCAGGCCCAGGACGAGCCCCGCGACCTCCAGCGGGCTCGTCGTCTCGCGGTCCGGTCCGAGGCGCGCGATCGCGACCAGCCACAGCGGCACCGTGGCCACGAGAAGGGCCGTGAGCCCCGAGGGCACGTACTGCGCGGCCCAGCACACGAGGCCGTTGCCGCCCGCGACCATGAACACGCCCGAGATGGTGGCCGCCCTCCATTCGGACGGCTTCGGGATCGGCGCGCCCCGGCGGCGGGAGACGACGGCGAGAATCGCGCCCGCCGCGAAGAAGCGCGTTCCTCCGAGGAGGAATGGCGGGATCGTCTCGACGCCGAAGCGGATGGCCAGGTAGGTCGACCCCCACAGGAGGTACACCGCCGCGAACGCCAGCAGCAGATCTCTGGTCGGGGCGGTGGACGCGGCGGATGTGGTGCGCGCGGTCAAGTGCGGGTCCGTCGACCGTTGGCCCTTCGATCGCGCGCGCGGGTGACGGCGTAGATGGCGAGGCCGACCGCGATGAGCCCGAGTCCCAGCCCCGCTTCGAACGGTCGGTCGCGCAGAATGTAGGCCAGCGTCCAGCCCGTGACCGCCAGAAAGACGACGGGCGTCACCGGATAGCCCCAGGCCCGGTACGGTGCGTCCGTCCCGGATCCGTCGACCCCGTCCCCCGGACCATCCGCGCTCCGGTCCGACGCCTGCCGCCGCCGCAGGAGGAAGACGCCGCCCGCCGCCAGGAACGTGTTGAGTCCCATCGTGAAGCCCGAGAAGACGAGGATCGTCTCGAACGATTCCGTGAGGATGAACAGCAGGCTGATCGCGGCCTGCGTGAAGATGGCCACGCCCGGCGTCCCGCGCGCGTTGATCGAACTCAGGAACCGAAACGTGGGGTAGTCCTCGCCGATCGCGTGGAGGACCCGTGGGCCCGCGAGCACCATGGCGCTCACGGTGGAGACGAGGAGGAGCGCGAGCGTGATCCCCATCAGGTCGGCCCCGACCGGCCCGAAGATGTACCCCGCCGCGATGTAGCCCACCTCGAGCCGGCCCACCATTTCCTCGACGGGGGCGGCGCGCAGGAAGACGTAGTTGAGTCCGACGTAGAGCAGCATCACCAGCAGCGTCCCGGCCGCCAGCGCTCGGGGGAGCGTCCGCCGCGGGTCGCGGAGTTCTCCCGTCACGTACGTCGCGGCGTTCCAGCCCGAATACGAGTACGACACGAAGATGAGCGATACGGCGAACCCGGCGGAGAACACACTCGAGACGCCGTCCGCCGACGGGACCACGCCGACCTCCCGGGGTTCCGCGACGAGGGATAGCCCGGCCGCGACGAAGGCGAGGATCAGCGCGACCTTGGCCGTGGTCGACCAGCGCTGAAAGCCGCCCGAAGTGCGGTGCGTGCGGCCATGAACGACCGAGAGCAGCAGGACGAGTCCGACGGCGAGCCACCGGGCGGGCAGCGCCGGAAAGACGGACGACAGGTAGGTGCCGAAGGTGATCGCGGCCAACGCCGTGGGGGCTGCGAACCCGATCGTGGCCGAGATCCAGCCGGAGACGAAGCCGGCGGCGGGATGGTAGATGTGCGAGAGGAAGGTGTATTCGCCGCCCGAGCGCCGGATCGTCGATCCCAGTTCGGCGTAGGTGAGGGCGCCGCAAACAGCCGCGACCCCGCCCACGACCCAGAGCATGAGCAGCGCGAACCCGGATCTCAGCGATTCGAGCTGAAACCCGAGACTCGTGAAGACGCCGGTCCCGATCATGTTGGCGACGACGACCGCCGCCGCCGTGTGGAGGCCGAACCCGGCCTTGGGAGTCTTCAGGGGATTGGACTCTTCAGGGGATGGGCTCGGCCAGGCCCGCCTCGCTCACCAGCAGGAGGAGGTTCGCCTGGATCCCGAGGTGGCCGTCACGGTTGATCCACCATTCGTCGGGCGAGTGGGCTCCGCTCCCGATGCCCCCGCTTCCGATCGTCACCGCGGGGATGCCAAGGGAGATGGGGATGTTCGAGTCCGTCGACGAACGGGTAAGCGCGGGCACCGCCCCGAACAGCGGCATGACCGCGATGGCCCGCTCGACAAGGGGATGGTCGTCGGCGACCTCTCCCGAGGGACGGTCTCCGATCTGGTCCAGTTCGAGTTCGATCTCCGGCCCGGCCCGCCGCAGGGCGTTTTCCTCCGCCAGCGCCCGGCGCATCGCGTCCCGGAAGGCGGCGTCGATGCGCGCGAGGCTCTCCTCGCTCTCCGAGCGCATGTCCACTTCCATCCACGCTTCGAAGGGAATCGCGTTCACCGAGGTCCCGCCTCCCATCCGACCCACGTTGTAGCTCGTGCGAGGCCCCGAACGGGTGAGTGTGTCCGCTACGTCCTGGAAATGGCGGATCCCGCGTCCGAGCGCGTGCGCCGGATTCGCGAGCCCGAAGGCACCCCAGGAGTGCCCGCCGGGGCCTCGGAACGTCACGCGGAAGCGGTGGGAGCCGAGCCCCTTGTTCACGATCCTCCCCAGCCCCGTGCCATCGATGTCGATCCACGTGTGGATGGGGTTCGCGCCCTCGCGAAACAGGTACTTCATCCCGCGCAGGTCGCCGAGCCCCTCCTCCCCGACCGTCCCGATGAACTGAACGTCCGCCTCCGTTTCGATGCCGGCGGCTTCGAGCGCTCGCAGCACGGTGAGGACCGCGATGAGGCCGCGCGTGTCGTCGCCGATCCCGGGCGCGAAGAGCGTGTCCCCGCGCTGCGTCACCGTCACGTCGACGTCCGCCGGGAACACCGTGTCCAGGTGTCCCGACAGCGCCACCGTCCGCCGCTCTCCCTCCGGCGTCGATCCCCGCGTCCCGCCCCGGCCGTATCGGATCCCGATCGCGTTGCCCTCCTCGTCGATGAACACGGAATCGGCCCCGGCCTCGCGGAGCCACTCCGCGTAGGTCCGGCCGCGCTCGTCTTCCATGAAGGGGGGCGCCGGAACTTCCGTGAGTTGGATGAGTTCGCGGATCGTCCTCGGTTCGAGTTCCTCGATGATCCTGAACGCGTTTCGCACCGCGGGATGCTCGGCGAGCCGCCGCACGTCCTCGCCCGGCGCCTGGGCCGCCGCCGCGGCCGGGGCACCCCCGACGATGGCCATGAGAAAGAGGATGGAGACGATGAGTCCGTTGATAGTGCGGGCATATGGTGAATACATGGCGGCTGAGTCTCCTCGAATCGGACCTCTCCGGCGCTCGTCGTCGTCGGCCGCCAGGGGCACGGGATGTGGGTCGCTGGCGGAAACCTGCTCCTCAAGAATACCCTCTTCGAACGCATGTCGAAAACGCGGTCTCGCCGAAGGTCCGAGGGCTGGGAGGCGTATTCAGGTGAAGTTCAAGGCGACGGTGCCAATGGCGAAGCGGCCGCTTCTGGCCGGGCTCGCTCTCGCCGGTGCGGGCTGCGGGGACACCGTGGAGCCGCAGCCGTCGGCGGCGTGCGGCGACGCTCCGCTCACGGTGGCGTTCTACGCCTTCTACGCGCCTGTCAGCTACAGCGCGGACGAGGACCCGAACTCGCCCGGGTTCAGTCGGCACATGGGATACGAGGCCGACCTCCTCAGCGCGCTCGAAGCCATGCCCGGCACGGGGCTCTCATTCGTACGCCGCCCGATCGCAGACTGGCCCGGAATCTGGCTCCTGCCCGCGACGTCCAGCTTCGACATGGCCGGCGGCGGCATCACGATTCTCGAGTCGCGGACGGTCGACGATGCCGGCACGCCAGCGGTGGCGTTTACGTCCGGCCACATCACGTTCCGCCAGTCGCTGCTCGTACGAAGCGAGGACGCCGTGCGGCTCTCTTCCTACGACGCGCTCACGAGCGCGGTGCGCGTGGGCGTCCTTCCGGGGACGACGGGAGAGGCGCGGCTGCTCCGGATCACGGGAATCGTAGACGGTTCCGGCGTGCTTCGAGCGGGGACGCGCGTCGAGACGCCGGCCGGCACCATCGTGGCGGACGGTACGGGCATGTATACGATCACGCCCGCCATGGCATCGCCCGTCCTGCAGGGCCGGACCCGCATTCACCCCCCATCCGATGACATGCCCGAGGTGGTGTACCTCGGCCGGGAGTCGGGGGACGCGGAGTTGTTCGACGCCCTGCGCGACGGACGCATCGACGCCGTGGCCCATGGGGAGATCCGTGGCGGCGAGGCGGCGCACACCTCGGGCGGAGCGTTCGTCGTGGCCGCCCGGGACTCTCTCGCCGAGTTCGGGGGGTTCACGCTGGATGAGGAGGACCGCGATCTGCTGGCCTGCATCGATACCCGCATCGACTGGCTGACCGACGAACGCCGCACAGGCTTTGCGGAATGGCTCGCCGACCCGTCCGTCTTCCGGCAGCGGGCCGCACTCTGGCCCGGCGGGTGAACGGGGTTGCGACAGCAGTAGCTCCGAACCGTCAACTGCCGAAGCGGGCGAGGATCCAGTCGGAGATCGTTTCTGGGAAGCCGTCGACGAAACGCTTCTCGAGCAGCGCGTACTCGGCCGGTGATCCGGTCGTCGCGGCCTGGAAGAGGTGATTCGCGCCCGGGAGCACCTCGACCGTCACGTCCGGGTTCCCGGCGAGCGCCTCTTCCAGCGGCGGGCGGTTCTGGTCGGCGAGGACCTGGAGGTCAAGCCCGCCGAAGAGCGCGAGCACCGGCACCCGCGTGCCCCGGAGACCCTCGGTCGGATCGTATGAGAGGAAAAAGCGGAACCAGGGGGTCTCGACGCGGTCGATCTGCGCGTTGATCTGGTTCTGTACGTAGGCGTCCACGTCGGAGATCGCCGCGCGCTGCGCCTCCGACAAGGTCTCGATGCCCTCGCGGATGGCGGCCCCCAGCTCCTCGCGATACGCCTCGAGGTCTTCCCCCGCGTCCAGGGCCGCGAACAGCCGGCGCTGGAAGTCGGTGTTCCACTCGATGCGATCGTCGGGCACACCGCTCGCGCGCTGAATGGCCGCGGACTGCTCGTACAGGATCTCGGTGCCTGGCACGGTCGAACCGGCCAGCAACACGGCGAAGCGGACGGCGTCCGAGCGCGAGGCCGCGAGCGGCGCCACGATCGCTCCCTCGCTGTGTCCCACGAGGCCGGCACGCGCGGGATCGACATCCGGGTGCTCCGAGAGTCGTGCGAGACCGGCCAGCGCGTCGCCCGCGAAGTCCGCCGAGGTGGAAGAAGAGACGCTGCCCGTCGAGCCGCCGACGCCGCGGTCGTCGTAGCGGAGGACGGCGATGCCCCGCCGCGTGAGGTGGTCGGCGAGGAGGCGGAAGACGGCGAACCCGGCCACCACCTCATCCCGGTCCTGGGGTCCCGAGCCCGTGATCAGCACGACGCCCGGGAACGGTCCCGTCCCCTCCGGCAGCGTGAGCGTCCCCTCAAGGCGCACATCACCGTTCTCGAACGAGACCTCTTCCTCCCGGTACGGTACCGGCTCTTCCGCCTCCGCTTCGGGAAGGTCGGCCCGCGAAACCGAGAACGAGGTAGTCACCACCCCCTGAGTGAATTCGCCCTCGATGACGTCACCGGTGAGGGCTCCGTCCCACACGGCGACACCGATCGGAGCCTCGAGTTCGAAATGGACGCGGCCGTCCTCGTGGGAAACGGCGGCGAGGAGAAGACCCGTCGCTCCCTGGATGTCCATCGTGGCGGAGAGTACGTCACCCGCGCGCTCGAAGGTGACCGAGAAGGGCAACTCACCCGTGGGCAGAACGACGGATCCCGCCCATCGGCCCTCGACGCCTCCGCCGCTTACCTCGGGGCTCGGATCCGGCTCCTGCGCCAGCGCCGGAGAGGAGAGCACGCACCCGGCCGCTACGAGCATTCTCAAGACCATCGTCAGACCGCCTCGACCTTGACGGCGGAGCCGTAGACCACGATCTCCGCCGTCCCTCCAAGGATGTAGGAGGTGGAGAAGCGGACGCAGAGGATCGCGTTCGCGCCGGCCGCCGCCGCTTCGGCCTCCATGCGATCGACCGCCTGTTCCCGCGCCTCCGCCATCATCTTCGTGTATTCCTGGATTTCGCCGCCCACGATGGTCTTCAGGCCGGCGAGAATGTCGCGGCCGAGGTGGCGCGCCCGGATCGTGCTGCCGCGGACGAGGCCGAATTCCTCGACGATCCGGTATCCGGCGAGGTCGTTTCGGGAGGTGATGATCATCGGACCACGTCCTTGTAGGGGTCTTTCTTCTGCATGAACAGGCGCTCGCGCACCACGGAGACGAACAGGATCACGAAGCCCGCGATCAGCGCGAGGAGGCTCCAGCGAATGTAGGCCGGTATCGACGTGTCACGAATCAGCTCGCTGACGGCCGTCCACAACGCCCACGTCCCCACGATGATCGTTCCCAGCGAGACCAGGACCCAGCCGATGCCGCGTTCGAGCCGCCGATAGACGTGCTCCCAGTAGCTGTCCCAGGTCTCCTCCGGCGGTTTCAGCGGAGTCATGGTGTCGGTGACCTCCTTCAGGCGCTGGTACGTCGCCAGTTCGTCGCGAAGACCCGGGTGATCTTCGAGCGCGGACTCGAGTTCGCGCCGTCCCTCGCCCGAGATTTCCCGGTCCAGTTCGGCCATCATCAGATGGCGCACCCGCTCGTCGCCGGGCGGGTGTCCGTGTCTCTCACTCATCGCCCGCACCTCCCCCCTGGCCGGGACGCTTTCCCGTCGTTTCGATCTCGCGTGCGAGAGACCGCCGCGCCCGATAGAGGCGCGACATCACCGTGCCGATGGGGATTCCCAGCAACTCGGCGATCTCCCGGTAACGCAGTTCCTCAAACTCGCGCAGGACGAGCGTCTCCCGTTCCCGCTCGGGCAGGCGTTCGATGGCCGCGCCGACCTGTTCGCGCAGTTCGGAACGCATCACCGCCTGATCGGGGCTGGGCGGGCGCCGCCCCATCGTGGTGTCCGTCAGCCAGCTGCCCGCCTTCTCCAGCTTCAGACGGTGCAGGCGCTGGTCCCGCGTATGGTTGAAACAGAGCCGTCGGATGATCTGGTACAGCCAGGGGAAGAATGGACGTTCGGGGTCGATCCTGGCGCGCGCGCGGAACGCCCTGGCGAAGGCCTCCTGCGACAGATCCAGCGCATCGTCGTGGTTCCCGACGAGGCCGAGCGCGGTATAGTAGGCACGTTGCATGTATCGTGTGACGAGTTCGCCGAAGGCCGCCTGCTCGCCGCGCTGCGCGCGAAGAACGAGCGTCCGGTCGGTTGCCTCCGAGCTGTTCAATGATGGCTCCCATGGTCGCGGGCACCTGCGTGAACCTGTGGTGACTGTTCGCCTCGCGAGGGTTACCCGAAGCCGCGGAGTTTATTTCGCGGATCAAGGAATCGAGAGACAGGATGGACGAGTTCCCCGTCAGAGCAACCCTGCAGCCCGAAGTCGTTCCCTCGCGCTGGACGCTCATGCGCGACGTGGCCGTCTTTCAGTTGAAACTGGTCCTCGATGGCCTGAGGGATGCGTTGCTGCTGCCGATCTCGCTCTTCGTCGCCCTCCTCGACATCCTGGGAATCGGGCCCCGGGCGGGCCGGCAATTCTACGCGCTGCTGGAGTGGGGGCGGCGGACGGAGTACTGGATCAACCTGTTCGGCGCCACCGACCACGTCCGCGCCCTGACGTCGTCCCCCCGGCCCGGGGTCGACGCGCTCGTCGACCGTCTGGAGCGGCTGGCGGTGCAGGAGTACGAGCGGGGCGGGATCACGGCTTCGACGAAGGACGCCGTGGACCGCGCCCTCGACCACCTTACGAGGCGCGGACCTTCCGACCGCGACCCTCCCGGGCCGCTGCCGTGAGTCGGAGTTCCGCCGAGCGCGCGTGGGCTTCCAGTCCCTCGAGTCGGGCGAGCGCGGCGGTGTCGCGCAGCAGGTCCTCGTAAGCGTCATCCTCGGACGAAAGCGACAGCCACGTCGGTCGGCGCAGGAACGAGAACACCGAGAGTCCGGAGTCGAACGCCGCAGCGCCCGACGTGGGCAGGGTGTGGTTCGGTCCGGCTCCGTAGTCGCCGGCCGCCTCGGGCGTGGCCGTCCCCAGAAAGAGCGACCCGCAACGGTGGACGCGGGGGGCAAGCGACTCGGCCAGCCCGCCGTGCAGGTGCAGGTGCTCCGGGGCCACCGCGTCGCAGATGGCGGCGGCCTCGTCGGGGCTGGCCGCGAGGAGGGCGCCGCCGGCCGCCAGGGCCTGGCGCGCGACGGGCGCGGTCGGCAGCGCGGCCAGCTGCCGCTCGGCCTCTTCGCGCACGGCCTCGACGGTCGCTTCGTCGAAGGCGCACAGGAGCGGGACGGCGTCGGGGTCGTGCTCGGCCTGGGCGAGCAGGTCGGCCGCGACGCGGGACGGTGCCGCATCCGGCGAGGCGACGACGAGCAGTTCGGACGGGCCGGCGATGGTGTCGAGGCCGACTCGTCCGTAGAGGAGGCGCTTGGCCGCGGTGACGAACCGGTTGCCCGGCCCCACGATTTTCTCGCAGCGGGAGACGCCGCCGACGCCGAAGGCGAGCGCGCCGATCGCCTGGGCGCCCCCGATGGCCAGCAGACCGTCCGCGCCGCCGACGAACGCCGCGGCCCGGACCGCCGCGGTCGGGCGCGGCGATGCGGCCCAGACGCCGGCGACGCCCGCCACCCTCGCGGGGATGGCGGTCATGAGCACCGAGGACGGGAGGGGGAAGCGGCCCCCGGGCGCGTAGCAGCCGGCCACTCCGACGGGCACGAGCCGATGGCCGCCGCGGCCGCCCGCGACCTGCGTGTCGAGGTCGGTCGCGGATGCCCGCTGGGCCTCCGCGAAGGCGCGGATCCGGTCTGCGGTGCGGCGCAGCAGCTCACGGTCGTCGGAGTGCAGTGTTTCCGTCGCGCGCTTGAGAGCCGCCCGGTCGAGGAACAGGTCGTCGCCCGGCTCGATGTCGCCGAGCCGCTCGGCGTGCTCGCGGAGCGCCGGCTCTCCGCGCCGCTCGACGTCGTCCAGGATGGTCCGCGCGACCTCGAGGGCCGCCGGATCGAGTGCCGGCGAGCGCACCGCCCGCACGGCCTCATCGAGGCCGACCGGCGGCAGGATCGCGCCCGCCGCCGCGGCGGGCGCAAGGTCCGTCCGCCCGGTCGGCCCTCCCGGCGTCCTGGGGGTCCGGCGGCGCACCTTGAGGGCGCGCCGCTCGAGTTCAAGACGGACGTCTTCGAGGGAGCCGCCGGCGTTCACGAGCCGCGCAAGGGCGAAGTAATACAGGTCCGCGAACTCCGCCACGGCCTCCGCTTTCGATCCGGCTTCCGCCAGTTCCTGCGCTTCCTCGACAAGTTTCCCCCGCAACAGGTCGGGGTCCGCGGCGAGTCGCGCGGTCAGCGAGCCCGGCTCCGGGTCGGCGAGCCGCTCGCGGAGGCGGGTCTCGAGGTCGGACAGGCCCATGCCCGACAGGGCTGGCAGTGCGGCCGACCCCCGCGACGGCGCCGCGTCGAAACACGTCGGGGCGCCCGTGTGACAGAAACCGGTCCCGTGCTGCCGCACCGTGAAGCGCAGCGCGTCGCGGTCACAGTCCGCCGCCACCCGGACGAGTTCCTGCGTGGCGCCGGAGGTCTCGCCCTTCCTCCAGAGCCCCCGTGAGCGGCTCTGGTAGACCCCGCGCCGCTCCCCGACGGCGGTTCGCAGGCTCTCCGCGCTCGACCATGCGAGCCCGAGCACGCGTCCGGCCGTGTCCTCGACCAGCGTCGCCCACAGCCCGTCGGCCCGGTCGGATTTCAGAGGGGCCGAGATGGCGTCGCCCAGATCCATGCGCCCGCTGTAGATCGCCATCCCCACCTGCGCGTCCGCGCCCATCCGGTCCAGAGCCGCGATCTCCGAACCCTCGCGGACGCCACCCGCCACCGTCACGCGCGCGGATCCGGCCGCCGCGACGAGGGCGGATACGCGATCCAGCGGGATCCCGCCCAGCGTGCCTTCGACCTCCACGAAGGTGACGAGATAGCCGTCCGCGAGGCCGTCGAGTTCCTCCATCCGCCCGATGACGCCGCGACCCGTCCGGCGTCGCCAGCCCTCCACGACGACCTCGCCGTCGCGCGCGTCGAGCGCCGCGATCACGCGTTCCGCGGGGAGTCCGCCCAGAACTTCGGGAGTCGCGGCCGTGCCCAGGATCACCCGCCGCGCCCCGGCGTCGAGCCAGTCGAGCGCGGCCTCGCGGGACCGAATGCCGCCGCCCACCCGACACGGCGCGAGCCGGAGCAGTTCGCGGATCAGGGCGGCATTGTCTCCCCGGCCGAGAGCCGCGTCGAGATCGATGATCGCGACTTCTCCCGCGACGGCGAACCTCTCGGCGAGAGGCCGCGGGTCGCCGGCATCGATTTCGAGCGTCGCGCCCTGGCGAAGCTGCACCGCCCGGCCGCCCATCAGGTCGATGGATGGGATGATCATCGACGCACCGCGACCCCGAGCTGCTGCAGTCGATCCTTGAGTCTGCCGATCGACCAGTCGCCCTGGTGGAAGATCGACGCCGCGAGGACCGCATCCGCGCCCGCCTCGACCGCCGCGCACATGTGACCGGCATGGGCGCCTCCGCCGGAAGCCACGATCGGCACCGGAACGGCCTCGCGGATGGCGCCGATCAGAGCCAGGTCGTAGCCGCTCCGCGTACCGTCGCGGTCGAAGCTCGTGAGGAGGATCTCGCCCGCCCCCAACTCCACCGCGCGGCGGCTCCAATCCGCGGCATCGAGGCCCGTGCGTCGCCCTCCCGAGTGCGTCAGAACCTCGAAACCGCTTGGACAGGCCTCGCCCGCCGCCGCGCCGCCATCCAGGGCCAGGACCGCGCACTGGGCCCCGAAACGGCTCGCGATCTCCGACAGGAGTTGCGGCCGCTCGACCGCCGCCGTGTTCACCGCGACCCGGTCCGCCCCCGCCTCCAGCAGGGCGCCAGCGTCTTCCGCCGTCCGCACGCCGCCGCCGACCGTGAGTGGAATCGAGATCTCGTCACGCACGCGGCCCACCGTTTCGAATCGGGCCACTCTTCCCTCCGCCGTGGCCGAGACATCGAGGATCACGAGTTCGTCGGCCCCTTCGCGCTCGTAGCGCCGCGCGAGCCGGGCGGGGTCGCCCTGGTCCGCGAGGTTGTCGAACCGGACGCCCTTCACGACCCTGCCGTCCCTCACGTCCAGGCACGGAATGACTCGAACGTTCAGCATGCCGCCGCGAGTGCGGGCCGCTCCGCGCGCGGTTCGAACGCCTCCGCCGCGGCCGGCGACTCTTCGAGCCATCGCTTCAGAAGACCGGCGCCGACCCTTCCCGACAGCTCCGGGTGGAACTGGCAGGCGAGGACTCCGCCGCGCTCCAGCCCCGCCACGAAGCGGCTCCCGTGGCGCCCCATCGCGGCGGTCCAACCCGCGGGACCCGCTTCGAGCCCGTAGGAGTTGGCGAAGTAGACGACGGCCGAGCGCAGGAACGCGGTCCCGGCCGGGGCCGCGACACGATTCCATCCCAACTGGGGAATACGGCAACTCGCCGCCAGTCGGACCACACGGCCCGGTACACACCCGAGCCCGGCCGTGCCCGGAGCTTCCTCGCTTTCCTCGCACAGGAGCTGGAGTCCGAGACAGATGGCGAGCGTCGGCCGTCCCTCCTCCACGCGCCGGCGGACGGCCTCCGCCCATCCCCGCCGGCGAAGCTCCGCCATGCCTCCGGCGAAAGACCCCACGCCGGGGAGGACGACGTAATCGGCGCCCGAAATCCCGGCGGCGGAATCCAACAGCCGCGGGGTTCTCCCCAACCGCCGGAAGGCGGCCGCCACCGCCTCGAGATTCGCCACGCCCGTCGGAACGATCCCCACATCCTGCGGGCCCGTTGCCATCCGCGCGGCGCTCATCGACACACCGTCTCAAGGGCCCCGGCCCCCGAGTCCTCTTCCACGTCCTCTGCGGGCAACCGGCCCGATTCGAGTACGCCCTTCGTACTTGGGATTCCGGCTGCGGAGCGCTCCGCGACCGCTTCGGCGAGGGCCAGACCGAAGGCCTTGAAGGCGGCCTCCGCGCGATGGTGGTCGTTGTCTCCGCGGATGACATCCAGGTGAAGCGTGAGACCTCCCGCCGTCGCGAGCGAGGCGAAGAAATGGCTGAAGTTCTCGGTTGCGACGCTCCCCAGCATCTCGCGCCGGAGGCCGAGGTCGACGCTGGCGAAGGGGCGCCCGGAGAGGTCGACGACCGCCCGGGCAAGCGCCTCGTCGAGCGGCGCGTAGGCATATCCGAAACGGCGGATCCCACGCCGGTCCCCGAGCGCGTCGCGGATGACCGAACCGACGACGAGTCCGCAGTCCTCCACCGTGTGGTGATCGTCGATGTCGAGGTCGCCCTGGGCGCGCAGGTCGAGCGTCATGCCGCCGTGAAAGACCGCGGCCCCGATCATGTGGTCGAGAAACGCGAGCCCCGTCTCGACGCGGCTGCGTCCGCGGCAGTCCAGATCCAGCCGCGCTTCGATGCGGGTCTCCAGCGTGCGCCGGGACCGTTCTCCCACCCGCCCGCCGTCCGGGCGACTCTCTCTCGAGTTCGCATTCATGGGATTCCCCTTCACGAGATGTGTCCAACCGTCATGTCGAGCACACGGAGGAGGTGGCGGAACGTCGCCTCGTCCCCCGGTAGCGTGATCCGGACCAGGTCCGGGAAGTTCGGGAAGCGTCGGATCGCGATGCCCCGCCGCCGAAAGCCGCGGTACAGGGCGGCGGCCCGGTCGGTGGAGGCGAGCACGAAATTCGCCTGCGACTCGAAGGGCTCCGCCCCCGACACGAGCAACGCCGAGACGAGCTGCTCGCGCTCGCGGCGTACGGCGGCGACGTACGTCGCGGTGACCCGGTCGCCCAGGGCCAGCGCCCGCTCCGCCAGCCAGATGGAGGGACCCGCAAGAGGGAAGGGCGCACCGCCGGCGCGGAGGTCCCCGATCGCCGCAGCCGGGCCCAGCACGAAACCCGTGCGCAGCCCCGCGAGCCCCCAGGCCTTCGACAGCGTCCGTACGACGAGGATGTTGTCGCGCTGCAGCAGTTCCCGCGTCGGGTCGCGGTCGGCGAACTCGACGTAGGCGAGATCGACGAGCAGCGCGGCGTTCGCCGGCAGGCTGTCGGCGATGGCCAGGATCCGCTCGACCGGGGCCACCGTTCCCGTGGGATTGTGCGGCGAGATCACGCCGACCAGCCCCGTCCGTTCCCCGATCCGGTCGAGGATCGGCCCGAGAGGAGCAGGGTCGTCAAGCGTGGGTATCGAGCGCACGCGGCCGCCCGCGAGCGTCGCGAAGGCCGGGATCATCTCGAACGTGGGAGTTACGGTGATCATCTCCCGCCCGTCGGCGAGCCAGCGGCGGCACACGCGGTCGATCGCGTCATCCGCTCCCGCCGTGAGGAGGACGCGGTCGGCATCCAGGTCCCAGGCTTCGCCGAGGGCCGCCTCCAGGCCGGCCGCCTCCGGATACCGCGTCAGGGCACTCGCCGGCACCTGCGAGAGGAGCCGGACGAGTTCCGGTGCCGGGAACAGACGCTCGTTGTGATCGAGCCGGAGCCGTTCGCCGGGTGGCGCGGCCACTGCCATCCCGCTCACGCGACGATCTGTCCCGGCGTCGTCACGACGAGATCGGTCCCGCCCCGCGCCTTCACGCTCGGGATCAGGCCCGGCAGGGCTTCGCGCAGCACCGCGACCCGGATGGCGTAGCCCTCTTCGCCGTGCAGGCGCGATACCGTCGGCTTGCGCATGCAGGGGAGCACGGCCACCAGGTCATCCAGCCGCGCCGCGTCCACGTTGACTTCCAGCATGACCCGCTGCCGGGCCTCCACCACCGACCTCAGCACGACGACCAGGTTCTCGATTCGTTCGCGGTGCCGCGGGTCTTCGAGCGCCCGAGGGTTCGCGTAGAGGCGGGTCGAAGAGGTCATGAGTTCATCGACGATCTCGAGCCCGTTGGCGTCGAGCGTCGCACCCGTCGCCGTGTTGTCGACGATGACGTCGGCGTCCTCCGGCGGGAATACTTCCGTCGCGCCGTACGATCGCACGAGCGTCGCGTCGAGTCGCCGATCTTCGATCCAGCGCGCGGAAAGCCGCGCGTATTCGGACGCGACCGTGAGGCGGCCGGCGGCGCGCAGTCCCGCCCTCGCGATCTGCGTCGGAGCTGCCGCCACGACGCGCACCGGGTCGAGCCCCGTGTCCAGGAGTTCGACCAGCGATCCGTTCAGTTCCGCCACCCAATCGGCCCCCGCGAATCCCAGGTCGCGAGATCCCGCATGCAGCATCTCCACGACGTTCTGCGGCTTGAGCAGCTTGGCGCCGAAGCCGGGGACCGAGATGGTCGGGCGATAGCGGCGCTCCCCGAGGTCCACCCGCACGCCGGCGGCGGTGAGCAGTTCGAGTACGCCGGACTGCATCCGCCCTTTGGGCAGGGCGAGTCTCGTCGTTTTGTGGTTCATATCCTGGGCTCGGAAGGCCGAGGCCGGAGGGGAGGGCAGCAAAAAAAAAGCCGGCCATCCCGGGCCGGCATCGATCGTTCGCAATCTGTGTTCAGGTTACAGCTGGACGATCACCGGCCTCCGCGCACGCGGTGGTAAAAATAATGGCCGAAAAACAGATGGGTGTTCGTCATGGGCGCGGAGGATCGCATCGCGCCGTTAGCTTGTCAAGCCGGCGACCCCACTCGGCCCGGCGGCTTCGACCGGCGCCGGCCCCGACACCGTTCCCCTCAACTCCGGCAAACCATGATCGAAGCTCCGGCCGCCAGCCCCCGGCCCCCGACGCCGACGCAGAGCCGCGAGACACGCGCGCGCGTCGCGCCCTGGATCGAACGCACGCCGGTGAGACGCTGGCTTCCCGACCCGGGCGTCGCTCCGCTGCCCGCGGGCGTCGAGCTCCATCTCAAACTGGAACTCTTCCAGCGCACGGGTTCCTACAAGGTTCGGGGCGCCCTTAATAACGTCCTCCGCGCGGACGCGGAGACACTGCGGCGAGGCGTTACGGCTGTGAGCGCCGGGAACCACGCCATCTCCGTGGCGTACGCGGCTCGGGCCGCCGGCACGAACGCCAGGGTCGTCATGCTGTCCTCCGCCAACCCGGTCCGCGTCGCGCGCTGCCGGAACTTCGGGGCGGAGATCGAGTTCGCGGAAGACGGAGCGAGCGGGTTCGCGCGCATGGAGGAGCTTGCCCGGGAGGAGGGTCGGCTCGCCATCCATCCGTTCGAGGGCGAGGCGACGGTCTTCGGCACGTCGACCGTGGGTCTCGAGGTCGCGGAACAGCTTCCCGATCTCGAGGCACTCGTCGTCCCCATCGGGGGCGGGGGTCTCATCTCCGGCACAGCGAGTATCGTGAAACAGCTCGCGCCCGCGTGCAGGGTCTACGGCGTGGAGCCCGTCGGCGCCGACTCCATGCGACGCAGTCTCGACGCGGGCGAGCCGGTGGCGCTCGATCGCATCGACACGATCGCGGACAGCCTCGGCGCCCCGCACGCGGCGCCGTACAGCTTCGGACTCGTGCAGCGCTACGTGGATGACGTCGTGCTCGTCGACGACGACGCGATCCGCTCGGCCCTGAAAGCGTTGTTCCTCGACGCGAAGCTGGTCGCCGAACCCGCCTCCGCCGCTCCCCTGGCCGCCGCGTGCGGTCCCCTCCGGGAGAGGCTGGAAGGCCGTCGCGTCGGCCTCGTTCTCTCCGGCTCGAACATCGACCTGGGCACCTTCGGGAAGCACATCCGGGCCGCCGACTGATCCGGGAACCTTTTTTCGACCCGGAGCGTCCTAGTCCATGTGAAACGCAAGAGAGGCAGGAAAGGCAGGAGCAGGATCTGGCGGAGGCTGGGGATCCTGGCCGGCGTCGTCGCGGCGGGCTGGCTCGGGTACCTCGGTTTCGAGGCGAAGGTCGCGCGCGACTTCGAAGCGATCGATGCCGTCTCCCCGACCCGCGTCTTCGCGCGGCCGCTGGTCCTGCGTCCGGGCGACCGCGTGGAGCCTCGTCACGTCGCAAGCCACCTGACGCGGGTCGGGTATCGCTCCGTCTCGAAGCGCACGCCCGACCGCGGAGAGTTCGCCTGGCGCGGCGGAGAGTTGAGGCTCGGCCGGCGGGCGCTGCGCCTGGGCGGTTACATGGATCCCGGCGGGCTCGTGCGCGTCCGCTTCCGCGGGTATTCCGGCGCGGGTCGCGTGGCATCGATTCGGAACGCGGACGGGCGGGACCTCGAGACGCTCATCCTGGATCCCGAGGTCATCGGCGCCGTGCCCGGCGAGCACGGCCGGGACCGCATCCCGGTACGACTCGAGGAAGTGCCCGACCATCTGATCGACGCCCTCCTGACCGTGGAGGATCGCCGCTTCCATGAACACGGCGCGCTGGATCCCCGCCGCATCGCGGGCGCCGTGCTCTCGAACCTGCGGCAGGGGCGGATCGCCGAAGGCGGCAGCACACTCACCCAGCAACTCGCGCGCACCCTCTTCCTCTCGACCGATCGCACGCTGCTGCGGAAGGTCCGCGAAGCGGCCATCGCCGTGGCCCTGGAGAGGCGGTTCTCCAAGCGGCGTCTCCTCGAAGCGTACGTGAACCACATCTACCTTGGGCAGGATCGAGGCGTGGCGATTCACGGCTTCGGCCGCGCCGCGCCGTTCTTCTTCGACCGGGACATCTCCCGGTTGACGCTGGGGCAGTCGGCCATGCTCGTGGGGATTATTCGAGGCCCCAGCATGTATGCGCCGCACCGGCACCCGGAGCGCGCCCGGGCCCGGCGTGACATCGTCCTGCGGCAGATGCACGCCCTCGGACACATCGACGCCGACCGTCTGAACGCCGAGCTCGAAACGAATCTGACCCTCAGCTCTCCGCGGGAGCGGAGCGCCGATGCCCGCTGGTACCTGGACTTCCTGCGGCGAGAGCTGGGGTCCGGAGCACGGCCTCTGAGCCTGGATGGCGCGGGTCTGACCGTCGTGTCGTCCCTGGAGCCGGAGATACAGCGAGCGGCGGAGTTGGCCGTAGCGGATGGAATCCGCAGGCTCGAGCGCAGCCGTCCCCGCCTCACGGAGCAGACGGGGCCTCTCCAGGCGGCGCTCGTGGCCATCGACCCTCGGAGCGGCGACATCCTGGCGATGGTCGGCGGACGCGCATACGCCACGTCGCAGTTCAACCGCGCTGCGGACGCGCTGCGTCAGCCGGGAAGCGCCTTCAAGCCGATCGTGGCGCTGGCCGCGCTGGATCCGCGGGCGGATGCCCCCTTCACCCTGGCTTCCACGCTGCGGGACGAACCGCTGGCGCTCGACACGCCGGCGGGAACGTGGCGGCCCTCCAACGCGGATCGCGAGTTTCTCGGGCCCGTGAGACTGCGCGACGCGCTCGAGGGGTCGCGCAACGTGCCGTTCGCCCGCCTGGGACTCGCCGTCGGTCCGGAAAGGATTGTGGAGACCGCGCGGCGGCTGGGGGTCGAGAGTCCCCTGTCGCCCTACCCGAGCCTCGCCCTCGGCGCCTCGGAGGTGACGCTCCTTGAGCTGACGGCGGCGTACGCGGTGCTCGCGGCGGAGGGGAAGCGGGCGCCCCCGCGAGCAGCGCGCGCCGTTCTCGGGCGAGAGGGCGAGGCCATCCAACCGGCCGAGCTTCGCCGGGAGGCCGTGATCAGCCCGGCGGAGGCGTACCTCGTGACGTCCGCGCTGCGCGGGGTCGTGGAGCGCGGCACCGGGAGCGGCGTGCGCGCGGCCGGGTACGGGGGCCCCCTCGCGGCAAAGTCCGGGACCACGAACGGCTCGCGCGATGCGTGGTTCGTCGGCTACACGCCGGAACTGGCCATCGGCGTCTGGGTCGGCTTCGACGACGGGGCGCGCCTGGGTTTGTCCGGATCCCGCGCCGCCCAGCCCATCTTCACGGATTTTCTCATCCGGGTCCTCGGGCGCACCGGCGGAGCCGACTTCCGGTTTCCCGACGGCGTGGAATGGGTCGAGGTCGAGCCCCGGACCGGGCTGCGCGCCGGGTGGGGCTGTCGGGGCCAGCCCGAACTCTTCCTCGCCGGTACGGCGCCCGAGGCTTCGTGCGGGTACCCGATCCGGAGCTGGCGACGAGGAAGTCCGTGGCGTACGTCGCCGAGGCGGTGAGCCGGCCCGGCTGACGGCCGGGACGGGCTAGTCGTGCCTGTGGTCGCGGCGCCCCTGGTGAAACACGACGTGAAGCAGCGACCCCGCGACGAAGGCCTGGTAGAGTTCGAGGGCCGCGTGCCCATCCGGGAGGATTTCCGTGCTCGCCGCGAACCCGACCGTCGTCGCCACGAGGATCGCTCCGACGCCCGCCATGGCCAGGCCGACGCCGTGTCGCGGCTCGAGCAGCCACCAGATCAGTAGCCCGACGGCGACCCGATGCAGGATGACGGCGAAGGCGAACGGAGCACTCGCCGCGGCCGGTATCAGCGCGCCACCCTCCAGGAGCGCGTGCACCGCCATCGAAAACACGCCCAGAAAGATGGCGAAGTCGTCCGTGTGCCGCGCCAACGAACGGGAGATCTTCTCGATGAGATAGAGGATGCCGACTCCAAGCAGGACCGCGATCAGGGGCCCGATGTCACGCTCGGTAAAGGCGTGTGGGAGAACCTGAAAGGCGACCAGCACCGGAAGGATCCACAGGACGGCGGTATCGATGGCACGAATCGTGCTCGGGCGATTGTGCAGCCAGATGTAGAGGAGGACGCCCGCGACCGGCGCCAGCAGCGCAGCGATGAACGATGCCATTCGGACTACGTCCGTGATGTGCCGGGAGCGGTGGGGGCTAGGGAGTCAGCGGCTCTCGTAGACGGACGTGTTGCCTGCGGCGTCGAACCGGATCACGTCGTAAGGATCGACGCGGTCGCCGAACTCCATGCCCGGGGAGCCTATCGGCATCCCCGGCACCGCGAGCCCGCTCGCGGAGGGCTTCTCGGCGAGGAACCGGGCGATGACCTCGGCGGGAATGTGGCCCTCGAACACGTAGTCGCCCACGAGCGCCGTGTGGCATGTCTGCATCTGCAGCGGCACGCCCGCGTCGAGCTTCACGCGAATCAGGTCCGCATCATCCATGTCGAGGACGTCGAGTTCGAACCCGGCCTCCCGCATGTGGTCCACCCAGAGGGCGCAGCAACCGCAGGAGGGAGACTTGTAGACCTTGATCGTCGGCGTTTCCGCGATGGTCGCGGCCAACGTCGCATCGACCGTTGGCGTCGACGAGGCCGCGGCCGTCGACGAGGCCGCGGCCGCCGCGCGCCCGCTCTCCCCCGCCGCTTCCGGCGCGCACGCGCTGACGAGCATCGCCAACCCGAGGAAGGCCGCCCCGGTCCCGATCCTTTTGAATGCTCCGTCGAACATCTTCACTCCCGGTTCGATTCCCGTCGCTCCATCCCCCAAGTTATCCGCAAGAACGCTGCCACGGTACCATTACGATACCATTCTTCGCGGCATCGTGCGGCTACCGCGCGGGGGGTGCAGGCGCCACGCGGGTGCGAGAGCCCCGCGGGTGGTGGCAACAGCTTGAGGGGGGCGAGGCCCGATGGAGAGACTGTCACAACTGTGGAGCGAAGCGGTCGCCTTCATGGCTCCGCGCTGGCTGCCCAGCCTGATCGTCATCGCGGTCGCCGGCCTCGTCTACCTCGTGGCGCTGATGGTGCTGGGCCGCGCACAGAGACACTGGGTGACCCGGACCGCGACGCAGCTCGACGATCTGGCCGTGCGGCTGCTGCGCCAGGCCCTCCTGCTGTCGAGCGGGGCGTGGGCGGTCTGGCGCCTGCTGGACATCTGGGCTCTGGCTACCGCGGCCCAGTGGGTCTATGCGATCTGGATCGGCGTCCTCTTCTTCCCGCTGAGCCGTTTCGTCGGGGACCTCCTGACCGCGCTCGAAACCGAGGTCGTTGCGCGCACGTCGACACCGCTGGACAAGACGGCGCTCCCAATGATCAACAAGGCCATTCGCTTCGCGATCATCGCCCTCGGCATCGTGCTCGCGCTCGCGGAACTCGGCATCAACATCGCGCCTCTGCTCGCCGGGGCCGGCGTCATGGGTCTCGCCCTGTCGCTCGCCGCCAAGGACACGCTCTCCAACGTGATCGCGGGCGTGCTCCTCATCGTCGATCGCCCCTTCCAGGTCGGGGACCGGATCGAACTGTGGACGGCGCCCAACGAGACGGGCTCCTGGGGCGACGTGATCGAGATCGGGCTCCGGGCCACGAAGATCCGCAATCCCGACAATCTCGTCATCGTCGTCCCGAACAGTCAGCTCATGCTGCGCGACATCGTCAACTACACGATGTCCGGGCAGGACATCCGGCTCCGGATCCCCTTCTCCGTCGCCTACGAATCGGACATCGAGCGGGCGAAGTCGCTGCTGGTGGACATCGCCCTCGGCGTCGAAGGCATCAAGGACGATCCCGCGCCGATCGTAATTGCCCGGAGCTTCGGCCCATCCGAGGTCAACCTCCAATTGCGCGTCTGGATCGTGGAGGCGAGGGCGCGACGGCGCATCGCCGACGACATCAGCGAGAGAGCGCTCCGCGCCTTTGCGGAGGCTGGCGTGGAGATCCCCTACCCCAAGCGGGAACTCTTCATCCGGTCCGCGGATGGACCACGGGCGGACGGGGCCTGACTTGCGACGCTCCGCGACGATGGGACGCCGGCCGCCCGGCGCGGTCTCCGCGATCCTGGCGGGGGCGGTTCTCCCCGGCGGTTTGGCGGGCGCCGGCCAGGACACGTTCATCGTACCGCAGTCGGAGCTGTTCACCAATGTGACCGTGATCGACGGCCGCGGGGGGCCGCCCAGGCCTTCCTCTGCCGTGCTCGTGTGGGGCGGCCGGATTCGGGACATCGGCGCCCAGGGCTCCGTGGCCGCCCCGGAAGGCACCGTCGTCGTGGACCTCTCGGGCTCGTACCTCATGCCCGGACTCATCGATGCGCACGCCTCGCCCCGAACCACGGAAGAGTTGCGCGCGCTGCTGGCCGCCGGGATCACCGGGGTGCGCGACGGCGCCACATCCCCGGCCGCCTTCGAAGCGCGTGGCCGCGGGAATTTCGGTGAAGATCCCGTTCCCGCCGTCTACGTCGGTGGCCCCGTTCTCGATGCCGGGGGGGCGCCGCGCGGCGTGGCACTGGAATCGGAAGCCGCCGCCGTCGCGGAGGTGGCGCGGCAGGCTGCGGATGGGGCCGGCTTCGTGTCCGTCACGTCCGGTGTGCCTTCGTCCTGGCTGGTCGGGATCGCGCGGGCCGCGCGCCGCGCGGAGGTGCCCCTGTGGGCCGACCGCCGGGATGGCGGCTGGCTGCTGGCCCTCCGTGCCGGCTCCGCCGTCGCGGGTCCCCTGGTCTCCGGCGACCCCGAGCTGCTTCCGGAGCGCGAGCGCGGACCGTTCGAGGCGCTCGCGGAGGCGGGGCAGGTCCCGGTCCAGACCGCGTGGCTTGAGCGGTTGGAGCCGCAGGGGCCCGATGTCGACCGTGCCGTCACCGCGCTTCTCTCGAATGACTCGGCCCTCCTGCCGCTCCTCGCCGGCGCGTCCGCCTCCCCCGACTGTCCGGCGGATGCCACCCCGTGCGCGCCGCTCTCCACCGATGAACGAAGCGCGCTCGAAGCCGTCTGGCCCGGGGCCGAGGCGCTGCTCCGGACATTCCACGGCCACGGCGTCCGCCTGCTCGTGGGGTCCGATGCTCCGCGCACGACCGCGTGGGGAGAGGGGTTCCACCGTGAGATGGAGTTGCTCGTGGAGGCCGGCATCTCCCCTCTCGAAGTCCTCGGCATGGCCACGAGGAACGGCGCGATCGCGCTCGGCCAACTCCACGAACGGGGGACGATCGAGATCGGCAAGCGCGCCGACTTCGTCGTCCTGGAGGCCAACCCCGCCGCCGACATCCGGAACGCGCGCCGCATCTCGTTCGTCGTGATCGACGGAGACGCGTGGACCTACGACCGGGATGGGAGCTGGAGGCGCATCCGCTTCAACTGACGTCAACTGACGTCAACTGACGGGATGCCCGCTCGGCTTCACCCGTTCCGACAGCAGTACGCGTCCCGCCGGCGCGTCAGGTCCTCGATCACGGCCGCCTTGAAGGTCTCCGCGCACTCCGAGCCGCCCAATTCTCGGCGGTATTCCGCGATGTCCACGACTTCGGCGCCCAGCCAGGCGCTCCGGAAGGGTCGCGGAAAGCGTTCCCCGGGGGCCTGGATGTGATGAAGCCCGCCGCTGTAGCCGATGAACAGCCGGCCGTCCGGTATCGCCCGCAGGATGTCCGCGATTCCCCCGCGGATCGTCATGGGATTCCCCTGAAGGTCCAGCCCCGTGCGACGCATCATCCGCCCTTCCGGCAGGATGATGAGCACGGCCTCCGGATCCCGCACCTGCCGCAGCACTCGCTCCCAGGTGTCATCCTTCTCGCGCGTGACCGGCACGACGTGTTTGGCGAGGAGCTGGAAGAGCCGGCCCAGTATCGGTCGCGCCGCGGTCTTGTCCGCGAGCGGCACGACGCCGTGCGTCGCGAGTTGCCACAGCACGCGGCTGGGCACTACGGCGAGGAAGACCGGTTCGAAGAGACTCGTGTGGTTGATCAGCGCGAGCACGCGCAGCCCGGACCATGGATCGTCGGCACCTCGGAGCCACTCCAGCCGGACCCGGCAGAGCACCCTCGCCGCGACCTTGATCGATAAGAGAAGGAGAAAGACGATATAGCTGCGCATCTTGCGCAGTGTGCTCCGGGAATTGCCGGGCGGTCAAGAGTTCCGGCGCTTCGGCGGAGGCGGCCAAAGGTGGCATTGGCCCGGGCCCTGCCCCATCTTCGGGCGCCCGGCGGTACGCGTTCTGCGGTATGCGTTCGGCGGTACACGATGTCCGTATTCAGGAGTTTCTTTCCATGAAAGCTCGATCGCTGCTCCTCGCGACCCTTTTCGCGGGTCTCTTCTCCGCCCCCGCCTTCGCGCAGCGTGACTTCTCGGCCGTCCGGATCGAGGCGACGCACGTCGCCGGCAACGTCTGGATGCTGGTGGGGAGCGGCGGCAACATCGGCGTGTCCTCGGGTCCCGACGGCGTCGTGATGGTCGACGACCAGTTCGCGCCGCTGGCGGACAAGATCCGTGACGCACTTCGGGAGGTCGGGCAATCGGAGGAGGCCGCGCAGCCGCAGTTCATCATCAACACGCACTTCCACGGCGACCACACGGGCGGGAACGCCGAGTTCGGCGATGCCTCCACGATCGTCGCCCACACGAACGTGCGCGCACGGCTCCAGGCGGGCGGATCGCCCGACGTGGCGCTGCCCGTCGTCACCTTCGACGACGCCCTCTCCATCCACTTCAACGGCGAGGAGATCCGGGCGTTCCACATCCCGCACGGACACACGGACGGGGATGCGCTCATCCACTTCACGGGCTCGAACGTCCTCCACATGGGAGACGACTACTTCTCCGGCCTCTTCCCCTTCGTCGACATCGACAACGGCGGGAACGTGGAAGGACTCGAGAAGGCGGTCGCGCAGGTGCTCGACAATGTGCCGGCCGACATCCACATCATTCCCGGACACGGTCCGCTCTCCTCCGTGGACGACCTGCGGACGTACCACCGCATGATCACCGAGACGATCGCGATGGTCCGCGGGAAGATCGACGCGGGGATGAGCAGCGAACAGATCCAGGCCGAGGGCGTCGCCGGGGAGTGGGCGGACTGGAGTTGGCAGTTCATCTCGACGGAACGCTGGCTCGACACCGTGTATCGGAGCCTCTCCGGCGCGGCGGGCGCCGAGAATGTCGAACACGGCCACGGCCACGGGCACCACTAAGCGAGCGACGACGCGATGAGCGACGACGGAAGCGGCTCCGCCGCCGACCGCGGCTGGGTCGCGGACGGCTACAACGCGGGATACGCCGAGGGGCTGGTCGAACGGGCGCTGCGTGACCGGGGCGTGATCCCGCCGCCGCTGGCGGGCTGGGATCCATCGGCCGGGGCGGCCGCCGAGGCGCCACCGAGGGTCGTCCCTCCTCCCCCCGCTCCTCCCCCG
>VXQX01000023.1 GCA_009838765.1 Gemmatimonadales bacterium
TCTGCCGCCGACTCCCCTTCTGCCGCCGACTCCCCTTCTGCCGCCGACTCCCCTTTCGCGGCCGCCCGGAACGCTTCGAAGGACAGGAAGTGCGACGCGAGTTCGCGCGCCACGGTCACCCCGACTTCGGGGATGCCGAGGCCGTAGATGAAGCGGGCGAGTTCGGTCGTGCGCGCGGCGTCGATCGCGCGGACGAGGTTCGTGGCGGACTTCTCGGCGAAGCCGTCCAGCTCCATCAGCGCCTTCGCCTCGAGTTCGAACAACTGCGGGACACGGCCGATCACCCCCTGCCGGACGAGGAGGTTCGCGGTTTCCTCTCCCAATCCTTCGATGTCGAGGGCATGCCGCGACCCGAGGTGTTGAATCCGCCCGGCGAGCTGCGCGGGGCACGCGAACAGGTTGGGGCAGAACGTGTACGGGCCGCGCGGCTCCAGGAGGGCTTCGCACGAGGGACACTCGGTGGGCATGACCCACGGCGGCGCTCGCTCGCGGCCCGGCTCCTCGATTCGCTCCAGCACCTGCGGAATCACATCCCCCGCCCGCTGCACCCGCACCCGGTCGCCCTCGCGAATGTCCTTGCGGGCGACCTCTTCCCGGTTGTGGAGGTTCGCGCGGCTCACGGTCACGCCGCCCAGTTCCACCGGGCGCATGAAGGCGATGGGCGTCACCACGCCGGTCCGCCCCACGCTGGGGAAGATGCGAAGGAGCCGGGTGACCTCCTTCCGCGGCGGGAACTTGAAGGCGAACGCCCAGCGGGGGTGGTGCGACGTCTCGCCAACCTCGTCGCGCGCGGCGATGTCGTCGAGCTTGACGACGATGCCGTCGATCTCGTACTCGAGGTCGTCGCGACCCTCCTCGATCTCTGCCTGGAACGCGAGGATCTCTCCGACATCGGCCGCGGGCCGGCACCGCTCGTTCACGGGCAGCCCCCACTCACGCAGCGCTTCGAGCGTGGCGCGCTGGGTAGACGGCGGCCGACCGTCGATCGCGAGGATGTCGTAGACGTAGATGTCGAGGGGGCGCGCGGCGGTGATGCGCGGGTCGAGCTGCCGCAGCGATCCGGCCGCCGCGTTGCGCGGATTCGCGAACGGAGCGCGATCGCCTTCGAGGAGCCGGGCGTTCAGCGCCTCGAAGTCGCCCACTCTCATGATGACCTCGGCCCGCAGCGCCAGTACCGGCGGCACGTCGCGATCCGCGGCCCGCAGCCGGAGCGGCACCGAGTGGATCGTGCGGATGTTCTCCGTCACGGCTTCGCCGCGTATGCCGTCGCCCCGGGTCACGGCGCGCGAGAGCCGGCCGGATTCGTACACGAGTTCGATCGAGGCGCCGTCCAGCTTCGGCTCGACGACGTATCCGATGTCGTCTCCGAGCGCCTTGCGCATCCTCTCGTCGAACCGTTCGAGCGGCTCCACATCGGCGGATGAATCGAGGCTGAGCATCGGCGCGGTGTGCTCGATCGTCTCGAACGCGTCGAGCGGCTCCGCGCCCACGCGCTGGGTCGGCGAATCGGGCGTGACAAGTTCCGGGTGCGACGCCTCAAGGGTCTTCAGCTCGCGGAACAGTTCGTCGAACCGCTCGTCCGAGATCTCGGGCCGATTGCGGACGTAGTAGAGATAAGAGTGGCGCCGCAGCGCCCTGCGCAGCTCCCGGGCCCGCCGCTCGGGCCCGCCGGGGCTCATCAGAAGGTGACCCCCAACTGGGCTCCGGCGATCAGGTGGCTGTCCTCGGCGGTCGTGAACGCGACGTAGGGACGAACGTGAACGCTGCCGATCTCGACCGTAACGCCGCCGCGGATGACGGGGCTGAATTCCCTGTCGCCCTCCACGATGTCGTCGTAGAGCCGTTCGACCGAGTAGTTTTCGATGCTTACGGTCGCCGAAGGGATGATCGCGAGGCCGGAGCCCGGCGCGCCGAAGCGTTGTCCGATGGCCACGCCGACCCCATAAACGGTCTCGCTCTTGTAGGGGAGGTCGTCGAAGTTCCTCGACAGAACCCCTCCGACCCCCACGGTGACGAGGGGACAGACGGACAGCACGGGCAGCGGAAGTTTGAGGGCGACGCTCGCGCGCGCGTCCTCGAAGTCGAATTCCTGATCGAACTCATCCGCGCCGGAGAACTTGACGTAGTGACCCGTCGCGGCCACGAGACCGAGGTTGAACCCGGCCGCGCCTCCGAGGCCTGTGACGTCTTCGGATGATTCGCGCCACACGGCGCCCGAGCCGCTGAGGAACCCGTTGCCGCTGAAGCCGAGGCAGGCTTGCGCCTCGAGCGCGGCCGGCGCCGCGATCCCCGCCAGCGCCAGCCACGCCAGCCGACGCGGCGTGGACATCTTCGGTCTGTGATCCATGCTCTTATCCGTCCCGGTTGGGCGAGGCGCCAACGCCCGCCAGATTCTGCAGCGCTTGGAGTGCAGCCGCCGCGGCACTCATCCGCGCGGACGCGGCCTCCACGGTCGCCCGGATCCGATCGAGCCGTCGCCGGTGGTCGTCGGAGGGACCCGTCAGCGATCCGGTCGTTGAGGGACCGCCGTCGAACTTGCCCCTCAGGCCGGTCCACCAGTTGCGGATGTCCCCGTTGATCGAACGCCACTCGTCGGCGACCTCCTCGATCTCGCCCACAAGCTCCCGGGCGCGTTCGAGTTCTTCGGGGGCCACGTCCTCCGTGCCTTCCAGCGCCTCGAACGACCCGGAAGCCCGGCGCTCGACATCGTAGGCTTCGCTGCCCTCCCTGTAGGCCACCCCCTGGAGCTCGAATAGAGCCATCGCGAACTCGTAGCGCGCCAGGCGCTCCTCCGCGGACACCGGCAGTTCCGGGTCGGGACGCACCTCCAGCGACTGCTCGCGCGTCTCTCCTCCCGCCGTCAGGCGGACCGTGAACGTCCCCGCCAGGACCAGCGGACCCTCGGGGCCCGCATCGAGGCTCGGCACCTCGTACCGCGTGGTGTCGTGCGGCAGCGGGTCGTGCCGCAGATCCCACGCGACCCGGTTGAGGCCGGCCGCGCCCGGGCCCTCGAGCCTCCGGACGTCGCGACCGGAGGCGTCCAGCACGTCGATCGACACGCCGCCCGGCATCTCGGCGGAGAGCCGGTAGTCGATGTTCGCGCCGAACGCGGGGTTCTCGGCCCGGAATGTCCCCTGGCCCATCGATGGCACGTCGTTCCGGTACAGGAAGAGCGTGGCCGGACGCGGGGCGAACAACTGCACGGCGTCGTCGGTCGCGCTGGTGGCCGACCGCTGTGACAGCGGCGTGATGTCATCGAGAATCCAGATGGCGCGGCCGTGCGTGCCGAGGACGACGTCGTTCTCGCGCGGGTGGATCTCGACGTCGTCGACCGGAACGGCGGGGAGCCCCGAACCGAGCGCGGCCCATGTCGCCCCCCGGTCCAATGAGGCGAAAGCGCCGTTCTCCGCGCCGACGATCAGCAGGTCGGGATTCTCCGGATGCTCGCGGATCACGTTCACGCTTGCCATGCCGCCCCCCGTCGCCCGGCCCGTGGCCGTCACGGCCGCCGCCCCGTTCAGCCCGTGCGCGAGCGACCGCCAGGTTTCGCCGAAGTCTTCCGTCACGACCGCGAGCGGTCCGTAGTCGTCGTCCCAGTGCCCGTCCAGGCTCACGTACGCGCGCCCCGCCTCCGCCTGCGAGGCCTCGACCCAGCTCACGTAGTAGGGGAACGGCAGCCCCGTCGCCGCGGCCACCCGGTCGGTCAGATCCTGCCAGTTCGCCCCGTCGTCCCGGCTCAGGCGCACCGATCCGTCGTCCGCTCCGATCCACAGCACCCCCGCCTCGACCGGAGACTCCGCCACGGCCGTGATCTCCCCGTACCCGGAGGCACCATCGTGCTTCGAGAGCGTCGTCGAGTCCGGACGCACGCCCATCATCTCGAGGCTGTCCTGGTGAATCTGCCGCGTGAGATCCTCCGTCGCGCGCCAGCGCTCCCCGCGGTCGTCCGAGATGAAGAGCCGGTTGCCGCCCAGGTAGACCCGGTTCGCGTTGTGCGGGGACACCAGGATCGGCGACTTCCAGTCGAAGCGATATGCGACCGTCGTGTCCGGCGGGAAGGGTTTGAGCGCCTTCCGGTCTCCGGTGGCGAGGTTCACGCGCACGATCCCGGCGTTCTGCGACGTCACGTAGACGGTGCCGAGATCAGACCAGTCGGTCTCCGTGTACATCCCGTCACCATAGTCGAGGACCTGCCAGTCGCGGTTCATGAGCCCCTGGTAGCGGCGCGTCCGGCTGGGGCCCCGGTACGAGTTGTTGTCCTGTAGTCCTCCGTAGACGTGGTACGGATCCGCCAGATCCAGATCGATGTCGTAGAACTGGGCGATGGGGATGTTCCCGATGAACGTCCAGTGGTCGCCGTCGTCCCACGTGGAATAGAGCCCGCCGTCGTTCCCGAGGATCATGTGGCGCGAGTCCTCGGGGTCGATCCACAGGTCGTGGTGGTCCACATGGACGCCAGTGTTGTATTCGATCTCCATGGGGAGGGCCTCGAACGTGTCGCCGCCGTCCTCCGAGCGGTGCAGGCTGCCCGCCACCAGCCAGACCCGGTCTTCATCGTTCGGGTCGATCCGGAGCTGGCTGTAATACATGGGACGCTGGTTCAGTTCGTTGACGCGCATCCAGCTCTCGCCGCGGTCTCGGGAGATGAAGATGCCGCCCTCCTCCGCCTCGACGACGGCCATGACCAAAGCCGGATCCCTCCCCGAGACCGCGAGCCCGATCCTTCCCTTGTCCCCCTCCGGCAGGCCCTCGGTCACCTCCCGCCAGGAATCTCCGCCGTCCGTCGACTTGTAGATGCCGCTCCCCGGCCCGCCGCCCGAGAACCCCCACGCGCGCCGCCGCCGCTGATACGCGGCCGCGTAGATGACGGACGGATCCGCGGGGTTGAGGGCGAGGTCCACGAACCCCGTGTCGTCGTCGATGTGGAGGACCTTCGTCCACGTCTCTCCGCGGTCGGTCGTTCGATAAACGCCGCGCTCCGCGTTGGGGCCGAACAGATGTCCCAGCGCCGCCACCCACGCGATGTCCGGATCGGTGGGATGGACGGCGATGCGCCCGATGTGCCGGGTCTCCTCCAGCCCCGTGAGCCGCCACGTCTTTCCGCCGTCGGAGGAGTGATAGACGCCCTCCCCCCACGGCGTACTGTTGCGGTTGTTTGGTTCCCCGGTCCCGACCCACACTTCCAGCGGGTCCGACGGGGCGAGCGCGATGTCCCCGATCGAGAGGTTCGCCGCGTCGTCGAAGATCGGCTCCCACGTCGTCCCGTGGTTGACGCTCTTCCACACGCCGCCGGAAGCTGCCCCCACGTAGATGTGCGATTGCGTGCCGGGCACGACCTCGAGATCCGCGATGCGACCGCCGGAGATCGCGGGTCCGATCAGGCGCCAGGTGAATCCCGCCGCGATTCGTTCGGAAGGCTGGGCCTCCACGCGAACGGGCGCCGCCGCGACGGCCACGTTCAGCGCCGCCACCGTCAGCAGCACGCGGATGGAGACCCTGTGCAGGACAGCCCGGGTACGGTCGGGACGAGGAATCATGGTTCAGCTCACCTTCTTCTTCCTGAGGCCGTCCTTCTGTTCCAGCCAGGGGACGCCGGTCGTGATCCATTCCGGGGCCGATTCCCCCTTCAGGTAGTGCCCGAACCACTGGAGGATGCGGCTCTGGTAGTCGCGCTGGTTCGGCTCCCTCGCAAGCCCGTGGTTCTCCCCCTCGTAGACGAGCATCACCATGTGCTTCCCCGCGCGCCGGGCTGCGTTGTAGAACTCGACGCCCTGGTTGAACTCCACGGCGCCGTCCTCGGTCCCGAACTCGATGAGGAGGGGCGTGTTGAGATTCTGAATGTGATGGAGCGGAGAGTTGTTGAAGTAGGAGTCCCAGTCCTCCCACCACGGCACCTGCATGCGGCCCTGGCTGATCTCGAAGATGCGCGCGTCGGTCCCCCCGGAGTTCCAGTAGAAGGAGAGGTACATGCTCATGAGGTTCGTGAGCGGCGCGCCCGCCACCGCCGCCGTGAAGAGGTCGTCCTGGGTGACGAAGAACGTCGTCTGGTATCCGCCCCACGAATGGCCGATGAGTCCGACGCGGTCGCCGTCGATCATGCCGGTCTCGACCGCCGCCGCCACCGCCGGGCGCAGCGTCTCCACGTTCGACTGTCCCGGGCGCCGGTCGCGATAGACGATGTCCGGCTGGAAGACGAAATACCCTTCGTGGCTCCAGATCTGGATGTTGTAGTAGCTCGTGGGATCCGGAACGATGTACTGGTGGAGACTCTGCGAGAGCAGCTCGTAGTGGTACACGATCATGGGATACGTCCGGTCCGGATCGTAGTCCGCCGGATAGATGAGCGCGCCCTGGAGGGGGCGTCCCCATTCATTCTCATAGTCGATGAGTTGCGTGCGGCCCCAGGCGTAGTCGTCCTGGAAGGGGTTCGTGCGCGTGACCTGCCGGGCTTCGTTCAGATCCGGTCCCGTGACGAAGTAGTCGGGCGAGTCTTCGAACCGTTCGCGGCGGAAGGCGTACACGTCGGCATCTTCCGCCTTGAGCAGGCCGCCCGCGAAGCGCGCGTCGGCCCAGATCAGCGGCTCGGTCGTCTCTCCGCGGCGGGCGCGGGAGAAGCCGGCCTTCTTGGTCCACTCGCCGTAGGTCGAGTAGTAGAGCGGTTCGTCCGCGGCGAAGGCGTCTGCCTCCCGGTCCACCCGCACCACGCGGTGCCGGACCGAATCCTCCGCCCCGTTCGTGAGCCGCCTCCCGCCCGACCCGTCCGGGTTCACCTCCCACACGTCGAAGCGGTCGTTCACCAGCAGCGCCGCGTCGTCCTCGATCCAGCCAGCGATGCCGAAGGGAGACATCTGCTCGCGGGTCGGCGTCCGGTCGAGGTCGACGAACGTCCCGCCGAGACCTTCCGTCACGTTGCGGGTCTCGCCGGTCGCGAGGTCGTGCGTCCAGTAGTCCGCGTCCTCGAACCAGGCGGCGTAGCGTCCGTCGGGGCTCGAGCCCATGTCGATCGTGACCCGCTCCCGGACGAGTTCCCGGCTCCCCGTGCGCGCGTCGACGGCGTAGATGTCGTGGAACTGCTGGCGGAACATCGCGTCGACGTCGTACGGCGTCTCGTCGCGGGCCAGCACGTGGCGCCCGCCCTCCGCGATCTCGACCTGGTCCGCGTGGTCACCCCCGAGGAGGAGGAATCCACCGTCGGCCAGACTCCAGGCGCCGAGGTCGTGTTCCTGCCGCAGCCGGTCCTCGCGCACGCGCTGCTGGGGGACCGGATCGACATCGAGCGAGTGCCAGACCTCGACGCCGGGACTCTCCTCATCGTCGCTTGCGGCCCCGTTCTCCGCTTCGTCCGCGTCGGCGTCCTCCTCTTCGCCCTCGCCCTCCGCGTCTTCGGCTCCCGTCTCGACCGGGATCCGCTCCTGGAGGCCGAGGAAGATCGTGGAGCCATCGTCGGACCAGGAGGGGGCGCGGTGTTCGACGATCCGGGTGCCTCCGGGGAGTTCCGAGGGCTCCCGCGGGTCGAGCGCGAAGGCCCGGGGGCTGTCGGAGTGCAGATCGCGCCACGCCAGCGCCACGTGGGCGGTGTCTTCGTGCAGCTCGTCCTCGAACGTCTTGAGGACGGCGAGGTCCGCGGCATCGTCGCGCCACGACAGCTCGCGGTAGGTCGCCTCGTCCGCGTCGAGCGAGCGGATGCGGCCGGATTCCGGGTCGTAGAGCCGGACTCCGTTGCCGACCCGATCCTCGGCGTCGACCGTCATGGCGAGCAGGCTCCCATCCTCCTGCCAGGCGAAGGCCGAGACGTTGCCGAAGCTCATCGACCCACCCCGGGTCAAGTCCCGCACGAGGACGTCGGCGCCGTCGCCGTCGCTCTCCTCGGGGCCGTAACGGCGGAGCGCCAGGTATCCCCCGTCATCGGAGAAGGAGAACGACTGCATCGCCTCGATCTCCTCCTTCTCTCCCGTCCGCAGGTTGAGGAGGCCGACGCCGTTGCGGACGGGGTCCCGCCTCTCGCGGAGCCGGTCGCGCTCGTCCGGGGAGACGCCGATGGCGTACGCGAGCCAGTTCCTGTCCGCGCTGAACTCGGGGCGCGCGCCTTCCGCGACGACGACGACCGAGTCGGAATCGGTACGGTGGACCTGAAGCTCGGAAGTCTCGTCCACGCGGCGGACGACGACGGCGAGCCAGAGGCCGTCCGGCGAGAGCGATCCCTGCCCCAAGCGCTCCCACTGGTCGTAGTCGTCCGCCCCGAGCGTGGGTCTGTCCTGCGCTGCGGCCCTCTTGGGAGCCAGGCCGGCGGCAATGCCGAGCGCGACGGCGAGGATCAGGGCGAAGAGGGCGGGGGTCCCTCGGGACGTGTTCGGCATGCGTGTTTTTCTCCTGACTTGCGGGCGCCGCCCCACGGAGTGTCCGCTGGCGGCCAGGGGTCCGCGACCTCGCAACATGCACCGGACACGGCAGTCCGGGGCAAGGGCGTGTACCCTGTCGGAGCCCGAAGATGCGGGCGTCAGAGTCGGTTGCAAGGGACTTCGGCACGAGGTAGGGTAGAATCGAGGAGACGGTTTCTACCATCCGTTCTGCCATCCGTGTTGAGAGGTGGATGATGAGCCTCAACATCAAGAACGAGGAGACGTGCCGGCTGGCCGACGAGCTGGCGCGGCTGACCGGAGACACGAAGACGGGAGCCATCACGATCGCATTGAAGGAACGTCTGGAACGTGAGCAGCGACGGCGCGACGCGGATGCGCTCATGCGGGACCTGCGCGCCATCGGCGAGCGGTGCGCCGCAAGGCTCAAGCCCGGCCCCTCCGCGATCGAGCACGGCGACTACCTCTACGACGAGCACGGCCTCCCGAAGTGATCGTCGACACCTCCGCCATCCTGGCGATCCTGTTTCGTGAAGAGGACGCACGCCGGTTCGAGCGGGCGCTCGCGCGCGCAACCGCTCCTCGAATCTCGGCGGTGACGTTGCTGGAAGCGGCAATGGTCGCCGAAGCCAGGGGCGGATTCGGTGCCGGACAAGACCTCGACGATCTTCTTGAGGAAGCGGAAATTCAGGTGGTTCCCGTTACGCGGCAGCACTCCGAGGCGGCTCGCGACGCGTGGCGATGCTACGGAAAGGGGAACCATCCCGCCGCGCTGAACATGGGAGACTGCTTCGTCTATGCCCTGGCGCGCACCGCCCGCGAGCCGCTGTTGTTCAAGGGCAACGACTTCGGGCTCACGGACATCGAGGCGGCGTGACGAGTTGGGCGGCGCGGGTCCAGATGGCGTCGAACATGGGCTCCGTGAGCGTGCCGGTGAAGGTGTTCTGCTGGCTCGGGTGATAGGAGCCGATCAGCAGGCGGCGCCCGATCTCCACCTCGACGCCGTGGCCGAATCGGGGCGCCGGCCGCGGGACGGCTTCACCGCGTTCGCGGAAGATCCTCCGTATCGCGGCGAACGAGAACCCGCCCAGGGCGACGATGACCGAGGCTTCGGTGAAGAAGTCCAGTTCGCGCTCGAGGTAGCCCCGGCACCGTTCCCGCTCCCCCGCGGTCGGCTTGTTTCCGGGCGGAGCGCAGCGCACGGCGGCGGTCACCCAGGCGCCCCGGAGCACCAGCCCGTCGTGCCGGGCGGTCGAGTCGGGCTGCGAGGCGAACCCGGCGCGGTGCAGGGCGCGGTAGAGCCAGTCGCCGGACCGGTCGCCGGTGAACATGCGCCCGGTGCGGTTGGCGCCGTGCGCGGCCGGGGCGAGCCCGACGATGAGGAGGCGCGCGGCCGGATCGCCGAAGCCCGGCACCGGACGCCCCCAGTACGTGTCGTCGCGGAAGGCGGCCCGGCGTTCCCGCGCCACCCGCTCGCGCCACTCGACGAGCCGCGGGCACTTCCGGCAGGCCGTGACCTCCCGCTCGAGCGCGGCGAGGACGGGGTCCGTCAAGCGCCGTCCGGGCGCGGACGGCCGTGCTTCAGCCGGTAGAGCACGGCTTCGAGCCGCTGGGAGCAGCGGACCGGGGCCGGGAAGCTGGCCCGGTGCAGCGTGGACACCTTCACGGAGCGGACGCCCGCCAGGTTCGCCGACGCGATGTCCGTGAAGTGCTGATCTCCCACCACCAGCGCCGCCTCCGGACGGTCCGCGACGTCCAGCTCCTCGAGCGCGGCCCGCACGAGCCGGCGGCTCGGCTTGCGGATCGGCCGCAGCTCCCCGGGAGTCCCGCCGCCGGCGGACGAAGCCGCCGCCGCGCCGGGGCCGCGCCACGACGCGCGCGGTCCGCGGCGGACCCTGAATGCCGGCCCCGCCCCGGTCTCGTATCCGAGCACGACCGGGATCGCGGGGAAGATCTCCCCCAACTCGGCGAAGCGCGCCTCCTGGCAGTTGGAGACGATCGCGTGTCGCAGTCCGGGCGCCCGGAGCAGATCCTCGAACCCGGCTGCGAGCGCCGGATCCACCCGCCCCGCGTGGTGCGCCATCAGCGTCCCGTCGACGTCCCACAGGACAGCCTCGACGCCCAGGTCGCGCAGGCGCCCGGCGCTCAGGCCGTTCACCGAGTCGAGGTGAAACGTGGGCCGGATCCTGCGCGACAGGCTCGCGAGCCGCGGGAGGAGCCGCCGCGCCGTCTGCATCCAGGTCGGCGGCGTCAGTTCGCCCCCAGGATGGGGTCCTTCTCCCCGATCATCTCCCAGCGGGTGAGGACGATGGGGATGACCCCGATGTCGTAGAAGGCATCGAAGAACCGCTTCACGGTGAACTCCGCGCCCTCCTGGATGGCGTACTCCGAGAGCAGTTCCTCGATCTGGATCTTCCCGGTCACGTAGCTCGTCCCGTACCCCGGCTGCCGCAGGTAGAGGCTCTGCTCGCCGCGCACGAGGGCGCCGTCCGGCAGCCACCCGCGCGGCGTCCACTTCATGGCGTGGGCCACCGCCTCCTCCATGTCGAACACGCCGCCGTGCAGGTAGAGGCCGCTCAGCGCCCGCGCGGCCCGTTGGGCCAGCATGATCCAGGTGAGTTCGCGCGACCGGGGCGAACCCTCGAGCAGCCCGAGGTGCATGAACATCTCCTCCACCCCCGTGGCGAGTCCCTCCGAGCGGGAGTCGAAGATGTTGTAGAGGGATGGCGTGGCCCGGATCGGACTCGCGTGCGGGTCCACCCGCATACGCGCGAGTTCGATCCAGTGGTGCATGTGCGGCCGGAAGGCGTCCGGATCGCGGTAGTTCACCTCGGAGAAGAAGTTCCGGATTTCGCCGGATTCGGCGGGCGTGAAGCTCCCGTTCACGGCGCGGAGGGCAGGGTCCATCCACTCCTCCGTCGTCTCCACCTCCTCCTCGTCCAGGAAGCGCATGTAGCGGTCGACGGATTCGTTCAGCCGCCGGTCGTATTCCTCGGCCGAGGCGATGCGCTCGAGTTCGGGCAGGTGCCGGTTGCGGTTCTCCTCCAACCGCATCGAAGCGTGGGCGCGCGCGAGTTCGCGCCGCATGATCGTGACCTGTTCCTCCCACGAATACGGGACGAGGTGCACGTTCCGCATGTACCACGTGTAGTTCTCCCGTCCCACGCCCGAGGGCCCGGTGCGGGAGGGCGCCTCCTCCTCCAGCCACGCGATGAACGCCTCCGAGGCGGCGCGCGCGTCGGCGATGGACCGGTCGAGCGCGGCGCTCGTCCCGGCCACCCGCGCCGCGAGGTCGTCGAGGTCCCGCATCTGGCCCCGAAAGGCCCGGGGTCCGGCCAGCCACAGGTCGCGCGCGTTCGAGTCCGCGAGGTTTTCGCGCGCCTGCTCGAGGAGCGCGGGCGTCGCGCCGATGCGGCCCGCGAGTTCGGCGGCATCCGCCTCCGAGAGCGGGTAGTCGTAGGTCCAGAGGTCGATCCAACCGTGGATGACCGCCCCTTCGTGGGCCGGCACGTCGCTCTCCGCCGCGAAGATCGTCACGTAGAAGCCGGGGTCGCGCGCCCATGGACGGCGCACGCGGTGATCGAAGTCGAGCCCGTTCATCTCGGCGCGGACCAGGTGCCAGTCGATCTGCTCCGGCACGGACCAGCCCTCGGGGGCGCCGCTGCCCAGCCGCGCCTGCCACCGTGGAAGTGCCTGCCGCTGGCGCGCCATCGCCGCCGCCGAGTAGTCGGGCACGCCATCCGTGAACGCGGGGCGCTCGAATTCCCGCCATTCGTCGAATAACGCGACGAGGTCCGCGTGCGAGTCAGGGCCTCCCATCGCTCCCGAACCCTCCCGCTCCGGCGCCACCTGCACGAGAAGGTAGGCGACGGCGAGAACCGCGATTCCCGCAAGGATGAACGAGGGACGGAGTCGGCTGCGTGCCATGGTGCCTCCCTGGGGGTGTAACCCCCGGATCGTTTGATGCATAATGACACGTTGTGCGGTGTCTCAGAAATCGGTGAGCCTGCGGCGGGTGTCGCGGCGCCGTGTCCCGGAGGGTGCCTGGACGGGGGAGAATGACCATGAAAACTCAAACTTCGTTCCTCGCTGCGGCGGTCTTCGCAGTCCTTGCTTCGACGGGCCCGGCCTCGGCCCAGGAACCGCCGGACACGGTGGTCGTGGTCCAGGAACTCGAGGTCGTGGTGGGGTCGCGGGCCGGTGTCGCGGATCCCGCCACGCTTCCCGTCCCCGTGGACATTTACGGCGCAGAGGAGATCGCGCGCATGGGGGAGATCGACCTCGCGGAGGTGCTCGGACGGATCGCACCGTCCTTCAACTCCACGCGGCTGTCCGCCGGCGACGGCGCGGCTCTCCACGTCGCCACGTTGCGCGGAATGAACGGCGACCAGGTGCTCGTCCTCGTCAACGGCAAGCGGCGGCACGGCGTCGCCTTCGCGAAGCTGCTCGCGGCGGCCGGGCAGGGGACGACGGGCACGGATCTGCGCGCGATCCCGGTCCACGCCATCGAACGGATCGAAGTCCTGCGCGAGGGCGCGGCTTCGCAGTACGGCTCCGACGCGATCGCCGGCGTGATCAACATCGTGCTCAAGGACGACGCCAGCGGGGTGAGCGCGTCCACCTTCCTCGGTCGAACCTCGCGGGGCGACGGATTGCGGCTGTTCACATCGGCCAACGCCGGGGTGCCGCTCGGCGACGGCTTCTTCAACATCACGATGGAGGTCGCGCGGCAGGATGTCACGAACCGGGCGGGCGCGGCCCCCACCTGCTTCGGGCCCGATCCGTCCTACGGTCCCTGCGCGGATGGCGGGAAGGTCATCCAGTTGCAGCGAAACGGCGAGCCGGACTACAGGGGCGCGGCGTTCATGGCCAATGCCGCGGTCCCGGTCGGCGAATCGGCCGAGTTCTACGCCTTCGGGGGATACTCCGCGCGCGAAGCGGTCTCGGACGGCCTGTACCGCAAGGCGGACTGGGTGCCCCGCTCGGTCAGCTACGTCTATCCGGACGGCTTCTTCCCCGTCGAGGAGTCGGACCTCATGGACAAGTCCGCCGTGGCGGGGCTGCGGGGCGACGTGGGCGAGTGGTCGGGAGACCTCAGTCTCGGGTTCGGGCACGGCCGCTTCGCCTTCGGCGCCGAGAACTCGATCAACCCGTCGTACGCGGCCGAGTTCCTGGCCATGAACCCCGGCGCCGACGGAGCCTCCATCGCGGCCAACGCCGGACCGAGGAACACGTTCAGCGGCGGGCTCAACGTGCGTCAGTGGACGCTGAACGCCGACGCGACGCGGGAGCTCGAGGTGGGTTCGACGCCGGCGTTTCTGGCTGTCGGCGGAGCGTTCCGGCGGGACTCGTACTGGATGGAGGCCGGCGACCGGGCCTCGTGGGCGTGCGGGCCGAGCGATACGCCCGGCAGCTTTCCGGCGGCTCATCACCAGAACGACGGGACGGCCTACGCGAGCTGCGGGATGCAGGGCTACCCGGGGTACAGCCCGACCTCGGCTTCGCTGAGCGAACAGGACCGCAACAGCGTCGGAGCGTACGCGGACATGGAGTTGCGCTCGCCGAGCGGGCGCACGCTGGGCGGCGCGCTGCGCTTCGAGCACTACACCGACGCCGGAAGCTCGCTGACCGGCAAGCTGGCTGGCCGGGTGGGGCTGGGCGAAACGGGCGCCGCGCTCCGCGCCGCGGTCTCCACCGGCTTCCGGGCGCCGCGACTCCCGCAGCGGGGCTTCAACACGATCGGCTTCGTGGGTGGCAGCGAGGGTCTGGTGAGCGCCGGATTCCTGCCCGAGGGCGACCCGATCGCGTGTTCCGACTTCGGGGCTTGCTCGCTGGGTCACGAGACGTCGATCAGCTTCACGGGCGGGCTCGTCTATGCCACCGACGCCGGACTGCTGGTGACGGCGGACTATTACCGTGTCGCCGTTCGCGACGCGATCGCCCTGACCCGGAGCCTCGATCCGAGCCACGGGCTTCGGCCCGGCGCGCAGTTTCAGGGTCGGCCCGTGGACGCCGTGGCGTTCTGGACCAACGCGATCGACACGCGCACGCACGGATTCGACCTGGCGGCGAGCTGGCGCTTCCGCGGCATGGACTGGGGGGCCGCGGACCTGTCGGCCAGCGTGCACCGGAACAGCACCAAGATCACCGCCAACCGCAACGAGAACTTCATCGGAGACACCCAGCGCACCCTGATCGAGGACGCCCAGCCCGGTCAGCGGATCGGCGTCAGCGCCGACATCCGCTTCGCCCGGGGGCTTGGCGCGAGGTTCGGGCTGAACCGGATCGGTTCCGTCACGACCCCGTTCATCTTCGAGGAGAACGTCACGATCGACGCGGCGACCATTGCCGACCTGGAGGTCAGCTTCCGCGTGGGGGATCGCATCCGGGTGGGCGTCGGGGCCAACAACCTGCTCGACCGCCTGCCGAACCGGCTCCCGGACGACGCCGTGGCCCAGCTCTGGACGATGGAGTACCCCTCCGAGTCCCCCTACGGCGTGGCGGGACGCCTCTGGTACGTGCGAGTGAACCTGACCGGCAACTGAGGATGACCCCGGCTGGACTCGAACCAGCGGCCTCGGGATTAGGAATCCCGCGCTCTATCCGCCTGAGCTACGGGGCCGTGCCGGAAAACTAGCGGGCGGGCCGGAGGGCGGCCAAGATTGCCGTCCCATGGAACCTGTAGACACGCTCATCCTCGGCCCGCTCGTCGTCACGATGGACGCCGGGGAACGGATCTTCGATGCGGGCGCCGTCGCGGTGCGAGCCGGCGAGATCGCCGCCGTCGGGACCCGCGAGGAACTCGCGGGCTGCGACGCCGCCGAAACCATCGACGCGACCGGGCGCCTCGTCATGCCGGGGCTCGTGAACGCGCATACGCACCTGGGCGATTCCCTCTTCCGGAGTCTCGTGGAGGAGTTGCCGCTGGAGGCGTGGCTGGAGCGACTGTGGATCTCCGAGCGCGAGTTCGTCAGCCGCGAGAGCGTCGAACTGGGGGCGCGGCTCGCGCTGGCGGAGATGATCCGCAGCGGGACGACATGCGCGCTCGACATGTTCTGGTTCCCGGAGGCGGCCGCCGATGCGGCGCTGGCAGCGGGCTTCCGGCTCGTCACCGGTCCGATCTTCTTCGACTTCGACGGACCCGACGGCGTCGCCGCGGAGGACAGGATCGCGACGGGCGAGCGGTGGCTGGAGCGCTACGCGGAGGAACCGCTGATCACTCCGTGCGTGCAGCCGCACAATGCGCTCACGGTGTCGCCCGATGGTCTCCGGGCGGCGCGTGACCTCGCCGAGCGCGCCGGAGCTCTCTTCCACACGCACTGCTCCGAGACGGCCACCGAGGTACGGCAGACGATCGAACGTTTCGGGCGCAGGCCGGTCGCGCACCTCGACGAACTCGGCATCCTCGACGAGCGTGCGGTGCTTGCGCATTGCGTCCACCTGGACGACGACGATTTCGCGCACCTGCGGCGCCGGGGGGCGGCGGTCCTCCACAACCCGCTCTCCAACCTCAAGCTCGGGTCCGGCATCGCACCGGTCGCGCGCATGCTGGACGAGGGCATCCCCGTGGCCCTCGGCACGGACGGACCGGTGAGTTCGAACGATCTCGACATGTGGACCGCGATGCGTTTCGCCGGGCTGTTGCAGCGGGGCGTCCACATGGATCCGGTCATCACGCCCGCCCTTGAGATCGTCCGCATGGCGACGACGGTCGGGGCGGCGGCGCTGGGGCTGGGAGACCGCGTGGGACGGCTCGCGGAGGGCTACCGGGCCGACCTCATCCTCATCGACCTCGACCGCCCGCACCTGACGCCGATGTACGACGTGTACGGACATCTCGTCTACACGGTGGGCCGCGACGATGTCCGCTCAGTGATGGTCGATGGTCGCTGGGTCATGCGCGACCGCGCGCTCGAAACAATCGACGAGGCCGCCGTCCTCGCCGACATGGAGCAACTGGCCGCCGAAATCGAGCGTCACGCCGGCCTGCTGGAACCCGCCTGAGTTACGGGAAGGTCAGGGGGAGGAGACGATTGCGGGGAGGATTCGGTCCTGGAGCGCGGTCCAGCTGAAGAGTTCGGGCTGCTCGTGGAGGGTCCAGCCGTTGAAGACGGAGATGAGGTCATGTTCGGGCACAACGTGGAGGAATTGGCCCCCGTATCCGTTCCCGGCGAATACCCGCGTTTCGCCATCCTCGTGCACCGGCACCCACCACTGGTATCCGTAACCCGTGTCGGGCCGGTCGTTGCCGGGGGCCACGTCGGGCACGACGGGTGAGGTCGAGAGGTCGACCCATGGCCGGGAGACGATCTGCCGGCCGTCCCATTCCCCACCCCGGAGCATGAGGTAGCCGACGCGGGCGAGGTCATGGGTGGAGAGGTAGAGCCCGCCCTCGCTGTCGACCTCGCCGTCGGGGGCGATCTTCCAGTAGTACTCGTCGATCCCGATGGGACGGAAGAGGCGTTCCTCCGCCCACGCGTCGAGCCGCTGGCCGGTGGCCTCGCGCACGACCTTCCCCAGCAGGACGCTCACGCCGTCGTTGTAGTCGAAGCGGGTGCCCGGCTCCGTTCCCACGGGTTGGGCGACGACGTAGTCGATCCACCGGTCGCTCGCCTCCAGTACGACCGTGGGGTGGGTACCGTCGTCGTACGTCTGGCCGGGGACCGCCCAGTCGATCCCGCTACGCATGGTCAGGAAGTCCTCCAGCGACGTGACGGCGCGGCGCGGGTCGGCGAGATCGACCCCGTACGCCTCGAACCAGGGCCAGGCCGGCGCATCCGCGCCCGGGATGCGACCCTCGTCCACGGCGATGCCGAACGCGACCGAGGTCACGCTCTTCGTCACGGACTGAAGCGAGTGCAGGTCGGTGTCCCGGTAGTAAGGGTGCCAGGACGGGTGATCGTAGTTGTACTGATGGTCCGCCGTGTCCTCCTGCGCGGTGAGAAGTTCCTCGTACCGCGCGGCGTGGTCCCAGCGGCGGTCCGCGATCACGCGCCCGTTGCGGATGAGGAGAAACTGGTCGATGAGGCCGTACCGCCCGGCGTCGATGTCGGCGATGAGCGAGTCGATCGCGGCGGGGTCCACTCCCTCGGCTTCCGCCGTGGAAACGGGCCACGTCTCGCCGGGCCAGCCGGGCCAGCCGGGCCCCTCCGCCCGCGGCGCGCAGGCGGCGAGGACGATGCAGGTCGCGAGCGGGATGGCTCGGCGGAGGATGATCATGCTGGGCCCTTTGCGTTCGCGGTCAGCGGAGGGCGGCGGCGACGTTGCCGCCGTCCACGGTCAGGATCGCGCCGGTCGTCGCGCGGGCGAGGGCCAGGGAGACGAAGGCCCGAGCGACATCCTCGGCCCGAACCTCGCGGCCGAGGAGGTTGCCGCGCAGGTAGGCGTCTTCGCTCACGCCGCGGGCCTCGGAGCGGGAGGCGATCATCTCGTCGGTGAGCACGCCGCTGCGGATGCGGTCGGCGTTGACCCCGTTCGACCGGATGCCCTCCCACCCGTGTTCGATGGCGTACTGGCGCACGAGTCCGAGGGTCGCGGCTTTCGGAAGTCCGTAGGGGCCGAAGTCCGGGCCCGGGTTGACGGCCTGCTTGGAGACGTTGAACAGGAGGCAGCCGCCCGTTCTCTGGGCGCGCATCATGCGCACGGCCGCGCGCGTGACGCGCTGGTGGGCGAAGAAGTTCAGCTCGAAGCTCTCCCGCAGCACGTCGTCCGTCACGTCGGCCATGGGGCCGCGCCAGGCCGCCCCGGCGTTCGAAACGAGGATGTCGACGCCTCCGAAGCGGGCGGCGACGATGCTGAACGCGCGGTCGACGGACGCATCGTCGGTCACGTCGCATGGGACGGCGAGCCCCGCCCCGGCCTCCCCGGCGGCGTCGAGCGCGGGGCCCGGGAGGTCGAAGAGGGCGACCTCGGCGCCGGCGGTCCTGAACGCGGCGGCCGTGGCCCGGCCGATCGCGCCCGCGCCGCCCGTGACGACCACCACGTGACGGGCCAGCGCCTTCTCCTTCGCGCCGGCCAGCTTCGCCTGTTCGAGCGACCAGTACTCGATGTCGAACAGTTCCGCCTCGCTGATGCTCTCGAAGCGGTCCATGCTCTCCGCGTCCGTGATGACGTCGACCGAGGTCTCGGCGAGGTCCGCCGCGGCCGCCGCGGCCCGCGCGTCACGGCCGCTCGCGAAGAGGCCGACGCCCGGCACCAGGACCACGCGCGGACTCGGGTCGAGCATGCGCTTCGTCCCGCCGTAGCGCGGGTTGTGGCGCTCGAAGTACGCTGCGTAGGCCTTCCGGTAGGCGTCCACCGCGGCGCGCGCCTCGCCGGCCCAGACGGCGAGGTCGCCGGCGGGCGGCGCGGAGAGCACGACGGGTAGCGGCTTGGTGCGGATCGCGTGGTCGGGCGTGACCGTGCCGACCTGGCTGTAGCGCGACAGCTCGGAGCCGCCGACATAAGCGAGAATGGCCGGGCTGGCCCGGTGTTCGAGGATGAAACGCTCGAACTCCGGGCCACCGCCCTCGATGCTCCGCCGGTTCGCCAGCATGCCGCGGACGGCCGGTGCGATCTCGCTCGCGGAGGCGACCGCCCCGGGCATCGAGGCGGCGGCGAACACGCTCCTGCGCCCGCCCTCGATGCGCGCCTCGGCGAGGCTGACGAACTCGATCATGAGTTCGTACGCCTCGTGCGCCGTGTCCCCGAACGTGAACAGACCGTGCTTGAGGAGCACGAGCCCTTCCGCCTCCGGGTGGGCGTCCGCGGCCGCCTTCGCGGCCTTCGCGAGATCGAAGCCGGGCATGATGTAGGGCACGATGGCCGCGCGGTCGCCGTAGACCTCCCGGCAGATCTCTTCGCCGTGCGGCTGGTCCGTGAGGACGAGCGCCGCGTTCGCGTGCGTGTGGTCGATGAAGGTGCGCGGCACCCAGGCGTGCAGGAGCGTCTCGACGGACGGGTTTGGCGCCTTCGAGTCGAGCAGGTTGCGGCGCTGCAGGTTCACCATGTCCTCGTCGGACAACGCGTCGATCTCCGCCAGCGCCAGAAGCGGATCGAGCTGCACTGCGGGGAGACCGGGCGGCTCGATCGTCCCCATGTCCCAGCCGCTCCCCTTCACATACAGCACGTCCAGGTCGGCCCCGGTCACGTCGCGCGCGCGCCCCTTGACCGACGTGTTGCCCCCGCCGTGCATCACGAGTCGCGGCTCGGAGCCCAGGAGCCGCGTCGTGTACACCCGCAGCGCGAGGTCCTCTCCGATGCCGTCGGCGGCGTACCGTTCGACGAGTTCCGCGGCCCCGCGATCGCTCCACGCGCTTTTCATCTCCCGGGATTCCGCGATCCGGGCTACCTGCCGGCCGTGGTGACGGCCTCTTTCTTGTCCGGGTGGACGGGGGATGTCTCCCACTCGTAGTCCTCGTCCAGGACCCAGCGGTAGTACCAGTCCAGTTCGACGTTCGCCTTGAACAGGCGCTGCTGCAGTTCGACCCAGCCGTGTCCTTGCTCGGGCGCCACGTAGAGGTGGGTCGGGACGCCGTTGTGCTTCAGTCCCTGGTACAGTTCGACGGACTGCGGCATCGGCACGCGCTCGTCGTTCTCCCCCACGAGCACGAGGGTCGGGGTCACGACCTTGTGGAGCTCGAAGAGCGGCGAGTCCGCCATGTACTGTTCGACCGGGGCGTCCTCCGACCAGGGCGTGCCCCCGAACCACGGCGTGCGGTAGATGCGGACGTCGGATTGCGCGTACATCGACATCCAGTTCACGGCGCCGGCTCCCGACGACGCGGCTTTGAAGCGGTCCGTCCAGGTGATGATCTTGTTCGTCATGTGGCCGCCGGCGCTCCAGCCCATCTTCGCCATGCGGTCACCGTCCACGAGTCCGCGGTCGACGAGGTAATCAACTCCCGCCATCACGTCCTTGTGGGCCTGGTCGAAGTAGTTGCCGATCATGTTGCGCAGGAAATCGTCGCCATATCCGGTGGACCCGCGATAGTTGGGCTTGAAGACGAACCAGCCGCGCGCGGCGAGCACGGTTTCGTAGTTGCTCGAGCGGGCGAAACGGAACTTGTCGGAGGACGGGGGACCGCCGTGCGTCTGCACGACCAGCGGGTACCGCTCGCCCTCCCGGTAGTCGATGGGATAGAAGATGAGCCCCTCCACCTCGACGCCGTCGTCGCCGGCGTACTGCACGGCCTCCATGCGCGGCAGGAGGAACTCCTCGGCCAGGTAGTCGAAGAGATGGGTGACCTGTTGTGGCTGCGCGGACCGGGCCTTCGCCCACAGGTCGCCGGCGTTGGTCGAACTGCTGACGGAATAGAGGTGCGTGCCGGATGAGGGGTGGTAGTCCCAGGCGCCGACCGAGTGGTCCCCCTCGGTGACGGCTTCGGCCTGCCCCGCATCCGAGGCATCGGCGGGCACGGAGTAGATCTGCTGGCGGACGCCCGTATTGGCGCGGAAGTAGATCGAGCGGCCGTCTCGCGACCACACGGCGGCGTTGACGTCGAAGCTCCCGCCCGGAACCACGGAGACGGGGTCGCCGCCACCGGTCGGGACGACGAACAGGCGCTGGTTGAAGTAGAAGTCGCTCAGCTCGTCGTTCGTGTTGGCGACGAAGAGCGCGAGCCGGTTGTCGGGCGAGAGCGAGGCGCCGACCTCCCCCACGTGATTGGCGGTGATCCGGCGCGCTTCGGCCCCGTCCGGGCCCATCACCCACAGTTCCGAGTTGAGCAGGTCGTCGTAGAGAGCGGTGGGCGCCAACTGCACGAGGAGGAGCGTGCCGTCGCGCGAGATCGAGTAGCCGCGGACCATCAGGCCGGGCTCCGTCACGCGTTCGGCGGGGCCGCCGTCGCTGGATACCCGCCACAGTCCGGTCGGGAGCTTGTCCTCTTCATAGCGAAACACGTTGTCGTTGACCGCTTCGCGCGCCTTCTCGGCCTCGGACTTCTCGTCGACCGCCATGAAGTAGATCCAGGCGCCGTCGCCGGACCACAGGATCGAATTCACGGGCGTCGGGTGTTCGCTCACGGCGCCGGCCTCGCCGCCGCGCGTCGGCATCGTGAACACCTGGTTGTGTTCCGTGTCGTGCCGGTTCGCGACGAAGGCGATGCGCGAGCCGTCGGGCGACCAGCGCGGGCTCGACTCGCCGCCCTCGCCGTTCGTCATGCGCGTCGTGCCGGAGCCGTCCATCGCGACGCGCCAGATGTGGGAAGCCGTGCCGTTGGCTTCCCAGTCGGTGTCCGTCCGCACGTAGAGCACCTCCGATCCATCCGGCGAGATCCGGGGGTCGGCGAGACCGGGGATGTCGATGAGATCCACGATCGTCATCGCGCGGCGCTGGCCGGAAGCGGGAGTGGCGGAGACGAGAACGGCGAGGATTCCGAGTCCGAGTATGCGGCGAGACATGGCAGACTCCTGCGGTTGGCGGTGGCCCGTCGCGGTCCTTCGATGTTGACAGGGTCGTCCCCGGGTGACAAGAGCCCGACGCCGCAATCCGGCTCGCACCGCGCGTGGAGCCGGCGGCCGGTCGCAGCCCGGGCCGGCTTGACGCGGGGGCTTGCCGCGCACGCTAGGCCGCCACGTCGCGGAGGGCCGTGAGGTGTTCGTCCGTGAGGCCGTCCATCTCGAACGTCGAGACGCCGGCCGCGCCCGCCTCGCGCGCGGTCGCGACGGCCTCCGCCAGCGCGGGAGGATCGAGCGCGGGCAGGTAGAGTCCGGCATTCAGCGGCGGCGCCCCTCCCGCTCCGGCGGTGGAAGCCGCCGCCTCCAGCGCCGCGATGCCCTCGCGCACGCCCTCGCCGATCCAGGGGATGTCCTCCAGGTAGAAGCTCTGGTAGAGCATCGGGAAGAAGCGGTCGAGGGGCCACCGGTCCCAGTCCTGGCGGACCAGGGTGCGGGCGATGGAAGGAGTCGGGAAGACGGCGGCCGTGATGGGCTTCCCGTGCTCGTGGGCCGCCTCGGCGAGTTCGCGCACGGCGCCCGTCACGGAGTCCCACCGGAAGCGGCGCCAGGCCTCGTCGGCGGGCGGGTCGGGGATCTCCAGAGGATCTCTCCCGTCCAGGGCCCGAAACTGTTCGCGGCACACCTCGCAGTAGCAGAAGTCGAACTCCGGGTGCTCGACATCCTGCACGAGGTCATACGTCTCCCAGAGTGCGCGCGGGAGGATGACGTCGCAGTGGCGCACGTAGTCGAGGTGGACGCCATCCACCGCGGGGTGGGCGGCGAGGTCCGCGATGCGGCCCCGCAGGTATTCGCGCACGGGTCCGCGGGAAGGGCAGACCCACTTGTAGTACCCGACGTAGGGGGGGTGGTCGAGCGAGCTCTCCAGGTTGCGGCTCATCGTGAACCACTCCGGCCGGTGCTCCTGGACCCACGCGTCGCCGTTGCGGTTCATCGTCCAGAACCAGCGGTGATACTCGAGTCCCTCCGCACGGGCGGCTCCGGAGACCAGATCGATGTCGCCGCCGCCCACGAGGACTGCGTGGAAGCCGGCCTCGCGCAGGCGGGAAAACCGTTCGCGCCAGGCGGTGATGTCGCGGTCGCGGTTCCCATGCACCCACGTCCACAGCGAGAAGGATGCTTCGAGGGGCGTTTCCGGGTCGGGCGGAAACGCGCAGGCTGGGAGCGCCGCCCCCAGCGCCGCCGCGCCGCCCGCGGCCCGGACGAACTCCCGGCGCCTCACGGGGACGCGTCCCGGTCGGCGACGAAGCGCACGATGCCCCACTTCTCGGGTATGTGCATGTCGATCTCACCCTGCGGCGACCACACCCAGTTGTCTTCGGGATGGTCGCTCCAATCCACAGGCTCCCGCAACTTCCGGTATTGTCCGTCTACGACCGTGAGCGGCCATTGCACGCGCGAGAAGTTCACGCGCCAGACGTCGCCGGGCCGGGGGGCGGTGACCGCGATGTCCGCGGGTGCGCCGGGGGGGCGCAGCGCCGACCAGGGAATCGCGATCTCGACCGACCAGCCGGTGTCTTCGTCGGAGGGGTCGTTCAGCGTGCCGTCGAGACGCACCGCGGTGCGCAGGCCCTCGATGTCCCAGGCGATGTCCGCCCTTCCCTCGCGGCGGTACGGCTTGTCGAGGAAGAGATCGAACTCGGTGCCGAGCGCGTTGATCTCGAGTTCGTAGTAGGCAAGACCGTCGCCGTCCGGATCGAGGAAGACTTCGAAATCGTGTTCCCGGTAGAGGATGGCGTCGCGCTCGGCCAGCGTCGCCCAGAGGTGCCGTTCCTCGAGTTGGGCACCCAGGTAGAGGAAGCGTTCGTCCCAGACGATCTTCGCGCGCGTCTCGAGGTCGGGGTCGCGCCAGCCGTCGCCGCGAATGTCGACGAAGGGCTCCGTCCAGGGCGCGGCGCCCCAGGCCGCGTCGTCAAGAGACCCATCGATCACGGGCGGGGACGCCGCCGCCGGCGCCTCGTATTCCCGAGGCGGCGGCTGGGCCGCCGCCGGCGAGAGCGCCGGCCACCCGAGCACGGCAGCCGCGTACAGCAGAAACTTCGCGCATCCGGCGGCGCGGATCACGGGGAGCGCGTCAGTTCGTGGAGGGATGCACACGGAAGACTCCGCTGACCGCCGGCGTATCGAACGCGAGATTTCCTTCCCGGTCGAGGATCCACACGTTCACCCTGTACCAACCCTGGAAGGCGTGTATCGCGAATCCCAGGATCTCATCCGCCGACGCCCCCGGCGCGATCTCGACCATGCGCTCGACGATATCCGCTCGAGTGACCTCCGGGCCGCAGTGCAGTCGAGGATTGTAGACCTCCTCGAACTCCGCGCTGAGATTCGTCACGCCCGTGGGCTTGATCGCGCAGGAGTCCCTGAAGATCGGGTTGCCGGACACGTTCGTGGTCGTAACGATCAGCCGCTCGCTGCGTCCGTACTCGGACTTGTCGACACACACTTCAACGCCGTGCCGCGTGTCGCAGAGCGAAGTTGCGGGGCCGACGGCCTCCTTTCCGCACGAAAGGACGAGGGCTACGGCCAGCGCAGGAATCGGCAAGGCGCGCGACATCTTCCGTCTCCGGGGGTTCGGGACTCGCCGCACGTCAGCTCCGCCGCACATCAGTTCTGCGACGGGAAGACCGAGAACATGCCGCTGCTGAACGGCATATCCCGGGCCAGCGCCCCGTCCGGCGCCAGGAGCCACACGTTCGCTCGATAGAAGCCCTGCACGACAAACCCGGGGAGCCGTAACGTATCCTGGTCCAACCCTCTCGGACCGATCCGATCCGCGCGCTCCCGGATGACCGCCGTCGTGACGTCGGGGCCGCAGCGCCGCCGTGGGAGGTACGGTGGCCTTGATCCGTCGTCCGAGCCCCTCACCAGGCCAATCGTCGCCCCGCACCAATCCCTGAGAATCGAACCGTCGGACAGGTTGCGCGTGGTGATGACGACGGCTTGGAAGATCCCGTATTCGGGTCGGTCCACGCACACCTCGACGCTGCCTCGGACCTCGCACAGGCTGCCGGAAGGTCCGGTCGCGCCCGCGTCACATGAAAGGCACAGCGCCGCGGCAAGCACCGGTCTGACGGGCACTCTCAACGTTCGCTTCACTCCGTTCGTTCAGGCCGACGGGAGTATCGTGACAGCCGGGCTCCCCTGCAATCTGCATATGATACACGTACATCGCCTGATCGGAGAGGTTTCCGGGCGGACGGTTGCCCGGTGGGGCGATGGGGCGAAGTGTAGCGGCGACGGAAGAACCGTCGCAGGGTGTACATGATCTTCACACCCGTCTCGCGGAGTTGAACGAATGATCCGAGGCAACAGGCAGTTCGGTGGCTTGATCGGCCTGGTTCTGCTGGGCGCGGCATTGGCTTGCGGTCGGGCTCCCGTGATCGTCCAGACCGGCGCTGCCGCCGGAGAATGGCGGTACTGGGCGGGCGATGCCGGATCCGCGCGGTACGCACCGCTCGATCAGATCGACGCGGCCAACGTCGGAGATCTCGAAATCGCCTGGCGGTGGCAGGCACGCAACTTCGGGCCCACGCCCGAGGGGTACTACCGGGTGACGCCGCTGTACGCGAACGGAACGCTGTATGCGACGGCGGGATTCCGGAGAGCGGCGGTGGCCGTCGCGCCGGGGACCGGCGAGACGCTCTGGATGTATCGGCTCGACGAGGGCGAGCGAGGCGACAACGCCCCCCGCGGAAACTCGGGGCGCGGCGTGGCCTACTGGACGGACGGGGTCGATGAGCGCGTGCTTCTCGTCACTCCCGGCTACCACATGGTGTCGTTGGACGCGAAGACCGGCCTTCCCGATCCCGCGTTCGGAGAGGACGGCGTCGTCGACCTCAAGCTGGGGCTCGGGCGGGAGATCGACCTGGTGCAGGACCGCATCGGCTCGAGTTCGCCGCCGATGGTGGTCGGCGACGTCATCGTCGTCGGTGCTGCGCTGCCGCAGGGCGGCCGGCCTCCCACGAAGGAGATGCCGCCCGGCCACGTGCGCGGATTCGACGCGCGGACGGGCGAGCAGTTGTGGACCTTCCACACCATCCCGCAGCCGGGCGATCCGGGACACGACACGTGGGAGGAGGGATCCTGGGACTACACCGGGAACGCGGCCGTCTGGACGCCGTTCACGGCGGACCTCGAACTCGGCTACGTCTATCTTCCCGTGGAGGCGGGGACGGGCGACTACTATGGAGGCCACCGTCCAGGGGACAATCTCTACTCTCAGAGCCTCGTGTGCCTGGATGCATACACCGGCGAGGTCGTGTGGTACTTCCAGACGGTCCATCACGGAATCTGGGACTTCGACCCGCCGGCGGCGCCGGTCCTGATGGACATCACCGTTGACGGACGCGACGTACAGGCGGTCGCGCAGGTGACGAAGCAGGCCTTCACGTACGTGTTCGACCGCGTGACGGGCGAGCCTGTGTGGCCGATCGAAGAACGGCCGGTGCCCGCCGGCGACGTGCCGGGGGAATGGTACGCACCCACGCAGCCCTTCCCGACGCTCCCCGTACCGTTCGACATGCAGGGCGCGACCGAGGACGACCTGATCGACCTCACGCCGGAACTGAAGGCGGAAGCCCTCGACATCGCGAAGAACCTCACGCTCGGCGGGTTGTTCACGCCGCCGACCGTGCTCGTCGAGGGAGGGAACCAGGGGACCCTCATCACGCCCGGCAGCCTTGGCGGGGCGAACTGGCCGGGCGCGGCCTATGACCCGGAGACGCAGCGGCTCTTCGTGGGGTCCGCGACGCGCGGCACCGTGATCGGACTGGTGAACGATCCCGAATCGTCGAACATGCGCTATATCGCCGGACGTCCCCGCGGCGTGGGAGGCCCGCAGGGGCTGCCGATCCTGAGACCGCCGTGGGGACGGATCACGGCGCTCGACATGAAGACGGGACAGAAGGTGTGGCAGATCGCGAACGACCACACGCCGTCGTTCGTGGAGGCGCACCCGGCGCTGGAAGGCGTGGACGTCCCGCGCACCGGGCGGCCCAGCCGGGCGGGACTCCTCGCCACCAGCACGCTGCTCTTCGCGGGCACGGGCGGCGGGACGATGTCCGCGGACGTGACGGGGCTCCTGCGGGCTCACGACAAGGCGACAGGCGAAATCCTGGCCGAGATCGAGCTCCCGTCGCATCAAACAGGCGTCCCCATGACGTACATGCACGATGGTCGTCAGTACATCGTCGTGGCGGTCGCGGGCCGGGGCGTGCCCGCGGAGCTGGTCGCGTTGCGGCTCCCGGGCTAGCCAGCCGATCCCGCCGCCGACAGCCCGCGGAAGAACCACGGTGCCAGTGCCTTCCGTCGTCCGGGGAACGCCTTTTCATGAACGGACCGGCCCGCTCTGCCGGGCCGGCAACTGGCGGCGCTGGGCCGGCCACCTCTCGGCCAGTTCGTACGAGCCGACCCACGAGCACGAGTACCAGGCCATCCGCTCGGCGTGTGCGCTCATCGACGTCTCGCCGCTCTACAAGTACCGGCTCTCGGGCCCGGGCGCGGCAGCGCTCGCGAACCGGGTCGTCACGCGAGATGTCGACCGGCAGGACGTGGGACAGGTGTACTACACGCCGTGGTGCGACGCGGCGGGGAAGTTGCGGGACGACGGCACGCTGCACCGGCTCGGCGCGTCGGATTTCCGCCTCACGTCCGCCGAACCGACGCTGAAGTGGCTGCACGAGAACGCCCGTGGACTCGACGTGACCATCGAGGAGGAGACGGAGCGTGTGGCCGCGCTCGCCCTCCAGGGGCCCCGTTCGCGCGAGCTGCTCGAGCGGATCACCGACGGCAACGTGGCGGGACTCCGCTATTTCCGCGTGATGTCGGCACGGATCGCGGGGGTCGCCGCGGAAGTCTCGCGCACGGGCTACACCGGCGACCTCGGCTACGAGATCTGGGTCGGCGCCACGGACGCGATTCCGCTGTGGGACGCGCTCGCGGCGGCGGGTGAGCCGTTCGGCCTCGCCCCGGCCGGCATGCTGGCCCTGGACATGGCGCGCCTCGAGGCCGGCCTGCTCCTCGTCGACGTTGACTTCATCCCGGCCCATCGTGCGATCATCGAGGGCCAGAAGTCGTCTCCGTACGAACTCGGCCTCGGCTGGACCGTGTCGCTCGAGGCGTCGAACTTCGTGGGCCGGGCGGCGCTCCGCGCCGAACGGGCCCGCCCGCCCGCCTGGCGCTTCCGGGGGATCGCCCTCGACTGGGAGTCGCTCGAAGCGGCGTACGCGACCGTCGGCCTCCCCCCGCAACTGCCGGGCACGACCCTGCGCGACAGCGTGCCGCTGTACGCGGGCGGGCGACAGGTGGGATACGCCACGAGCCGGGGCTGGTCGCCGACGCTCAAGACCTACCTGGGACTGGCGCACCTCGAAGCGGAGTCCGCGGCCGCCGGTACCGAACTCGAGATCGAGGTGACCGTCGAGCACCGGCGGCGCCGGGCGCGGGCCACGGTGACGAAGACGCCGTTCTTCGACCCCGAGAGGAAGCGGGCCACGCCGTGACCGCGACGAACACGTACGACGCGATCATCGTCGGGGGCGGCCACAACGGCCTCATCAACGCCGCCTACCTCGCCCGGGCGGGCCTTCGCGTCGTCGTGCTCGAGCGCCGGCACCTGGTGGGCGGAGCCGCAGTAACGGAGGAGATCTTCCCCGGCTTCAAGTACTCCGTCGCCTCCTACGTCGTGAGCCTGCTGAGGCCCGAGATCATCCGCGACCTGCAACTCGCGCGGCACGGGCTGGAGATCCTCCCTCTCGAGAGCACGGTCACGCCGCTCCCGAACGGCGACTACCTCGGGCGCTGGGCGGATCACGACCAGACGCGCCGCGACCTCTACCGCCATTCTCCGAAGGACGCCGAAGCGTACGACGATTTCGCGACGCTCATGTACCAGCTCGCGTGGGCCGTGAAACCTCTCCTCGGCATCGTGCCGCCCGACCCGCTTTCTCCGGGGCGGCGCGATCTGAAGGCGCTGCTCATGCTGGGACGGCACGCGCGCGGCCTCGACGAGCGGCTGTTCCACGCGCTCTTCAAGCTGGGGACCATGAGCGCGGCGGACTATCTCGACGAGTGGTTCGAGTCGGATCCGCTGAAAGCGACGATGTCCGCGAGCGGGATCATCGGAACCTTCCTCGGTCCCCGGTCTCCGGGCACGGCCTACGTCCTTCTCCATCACTACATGGGGGAGATCGACGGGGTGTTCCGGGCGTGGGGATTCGCGCGGGGCGGAAACGGGATGGTCAGCGAGTCCATCGCCTCCTCGGCGCGATCCCACGGGGCGGAGATCCGGACGGAGGCCACGGTGGAGCGGGTGCTCACGGCGAACGGACGGGCGACGGGCGTGGTCCTGGAGGATGGCGAGGAACTCTCGGCGAAGACGGTCGTGTCGGGGGTCGATCCGAAGCGCACCTTCCTCGGCCTGCTCGATCCGAGCGAGCTGCCGGACGACCTGGTGGAGGCGATCCGGCGCTTCCGGATCCGCGGCTCCTCCGGCAAGGTCAACCTCTCGCTCTCGGAGGCGCCGGAGTTCTCGTGCCTGCCGGGCGGAGGACCGCACCTGCGGGGCGCATTCTCCATCAGTCCGAGCATCGACTACCTCGAGCTCGCCTACGACGACGCGAAGTACGGGGGGTTCTCGCGGCAGCCGTACATGGACATCGTGATTCCGTCGATGATCGACCCCGGGATGGCGCCGCCGGGACGGCACGTAATGTCGATCTTCGTCCAGTATGCCGCCTTCGACATCGAGGGCGGCTGGGACGACGCACGACGGGAGGCGTTCGGCGACGCGGTCGTCGACACGCTCTCGGGGTATGTGCCGAACCTCAGGGATTCCATCCTCCACCGGCAGGTGCTCACGCCGCTGGACATGCAGGAGCAACTCGGGCTCACCGAGGGCAACATCTTCCACGGCGAACTGACGCCGCAACAGCTCTTCTTCTTCCGTCCGTCGCCCGCCTGGGCCGACTACCGGACACCCGTGCGCGGGTTCTACCAGTGCGGCTCGGGGACTCACCCCGGGGGCGGCGTGTGCGGCGCGTCGGGGCGGCTCGCCGCGCTCGAGATCCTTCGGGACCTGCGGGG
>VXQX01000047.1 GCA_009838765.1 Gemmatimonadales bacterium
CGCCTAGTGGGCCCTCCCACCCCCGGTGTGGGCCAGCCGGGCGGGGCGGTGCTGTGCCGGTAGCCGCCCCCCGGGCCCCGGCCCCCGCGGCGGGGGGGCGGGGGGGGGCGGCGGCCCCTGGGGATCTCCGTCGCCTCCGCATGAGCCGAGGGCGATCGACACCAGGGCGACCGCGGCGGCGGCAAGCCCATGTCGGGGGCGCGACCAAGTCATTTCAGCGAGCATCTATCCGTCTTCTCCAGTCTTGGCGTCTCATAGGTGTCGGGGGCCGGGAGCCGGCGCGGTCACCGTTCCGGCGTTCAGTCGCCCGATTCGTCGTTGTCGATCACGGTGATCGTGACAGGGAATACGCTTCTCCCGTAGGCCTGACTCCTGATCACGACCGCACCACCGTCGGCGTCGTCGTCTTCCGGTACCGAGAAGGGGATCTTGATGGACGCGGACAGACTTCCCTCGGGAATGGTGATTCTCGCGAAGGGATTGCTGAAGTCACCCCCTGCGGTGTAATCCGCGCCGCCGTCACCGTCGGCGCCCGCCACCAGCCAGATCCGAGCTTCGGCTGGAGAGTGGAGAGAAGTCGTGGCCGTGAGCGGCGCCAGGTTGACCAGGGTCGCCGTCACGGTCACCGAATCCACATCGGATCCCTCGGTGACCTCGGCCGGGTCGACTGAAAGCCGGATGTCGTCGTCCAGTACGGTCACGACAACGGTGGCTTCCATGCCGTCATATCCACCCCCGCTCGCCGTATGTCTCAACGAATAGACCCGGTTGGCGAATCCTGTGCTCGCACGGTTCGACCTCAAGGCATCCAGTGCCACGGTCTGCGGCTGGTCCCAGTTGGCGGTCGTGAACGTCAGCGTGTCAGCACCGCCTGTGTTCGTATTCAGCGTGAGCGTATCGCCCTTCGGACCCTCGACGAGGATCGTGACGGTCCCCGTGGGCTCTCCGCCGAGGGACACCTCGTAGCTCTCCTCCTCGTCTTCGATGACCGACAACTCCGACTCGCTGACGACGATGCCGATGCCCCAGTTCACGGAGAAGGCGCCGGCCAGATGCGAGGACGAATTGCCATCGCCGCGGCCGGCCGAGCTGCCCGCCCCGTCCGCGGTCTCGAGGGAGAAGCAGAACCACTCCACGCCGGCGGTGGCTCCGCGGTGGATCACGAACGACTCGCTGAACTCGATGACGTTCGAGTCGTTCACGAGGCTGCGTGCGGCGTTTTCGGTGCGGCCGCCCGGCACGGCGTCCGGGAGCGCGACATCCGCATCCTCGTTGCAGAACGCGAGCGACCCGCCGTTCGACTTCAGCGTCAGGATCGCGTTCCTGATCGGGGTGGCGTCACGAATCGTGCCGCTCACCGCCACCGTCACCGCGTGGGACGAACCGGCGTTAATCTCGGTCGGAATCGTGCCGGCCGTGAAGCTCGGCGCCTCCGTATCGCGGATGTAGGTGATGCTTGTGCTCCTCCTGTTGCTCCGCGAGGCGTTGTCGTACGCGATGATCGTCATCGCGTGCGTCCCGTCCCTGCCGTTCGCGGTCGTCGGGATGGAGACGACCCCCTCCGCGTCCGGCTGAAAGCGCGGGGATCCCGCCTGGAAGCCCTGCTGCCACGTCGGCCGGGCCACCGGTCCGGTGTAGGCGGCGATGCCCGCGAAGCCGGAACCCGGTTCGCCCGTCCCCAGATCCGGATCCTCGACCTCCAGGGTGATCATCTCGCCATCCTTGAGGATCAGCCCGTCCGCCTCGGGCTCGACGTCATCGATCACCGGCCGGGTCCGGTCGACGCCGAAGTAGTTCGCCGTCTGCACCGTCCGGTCGGGGAGGGAACTGGAGTTGCCCAGCGCGTCCTCGATGGACGCCAGCTCGGCCGTGTAGCAGTCGATCCCGCCGGCGTCGGTCTCCTCGCGGTGGGGATCCTCTTCCTCGAGTTGGCTGATCGTTCTTGCGTTTGCCACCACCGGGACGAAGGGCGTTCCGTAGCCCCGAGCGCCCGTATCGGTGTTGGCCGCCACGGAGCAATCGCCCACGTTCACGGTTGCGACCGCGCCGCCGGCGCCGCCGTCGGTGCTCTCCGACACGCCGAACGCCTGCGGTTTTCGGGCGTTGTCGAGATCCCCGTAGTACCGGCCCTCCGGAACGGCTGCGCCCCCGATCGTGATTTCGGCGTCCTCGCCGACGACCGGAGCTCTCATGTCGAAGTAGTACGGACCGAACGGATTGTCGGCCGCGAACTCCTCGCTCACATCGAGACCGTCGGAGTTCTCGACCTTCTCGGCCGCGAACACCCAGTGCTCGTTTCCGCCCGGACCCTCATCCTCGACCGCCTCGTTCCACGCCGGATTGACGTCCCACGTGAACGGACCCTCGCGGTCCTGCGCCACGCCGTAGAAGGAGGCGGTGGCCGTCGGCGCCCTGAACGACAGGGAGGTCGCATCTTCCAGCGCCCCCATGGCCGCGGCCGTCTGCATCGCCCGCAGCGAGACCTTGCCCACGGTCGTCCCGGCGTAGGAGACCGGGCAAACGTGGAAGGTGCTCATGTTCTCCGCGTCCGGGCCGCCGTACATCGGCATGCCGCCCTTCAGCAAAGAGTTGCCGCCGCTGAACTCGACGACCACGTGCCCGCTGTTCTCAAGCGTGACCTGCTGCGTCACCAGCGACTCGCGCGTCCCGCCGTCCGTCGTGATCTGCGCGCCGAGGGCGTACTCGCCGTTGGCGTAGGCCGGCATCAACTGCTCGCCCATGCACTCGCCCATGACGTCGGCGGTGTTCAGGTAGCAGTCGACCTCGACCGCGCCGCCGGACTCGGCGAGACCCGCAATGGCCTGGTTCGCGTCGCTCGACGTGCCGCGGCACGAGACGACGTGGTCGCCCAGCGTGAGCGCGACGCCCGTCACCGTCTCGTCGTTGTACTGCACGTCGAGCAGCACGGTCACCGCGCCGCTGACTTCGCTCGGGTTCACCGACCGGTTCCGGTCGTTCGGATCCCGAAGGCCGAAGATCGCGACGGTGGCCTCCCTCACGCCATCCTGGCCCACCGTGACGTTAAATCCCTGGTTCGCCTCGAGGCCATCCGGGTCGGCCGCTGTGATCGTCACCAATGCGCTGCCCCGGGATATGCCCGTCACCGTCGCGGCGGTGCCATCGACGCTCACCGTGGCGACGCCGGGGTTCGACGAGGCGCCGGTGAGGGTCAGCTCGTCGCCGTCGGGATCGCTGAAGTAGCCGCCCAGCGCGGCCACGGTC
>VXQX01000085.1 GCA_009838765.1 Gemmatimonadales bacterium
CCCCCCCCCCCCCCTTTTTTTTTTAATTAACCCGCCCCCCCCCCATAAAACCCCCTCTTTATCGGCGGGCCGCGCATCTTTTTAAAACCCGCGCTGGCCGGGTGCGACGACTCGGTCGCGCCCGCGGATCCGGGGGATATCGGGCCAGGACCCGATCCGGTGCCCTCGCCCATCGATCTGTCGCGTGCGTGGGCAACGTCGACGCCCGAAGCGCAGGGGTTCGATCCGGCGCTGCTGGGCGGCGCGTTCGCGGGTGCGGCGGGCGCCGTCCCGAACATCCGGGCGCTCGTCGCCGTCCGGAACGGGCGGCTCGTCGAGGAGGCGTACTTCGGCGGCATGCACCGGGATTCGGCCTTCGACATGCGGTCGGTCACGAAGACGGTCACGGCGCTGCTCGTCGGCCTCGCCTCGGACCGGGGACTTCTGGACCCGGAGGACCTGATGACGGACCGGCTGTCGCATCCGTCGCGGCGCTCCGAGCACGGCGGCATCCGCGTGCGCGACCTCCTCACGATGACGAGCGGCATACAGTGGTCCGACGAGGAGGACTTCGGCCCGTGGGTCCGTTCCGGCCGGCCCGTCGGCTACGTGCTCGACCTGCCCATCGTCGCCCCTCCGGGCCGGCGGTTCATCTACAACACCGGCGGGTCGCACCTGCTCACGGTGATCGTGGAGAACGTCGTCGAGGGGAGCGCGCTCGAGTTCGCGGAGCGGGAGTTGCTGGGCCCTCTCGGCATCGACAACAAGCGCTGGCCGGTCATGCAGGACAGCGTGATCGTGGGCGGCGCCGCGCTGGCGCTCCGGGCGCGGGACGCCGCGAGGCTCGGCCAGCTCCTCCTGCAGGGCGGCCGGTCCGGCTCGCGGCAGATTGTCCCCCGGGCGTGGATTGAGGCTCAGGTCCGGCGGTTCGTCGAGGTGGACGACATCGGCTACGTGCTGCGCGACGCGGGGTACGGCTATCAGACGTGGAACGACGGCCGGGGCGGCGGCGACGGCGTGTCCGCGTTCGTGATGTGGGGCTACGGAGGCCAGTTCGTGTGGGTCGTGCCGGATCGGCAGCTTGTCGTCGTGGCCCAAACCCACTGGCGCGGCACGGGCGATCACGATGGGAGACAGGCCGACGCGGTCGCCGACCTCGTCGTGCACCGCGTGATCGAAGCCGCGCGCCCCATCCGCCGCTAGTTGAGTCAACCCGCATACCTACGCGGCGCGCAGGACGCCGGTTCGGATCACGCGTTACTTCCAGCGGAACGGACCGACATCGGCACCGCCCCCCGACAGGAACAGCCGCGCCTCCGCCTGCACGCCGTCAACCCTTCGCTGATAGGATCGGCTACGTGTAACCCCATCGGACAGGTAGGGTGACACGAACGCTTCGGCGGTGGTCCGGTCGGTCGCAATCGTCTCGACAGTCTGTCGCAACTCCCGATCTCCGAGCACGACAGCAAGCCTCACAGCCCCATTGGCCACCTTGGGATCCTGCGGTTCGGAGAGGCGTTCGCGCACGGCCTCGCGGACCTGTTCCAACTGGCGGCCATTGAGCGAGCCGTCCTCGACCATGAACCGGAGCGCCATCAACCCTCCCCGCACATCCAGAGGAAACCCCGCTGGGTTCTTGACGGCCGACAGCACGGCGGGGAAGGCGGCCGAGCCGAGATCGGCGAGTCCGTTTGGAATTCCGGTGCCGGTGCCGAGGGCCGCGATCATGAACTCGATTGCGCCCGGGTCGCGCAGGCGCGCCACGGCCCATACGTAGTCGAAGATCGCTTCGGAGCCTTCGGGCCGGTTCGTCTCGCCTCGAAGTTCCGCCCACGCGGCCTCGATCACGGCGACCTTCAGGTCGGCACTGGCAAGCGGCCCAAGCTCCGTCGCGAGCCGAAGCGCCTGGTCGCGCTCCGGCGAGATCCGATCGTCCATGAGCGCGACGGCGGCTGCTCGCTCGCTCATCGGCGGTCGTTCCTCGCGCGCCTGGCCGGCGGCGGCGACCGCGAAAGCGAGGGGCGCGGCCGCCCATGGAACGGCGGTTCGGATTCTCACGGGTTACCTCCAGTCGATATGGATGTAGGTCGAATAGCACCACTCGCTCGGCGAGGCGGCGCAGCGCGGAGTCCCCGGATACGAGGACCACGCGCTGGCCCCGGCGGCGATTGCCGCTGCGTCGAAGTCGTTCCAAACGTCCTCGTCGAAGTCCCGCGCGTCGAAGTCGCCCGCGGTTCCCTCCACGTGCTGGCTCTTTGACGAGCTGTTTGAGAGCGCCGCGTTGCCGACCGGGCACCGCCAGTCGGAGTTGATCCACGAACCCGAAACCGCCGCCAGCACTGCCGCGCTCCCGGCCAGGTAGGACGTAGAAAGGTAGCCGGTGGTGTGGCCGTGGTCTCCGCCGCCCAACACCGAATGAGTGAACTTGTCGCACGGCCATTTGTCCGGATCGTTGTACTCGGCGGCGACACGGTTGGGCCAGATCCCCCGCCGGTGGCCACGCACGCCCCGGACGCTTCGTCCCAGTCCAGGCCGGCGCCGCACACCACGATCTCCGGACACTGATGCATGGCCACCCACTCCTCTTCATCCGCATCCCAGACGATCGTCCAGCGGCACGGGCCCGCGGAGCGCCCAAGCCGGACCGAGCCGGAACCGGAAGAACTCGGCGATAGCTCCTTCCCAAGGTCCGGCACCACGGACGCGGAGGCGGACTCCGAGTCCTTCCACTCGTCGCGCACCTTCAGCCAGCCGTCCGCGTCCTGCTTGAAGGGAGACCTGGCCAACCGCTCCTCGAACAGCTTGGCGAGGGCGCCCCGGTGCCAGTCGGTGTTCGGAAAAAGACACAGCACCCGAAGTACGGACTGTTCTCCCCGCAGGCGCCCGACAATGGCCACGGCCGGCGTCTTCCCGTCCTCGACCGCGGGCTCGCCCTGCGGCCAGTCCAGCGCGAACGGAAGCGGGGTGAACTTGTCCGACCCCGCCCGCGCAAAATGCGCCAGACATTCGCCGCTCTTCAGTTCGGCGAGCACTTCGGCCTTCGGCCTCAGGGATTCGTACACCTTGGCCTCCGGATCGTGGTCGCCGAGTTTCGGTTGCGGCCCGGCGACCGGCTGAAAGGCGGAGGGGGCGCCAACCCGGTGCGTCCCCGCACCCTCGACGAGTAGTCCGC
>VXQX01000029.1:0-17530 GCA_009838765.1 Gemmatimonadales bacterium
GGGGGGGAGGGCCGACCCTGATGCTGAACGCCCACTACGACACGGTCGGCGTGGAGGGAATGGACGCTCCGTTCTCGGCGGGCATACGGGACGGGCGGCTCTACGGACGGGGCGCCTACGACATGAAGGGGGCGCTGGCCGCCTGTATCGAGGCCGCCCGGCTCCTCCGCGAGTCGAAAACGCGGCTTGCCGGCGATGTCCTCGTGGCCGCCGTCGCCGACGAGGAATACGCGAGCCTGGGCACCGCCGATCTGCTCGACCGGCGCGCACGCGGCGAATTGGCCTTCGACGCCGCAATCGTCACCGAACCCACGTCACTGGAGCTGTGCGTGGCCCACCGCGGGTTCACGTGGATCGAGATCGTGACGCGCGGGCGCGCCGCCCACGGAAGCCGCTACGAACGGGGGGTCGATGCAAACCTGCGCATGGGACGTGTCCTGTACCGGCTGGAGGCGTTCATCGAGGAACTCCAGTCCCGGCCCGGGCACCCCCTCCTCGGCCCCCCCTCGATGCACGCGGCGCTCGTGGAGGGCGGGAGCGGGATCAGCACCTACTCCCCGCGCTGCACGCTCAAGGTCGAGCGGCGCACCGTGTCGCCCGAGACGCGGGAGTCCGTGGAGGGCGAGATCGCGGCCTTGATCGAGGACCTGCGGGCGGAGGACCCGGCTCTCGAAATCGACTGGTCGACCTTCTTCCACCGCGAACCCTTCGAGACGACGCCCGAGGCGCCGGTCGCGGCCTGCGTATCGCGCGCCGCCCGCGCCGTGCTCGGCCGCGCGCCGGCGGTCATCGGAGACTCCCCGTGGATGGACTCCGCCCTGACGCAGGCGGCGGGCGTCGACAGCGTGGTGATCGGCCCGCACGGCGCGGGCGCGCACGCCGAGGTCGAGTGGGTGAACCTCGAATCGTGCGTCAGACTGGCCGAGATCCTCGCCGGGGCGGCGGCGGACTACTGCGGCTGAGCGCTCGTCTCAGCGCGCGAACAGGTCCTCAACGGCCAGCCCCAACCGCAGCTTCCGTTCTATCGCCCCCTGCCAACCCGCCGGACGCACGTCGAACAGGTTGTCGACGCCGGCCACCAGCCTGAGGCTTCGGCCGAGATCGACGGAGGTCTGCAGGTCGACGGCCACGAACCGCTCCTGCGTGCCGATCCGCGCGTCGTTTCCGTCGGGGCCGGTTCCGATGATCGGCGCGGCGCCCGTGAGATGTGCCGTGGCATCCAGCCGGAACCCGGCGAGTGCCTCGGCGGTCCACCCGGCCCGGGCGCGCGCGGAGTGTGCGGCGCGCCGGTCCAGCGGGAGGCCGGAATCCACCGCGTACGCATCGAGATACGCATAGCCGGCGGCGAATTCCACCCGATCCAGCACGGCGCGGAGGCTGAACTCGAACCCGCGCGTGATCGCGTCCGCCACGTTCCGCGGAGAGAAGATGAGGAGACCGCTCTCGGTGTTCCCGACGAACCCCGGCTCGATGAGGTTCCGAATCCGGTTCGTGAAGGCCTCGACCTCGATCCGAACCGTCGACGCCGGTTGCCATTCCACCCCGCCGGAGACGTTCCACGAGCGCTCCGGATCCAGATCCGGGAACCCCTGGAGGACGTAGCCGCCCCCCACGTTGACGAAGTTCCAGGCCAGCTCCTTGAAGGAGGGGGCCCGGAAGCCGCGGGCCACCGCCGCGCGCAGATGCACGTGCGCTCCGGCGCGCCGCGTCACGCCCACGGTCGGCGAGACGTTCGAGCCCCAGCGATCGTTCCAGGTGAGGCGGGCGCCGCCGCTCAAGACCGTGCCTCCGAGACGCCAGGCGTCCTGCGCGAAGAGGGCGAGCTGCCGGTCGGCGGCGCGGTCCTCGACCAGCTTGTCGGGCGACCGGATCGCACGGCTCGCGACCTCGAGGCCGACATCGACGGAGTGTCCGCCCAGGACGGCAGAATACCCCGCGGCACCCTTCGCCAGGCGTTCCCACTGGGTGTCGTCACCCCCATCGGCGATGGGGGCGTCTCCACGGGCGCTGCGGAACAGGTGCTCGTATTCCTGGAGAAAGAGACTTCCGCTCCACGTTCCGGCACCCAGCGGTCGTCGCGCCTCCACCGACCCCGAGAATCCCGCGTTGTCGTTGAACCCGGAGAACGCGCCCCCCACCGGCCAGCGCTGCCGCTCGCGGAGGTAGGTGGCGGTGGCGAGGAGGTCCCAGGCGTCCGATGCCTTGAACTGAAAGCGGGACCGGAAGTCCCAGACGCGGGCGAACGCGCTCGGCCCCCCATCGGCGAGCCCCGGGATCCGGTCTTCCTGGCGCCAGCCCCCCGTGATTCGATACCGGAGACGACCCCCGCCGCTTGCCGTTGCTTCCGCCTCGCGACGCCCGGCGCCGCCGGACAGGGCGCGCGCGTCGACCCGGAACCCCGAGGCGGGAAGCTGCGTGATGACGTTCACGACGCCGCCCAGCGCATCGGAACCGTACAGCGACGAGAGGGGCCCCTTCACGATCTCCACCCGCTCCACACCCGTCAGCGACATGCGGCTCAGGTCGCGGTTCTCGAGCAGCGCGCCCGCGGTCGGCTGGCCATCGAGCAGCACGAGGACGCGGGCGCCGCCGACTCCCCGGATCATGAGATTCGAGCCGACCGGGGTGGCGGCCGCCACCTGGACGCCGGGAAGCTCCGCGAGCAGCCGGTCCGCCGAAGCGACGCCGGCCGCGTCGATCTCCTCGGCTTCCACCGTTTCCATCGGCACGGCGACCTGCGAGCGGAGCCGCGGAAGCGAACTCGCCGTGACCACGATCTCGTCGAGCGCGAGCGGGTCGCGCGCGAGCCCGATCCGCCATCCCTCCGCCGCCGCGTCCGCCCGGACGATGGTGCGCGAGCGGTATCCGGACGCCGAGACCGTAATTGCGCCTCCCGAACCCCAGCGCGGCCCGGGAATGAAGGAACCGCTGGCGTCCGTGCGCACCGAGCCCCGACGGGCAGCGGAATCCGGGACGGCGCCGGCGGCGGGCGCCGGAATCCACGCCACTTCGGCAGCGGGGATCCCCGCGCCCGATTCCAGATCGTAGACGCGTCCCTCCAACTGGGCCCGCGCCGCGCCCGGCCGGAGGATCCCGGCAAGTCCGATGGCGACGCAGAGCGCCAACCGGGCGCCGCGGGCGCTCACCGGAGCCGCTGGAACCTCACGGACGGGAAGCCCGAATCGCCGGTCGCGTTGTAGTAGTCGAAGACCTGCACCTTGTAGACCTCCTCGGCCACCTTGACGAGGAAGACGTTGTAGGTCGGCCACATTCGATTATTCTGCCGGATGCTGTACCAGAATGTGCCTCGCGGGTCTCCCACCGTGGCCGGAAACGCGCCGGCGATCGTCGAGAGGAAGCCGGCGTAGTCCGGCGCGTCGTCGGCCCGGGCCAGCGCCGTGAAGTCGTCCGTCGCCTCGAGCGGGAAGGTCCCCGCACCGCAACTTTCGTTCACCAGTATCGTGAACTCGGGCGACGTCGCGACATCCCAGTCGCAACCGGCGGGGTCGCGCACGATCCCATTCGACAGGCTCACGTACACCGGGCCGCGGGTGAGATCCAGCGCGAGCGTTTCCGGCGCGCCGAGGCTGCCGCCCGGATCGTGGCGGCGGAACTGGATGGTCGCGCCCACGGGCCGCTCGCCCTGCATGGCGATGTCCACCATGCGAATCACGCCGTACCCGCGCCCCGAACCCTCGCGCAGCTTCCAGGCCGCGCCGGGGTTCGCCACGATCGAGCCCGACTGGCGGTCGAAGCGGAACCATGATGGGCCCGTTTCCGGCGCCAGGGCATCTTCGACGAATCCGACCGTCGGAATGTCGGCGGCGGTGACGGCCGTGAACGCCGCTTCCCCATCCTGCGGCGTCAGCGCCGCGACCTGGTCCGCCGTCAAGCCCGCGTTGTTCCCCAGGTTGACCGCCGACACGGATCCGGGGCCCGCAACGCCGCCGTTCAAGCGGACGGAGAACCTGCGGAAGGCCATGTCCCACGATGTGGAACTACCGGGGTCCGCGGGGCTCCGGAGCACCGCGCCATCCGTCAGACTCACATAGGCGAAGGAGATGGGCGAGGAGGCGTCCATCGAGATCACGCCTTCTTCGAACGTCTCCTCGGCGGGGGCGGCGACTTCCGACTCGCATGCCGCAACGGCCGCGAGCATGAATGGAATCGTCAGCGCGCGGAGCGGAATCCGCGGCGAGACGGACAGCTTTCTGTGCATGCGACTCATCTCCGTGTCGAGAGTTGGCGCGGTGCAGGTTCAGGGTTGCCTGGCCGCGCGCGGACGGGTGAGGGCGCGCGCCCTCCCGCGGCAGGGGTACAGGGTCCGAGCGCCGAGACGAGACCGGTGGCGCAGAAGCGCGCCGCCGCCTTCGCCGCGATCCAGTCGGTGATGAGTGGATGGGGCAGGAAGCCTTCGGTGGCGACGTATTCGAGGCCTTCCAGCACGTCGGCGTAGGGACCGAAGCCCGATACACGGTACGGGATGACGAGGACGTGCCGGTGACGCTCTCCCATTCCGGCGACCAGCGCCTTCATGCGCTCCTCCGCCTCCTCCCTCGCGCTAGCCCAGTCCTCCCTCAGCGTGCCGACGTGAACTTCCGCGTAGCCGCCGTCCCGCAGGGCCAGAGCCGCGTCCTCCATGGAGCGGATCACCCGTCGGTCCTCGCCTTCATCCCCCATGCCGTGCGCGAGCAGCAGCACGCCGCTCTCGGCCGGAGTCACACCGGCGGTCGCGGCCCTGTCGACCAGGATGCGAGCCGCCTCGCCGGATCCTCCCAGCCCCTCCATCTCCAGCAGGATCCGGCTGCCGGTCGCGAGCGGATCGAGCTCCGTCCCACTCACCATTCGATGCCCCACCATGGCGCGCTCGGGCGGGTCGGGACGGAGGCCGAGCAGGTATTCCGTCGAGTGCAGGAACGACGCCCCGGACACGAACAGCCGCACGACGGCCACTGTGTTCACCCCCTCGTCCGCGAGCGCGTCGAGGGCGGCCTGCATGGTCTCGGGGTTGGCCATCCCCAACGCCAGGGACACGGGGATCCGGTCGCGCAGCGGCCGCACGGCGTCCTCGACCCGTCCGTTCCACTCCGCCCCGCCCCCGTGCGCCATGACGAGTATCCCGGGACGGGGCTCCGAGTCGGGCGCGGCTTCCGTGCGCTCCGGGCGGGAGGTCAGTTCGACAGCGGGCTGCGCTCCCCCTGCGGAGGCACACCCGCTCAACATCCAGATCAATCCCAGGGCGCCGAAGGACGCCCGCAGTCTGTTAGGCATCGGCTCGACCTTGGCAATAATGATAATGAGAATCATTCTCAATCCGGTAGGTCAGATGACGATACCGCGTACACGGGGGGGATGGCAAGACTCGGAACGGCTGGCGCTAGCGGGGGCCGCGTGCCCGGGCCACGCCGGTCCATTCGAGGCTCCGGTCCCAGAGCTCCCGGGCGAGATCCTCGTCGTAGGCCTGGGCCGTCGCAACGACTTCGGTCTCCACCTTGAAGTACCGTCCCGTCACCTCGTCGCGGGCAGGGTCCTCGACGAGCCGCATCACCGCGCGGCCGCCGACCTCGGGCTTCGCCATCAGTCCCTTGGCCGCGTTCAGGAGCAGACCCAGCGCGCTCCGGTTCTTCCGCCAGATCTGCGTACGGAGGACGCCGGGGTGGACGGCGTTCGCCGTGATCCCGCGGGCGCCCCAGCGCCGCACCGACTCGAAGGTGAAGAGGGCGTTGGCCAGCTTCGTATCGCCGTAGGCCTGGAACCCTCCCTTCCACGCGTCGCCGCGGACTATGGTTTCGAGGACTGCGCGACGCAGATCCCCGTTGCGGTGGGCCTCGGAGCTCACGTTGACGATCCGGCCGCGTCCGGCCACGAGCTGTTCGAGGAGCCGATGGGTGAGGAGGAAATGGCCGAGGTGATTCGTCGCGAACGTCACCTCGAAGCCCTCGGACGTGATCTCGCGCCGATGGAGCCAGACGCCGGCGTTGTTCACGAGGAGGTCGATCGCCGGGAGGCGGGCGGCAAGGCGGTCGGCGAGGGCGCGGACGTCGGCCTGGAGCGAGAGGTCGGCGAGCTCGAGGCGGACAGCCGCGCCTGCCGAGGATCCCGCCTGCCGCACGGCGGCAACCGCCGGCTCCCCCCGCTCGCGGCTGCGGCACACCATGGTCACGTCGGCACCCGCGCGCGCCAGGAGCTCGGCGGCGGACTTCCCGACGCCCGAGTTGGCGCCGGTGACGACGGCGGTCTGCCCTTTCAGATCGAGACCCGTCCCGTCCACGGCCTCCATCATCGGGCCGGGAGGGCGAACGCCTGCAGCTTCGAATCGACCTGTCCGTCGGCGGAGGTGGCGACGACGACGAACTGGCGCCCGGACCGGGTGCGGTACGTCATCGGGTTGCCGCGCCCCAGCCCTTCGCCCAGATCCCCGCGCCACAGGGTGCTTCCATCGCGGACATCCATGGCTTCGAGCCACGGCGTGCCACCCGCCAGGAACACGATCCCGCCCGCCGTCGCCAGCGGTCCCGATGTCGTGCCGTGGCTCTGCGGCGTGCCTCCCATGGGCGGGAGGTCGAGGCCCGCGAGCGTCGGGTGGTCGCGGATCGCCGAGTCGTCCCCGAACGGGCGCTGCCACAGGTGGTCGCCCGTGTTGAGGTCGATCGCCGTGATCGTGCCGTACGGCGGCTTGAGGATCGGAAGGCCGCCGGCCACCGAGAGGGTGCTCGCAAAGTTCGGGAGATAATCCGCGTCCCCCTCCCCCGGCTCCGCCCTGGCGACGCGCGCGAGGAAGGGATCGTCATACGCCTTCACGAACATGTGGCCGCTCTCGGGATCGATCGCCGCGCCGCCCCACCCTGCTCCGCCGATGAGGCCGGGCATCATGATCGTCCCCTCGACGGATGGCGGCGTGAAGATCGGGCCGGTCCGGTGACGGCGGAACACCTCCAGCGCCTCCGCGCGCAGCGCCGGCGTGAAGTCGATGAGGTCGTCCTCCGCGATCCCCTGCCGCGAGAACGGCGCGGGCCGCGTCGGGAACGGCTGGGTCGGCCACGGCACCTCGCCGGGGACCGTGCTCTCCGGCACCGCGCGCTCCTCGACCGGCCACACCGGTTCGCCGGTCACGCGGTCCAGCACGTACGTGAACGCCGTCTTCCCCACCGCCACGACCGCGTCGATCTCGCGCCCGCCGACCTCGATCGTCACGAGGCCGGGCGGCGCGGGCAGATCGTAGTCCCACAGCCCGTGGTGAACCGTCTGGAAGTGCCATACCCGCTCGCCCGTCCGCGCGTCCAGGCACACGAGCGATTCCGCGAACAGGTTCTGTCCCCGCCGGTGTCCGCCGTAGAAGTCGTTGTTCGGCGTGGAGACGGGCAGGTACAGGAGCCCGCGCTCGGGATCGAGCGAGAACGGCGCCCACACGTTTGCCGACCCCGTGTAGGACCAGGACTCGTCCTCCCACGTCTCGACCCCGTACTCCCCTTCCTTGGGGATGGTGTGGAAGGTCCAGCGCGCCGCGCCCGTACGCGCGTCGAACGCCTGCACGTCGCCGGGCGGGTTGCGGCGGTAGATCCGGTTGTCCGGGACGCCGCTGCCTACGATGACGATGTCCTCGTACACGACGGCGGGAGACGTGTTGGAGATGTGAAGCCGGTTCGCGTCCCAGGCGAGCCCTTCCGTCAGGTCGACCTCGCCTCCGTCCCCGAAGCTCTGGATCGGCTCCCCCGTGGCGGCGTCGAGCGCGATCAGCCGCCAGCGGGAGTTGAGGAAGATCCGGCGCTCGCTTCCGTCGCTCCACTGCGCGATGCCGCGGTGACAGAAGCGGCAGCCGCGGTGGAGGTTTCCCCACTCCCACGCTTCGGGATCGTAGCTCCAGAACTCCTCGCCCGTCTCCGCGTCCAGCGCGACGACCCGGCTGTAGGGGGTCGAGACCCACATCGTGTCGTTGATGACGATCGGCGTCGCCTCGAACGCCCCCGGCGCCACGCGCTCGCCCTCGATGGGACTCGCCGCGTCGGGGATCGGCTCCTCCCCCGTCTCCCACACCCAGGCCGCCTCCAGCTCGGCGACGTTGGAGCGGTCGATGTCGGTGAGAGCGGAGTACTTGAGTCCTCCCGGGTCGCCGCCGTACGCCGGCCAGTCCTCGCCCGCGTACGCCGTCGCCGGCTTCGACCGTTCGTCGCCGCCGCTGGCGGTCTCGTCGCCACCGCCGCCCGAGCACGCCACCCCGACTCCGAGCGCCAGACCGAGTACGAGCGGGCGCGCACAAGACGGAGCCACAGGCCCGCCGTCAGCCCGCTTCATCGACCGCGGCGATCACCTTGACCTCGATCAGCACGCCGGGACTGTAGAGTTCGGTCACCCCCACCGCGGTCCAGGATGGAAGCTCGGGAAGGAACTCGTCCTTCGCATCCGAGTACAGGCCGTGACCCGGAGGCGGGTCGGGAAAGCGCTCCTGCGCGGCGGCGGGTGCCGGGCCGAGCGCCGGCAGCAAGGCGGCCGGCGGCACGGCGGCCAGCAGCAAGGCAACCGGCAGCGACGCGGCCGGCACCGGCGCGGCCGGCCTGATGCGGGCGACGCGGCTGCGGGCGAAGGGTAGTCGAGGCATGCGTCCTCCGGAATGTCGTCGGCAAACGAATCGCAGAGGCGGGAATCTGCGGAACGCGGTCGGATGCGGCGAGTCCGCCGGCGTCCGCGGCGTTCGGTCGGTCCCAGGCTCAGGTCAGCCACCGGCGCCGAGTCCCGGGTTGTGCCGGCGGGCGTAGTCCACGCAGGCCTCCCAGTCCGCTTCGTAGAAGGCCCGGGCGCACGCGAGCTGCTCTTCGGTGAGAAGCGGGTCGGGACGCAGGATCCGCTCCGGCGCGACCCGTCCGAGTGCCACGCCCGCGTGCCAGGCGAGACGGCGAGACCTCACGCGGAGCCATCGGAGGGCGGCGGACGCAGGTTCTTCGCGCCGCTTCGCGGGCCAGTGTCGACCCACTTCCCGCAGGAAACGGTACTGCCGATCCCGATAGGAACGGTTGGACGGGCGGAACGAGATCCGGGCCTCGTCGTACGACGCGCCCACGTAGTCGGCGATGGTGCGTACGAACCCCCCGGGATCGGCGACGAGCCGGTCGAAGAAGAGGACGAGGGGCCGATGCTCGAAGTGATCCTCGAGCACCCGGATGCGGTCGCGGAAGCGGGCCGAGGACCGGGGCCGGACGCCTTCGTCGCGCTCAAGGTCGATGAAAGTCTCGAACGGGACGTAGCGCAGTTCCTTGATCTCCCGGAGATACACCGACCGGAGCCACTTATCGTGACGGCGCAGGATCAGGATCGGCCGGGCCGCCGGCGCCAGGCGCGCGAACCACTCCACGGCGGGCGTCAACTCGCGGTATCCGAGCTGTCGGGACACGAGGACGGGAAGGTCTCCACCCCGCCGCACCACCTTCGCGCTCTGCCGAAACCGGGTGCGCGGGACGTAGCGCACACCTCGAAAGTGCGGAAACACCCGTTCCTGCAGCCACCGCGAAGCCGCCCGACCCGCCCCGACGTGGAAGAAGACCTCCGGCATCAACTGTCGCGCAGCGCGTCGAGGAAGACATCGCCGTACTGCTGGAGCTTGGCGGGGCCGATGCCGGGCACGCGCAGCATCTCCTCGGGCGAGCCGGGGCGCTGGTCGATCAGATCCCACAGCACCTGGTCGCTGAACACGATGTAGGCGGGGACGCCGCGCGCATCCGCCAGCTGCTTCCGCAGCGTGCGGAGGCGCTGGAAGGTGGGGTCCGACGGCGACCGGTCGATGTCGGACGCCGCGCGGCGCCGCCGGGAGCTCGCGGAGGCGGCCGCGCGCGTCTTCCGCTTGAGCACGGGGAGCACGTCCACGAGATCGGCGACGCCGATTCCCGCGCACACGTCGCACGCTTCGCCGCACGTATCGAAGTCCTCCCCGAAGTAGGCGAGCAGCCCGCGGTGGCGGCACACGTCTCGGTCCGCGAGGCGGAAGAGGTCGACGGCCGCCCGGCGCTTCGCCTCGCGCACCGTGGGGTCGTCGATCTCGGCGAGGAACCGCTCGCGCACCTTCACGTCCGCCCACGAGTAGAAGAGGACGCAGTCGCTGGGGAGCCCGTCGCGCCCTGCGCGTCCGATCTCCTGGTACCACGACTCGATGTCCGACGGCATGTCGCGGTGGATGACGAACCGGACGTTGGATTTGTCGATCCCCATCCCGAAGGCGATCGTCGCCACGACCACGTCGACCTCGTCGCGGGCGAAGGCGTCCTGGTGCTCGGCCCGCGCGGCGTCGTCGAGTCCCGCGTGGTACGGGACCGCGTCCACGCCTTCGCGCCGGAGGAACTCCGCCATCTGTTCCACGGACTTTCTCGACAGACAGTAGACGATCCCGCTCTCGCCCCGGTGCCGGCGGATGAGCCCGAGAATCTCGGCCCGCGTATTCCCCTCCCCCTTCTTCCGGCAGACGACGCGGAGGTTCGAGCGAAAGAAGGAACCCTTGTATCCCGCGGGCTTCCTCATTCCCAACTGTCGAACGATGTCGGCGGCGACCCTGCGCGTGGCGGTCGCGGTGAGCGCGAGGATGGGCAGTCCGTTCCCTCCCGCGCCTCCGTCCCCTCCCGCGCCTCCGTCGCGAATCTCGTCCCGCAGTCCCTGAAGCGCCCGGTAGGAAGGGCGGAAGTCGTGTCCCCATTGCGAAATGCAGTGCGCCTCATCGACGACGATCAGGGAAAGCGGCGCGTAACGCAGGCGCTCCCGCATGTGCGGACCCAGCGCTTCCGGCGCGAGATAGACGAGTTCATAGTCCCCCCGCTCGAATCCCCGCAGCCGGCGCCGGCGCTCGTCCGCCGCGAGAGACGAGTTGATCGCCGTGGCGCGGAACCCGACGTCGCGGAGGGCGTCGACCTGGTCCTTCATCAGGCTGATGAGCGGGGAGAGGACGAGCACGGTCCCGGGCATGATGCGGGCCGGAATCTGGAAGGTGAGCGACTTCCCGGCCCCGGTGGGCATGACGCCTATGCAGTCCCTTCCCGCCAGGACCGCGTCGATGATGTGCGCCTGTCCGGGCCGGAATTCGTCGTAACCGAACACATCGCGGAGGACGGATTCCGGGTGGGGGGGGCGCGACTCGATCATCGTTCGCAACATACCACGGATGTCCGCGCCCGGCTCAACGAAACCTCAACGGCTGAAAACCCTTTTCGTCATGTTGACGTCCGTACAGGTTGAGACGTCAGGCCGCGCGAGGTTCAGGCTGTCCCTGCCCCGGAGGTGTACGATGTCGACGCGTTTCCGCCGACCCGGCCCGAAGGTCGGGTTCGTACTTCCGCTCGTCGTGGTTGCCGGCGCGCTGCTCGGCGCGTGCGGGGACGGCGCCGCTCCGCCCGATTACACGGCCGACGAACTCGAAGCGGCGAAGGCCGAACTCCGGGACCATGCGCGGCTGCGCACCTTCGAGGCCGGCAAGCTGTTCGGAGAGGCGTGGGTCGCCCGCGCTCCGGACGACGCGGAACTCCGGGGCCTCTACGCCTACCAGCTCGTGGGCTGGGGGATGGCCAGGGAAGTCCGCGAGCAGGCCGACGCCATTCTCGCCGAAGATCCCGAAAACGCGTGGGGCACCTACGCAAAGGCCTACGCGCACCTCCTCGACGGTGAATCGAACCTCGCGGTCGAAACCGTGCGGAAGGCGTGGGAGACTTCGCCGCAGCCGGAGTTCGCCTTCCTTTACCTGCGGGCGCTGGCGCCGGTCGATTTCGACGCGGCGCGCGAGTTGCTGGAGTCCTTCGATGAGGAGACCCGCGCATGGCCGGAGGTCATGCGAATGAAGGCCCTGATCGAGTCGCAGGCACGCTATACCCTGGACGATCCGACGTGGGCGGACACCACCCGGGCGACGTTGCAGCAATTCATCGACCGGTTCCCGAACCACGTCATCGGATACACGAGGCTGGCCAACGAGGCTTACAACGCCCGCCGCATGGACGAGTGGACGACGCTCATGGAGACCGCGCTCGAACTCGCGCCGGGGTCGGGGGACGTGCGGAGCCAGCACTGGCGGGGGTTGTGGCAGTCCGAACTCCTTCCCGCGGAGGAACGGCAGGCGGCGGTGGAAGCGAGCATGGCGGCCTATCGGGAGGCGAGTCCCGAGACCGTGGAAGGCCTCCAGACCATGGCCTCCATGTACCGGCAGATGGAGGACGAAGAGCGCGCTGCCGAACTGGAGGCCCGCATCGTCGAGACCGATCCGGGCGGTTATCACGCGATGCTCGTCTACCTGGAGGAAACCCGAAGGGCGAGTAGGAAGCAACAGGAGATGTGGCAGGCGCACGGCGCAGATTCGCCGGAGTATCGCGCCGAACTCCCCGTGGTTCGCGATGCGGCCTACCGCTATCTCGAGCGCCCGCTCTACAGCAACCGCTTCCATGGCGGCGTCTATCTCGATCTCTATTCGGCGCTCGAGGAGATGGACCCCATCCCGGGCGAAGAGTTGGCCGAGGCGATCCGGGGACTGGCGAAGTACGAGCGTCTCAATCCCTACTTCACGTTCGGACAGGCCCCGCTCTCGATGATCGATCACACGCCCTACGCGCTCGAGGCCATCGACATCGTGCGGGAGGGCATGCCCGTCATGCTGGAGCGATTGAACGAGTCGCGAGACCGCTTCGACACGGAAGGCGAGTTCGATCAACTGCTCCGCGGCTACCTCACCGGCATCTATGACGTGATCGGATGGGCCCATTTCAAGGCCGGCCGCGTGGAGGATGGGCGGCACACCCTCGAACGCGCGCTGGCGATTTCCGAGGGCAGCCGCAACGTCCGCTACCACCTGGGGCAGGTCTACGAGCAGCTCGCCGCCGAGGCGGAGGAGGAGGGGGCGGGAGACACGGAGGCCGCTACCGAGTGGCTGGACAAGGCCGAGGATTCCTACATCGCCGGCTTCGGCGCCAGTCGGGGCGAGAACCCCAACGAGGCGGCGCTCGAGGCACTTTACGAGAGCCGGAACGGGAGCCGGGAGGGGATTGAGGAGTACCTCGCGACGCTCGACGAGCGCGACCGGAACCGGCGGCGCGAGCGCATCCTCGAGTCGCGGGTGGAGGCGGCGGGGACGTATGAGCCATTCACGCTCGCGCGGCTGGACGGCGAGCTGATCGACTCGACCGACCTCGAGGGAAAGATCGCTGTGCTCCACTTCTGGGGGACGTGGTGCGGGCCGTGCATCGTCGAGATGCCGGAATACCAGAAGTTCGACGAACGCTACCGCGACGACGCCGAGGTGGCGGTGCTGTCGATCAGCAACGACCGCACGAACGACGTGATCGAGGACTACCTGGCGGAGAACGACTTCGACTTCACGGTGCTCGTGGACGACGACTACGTGACGCGCGCCGGCGTGAGCGCCTGGCCCACGACCTGGTTCGTCGACCGGGAAGGCTACATCCAGTTCGTGAAGATCGGCACCGCGCTGAAGCTCGACGAAGAGTTCTCGTGGCGCGTGGAGGCGCTTAGGGAAGAGACGACCAGCAGCCCCTGACCGGGCCGCTGCGGCGGCGGGAGTGCGGGCGGATTCGGTTCAGGGGGTGGGACGTTCGTAGATCACGACGCCCACCGACTCGATGTGCCGGACCAGGGGCGCGTAGCTGATGTTCTCGAGGGCCTTCGCGTCGATCTTCTGCGGTACGTCGAGGTCCTCAAGGTCGAGAGCGAGCCGACCCAGGGTGAGGCGGTCGCGGATGCCCCTCGTGGCGAGGTCGATGTCCGACCGGGGGGTGGCCGATCCCGTGGCGCGTGAGCCGAAGAGCGTGACCGACTCGAGGTCGGGATAGGTCGCGAAGACCCGCGTCAGCTTTCCCAGGAGGCCGTCGTCGAGGACGGCGCGAGGCGAGGCCGGCCGCGGAGCCGTCACGATTCCGTCTGATCCTCGGCCAGCCGGGTCCACAGCGTCTCGAGGAGATGCAGATACGGCCCGTGAATGCTGGCCGCGACCGCCTCGAAGACGGCGCGATCATACTTCTGCGCCATCGCGTTGCGGTCCGTCAGCATATCGAGCCAGCCCTGGCCGTCGGCGATCATCCCGGCGGCGAACGCTTCGCGAATCACGTTGCGCGGCGTGACGGTCGCCACCTGGACTCCGTCGTGTTCGAGCCGATCCTTGAGCGTCTTCCACGCCAGCTCGAACGTGTACTCGAAGCGCTGGATCAATCCCTCGCGCTCCAGGTCGCTCAACGACGCCGGGTCCCTGCTCGCCGCCTCGCGAAACAGGGTGAACGCGCCCGTGAAGTTGCGGTATCTGTACCGCCACCGCGGGGGTTCGCCCACGGCTTTCGTGCCGCTCACGCGTGTCTCTCCCTCACCGCAAGTTCACCATGATTCGGGTGTCCCACCGTACGCGGTCGAGAACGTGCGGACAACGTTGGGAGACGCTCCTCTAAGGTGTGCCAGGGTCGAGAATGGGCGCCTCGCGGTCGCGTTGGCGGCCGCGTGATTGCTCCGTGCTCCGTCTCTGCCAGGAGGCAGGCACCGAGGAGCATCGACGCGCCCGGTTAGGCGACGAGAGTCTTGTAGCGAACTTGTCGTGGAGTTCCTCCTGCCACTGCTCCACTAGGTTGCCGGGCGCGATGATGAGACACCGCGCGGAATCCAACGGAATCCGCCGCCTCCTGACGCCACATCGTTAGATCGATGGCGACGGACGGCGGGAGGCCAGAAGCCCTAGGCCATCGCCGCCCGGCTCGCGGCTCGATGGCTACGTAATCGGCGAGTGAGGCGCGAAGCTACCAGCGGAAGGCGGTTCGGGCGGCCTCCGCGGCGAGGAGGGTTCGCAGTTTCCGGGCCGTATCCAGGGGCAGGTAGGGGATGTCCACCTTGTGGGCGGCGGCCCCCGCGCCCGCCGTGTCCACCCGGAGGCTGGCCATGCCGCGCCAGCGGTCGATCGGCGACGCGCGCAGCGCCACGACCTGGATGCGGGTGTAGCGGGCGATCGTCGTGCGGCGCCACAGCCAGCCGCTCCGGAACCAGACCATGTCGTCCTTGAGCGCCCACCCGAGGCAGGCGACGTAGCGCCGCGCGTAGAACACGGCCCAGGCCAGAAAGGCGGCGTGGAAGGCCACGCCCCAGGCGCCGAGGCCGAAGTAGAGCGGAACCGCGGCCAGCGTGGCGACGAAACAGGTCCCCCTCACGACGCGCCGGAATGCGAGCGGAGATACGGGCTCCCAGCCGACTTCGGGAGCGTCCAGCTCGGGGACCACCTCCCGGAGGAAGTCGCGCAGGCGTTCCCGCCGGAGGATGGGCGCGAGTCGGTGCCGGTGCGGATCCGCGTTCCCCGGCTGCCCGGCCTGGCTTCCTCCGGCGGTCTGGACGCCGACCGCGACCCGGCCCGCCCAGCGCTGCAGCGGCCCCTCGTGGATCGTCACCGTCTGGACGCGCCGTAGCGGGATCGTGGCGGCGACCTGCGTCAGCATGCCGAACGTAGCGCGCAGCCCCTCCTCGGAGCGCACGACCCGGTAGTCGTGCAGGCGCACGAGCGTCCAGACGATCGAGAGCAGCCGGGCGAAGATCACGAAGGCGACGGCCAGCGCCGCGAGGGCGACCACGGTCACGAGAATGCCGGCCGCCACCACGTCTGCGGCCGCGCCCTCGACCGCGGGCCCGATCCAGGACTGCTCTCCGGCGATCCAGTCGGAGGCGCGCTCGAAGAGTCCCGTCTCCCACGCGAGGCCGAAGGCGGCCGCGATCAGCACCATGCCGCGGTTCTGGAGCAGACCGTGGAGCAGGAGTTCGCGCGCCGGAAGGTGCAGCAGCGTGCGGCCCTCCGACGAACCGGCCGGGGCGACATCCGCCGACGGCTCGGCGAGCATGCCGGCCGCCGCCCCCTCGCCGGCCATCACCCCCTCGCCGGCCATCACCCCCTCGGCGGCCATCACCCCCTGGGCGGCCGTCATCCCCGCAGCGGCCGTCACTTCCGCGGCAACCGGCGCCTCACCGGCGGCCTCCCGCTTTCCCTCGCGGACCCGCGGGCCGAACCCCACCAGGGCCGGCACCGGGAGGGCCGTCAGCGTCGCCTCGGGCTCCTGTCCCCCGCCCGTCTGGAGCTTGACCTCCACCACCCCCAGCACGCGGTGGAACACGCCCTGCACGGCGTCGAGGTTCTGGATCCGGGCGTAGGGGACGTGCCGCTCGCGCCGAAACAGGAGTCCGCTCCGGATCACGAGTTCCGCCTCCTCGTACCGGTAGCGGAACGTCAGGTAGCGGACGACGGAACCCACCACGAGGGGGACGAGCCCGACCAGGAGGACGAAACGCATCTCCACGACGCCCAGGAAGTTGGCCGACGCGCCCCCGATGATCAGGGGGAGGATCGCCCGCCGGAGCTGGCTTCCGAGCGAGAAGCCGATGGAGAGCGGATGGAGGCGGTGCTCGATGGCCCGCGAGCGCGCCGTCGCCTCAGCCGGCATCGTCAGACGGCATCGTCCCCCGCCGGCGGCAGGAGATGATCCCGGATGCGGAGCGCCGTTTCGTGCTCCAGGCCATCGAGGGAGACCTTGGCGTGGTCCGTGCCCGCAGTGTAGACGCCCAGCGTCCCGAGGCCGTACTTCCGCTCGAGCGGCCCCTGCGACACGTCGGTGTGCTGGACGCGGGAGCGCGCCACGCTGATCGCCTGCCGCCAGATCACGCCCTTGCGGATCTCGATCCCGTCCGGGTGCACGGCGTAGGACGCGTGGCGGTGGTGAAGGACGGGCCACCGGTACAGCCACCAGCCGAGCCCGCCCGTGACAACGGCCCAGACGCTCACGAGCCCCGCCACGACGCCGGGTGGCGGCCCGGCCGCGGCCCACAGCAGGCCGACCGCGACGGCGAGCGGGAGCGAGACGCACGCCGTGACGATGGCGCCGATCGTGCGCTGCAGCGGGATCACCTTCGGATCGAGCGCACGGCGCGCGCCGTCCGCAATGCTGCCTGCCGCCGGGTCCTCCGAGCCCGCCCCCTCCGCCGCCTGCGCCGCCTGCGCAGGATCCGCCGTCTGCGCCGCCTCCGCCGTCTGCGCGGGATCCGCCGGCGTCCCGAAGTTGTGCGTCGACTCGTTCATGTGGACAAGTTACGCTGATCGAAAGGTTTTCGTGTCGGCGCCCCGGACCGACGAGAACCGGCCGGCGATCCGACGGGAGGAAGCCGTGAGCGCCGCGAACTCACGCAGCGACGAAGAACTGCTCGCCGAGTGCACCGTCGAGACCTTCCGGGCCGGCGGCCCGGGCGGCCAGCACCAGAACAAGACGGAATCGGCCGTGCGGCTCACGCACCGGCCCACCGGCATCGTCGTGACCGCGCGCGAGTCCCGCAGCCAGCACCGCAACCGCGCCCGCGCCCTGGACCGGCTCCGCGCCGCCCTCCGCGAGCGGGAGCGCACGCCGCGGCCCCGCCGCCCGACGAAACCCACCCGGACCTCCCGGGAACAACGGCTGGAAAAGAAGCGGGGGCGCGGGCGCCGCCCCGACGCGGCGCGCGCCGCGGGGGGGAGCCGCGGAACGACACCCCGGCGGGGGGCCACCGCCGC
>VXQX01000029.1:17540-27859 GCA_009838765.1 Gemmatimonadales bacterium
GCCCCCGCCGCGCCCCCCCCCCCCCCAAAACCCCCCCCGCACCCCCGGTAAACACGGGCTTAAAAAGAAGCGGCGCCGCTCCCTCACGAAGAGGCAGCGGCGCCGTCCTGAGTCCGACGAATAGCCAGCGCCGGTTGAACGCCCCCGGTCGCCTCAGGTCGTCGTCGTTGTGACCCGCCGCGCCGGGCGGCCGTTGTACTTCTCCCACAGGCTGCGGTGCTTGTTGTCCAGGTCGGACGGCACGCCCTTGATGAACACCCACTCGATCTCTGTCGTGATCTCGAGCGGATCCCCGTCGGTCACGATCAGGTTCCCCACCTTCCCGACCTCCAGCGACCCCAGCCGGTCGTCCACGCCCAGCAGGCGCGCGGGCCCCAGCGTCACCGCTTCCAGCGCCGCCTCCTTCGAGAGCCCCCACGACACGGAGTTCGCGGCCTCGTAGGGGAGCGTCCGCGAGTCGGACGAGTTGAAGGTCGCGAACGCGATCTCGACGCCCGCCTCGTGCAGCGCGCCGGGCAGCGTGTTCGGATCGTCGTACGCAGTGTCCTCGCCCTGCGGCAGCCGCTGCACCGGCCCCAGGATCACGGGGATGTTCTTCTCGGCCAGCGTGCCCGCGATCTCGCGCGCGCCGGTTCCGCCCGCGATGACGAGGTCCAGGTTCCACTTCTCCGCGAACTCGATCGCCGACTCAATCTCGCGCCACCCGTTCGCCCGCACGATGACCTTCATCCCCCGGTCGAGAACGCGCGACAGGTGTTCGAGCTGGATGTTGCGGGGCACGCGGCTCGATCCGGACGCCACGGCCTGCCGGTAGTGCTCCGCGGCGACGAACCACGAATCCATCTCCGCCACTTCCTCGTCGAAGCGCTCCTGCGCCCGCCGGAAGGAACGGCCCCCTGCCGGGCGGCCGAAGCCGGCGAAGGCGCGGAACCCCGTCGACAGCGTGGGCCAGCCGATGATCATGGCCGCGGTCTTCTCGATCTCCATCTCCTCCACGGTCCAGCCATCGAGATGGACGAGCGTGGCCTGGCCCTGGATGCCGGAGCCGCCGCCGCCGAAGCCGCGGCCGCCACCGCCGGGCGCGACCATCGAGTGCGTGATCCCGTTCGCGCGCGCGACGGGAATGTGCTCGCTGGCGGGGTGGATCGCCGTGTGCGCGTTGAGGTGCGGGTTCCAGCGCCCCAGCTCGCCCGCGTCGTTCGTCACCGCGACGGCCCCGATCTCCGTGAGCCCGAGCGAGCTGAACGAATCGATCATGCCGGGGAAGACGTGCTTCCCTTCCCCGTCGATGATCTCGGCGTCCGCCGGGATATCGACCTCCGCTCCGACCGCGATGATGCGGCCGTCCCGGATCACGATCGTCCCGCCCTCGATCACGCCGTCGGCCACCGTGTGAATCGTGGCCCCCTGCACCGCGAACGTGCCGCCCTCCTGCGCGTCGGCCTCAGCCGGCAGGGCAAACCCGATGGTCCCGAGGACTGCCGCCGTCGCGACTACCGACTTCACCATGGTGTCGATCCTGTCGTAGGTAATGTTCCCAAGTGCGTTCCCGGATCTGGGCATCATCGTCCACCTCCCGGCCGCCGGCCCGGCTCGCGCTCGCCGCGGGTATCGTCGTCCTCGTCGGCCTCGCCGAGCACCTCCCTCAGCTCCGCCTTCTCGGCCTCGATGTCGGCCCGCATCGCCATGTCCGCGTCGACGTCGAACACCACCTCGCCGTCGATATACGTCGTCCGGACCCTGGCGTAGGAGGAGAGCGGATAGTTCTCCCACAGGACGATGTCCGCGTCCTTCCCCGCCTCCAGCGAACCCACGCGGTCGTCGATCATGAGCTGGAACGCCGGGTTGATCGTGACGGTGGCGAGGGCCTCGGCTTCGCTCAGGCCGCCCCACTTCATCGTCTTGGCGGCTTCCTGGTTGAGGTGCCGTCCCTCTTCTCCGCTGTCGGAGTTGATGGAGACGTTGACCCCGCGCTGCGTCATGATCGCCGCGTTGTGCGGAATCGCCTCGTAGGCCTCCATCTTGTACGCCCACCAGTCGGAGAAGGTGGAAGCGTGGGCCCCGTGCTCCGCCATCTCGTCGGCCACGCGGTAGCCTTCCAGGACGTGCTGGAACACGTGGATGCGGAAGCCGAACTCCTCGGCCACCCGCATGAGCTGCAGGATCTCGTCGGCGCGGTAGCTGTGCGCGTGCACGTAGCGCGTGCCTTCGAGCACCTCGACGAGCGGGTCCATGGTCAGGTTGCGGCGCGGAGGGATCGCATCGCGGTCGCCGTCGGCCACGCGCGCCCGGTAGGTGTCCCACTCGGCCTTGTACTCGCTGGCCTCGATGAAGGCCTGTCGGACCACATCCATCACGCCCATGCGGGAGGCGGGATAGCGCGCCTCCTGGCCGGGAAGCGAGGGGCTCCCGGCCCGCTTCGGGTTCTCGCCGAGCGCGAACTTGATCGTGGGCGGGGCGCCCTGGAGGAGGAGACCCTGCGCGTCCGCACCCCAGCGGTGCTTGATGACGGCGTTGTTGCCGCCGATCGGGTTCGCGCTCCCGTGCATGACGTGCGACGTCGTCGTGCCGCCCGCCGCCTCGCGGTAGATCGCGATGTCCGTCGGGTCAATCACGTCGTGGATCGAAACCATGGAGGAGACGGAGACCGCCCCCTCGTTGATCGCGTCGGCCGCGATGTGGGAGTGGGCGTCGACGATCCCGGGCGTGACGAACTTGCCTGTTCCGTCGATGACCGTCGCACCGGAGGGTGATTCCACCTCCGAGGCCGGACCGACGGCGACGATGCGCCCGTTCTCGAACAGGATGGCGCCGTCCTCGATCCGCCCGGCCTCCGCCGCGGTGAGGATCGTCGCGCCCGTGATGAGGATCGGCTGCTCCTGCGCGGCCGCCGCGCCCGGGACCCCGAACGCGAGACCGAGCGCCAGAGCGAACCCCAGACCGAGCGCAGGACGCCCGGCACCGACTCTCCCGGCAGCCCATGTCATCGGACATCTCGTCGGCTGTCTCATCGGACCCCTCCTCCGGGCCTCGTGCCCGTGAAGTCCATGTTGCGCATGCCCCCGAAGGAAGCGTTCCCCTCGATCGAATCGCCCTCGACGGTGCCGGTGTAGACGATCTCCACGTCCATGCCCGGCCCCATCGTGGCGGAGACCGTGATGCTGAACTCGTTGCCGCTCACCCAGCCGTCGGTGATCCGCTGCTCGCCCCGCTCGCCCTGGATGACGCCGGCAATCGTGCCGTCCTCGGACACTTCGAGTTCGGCCGTCGCCTCCTGGGAATCGTTGTTCAGGGAGAGGAGCCAGGTGCCGTTCATGTCGACCGCCGGGGGCTCCGTCGGCCGCGGCTCGGGCGCTTCCTCCTCGAACCTGTGGCCGTCGACGAACACCATCCGGATGTCGGTGTCCTCGTCGAACAGCGGGCCGTCGGTCACGACGAGGTTCGCGATCTTCCCCGCCTCGACGGAGCCGAGCATCGCGTCCACGCCGTAGATGCGGGCGGGCGCGGCGGTGAGCGCCTCCAGCGCCGCCTCCTCGGAGAGCCCGTTCTCGATCGCGGTCCGCACCTTGTCCATCATGGCGCGGGGGCTCCCGGCCGAGCCGCTGTAGAAGGCCCATTCGACGCCGGCCGCCTCGAGCCGGGCGGGCGTCGTCGGTGCGTAGGCGCGGCGCTTGAGCGACGAGAGCGATTCGTCGGCTTCCGGATCCGCATCGCGGTTCCGCTCGGGCCAGTCCACGTTCACGAGCACCTGGACGCCCGCGGCGGCGATCTCGTCGGCGAGTCCGTACGCCTCGTGGGCGCCCTGGAGCACCGGCCTCGCGCCCGTATCGCGCCCAAGCTTGATCGCGCGCCGGATCTGCCGCACCTCGTTCGCCGGCATCACCGTGGGCCACCCGCCGCCGATCGCGTCCTGGATCGGACCGAGCGCCCGGTCGTAGGTGGGCCGCGGCTGGCCACTCGGGTTGGCCGTGTAGCGCGCCTCGTACTGCCGGCTGTGATCGGCATCCAGGTACAGCTGTCGGATGTACGCGATGACGCCCATGAGCGAGCCCGGGAAGCTCCGGAATCCGCCGGCTCCGCTCATCGTCACGCGGAGGGCGGCGGGCGCCTTCACGACCATCTCCTGCTCGTCGCCCGCGAGGTTCACCACGACGCCCTGCCCCGTCACGATCCCGTCATCGGGAGCCACGAGCGCGTTCGTAAACCCGCCGCTGCGCCACGCCTCGATCTCGTCGGAGTCCGGGTCCAGCATGTCGGCCGCGTTCACCCAGGAGTTTGTCGCCGGACGGTCCTCGGGGCCCACGGTGCGAGGCCGGTTCGCCTGCTCGGCAAGCACGGCGAAGGGGTTGCCTCCCCCGCCGCCCCCCGGGCTGCCTGCCTGCGCGGCCATCCCGATCCGCGACAGCCCGTCGAACAAGCCGGGGTAGACGGTCAGGCCCGAGACATCGATCGCCCAGGCGTCGCCCGGGACCTCGACGTCGGCTCCGACCGCCTCGATGAGGCCGTTGGCGATGAGGACGGTGCCGTTCTCGATGACGGCGCCCGTGCCGGTCACGATGCGCGCGTTCCGGAGGGCGAAGAACGGGGGAGGCGCCGGGGTCTGGCTCGGCATGTACTGCGCGTCGGCGGGAGCCGGGGCCGCGAGGCCCGACAGCGACGCGAGGAGCAGCCCCGGGACCACCCCGCCCGCCAGCCGGCGCGCGAGTGCGGTGCGGTTCATGAGAGATACATCCTTCCCAGAGGGTCCATCACGGGTCCATCGCGAGTCCAGCACGGTGCAACAAACCCCTGCACATCCCTTCACAACACGCCTGCACAAATCTCCGTTCAGTCCCCCACCCGGTCAACGCCCGCCCGGTGCGGCGGGCGCGATACAGGGGGCTCGGATGGGCTTGAAGAGGCCGGCAGCCGGTAAGCGGGCGCGGCCACCGCGCCGCGTGGACTTTACCCGAGCTTTCCTCTAGGATTGGGAGCGTCTCTCGCGTTCCGGCCGACACGATCTGCATCGGCCCAAGTCGGTCATGCGCGACCTCATCGCCAACGAGGCCCCACTCTGAGCATTCCACGACTGGCCGCCTGCGCCATCTTCGGCCTCGGCTCCCCGACTCGCCAAGCCCAAACCGACCCCGAACCCGGGAGGGGTGTTTCCCTTCGTCGGTCACCGAAGAACGACCCACGGACGCGCAGCCGCTACGCCGCCCCCGCGGCACTTGTCGCCGTCGGATGCGGAAGCGAGCCGGGTGTCGCGGGCGACCGTGTCCCGGCCGGACCCGCAGTCGCCATCGTCGATAGCGTTCTCCTCGACGAGAATGATCGGTTCTATCTTGGTAATCCCTTCAGTTTAGTGGTGGACACGGCCGACGGCTCCTTCTTCATCTCGGACTTCTTCGAGAACCGGATCCTCAGGTACGCACGGGACGGCAACCTGCGGCAGTTCTACGGGCGTCCCGGGGACGGTCCGGGAGAGTTTCGCGCCATCTCGACCGCCTTCATTCTGGGCGATTCAATCGTGGTCGGTGCCGGAGGCGGCCGTAACCTGCTACAGCTCTTCTCCAAACACGACGGCAACTCCGTGGGGGAGCAATCGTACACCGGCCGAATCGGGACGGGGGGAGTATCGATGGTGGATGGTGGGGTGGTGTTTCCGACCCGGGACCTGCCGAACCGGACGATCGCGGCGGCCTGGCGCTATCCCGAAGCGACGATGGACTACGTTGTCCCCCTGCCAGAGCCCTACGAGAGGTCGATCGCAGGCCTCGGCAGGTTCGCGGCGTTTCAGTCGTTCGGCAGTGTCGTGGCCTGGTCCGACACGTTGCTGTCCGGAATGAGCGGGCTGAACGAGATCTACCTCTCCACGATGGATGGCGTGCTTCTGGACACTCTCCTTCTTCCCAACACCACTCGCCGAGGCGTTCCGCCCGACGTCCAGGAACTATTCGATGACCTGCAATCCTTTGGTTCGATGACGGAGATGTTCGAGGCGGCTTCTTCGATGCACGGACTCTACCGCCTGTCAGATGGCAGCACAGTCGTCCTGCACCACGACTCTTCACTGGAAGGGGAGTTGCCTTTGGGGAACATCACATCGGAAGTATACCTGAGCATCATCGCCCCCGACCGGACTACCGCTTGCGTCGATGCTCCCGTGCCCTACTCGAACGAAATGCGCCCCGTTCACACTGTGGCGCGAGACACACTCTTCCTCCTCGACCGACGCCTCAATGAGGCAGAGGGCGACCTGATGACCTGGGTCCGGGTCTACCGGATCGACACAAGCGGCTGTAGCTGGCTCGACCTGCACTGACCTCCGCCTCCACCGACAGTCGAACCGTTGCGCCCAGCCAGGATTCGCCCGCACGCGCGTCCCCGATTCCGGAGGGTCGCGAGCAGGTCCCGGGCGGGACGGCGGGAGTCTCTGCCCGGCTGTCTGCCTGGATTTGGATGAAGGCGACCGGCGCGTTACGGTTCGGACATGGAACGCATTCTGCTCCCGCAGGAGGGGCTCGCGGTCGTCGTGAAGCGCGACTGTCCGACGTGCCGGCTGATCGAACCCGTCCTCGAGCGGCTCGCCGGCGGCCCCGGCGGTCTGGCCGTCTTGAGCCAGGACGACCCGGGCTTCCCCGCCGCCGTCCAGGGCGTCGTCGACGATACCGAACTTGAACACTCCTTCCGCCTCGGGATCGAGACGGTCCCCACGCTGCTGTGCTTCGAGGGCGGGAAGGAGGCGGGTCGCGCGGTGGGCTGGAACCGAGCGGATTGGCGCGAGCTGACGTCGATGCCCGATCTGGGCGCGGAGCTGCCCGAGTTCCAGCCGGGCTGCGGTTCCCGGTCCGTCGAACCCGGCGCGGCGGAGCGCCTGCGGGCGCGCTTCGGGAAGACCGGCATCGAAGCGCGGCGGGTAGCGCTCCAGCCGCATGCGGACGCCGTGGAGGCGTGCTTCGAGCGCGGGTGGACGGATGGGCTGCCCGTCGTCCCGCCGACCCCGGAGCGGATCCTGCGCATGCTCGCGGGCACGCACCGGACTCCGGGCGAGGTCGTGGGCGCCGTCCCTCCGGACTACGCGGACTGTACGGTGGAGAAAGTGGCGATCAATGCCGTGCTCGCGGGCTGCAAGCCGGAGTACATGCCCGTCCTGCTCGCGGCGCTCGATGCCGCGCTCGATCCCGGCTTCACGCTGCACGGGATCCTGTGCAGCACGTGCTTCACCGCGCCTCTCATCATCGTTAACGGCCCCGTCGCGGGCCGCATCGGGATGAACGCGGGGCTCAACGTCCTCGGGCAGGGCAACCGCGCCAACGCGACCATCGGACGCGCCCTCAACCTGATCGTGCGCAACGTCGGCGGCGGCCGCCCGGGAGAGATCGACCGCGCGACCTTCGGCGCACCGAGCAAGTACACGTTCTGTTTCGCGGAGGACGAATCGGACGAGGAGTGGGAGCCGCTCTCGGTTTCGCGCGGCCTCCCGCGCGGGGCCAGCGCCGTCACCCTCTTCCAGGGCGAGGGCGTGCAGGGGATCATGGACCAGCGCTCGCGCACGCCGGAGGAGCTGACCGCATCCCTGGCCGCGTGCCTGCTGGCCGTCTGCCACCCGAAGATCTGCGAGTGGGCGCACGCCGTGCTCCTCCTCTCGCCCGAGCACTACGCCATCTACCGTGAGGCGGGCTGGGGCCGGGCGCGGATCACCGAGGCGCTGCTCGAGGCGACGACGCGGCCGCTGAGCGAGGTGGCGCGCGGCGCGGAGGGCCTCGCGGAGGGCGTGCCCGACTCGGAGGCGCGCCGCCGCGTGCCCAAGTTCCCGCCCGGGGGACTGCTCCTTGTCCGGGCCGGCGGCGCGGCCGGACTGTACTCGGCGATCCTGGCCGGCTGGCCCGGCGGCCGCGCCTGGCAGCACTCACACCCCATCACGAGAGAGATCGAACCATGACCGTTTCGACCGCGGCGAGCCCCGCTACCCCGGCGGCCATCCTGCACGACCCCACCTCGGAACTCGCCCCGGAGATGCGCCCGCGGCGCGCGGCTCCCCCGTCGCTCGAAGGACGAGTGGTGGCGCTCCAGGGCATAGGCAAGCAGCGCAGCGACGAGTTCCTCGACCACGTGAAGACGCGCCTCGAAGCGCGCGGGATCGCGACGATCCGCACGGACAAGCCGACCAACGCGCGGCGGGCGCCGACCGGGCTGCTGCAGAGGATCGCCACGGAGGCCGACGTGGTGGTGCAGGCGCTGGCCGATTGAGGGTCCTGCACGTCGTGCGGTCTGCACGACCTCAGAGACCTCGATGAACGCGGGATCCCGGGCTGCTTCGTCGTCACGACCGAGTTCGAGGAGGCCGCGCGCAGCCAGTCGCGCTCGCTCGGGTTCGAGCCCGCCATCGTCTGGGTCCCGCACCCCATCCAGAACCGCACCGCCGCCGAACTCGAGGCGCTGGCGGACGAGGCGATCGACCCGATCCTGGCCCTGATCACGGCGCCGGACTGACGCGTCGGGCCGCCGGGCGCGTCGGGCACCGGACTTGCTCGCGGCACCGAAAACGGTCTAATTGACAGCTGCCGGACCGGTACCGATCCAGCCAGGAGGCCGCATGCCGACCCGCCGACGATTCCTCGCCCGCCTCGGGGGCTCCGCCGCTGCCGCCGGAGCCATGACCGCCGTTCCCTTCAGGTGGAACACCGCCATCGCTGCGGCCCGGGAGGCGTCGCGCACGCCCGGCTCCCCGGCGGAGATCGCACGGGACGAAGAGTTCTGGCTCGAGATCCAGAAGGCGTTCACCACCGACCGTTCCCTCGTCAACCTCAACAACGGGGGCGTGAGCCCCACGCCCGCCCACGTGCTCGAGGCGATGAAGCGGGACCTCGACTTCGCGAACCAGCTCCCGGTCTACAACGGGTGGCAGATCCTGGAGCCGCAGCGGGAGGGCGTCCGCGCCCGCCTCGCCCGGCAGTGGGACGTGGACCCGGAAGAGGTCGCGATCACGCGCAACGCGTCCGAGGGTCTCCAGATCCTCCAGAACGGCTACGACCTCGAGCGCGGCGACGAAGTCGTGACGACGACCCAGGACTACGGTCGCATGATCACGACGTTCCAGCAGCGCGAGCGCCGCGAGGGGATCGTCATGAAGCAGTTCAGTATCCCGATTCCGGCCGAGGATCCGGCGGAGATCGTGCGGCTGTTCGAGGAGCAGATCACCGACCGCACGCGGCTCATCCTCATGTGCCACATGATTAACATCACCGGGCAGATCCTCCCCGTCCGCGAGGTCGTGGAGATGGCGCGCGGCTACGACATCCCTGTCATCGTCGATGGCGCACATTCGATGGCACACCATGACTTTACCCTCTCCGAGCTCAACTGCGACAACTACGCGGTGAGCCTCCACAAGTGGCTGCACGCCCCGGTCGGCACGGGCCTCCTCTACGTGAGGAAGGAGAAGATCCCCGAGATCTGGCCGCTGCAGGCCGCGCCCGAGAGCCGCGACGACGACATCCGGAAGTTCGAGGCGATCGGCACGCACCCCGAGGCCAACTTCCTCGCCATCGGCGAAGCGCTCACCTTCCACCAGCTCGTCGGCGGCGAGCGCAAGGAGGCGCGGCTCGTCCACCTGCGGAACTACTGGGCCGAGCAACTGCTCGAGCACGACCGCGTGCGGCTCAACACGAGCCTCAAGCCCGGCTTCGCGTGCGGGATCGCCAACGTCCAGGTCGAGGGCATCGACACGAGCGCGCTCCGCAACTGGCTGTGGAACAAGCACCGAATCTTCACCGTCGGCATCAACCACGCCGAGTTCACGGGGCTCCGGATCTCGCCGTCCACCTACACGACGCTCGAGGAACTCGACCGCTTCGTGGACGCGATGACCCGCGCGGTGAAGCACGGCATCTCCGCCTGACGCAACGGCCGAGGCTGCGGCCAGTGCGCCGCAGGCGACGCGAGGCCTTCAGCGGGGAGTCGTCAAGGGATGGAGCTGGACGTGATCATCGGACTCGTCACCATACGGTTGACCATCGTCGTCGTCGGATTTGCGGTGGCCGGCCGTACGCGCAAGCTCGAAGAGAAGATCGACCGAACGAGCGGCGAGCTTCGGGACGAACTTCGGAGCGAGATCGGGAGCCTTCGCACCGAACTTGGCGGCCGGATCGACGCGCTCGCAGCGGAGCTGACCAGGACGCGCATGGCGGTGGCCCGGCTGGAGGGTTCCGTGTTCGGCATCTCACCACCCGACACCAGCGCCGATACGGCGTGGCGGTACCCAACGCACAAAACAAATAATACGTAAAAACCCGTTTTTATCAAAATAATAACCAAAACTAATAAATAAAATAAAA
>VXQX01000075.1 GCA_009838765.1 Gemmatimonadales bacterium
GCGATGTTCATAAGCGTTCATCGAGCAGGGAACTGAGATGAAGATCTTGCGGGAAGGAGATCGCGGATACGCTTTGGCGGCCGAACGCGGGCGCGTTGAAGTGGTTTATGAGTACCGAACGGTCGAGCTGGAGAAGTCGAACACGACGGTCAGGAACGTTCTTGTCGGCGTGGACGCCGAAACGGGAGAAGTTCTGACGGTGCCCGCCCAGTCGACCCCGAAACTCAAGGCGGCGCGAGACGCGACGAAGGAGAACGTGATGAGCGTCCGGATGCCTCGGGAACTCGACGACGTGCTTCATCTCGTTGCAGACCACTATCGCGCAGCGCCCAAGCCGTTCGCTTCCGCGGTGATTCGATACTACTTGACGTTGGCCTCCTCCGACGCCGATATGGCTCGTCGGCTGATTGCGCTCTCCGTGAGCCGATTGGCGACGGGAAGGTGCCAGAAGAATCTACGTTTGAGGGTTCAGCCGGAGCTTCTCGTCCGGTTGCGCGGAGTCGCCGTTGCCACGGACGGCGTCACCGGGAGTGATTTGGTACGTGGTGCGATCATGGCGGCGAAGGAAGATGTGCTCGATGATCGTGCCAAGCAGCGCCAGCGTGCACTGGGAGCGATCGCCCAGGCCGTCTAGCTCACCTTGTTTGCGGTGTCGCTTGTCTGACGAACATCTTGCAACGGCTCACGACGCAAGAACTCCGACGGCGAAGGTGGAGCGATGATGTACCGCAACCCGGCGATCCTCACCCGTCTCGCGCTTCTCGTTCCTCTCGGCTTGGTCACCGGCGCTCCCGCCGCGGCGCAGGAGGCGGTTTCGGTCGAGATCGTTCCGGGCGCCGTGTCGCTCGCGGTGGGGGAAGAGGTGACGCTGACGGCGCGCGTCCTGGATGCGGAGGGCAACGCTGTCGATGCCCAGGTCCTGTTCTTCCCGTCGTTCGCGGACGGCCGTAGCGGGAGCGCGCGGCAGAGCATCGATGTCGACCGGGCGACGGGCCGGATCAGGGCGGTGAAGGGCGGTGAGTTTCTGATCTCCGCGATCGTCGCGACGGCGCGCAACCTGCGCGGGGAGGCGATGGTGAGTGTGGCTTTCCCCCCCGTGGACCGGATCGACGTGACGCCTCTTGGCGGGTCGACCTATGTGGGCGTGGCGACGCGTCACCGGGCGACGCTGCTCGACACGGCGGAGGACGAGCGGGACGGCGAGATCCGCTGGTCCACCTCCGACGGGGGCGTCGCGACCGTGGACCGCTTCGGCATCCTCACGGCGCACGCGCCGGGGTCGGTCGTGCTGCGGGCGGAAGCGGAGGGCATCTCCGCGGACGTTGCCTACGAAATCAGGGAGAACCCCGCCGCGCGCCTGACGGACGAGATCCTGTGGCGCCAGAAGGAACAGTTCTCCGACGGGGTGGGCTACTCCTGGATCGACAGCCTGAAGGAGATGGCCGAGGGCGAGATCGGCGACGGACAGCTCGCCAGGGCGGCCGCGCGCTTCCCCACCAACACGCCGCTCACGAAGGAAGCGTACCTCTACCGCTCGATCTTCGCGTCACACTTCCCCGGCGAGCCCGCTGTCCGCTGTGCCCCGGAGGGTCCAAGCATCGCGTGCAGCACGCCCGCCGCGATCGCCTGGGACCCCGCCTTCGCCGGCATGGCCGACCCCTCGGGCCGCGCCGTGCAGGGCGTCCACGCCCACAGCTACTGACACGCCAACGCCCAGACAGCTCAGAAACCCGACTTCAGCGTCCGTCCCCACGCGGCAGGTCGTACCAATAAATGGTATTGATGCCCAACCCCGAGGTGTCCGGTTCGATCCCCAGCAGGCGATCGCCCTTAACCATTAGGTCCCGCACCGGTGCTCTCAGAACCACGGTCTCAACGAAAGACGGTTCGTGGTCGAGCCGAAAGAGATCCACATACACATGCTTGGCCTCTCGAAGGTGTAGAAGCCAAAGCCGACCCATAGCGTCAACGCCTCCCCACCCGTACCATGGAAGCGCCTGACTGCGCAGATTCTCCATCGAAAGTCCCGGTGTCCAGCCACCTTCCCGCGCGCGCCGCGTTTGATTATCGAGGCGTCTTTGAACCACGGATTCTTCGGGAAATCGCTCTTCGTAGGTTGGAGATGAAAGCACGGTTACTCGTCGCTCGAGCCCATCCGGATACCACAACAGGTATTCCCCGAAACAGGCAAGATAGAGAACGCCGGCTGCCACCAGGTGAGCACTTTGTACTTTCTCCTGTCCGTACCCCGGCGAGGTCCGACACGTCACCTCGGCTCCGTCCGGCCGTCCCTGCCAGAGCACCTCGCCGGTCCCGAGATGGATCTCCGCATCGGAACCTGGCTCCAACGCCAAAGCCGTACTGTCTCCGCCACCGGAAAGCAGAGTCCACCTCTGCGATGAAGGCACAGATTCGACAAAAGTTCCATCTGCCGTGAATCTCGAAAACCGCCGTAGCTGAGCGTCGTAGAGGACAAGATCCCCATTCGGCGCGGGCACGAGCCCCATGGGCGATTCCATCTCGCCTGGGCCCTCGCCGTCTGTGCCGAACGACCACCGGTTTCCGTGAATGTCTCCGCAGTTGACCCTATAAAGAAAAGGATCCACCGCGCAAACTGTATCAGGCGAAGGCAGGGACAGCCCGAGCAGAGTTCCCTCGAACCGGGTCGTCGCAACCGGCTCAATTTCGATCAGGCTCGCTGGCCCCGCCTCCCCTTCCCCGTCACAACCTAGAAGCAGACCCGCGCCCAACAGAGCTACTGAAGTCCGCACTCGTCTTCAAGACAGCCCCAAAACACCCGGCTGCCCGCCGATGTAGCCATAATCTCAATCGCCTCGTCCGTGAGACGATTGCCGATTGCCTGCAGCCTCGTCCGCGTGGCGTTGTACTCATCCATCCCCTGGTCGTGGCAGCCCTGCGTGCATAGATCCGGAGCCACCTGTCCGCTCAAGGAAAGACTCGTCGCAAACAGCAGCGTCAGCGTCGTCGCGATCCGTCGGATCGAACCCATACGTTACTCCCCTCCAACAGGTTAGTAAGAACTCCTATCGTGAATAGAGGATATTCTACGAGCTTGGTGAGGGTCGGGCAATCACGAAGCTCACGAAGCGTATCTCTACCGTTCGATCTATGCCTCCCACTTCCCCCGGCGAGTCAGCCGTCCGCCGCGTCCCCGAGGGCCCGAGCGCCGCCGGCAGCACCCCCGCCGCGATCACCTGGGACACCCCGCCTTCGCCGACATGGCCGACCCGTCAGGCCGCGCCGTGCAGGGCGTCCGCGCCCACAGCTACTGAGCCTTGCGCAACCTCCCGCCGCAGGCGTTGGTACATCGACGTGTATTTCCTCGCTCGGAGGATGAGACGGCATGTTCATACTGAGACCGGCCCGGCTGCCTCGCTGGCGGCCGATCGCGTTCGCGCTTGGCGTGTGCGCGGGGACGCTGGCGGCAGCGTCCGCCAATGCGCAGGTGCGCTGCGAGGGCGGCACGGCGGACGGGTTTCCGTGCGACCGCGTGGACCTGCTTGCCGTCGTCGCGCCAAGGCAACTCGGCGCCGGCGGGGACACCCTCCTCAACGACGTATGGGGATGGACCGATCCCGAGACGGGGAGGGAATACGCGCTCGTGGGACGAACGAACGGGATCGCGTTCGTCGACGTCACCGACCCGCACCGGCCACGTTCCCTGGGCGACCTCGCCGCGACCGAGGGTAGTGATTCCAGCCAGTGGCGGGACGTGAAGGTGTTCCGGGATCACATGTTCGTCGTCGCGGGAGGGCCGGTCCGCCACGGCATGCAGGTCTTCGACCTCACGCAACTCCGGGAGGCGCGGGAAGCGCGGGAGTTCCGGCCCGCGGCCACGTACGCCGGCGTCGCGTCGAGCCACAACATCGTCATCAACGAGGAGACCGGCTTCGCCTATCTCGTCGGCTCGGGGGGAGAGGGCGAGACGTGCGGCGGCGGATCCCACATCGTCGATGTCAACGACCCGCTGAACCCCGTCTTCGCGGGCTGCTTCGCCCATCTCGACACGGGCCGCCGGGGCACCGGCTACACCCACGACGCGCAGTGCGTCATCTACCGCGGTTCCGACGGGGACTATCGAGGCCGCGAAATCTGCGCGGGCGGGAACGAGACCCACTTCTCGTTCGCCGACGTCACGGACAAGGTGCATCCCGTCGCGCTGTCGGCGGTCGCCTATCCGAACATCGGCTACGCGCACCAGGGGTGGTTCGGCGAGGACCACCGCTATTTCTACGGCAACGACGAACTCGACGGACTCATGCAGGAGATGTCCGGGCCTCGTGTGCTCGTGTTCGACGTCGGCGACCTGGAAGACCCCGTGCTGGTGAACGAGTACTTCGGTCCGGCGAAGGCCGGCACGCACAACCTTTACGTGCGCGGCGACCGGCTCTACATGGCGAACAACCTCGGCGGCCTCCTCGTCCTCGACCTCACCGACCCCGCGACCCCGGTCACGGCCGGCAGCTTCGACACGACGCCATCCAGCGGGGAGGACGTTGGGTCCGGCGGGGCCTGGAGCGTTTACCCCTTCTTCGAGAGCGGGACGATCCTCGTCTCCAGCCGCCGCGAGGGCCTCTTCCTCCTCCGAATGTCCACGGGCGACGGGACGCGCTGAGTCCGGGGCGGGCGGTTTGCGCCCTCCGTCGCCGGACGGACATCTTGCGAGAAACAGTCGGGATTCTCACGCAAGATCGAGGTCGAGCGATGATGTACGGCAGATTCCGAGCGGTCCCCCCTTCAGCGTTTTTGCTCCCGGCCATCGGCGTGTTGTCGGCAAGCGCTCCCGTGGTGGCGCAGGAGGCGGTTTCGGTCGAAGTCGTGCCGAGCGCGCTGTCGCTCGAGGTAGGGGAGGAGGCCACTCTCGAAGCTCGCGTTCTGGACCCGAACGGGAACGAAGTGAACGCCGAGATCCTCTTCTTCCCCCGATTCGCCGATGGGAGGAACGCGAGTGCGCGCTGGAGCATCGACGTGGACCGCACCACCGGCCGGGTGCGGGCCGTGAAGGGCGGCGAGTTCGTGGTGCTGGCCATAGTGGCGACGGCGGGCAACCTGCGCGGCGAGGCCGCGGTGAGCGTGGCTTACCCGCCGCTGGACCGGATCGACGTGACGCCGTCGGGCGGCTCGACCTATGTGGGCGTGGCGACGCGTCACCGGGCGACGCTGCTCGACACGGCGGAGGACGAACGCGATGGCGAGATCCGCTGGTCCACCTCCGACGCGGACGTCGCGACCGTGGATCGCTTCGGCATCCTCACGGCGCACGCGTCCGGGCAGTTCGCGCTGCGGGCGGAAGCGGAGGGCATCGCCGCGGAGGTCGCCTACGAGGTCAGGGAGAACCCCGCCGCTCGCCTGACCGTGACCGGGAGCGCGGAGCGGGCGCGAACGGGCGACGTGGTGCGCTTCGAGGCGGCGGTCGAGGACGCGATGGGCGGGCCGGTCGGCGATCTGCCGGTGACCTGGACCGTGACCTCGGATCCGTCCATCGAGGCGACGGCGGACATCCCCCCGGCGGAGATCGATGAGCAGGGCCGGTTCGTGGCCTACTTCCCGGGCCTGTACACGGTCGCCGCCACCGTGCCGGGCCGTACATCGTGGGGAGCCGCCGAGGTGGAGTCGTCCTCATTGATCTCGCGGGCGTCGATCGAGGTTCATCCGCGCCACGCCGCGCAGGAAGTGACGTTCGTGGGGCAGGGACAGGTGAACAACGAGCGCACGTCGGACCTGTGGGTGTGGGAGGGCGTCGACGGGCGCGACTACGCGATCACCGGCACGCACGCGGCGGCCGGGGCCGTCTACTTCTGGGACGTGACGGATCCGGCGAACCCCGTCCTCACGGATTCCGTCGTGGTGGATGCGCGCACGACGAACGACGTGAAGGTGAGCGAGGACGGGGAGATCTGTGTGATCTCGCGCGAGGGCGCCTCGAATCGCCGCAACGGGATCGTCATCCTCAACTGCCGGAACCCGCGGGACGTGACGACGATCTCCGTGTTCGACGACGAACTCACGGGCGGCGTGCACAACCTCTTCATCCACGAGGATCACGTGTACGCGGTGAACAACGGGCGCCGCTTCGACGTAATCAACATCGAGGATCCGGCCGGCCCGCACCGCGTGGGCCGCTTCGAACTCGACACGCCGGGGCACGCGATCCACGACATCTGGATCGTGGACGGGATCGCCTACACCTCGAACTGGGGCGACGGGGTCGTGCTCATCGACGTGGGAGGCGGCGACCGCGGCGGGTCTCCGTCCAATCCCGTGGAGATCGCGCGCTTCCGCGACATCGGCGGCCGGACGCACGCGGCCTTCCCGTACCGGAGTCCGACGGGGCGCTTCTACGTATTCATGGGAGACGAGGCGGGGCGGCCCGGCTTCGACGGGCAGGATCCCGAGCGCACGCCGCAGTTCATGTCCGGATACATCCACGTGGTGGACTTCACGGATCCAGACAATCCCGAGGAAGTCGCGCGCTACGAGATCCCCGAGGCGGGCTCTCACAACATGTGGATCGAGGACGACAAGCTCTACGCGGCGTTCTACAACGGCGGGCTGCGCGTCCTCGACATCTCCGGGGAACTGAAGGGGAACCTGGGAGAGCAGGGCCGGGAGATCGCGCGCTACATGGCGTACGATCCGGACGGCGTGGTCGCGAACGCGCCCTTCACCTGGGGACCGCAGATCCACAAAGGGAACCTCTTCTTTGCGGAGTACTTCAGCGGGCTGTGGGCCGTGAAGCTCCAGCCCCGCCAGGAACTCGTCCCGTAGCAGCGTTGATCTCCGTACGAATATCCGCCCGGATCAACGGCGTGGCGTGGTCCGGGGAAGTGGAGCCGCGGCTCCTCCTGTCGGACTTCCTGCGCTCGGAGGTCGGGCTCACGGGGACGCACGTGGGGTGCGAGCACGGGGTGTGCGGGGCATGCACCGTGCAACTGGACGGGGAGCCGGTCCGGGCCTGCCTGATGTTCGCGGTCCAGATCGACGGGCACGAGGTGACGACCGTCGAGGGGCTCGCCGAGACGCCGCCGGGCGAAGCGATTTCCGTCGAGGGGCTACACCCGATCCAGCAGGCGCTTCACGAGGCGCACGGCCTGCAGTGCGGCTTCTGCACGCCGGGGATCCTGATGACGGCGGAGGCCTTCCTGCGTGAGAACCCGGCGCCTTCGCGTGAGGAGATCCGCGAAGCGGTGTCCGGGCACCTGTGCCGCTGCACGGGCTACCACAACATCGTGGAGGGCGTAGCGCTCGCCGCCGAGCGCCTCGCGGGGGACGGTGCCGGCGCCGACGAAGGGGACGAGCCTTGAGCCGGGCGGGCGGGACGTGGGTCGGGGCGCGGGTGCCGCGCAACGAGGACGCGCGCCTGCTGACCGGCCGCGCGCAGTTCGTGGAGGACGTCGAGCCGCCGGGCACGCTGCACGTCGCCTTCGTGCGCAGCGACCTGCCGGCCGGGCGGCTCCGTCGGCTCGACGTGGAGCGCGCGCGGTCGCACCCCGGGGTGCACGCCGTCTTCACGGCCGGGGATCTGGGTCCGCTTCTGCACCCCGGCGCCATGCTCGTGCCGCCGCCGCCGCTCGAAGGGCTGGTGTTCCACGCGCGCACGGCGCTCCCGTTGGTCCGCCACCGGATTCGGCACCAGGGCGAGGCGCTGGCCATGATCGTCGCGGACAGCCGCTACGTCGCCGAGGACGCGGCCCAGCTCGTGGAGGCGGACATCGAACCGCTCGACCCCGTGGTGGACCTCGGGCGGGCGCTCGATGAGAGCACGCCGCGCGTGCATGAAGACCTCCCATCGAACCTCGCCGCGCACGTCCGGCAGACGAAGGGGGACTACGCCGCCGCCCGCGCCCGGGCCGATCTCGTCCTGGAGCGCCGCTTCTCCTACGACCGCGGGATCGGCGGCGCGATCGAGAACCGGGCCGTCGTGGCGGAGTGGGACGCGCGGGCCGACCGGCTGGAGGTGTGGGACACGACGCAGGCCCCCATTCCCGTGCGCAACGTCGTCGCCGCCGCCCTTGGCCTGTCGGAGTCGCAGGTCCGGTTCATCGCCCCCTTCGTAGGCGGCGGTTTCGGCCCGAAGATCATGTTCTACGCGGAGGAGATCCTCGTACCCTGGGCCTCGATCCGACTGGGGCGGCCGGTGAAGTGGGTCGAGGACCGGTACGAGAACTTCTTCGCCACCACGCAGGAGCGCGGGCAGCTGCACCGGGCGGAGATCGCGGTGACGCGCGAGGGCCGGATCCTTGGCGTGCGGGACATCTTCATCCACGATTCGGGGGCGTACGATCCCTACGGTCTCACGATCCCCATCAACACCCAGTGCACGCTGCTCGGGCCCTACCACGTGCCGAGCTACGAGAGCGAGTTCCGGGTCGCGTTCACGAACAAGCCGATCGTCACGCCCGTGCGCGGCGCCGGCCGGCAGCACGGCGTGTTCATCATGGAGCGCCTGCTCGACCTCGCCGCGCGCGGCCTCGGCCTGGATCCGGTGGAGATCCGCCGCCGCAACGTGATCGGCCCGGAAGAGTTTCCCTACAACCACGAGATCATGTACCAGGACTTCGCCCCGCTCCGGTACGACAGCGGGAGTTATGAGGAGTCGCTGGAGGAGGCCGTCCGTCTCGTCGGCCACGAGACGTTCCCGCGGGAACGCGAGCGGGCACGGGCGGACGGACGCGCGGTCGGCGTCGGCGTCGTCAACTACGTGGAGGGGACGGGGATCGGCCCCTACGAAGGAGCCCGGATCACGGTCGAGCCCAGCGGCACGGTCCGCCTCGCCACCGGCGTGGGCACCCAGGGCCAGGGCCACTTCACCGCCTTCGCCCAGATCGTGGCCGACGCGGTCGGAGTGGCGCCGTCCGACGTGCGCGTGGTGACAGGCGACACGAGCGACTTCCACTGGGGGACGGGCACCTTCGCGAGCCGCGGGGCGGTCGTCGCCGGCAACGCGATCCACGCCGCGGCGCTCTCCGTGCGCGAGAAGATCCTGAGACACGCTGCGGAGGCGCTCGAGGTCGATCCCGAAGACCTCGAACTCGTGAACGGCGCCGCCCGCGTACGGGGCGCCCCGGACCTCTCCGTCGACCTCGGCGCGCTCGCGGTGAGGGCCAACCCGCTGCGGGGAGCCGTGGAGCCGGGGACCGAGCCGGGGCTGGAGGCGACCTCGTACTTCGGCCCGCCGTACGGGACGACGGCGAACGGGACGCATGCCCTTGTCGTCGCCGTGGACCCCGAGACGGCGATGGTCGAGATCCTGCGTTACATCGTCGTACACGACTGCGGGACGGTGATCAACCCGACGATCGTGGAAGGCCAGATCCACGGCGGCGTCGCGGCAGGGATCGGGAACGCCTTCTACGAGGAACTCGTGTTCGACGAGTTCGGCGGGACGAGCAACGCCTCGTTCATGGACTATCTGCTCCCGACCTCGACCGACGTCCCCCCGATCGAGACCGCACACCTGGAGACGCCTTCGACGCTGAACCCTCTCGGGACGAAGGGGGTGGGGGAGGGCGGCGCGATCCCGGTGGCGGCCGCCTTCGCGCAGGCCGTCGAGGATGCGCTGGCCGACATCGCCCCGGGACTGGAGGTTCTCGACATCCCGCTGAGCCCCGGCCGCCTGTTCGATCTCCTGCGGACGCGGCGAGAGTCACGGGAGTCGCATGCGGAGTCGGCGGGAGGGCCGTCGTGAAGCCGCCGCCCTTCGACTACGTGGCGGCGGCCGATCTGGACGAAGCGCTGGAGGCGCTCGCGGATGCGTCCGTTGAGACCCGGCCGCTCGCCGGCGGACAGAGCCTCGTCCCGATGCTCAACTTTCGTCTCGCGGCGCCGGAACGTCTCGTGGACCTGAACGGGATCGACGAGTTGTCGCGAATCGAGGAGACGGAGGACGGAGGGCTGCACCTCGGCGCCATGGTCCGGCATCGCCAACTGGAGCGCGACCCGCTCATCGTCCGGCGGACCCCGCTCCTCGCCGAGGCGGCGCCCTTCATCGCACACCCTCAGATCCGTTCGCGGGGCACCGTGGGCGGCTCCGTAGCGCACGCCGATCCCGCCGCGGAGCTGCCCGCAGTTTTCCTCACGCTCGGGGCGCGGGTCCGGATCGCCCGCCGCTCGCGGGACGGAGAGTCCGGCTCCAGGGCGGAGCGGACCCTGGCTCTGGACGACTTCTTCCTCGGCCCCTTTTTCTCGGCGCTCGAACCCGATGAACTTCTCATCGCCATCGAGGTGCCCCCGTCTACCCCGGGGGAGGGGACCGCGTTCGACGAGGTGGCCCGGCGGCGGGGCGACTACGCCCTCGCCGGCGTGGCGGCGCGGATGCGGCTGAACTCCGGTGGGGTGTGCGAAGAAGCCGCCATCTCGCTCGTGAACGGCGGATCCACGCCCTGTCTGATGAGAGAGGCCGCGCGCACGCTCGTCGGCGCGGAGCCTGCGCCGGAAGCGATCGGAGCCGCGGCGGCCGCATGCGCGGAGACCTCCGAACCCGCCGCCGACATGCACGCGAGCGAGGCGTACCGCCGGCACCTGATCCGCACGCTGACTGCCCGGGTGGTGTCGCGCGCGGCGGCTCGCGCCCGGACTTGACCGGCCCCGCGCTCTTCAGCTCGTCCCCGGAGCGGTCGGACCGCGTCGCCGTGCTCGCGGATGGCGCGTCCCGCACGTACGGCGAAATCGACGCGCAATCGCGGCGGCTGGCGCAACATCTCCTGGCCGGCGCCGCCGCCGACCTGGACGGGGCCCGGGTCGGGTTCCTCATGGAGCCGGGATTCGAGTATGTCGTCACGCAGTGGGCGATCTGGCGCGCCGGCGGGATCGCCGTCCCCCTATGTCCGGACCATCCGGCGCGCGAGATCGAATACGTGATCGATGACGCGGACTGCGCCGCGCTCATCGGGGCCGGAAAAACGGGACGCCGCGTCGAGGGCCCCGCGCGGGAGCGCGGCATCCCGTTCCACGACGCAGCCGATGCGAGTGCGTACCCCTCCGCATCCGACGCGGCCGCGGACTCCTGCGCGCCCGAGTTGGGTCCGCTGCCACCGGTCGGGGCGGACCGGCCCGCGATGATCCTCTACACCAGCGGCACGACGGGTCGCCCCAAGGGCGTCGTGACCACGCACGGCCAGATCGAGGCGCACATCCGTTCGCTGCTCGACGCGTGGAAGTGGGGACCGAACGACCGCATCCTCCACGTTCTCCCCCTCCACCACACGCACGGCGTCGTCAACGCGCTCTGCTGTCCGCTCTACGCGGGGGCCGCGGTGGAGTTTGGCGGGCCATTCGATCCGGCGGGCACTTGGGAGCGACTCGCCTCGGGCGACATCAGCGTGTTCATGGCTGTGCCCACCATCTATGCCAAGCTGCTGCAGGCGTGGGATGCCGCGGACCGCGCCACGCGCGAGCGGTGGTCGGGGGGCGTGCGACCGCTCCGGCTGATGGTGTCGGGTTCGGCGGCCCTCCCCGTGCGCGCGTTCGAGCGCTGGGATGAGATCACCGGGCACCGCCTCCTCGAGCGCTACGGCATGACGGAGATCGGCATGGGCCTCTCGAATCCGTTCGACGGCGAGCGGCGGCCCGGAACCGTGGGCCAGCCCCTGCCCGGCGTCGAGTTGCGTCTCGTGCGTCCGGCGACGGGTCAGGTGCTGGCGGAGGGCGTCGAGGCGCTCGAACCGGGAGAATCGGGTGAGATCCAGGTGCGGGGCCCGATGGTGTTCTCCGAATACTGGCGGCGGCCTGCGGAAACGACGGCCGCCTTCGTCGACGGGTGGTTCCTGACCGGCGACGAGGCCGTGCTCGAGGACGGCTACTACCGTCTCCTCGGGCGCCGTTCGGTGGACATCCTCAAGAGCGGCGGCTACAAGATCTCGGCGGTCGAGATCGAGGAGATGCTACGCACGCACCCGGAGGTCAGGGACTGCGCCGTCGTCGGAATCCCGGACGAGGAGTGGGGCGAGCGGATCGCCGCCGCGGTCGTCCCCGACCCGGGTGCGGCGCCGCGACCGGACTCGCTCCCGGAGCGGTTGGATCCGTGGGTTCGCGAGCGGCTCGCGCGTTACAAGGTGCCGCGCGCCTGGCTCTGCGTCGCGGACCTGCCGCGGAACGCGATGGGCAAGGTGCGAAAGCCGGCCGTGCAGGCGCTCTTCCACGGCCCGCGCCGGCCTTCGTGACCCGGGCAGCCGCGGGCTGCCAGCCCCGGCATTGCGTTCGCCGACCGGATGGGGGAGCGTACGGCCGTCGTTCCTCGCCGCCTCGAACCTGAACCGAGTGGAGCCGATCGCTCATGAAACTCTACGATCTCTCGCAGCCCCTCAACCAGGACTGCTTCTTCTGGCCGTACTATCCCCCGTTCGAGGTCAAGTACATCAAGCGCAAGGTCGAACACGGGGTGAACGCGCAGTACATCAGTACTTCGAACCACATGGGCACGCACCTCGACGCGCCCCGCCACTTCGTGACCAACGGGATGACGATCGACGAGATCCCACTGGAGTGGCTCTACGGGGACGGCGTCATCGTTGACCTGCGCGACGAGATGAGCGACCTCGCCGTGTACACGCCCGAGATGATCGAATCGCGGGTGGAGATCCGTGATGGAGACCTCCTGATCCTGCACACGGGCTGGGAGCGGTTCGCGCAGTTCGGCGCCGACGCGAACGAGGAGCGCTACGTCCATACGCACCCCGGCGCGCACCCCGACATGGTGCAGTGGCTCATCGACCGGAAGATCAAGGTCTGGGGCGTGGATGTGATCTCCACAGATCATCCCATGAACCTCCCCATCGGGAGATTCCTCGGGAAGGGTACCTTCGGGCACTGCGACCGCGTGCGGGCGATGGCGGAAAAGGTGTTCGGCGGAGCCGCGGCCGTGGAGGAGCTGTTTCCCGAGGAGCACTATCAGCTCACGCACAATGCGCTCTTTCCGCACAACTGCATGCACATAGAGAACCTCGGCGGACGGATCGCCGCGCCGGAACTGCAGAACCGGCGGCTCACCATCGGCTGCTTCCCGTGGAAGTTCAAGGGAGGAGAAGCCGCTTTCTGCCGCGTGGTGGCGTTCCTCGAGGAATAAGCCGAGGATAGATGATCGGGCCAACATTGGCGCCCGAGGAAGTTCTTCAGATGGAGAGGTGGAACATGACGATCGCCGGCCGCGCGCGGAAAAACGCTTTGCCGTTGCTGTCGCTCCTGCTGTCGTTCGGTTTCGTGTCGCAAGCCGCGGCCCCCCTGGAGGCGCAGAGCTTCTCGTGGGAGGGGCTGCTCGACTACATGGAGCAGATCCGCCACGACAACGACCTTCCCGGGCTGTCCGTCGCCGTGGCGGTGGACGGAGAGATCGTCTTCTCCGAAGGGGTGGGCGTCGCCGAACTGGACAACCGCACTCCCGCCACCGGCCGGACGGTCCACAACGTGGGATCGGTGTCGAAGGTGCTCGCCGTGGCCGGGCTCATGCAGCTCGTCGAGCAGGGCAAGGTGGATCTCGACGCGACTCTCCAGACCTACATGCCATGGTATCCCGAGCGGGAGTTCCCGATCACCGTGCGCCACATCCTCACGCACACCTCCGGCATCCGGCACTACAACGGCGTCGAGTTCGGCCCCCACGACCTGCTCAGCCTGCGGCACTACGACACCTTCGAGGAGGCGACGGAGCTGTGGCGCGACGACCCCCTCGCCTACGACACGGACTCGGGGTGGATGTACTCCTCGCACGCGCACAACCTTCAGCACGGGATCGTCGAGGCGGCCTCGGGGATGGACTACGAGGAGTACCTCAAGCGCTACGTGTGGGAGCCGGCGGGGATGTTCGCCACCCAGTTCGACGTCCCGTCGCGGGTCGTGCAGAACCGCGGACGCGGCTACGTGCGGGGCGAGTCCGGCCGCTTCGTCAACGCCCCGCCGGAGGATCCGAGCTACAAGTACGCGGGCGGCGGCATCATCTCGAACGTGGAAGACCTCGTCCGCTTTGCGATCGCGATCAACGACGGGCGCCTGCTCGCCCCGGAGACGGTGGCCGAGATGCACCGGCCGCAGCTCGAGCCGGGGATCCGGCAGATCGATCCGTCGTCACCGGACGGGCTGGGCGATCCGATCGCGCACGAGCAGGCGCTGGCGTGGTTCATTCGCACGGACCCGAAGGGACGGCGCTATCCGAGCCATACGGGCACGGTGAAGGGGACGCGGTCCTTCCTCGCGAACTTCGACGACTACGGCGTCGTGGTCGCGCTGCAGACGAACGCGCTCCCCTTCGATTCTGCCCGGTACGGGGAGGCGATCGCCCAGATGTTCCTGCCATAGGCGCCGTGGCCGCGGAGATTCGCCCGCCGTGACGGAACGCCGAGATCCGGCGCTGCTCCCCGCGCGCGAGCAGGCCCGGCGCATCCGCACCGGCTCACTGAGCGCGGCCGACCTGCTCGGGGCGTGCCTGGCCCGCGTCGAACGGCACAACGGAGAGCTCAACGCGGTCGTCACGCTGAACCCCGCCGCGGAGGCGGAGGCCGCTGCGGTCGACGCCTCCCTCGGGGCCGGCGAGGATCCGGGACCCCTCGCCGGGCTCGTCGTCGGCATCAAGGACGTGACCGAGACGGCGGGCCTGCGCACGACGTACGGCTCGCCCCTGTTCGCGGAGCATGTGCCCGGGGAGGACGCGCTCGTCGTGCGCCGCCTGCGCGAGGCCGGCGCGGTGATCCTCGGGAAGACGAACACGCCGGAGTTCGCGGCGGGCGGAAACACCTGGAACGAAGTGTTCGGCGTGACGCGGAATCCCTGGAATCCCGACCTCAGCGCGGGAGGATCGACGGGAGGGGGCGCCGCCGCCCTCGCCACGGGGATGGTCTCGCTCGCGCAGGGCACCGATCTCGGCGGCTCGCTGCGGATCCCGGCCTCGTTCTGCGGAGTCGCCGGGCTCCGCCCCACGCCGGGGCTCGTCCCGACCGTGCCGGCCGCCTACCTGTGGGATGACCTGCAGTCGACCGGGCTGATGGCGCGGGATCCGGAGGACATCGCCTTCGGCCTCCGCGCGATTGCGGGCCCCGATCCCGCCTCGCCCGTCTGCGCACCCCAGCCGCGCTGGCCCGAAGCCGCCGCTACGGATCCGGCCGCCGCCCGCTTGGCGTACTGCGGCGACATCGCGCGCATCGGCATCGACGGCGGCGTGGCGTCGGTGTGCGGCGAGGCGCTGGCGGCGCTGCGGTCGGCGGGCGCGCGGGTGGACGACGTAGATCTCGACCTCTCCCATGCGTGGGACGCGTTTCTCGTCCTCCGCGGGCATTGGTTCGTGTCCCACTTCGAAGCCGAACTGCACCGGATCGACGCCTTCGGCCCCAACGTCTCGGCCAACCTTCGCGCCGGGATGGCGCTGACCCCGGCCGACATCGGGGCGGCCGAGAATGTGCGCCGCCGGGTGCGGGAAGAGCTGCTCGAACTTCTCGAGCGGTACGACGCGCTCCTGGCTCCGTGCATGGCCATCCCGCCATTTCCGGCGGAGCAGAACTATCCGGAAACGGTCGGTGGCCGGCCCATGGAGACGTACGTCGACTGGATCGCCCCGACCTTCCTCCTCTCGATGCCCGGTCTGCCCGTCGCCTGCGTCCCGACCGGCCTGGATGCGGCCGGGCTGCCGGTCGGGCTGCAGATCGTCGGGCCCCCGCGCGGGGAGGGGCGGGCGCTCGCGTTGGCGTCGGCCATCCGGGAAGCTCGGCCCATCGGCCTCCCGCCCGCCGTCGCCGACCACTGAAGTCGATGGCGGGACGTTCCCGCGGGAACGTCCCGCGCTAGATTCCACGCTCGCTGCTGTCGCCGCCCGAACCCCGACCCCCCCGAGAGTCGACCATGACGATGTCAAACGACCGCGCCGTTCCGGAGCTGTCCGGCGAAGCCCTCGACGCCTGCGTCCGGTTTCTCCAGCGGCTCATCCGCACGCAGTCGATGCCCGGCGAAGAAGGTGAACTGGCCATGCTCGTCGCCGATGAGATGCGCACGCTCGGATACGACGAGGTGGACGTTGACGAGGCCGGCAACGTCATCGGTGTCCTCCGGGGAACCGGCGACGCTCCCTCGGCGATGTTCAACACCCACCTCGACCACGTGGACGCAGGGGATCCGGCCGATTGGCCCCACGACCCCTATGGCGCGGAGATACACGACGGCCTGCTCTGGGGTCGGGGCGCGATCGACATCAAGGGACCGCTCGCCGCGCAGGTGCACGGCATCGCCCGCCTCATCGCCGCGGGGCAGCGCCCTCCCGGCGACGTCTACGTAACGGGGACGGTGCAGGAGGAAGTCGGGGGCCTCGGCGCCCGCTACATGGCCGATACGCTGCGGCCCGACCTGGTCCTGATCGGCGAACCGAGCCGGAACGAGGTGCGTCGCGGACACCGGGGCCGCATCGAACTCCGCGTGCGGGTGCGGGGGAAGATGGCTCACGCGTCGATGACCGACATCGGCCGCAACCCGCTTACCGTGCTCGGACGGTTCCTCGCAGCGCTGGAGGGCGTCGACCTCCCGCACGATCCCGATCTGGGCACCTGCTCGATCGCCCCGACGCTCATAGGGACGGATCAGACCTCCGGCAACGTCATCCCGGGCCTGGCGGAGGTCACGCTGGACTGCCGCACCGTGACCGGGCAGAACGCGGCCTCGCTCAGGGAGCAACTCCTTCCGGTGCTGCGCGGGTGCGAGATCGAGGGATCGAGCAGCGACATCCTGATCCCGCAGCACGAGCGCTCGAGCTACGCCGGGTACGAGATGACGTATCCGGCCGACAACCCGGCCCTTTCGCTACCCGCCGACCACGACGCGGTCCGGACGGCGGTCGAGGTCCTGGCCGGCCCGCTCGGTGCCGAGCCGCCGGTCGACATCTGGGACTTCGCGACCGATGGCGGACACTTCGGGCTCGCCGGGATGACCGTGGTCGGCTTCGGGCCCGGGGACGACCGCCTGGCCCACACCGTCCGCGAGCACATCGTGATCGACGAACTGGCGACGGGAATCCGCGGCAACGCGGCTCTCGCCTCTCGCTGGCCGGCCCGCTACGCCCGAGCGAGCTGACGCCCCGCCGAACAGGGGTTGCTAGCGGTTGACGAACTCGACGACGTGCGCGGGGGCGAGGCGCGCGGTGTGGCGGGAGACCGCGATCATGACGATGACGTTTCCGACCATGCCATAGATGCCGGGGTGGACGCCGGCGGTCGCGGCGGCGGAGACGAGATCGAGCCGCAGGGCCAGATCGAGGAAGAACGCGATGGCGCCGCCCGTCACGAGACCCCACAGCGCTCCGGCGCGCGTGACGCCGCGCCACAGGAAGGTCACGACCGTCAGCGGGAAGAGTTGCGCGATGAAGCCGTAGCTCAGCAGCAGCAGCTCGACGAGGCTGAGCCCGGGGATCAGCGCGAGCCCGTAGCTCGCGGCGCCCACGAGGATCACCATCAGACGGATCCAGCGCCGCTGCGCCGCGTCGTCGAGCGCGCCCGGCCGCAGGTTCCCCCAGAAGTCGCGCACGGCCACGGACCCCGCCGCGTGCAGGAGCGCGTCTCCGGTGGACATCGAGGCCGCGAGCGCTCCCGCGCAGAATAGGCCCACGATGACCGGCGGCAGGCCGATCAGCGCCGACGTCACGATCGTGGGCAGGATCGCGTCCGCCGGCTCGACGCCGGGGAAGGCGAGCACGCCCGAGAAACCGATGAAGAGGATGGGGACGAGGAAGAGCGCGAAGGTCGGATAGTAGACGACCGTCCGCTTCAGGGTGTCCACGTCGCGGGCCGTGTAGATCTTCATGAAATAGTGCGGCCACACGCTGAACCCGAAGGCCGAGATGGCGACGGAACTCGAGTAGGCGCCCCAGCTCCACGGCTGTCCGTCCGCACCTAGCCCCGGCCCCCGCAGCATGTCCGGGAGCCCGGCCGCGATCGCGTCGAACATGGGCCCCACGCCGCCGTGCAGCTTCGCCGGCAGGTAGAGTCCGAGCCCCCACGCGAGCACCATCATGAACATCCCCTGGAAGGTGTTCGTCCAGCCCACCCCGAGGACGCCGCTCCGGAAGACGTAGACGAGGACGACGCCGTACGCGATCGCGGACCCGGCCCACTGAGGGACGCGCCCCTCCGTCACCACGTTGAAGACGTATCCCGCCCCCTTCATCTGGATCACCAGGTAGGGGACGAAGGCGAAGATGGAGAGGACCGCGAGGATGGCCGGGATCGCGCGGCTGTCGAAGCGGTGCGCGAAGAGTTCGGCCTGCGTGACGTAACCGAAGCGCCGGCCGAGGGCGGCGACGCGCGGGCCGAAGAAGTACCACGGGACGAGCCCGACGGACGCGTAGGCGAGGATGTAGAAGGCCGCGGCTCCGCGAGAATAGGCCCAGCCGGGCCCGCCCAGGAAGGCGAAGGCGCTGAACACCGAGGCGCCCATGATGAAGTAGAGGACGAGGAAGTTCAGCGAGCGGTCGCCCGCGACGTAACCCTCCGTGCTGTCCGAGGCGTGGCGGCCGGAGGCGAGCCCGATCGCGAGCGAAGCGAGCAGATACCCGATCGTGACGAGGAAGACGATCAGCCAGGCGGGCATCAGCGGCTCGCGCCGTTCGCGTCCCCGTCGGCCGTCTCCCGCTTCCGTTCCCACAGGTAGTACCCGAAGAGAACGAAGAAGGAGAAGAGGAGCCCGACGACGACGTAGAAGAGCGAGAACGGCATCGCGAGCACGCGCGGCTCGATGGTGGCGAACCACGGATAGACGGGCCACACAAGTGCCGCGAAAAGGAGCACATAGAAGGCCGCGACGGCGACAGCGACCGGGTTGCGGCCGGGAGGCGGAGCGCGGCGTGGTTCGTCCATGGCCGCAAAAGGTCGGCTGCGCCGGATCCGGTCAAGACGCGTTGAACGGTTGAGCGACGGGCTCGATCGAACGATCTTGCCGCATGTCCCGCACAGAACGAAGCCGCATGCGCTCGACCATCACGACCGGCCTGCTCCTCGTCTGGCCCGCGCTGGCGTTGCCGGCGTGCGGCCCCGGAGAGCCTTCATCCGCCGCGGCCGAGGCCGCCCGGGATCTCTCCACCGGGACGCACGTCGTCCTGCTGGGCACGGGGACGCCCAATCCCGAACCGGAGGCGTCGGGCCCCGCCACCGCGATACTGGTGGACGGACGGGCCTACATCGTGGACGCGGGCGTCGGCCTCGTGCGGCGCGCGGCGGAGGCGGCCGATCGCTATGGCGCCGAGAGCCTGACGGCGGCGCGGCTGGATATCGCCTTTCTCACCCATCTGCACAGCGACCACACGATCGGGCTGCCGGACCTGATCCACACCCCCTGGGTGGCCGAGCGGGAGGCGCCGCTGAAGCTGTTCGGCCCGAGCGGGACGGTGGCGATCGCCGAGCACCTGACGGCCGCGTGGGAGGCGGACATCGAGAACCGACTCGGCGGCCACCAGCCGTCGACGCCGGACGGGTGGCGCGTGGACGCGGTCGAAATCGCCCCGGGCGTCATCTACGAGGACGACCGCGTCCGCGTGACCGCCTTCGCCGTAGTGCATACGGGCTGGCCGGAGGCCTACGGCTTTCGGTTCGACGCTGCGGGACGCTCAGTAGTCTTCTCCGGCGACACCGCTCCGACGGAGGCGGTCGTCGAGATGTGCTCGGGGTGCGACGTGCTCGTACACGAGGTGTACTCGGCGACGACGTTCCGCGGCCGTCCGCCGGAATGGCAGTCGTATCACGCCCAGGCCCACACGTCGACGGTCGAACTGGCGAGGCTCGCCGTGCGGGCGCGCCCGGGGATCCTCGTCCTGCACCACCAGTTGCACTGGGGAGCGACGCCGGAGGAAATGGTCGCGGAGATTCGCGCTGCCGGCTACGACGGACCGCTCGCATACGGCCGGGACCTGGACGTGTACTGAGATGGGTCCGGGTCGGAACGTCGGGATCCGCACCTCCCGCGCGGTCCTTGCCCCGGCCCTCGCGGTCATCGCGCTCTCGGCGCCGGCCGCCGCCGCGCCCGCACCCACGCCGCCCGCACCCACGCCGCCCGCCGCCGCGTCGGGGCGCGCCGCCAGCGAGCACGCGGCTCAATCTCGCGAGCCGCCGGCATCTCCCGAAGCCGCTTCGGCGAAGCGGATGGCGCGTGACGCGCAGCGCGCCTTCGAGCACGTCCGGCGCCGCAATTTCCCGCGCGGCCCCCTGGTCAACCCGAAATGCGGCGAGGGGATCGGGCGCTTCTGCCTCGTCGAGGGGTGGGACGACGACGATTGGGAGCCGGTCCCGGAGGAGGCGGAAGTCGTGGGGGAACGGCATGCCCTGATCGCGGTCCTCGACAGCGCCGCCCGGATCATCCCCGGCGACGAATGGCTCACGGGGCAGCGCGTCGCCTACCGGCTGGAGGCGGGCGGCGATGAAGAGGCGCTCGCGCTGCTGGAAAGCTGTCGCATGGAGAGCGCGTGGTGCGCCGGGCTGGCCGGATTCGTCCTCCAGGAGAGTGGCCGCTACGCGGAGGCGGAGTCGGCCTTCGAGCGCGCGCTCGGCCGGATGACCGAGGAGGAGCGCTGCGGCTGGACCGCGCTCGGGCCCGTACTCGACCGCCGGACGCGCGGCCGTTACGAACGCTTCGCCTGCGGCAGTTCGCCGCGACGCGCCGTGGAGCGCTCGTTCTGGCACCTTTCCGACCCGCTGTGGCTCGCGCCGGGACTCGAGCGACGCTCGGAACACCTCGCCCGCCGCGTCCGCGCCGCGCTCCAGGCCGATGCCGCGAGCCCCTGGGGGATGCGGTGGGGCGACGATCTCACCGAGATCACGCTGCGCTTCGGCTGGCCCGCCGGCTGGGAGCGGGCGCGCCGCCGGTTCGTCGGCTCGCGCACGGACGAGATCGTGTGGTCGCACCGCCTTCCGGGGGCGCAGCGCTTCACCGTGGCGCGCCTCGGGCCCGCGGACGACGAGCCGCTCTGGGAGCTGGATGAGCCGGAGGGCCGCACGAGCTGGGCGCCCGTCTTCGGCGAGATCGCGAACCTTCCTCACCAGGTGGCCAGCTTCCGGCGAGACGGCCGCCGGCGGGTGGTCGCGGCGTTCACGTGGCCCGACTCCCTGCCGTCCTGCGATCTGGAGAGCGGACTCTTCCTCGCCGATGCCCACGGCGTGATGGCGGCCAGCACCGGCCGCGGCGACGGGCCGCTCGCGGTCGCGGAGCTTCGGGAGTTCACCCCCGCCACGTTGGTCGGCGTCGAAGCGCGCTGCGACGAGGGACCCGGCGCCGCACGCGCACGGATGCCCCTCGCCGAAGGCCATCCGCTGCTGTCCGACATCCTGTTGCTCGACGCCGGCGCCGCCGCCCCCGCCACGCTCTCGGAGGCGCTCGCCCGCGCGCGAGGCGCTCGCACCGCCCGGGCGGGCGAGACTCTGGGCGTCTACTGGGAGTGGTACGGCCCCCTTGCCGCGGCCGCCGCTCTCGAGGTGACGCTTTCGCTGGCGCGAGAGGGGAAGGGGTTCTGGCGCAGGGCCCTCGAATGGAGCGGACTCGCCCGCGACGACACGGAACGGGCGGGCATCCGCTGGCTCGAGGCGGTGACGAATCCCGGCGCCGAGGGCCGCACCCTGGAACTCCGCCTTCCCATGCTCGACGAGGGGCAGTATCGCCTGACGCTCCAGGTCGCTTCCCCCAGGCACGGGATGGCCGAGTCCAGCATCGAAATCGAAATCATCGCCGCGTCGCCGACCGCCGCCGTGCGGCCGGGCCGAGCTGTCGATGTGCGACCCCGATCCGTCCCCGACCCAACCCGATCAACGCAAGGAGCAGAGCCGTGATGCACGCCAGGATCTTCCCAGCCGCCGTCCGCGTGTTCGTCCCCGCGGCCGTTTCCATCCTCGCCGCCGCCCTGCTCGCCTCGGCGTGCGGTCAGGCCGGCGACCGCGCGGAACCGGCCGCCGAGGCCGCGACCACCGGGCGCACGCCGCAGTTCGAGAACGAGTACGTACAGGTATGGAAGAGCGTGATCGCGCCGAACCAGCCGCTCGCGATGCACCGCCACGACAACCCCCGCGCCATCATCGCGCTCAAGGGCGGGACGCTCACCGTCGTCAGCGACGCCGGGGAACAGCGGGACATGACGTGGGAGACGGGCCGGGCCTATTGGCTCGACGCCGATCCTCCGGGCGAACTGCACGGAGATGTGAACCGGGGATCCGAACCCGTCGAGGTCATCGTCGTACAGTTGAAGGGTGTCGGCGGAGGGTCGGACACGCCGTGACGGGCCCGGCCCCAACGTGCATATTCCGCCCCGCGCCACGACAGGATCGACCCGCAGCCACACCGGAGGCCCCCATGAACCACCGCGCCCGACTCCCGCGACGCCCGGCAGCCCGCGGCTCCGTCCTCGCCCTGGCCCTCGCCGCAGCTGCGGGCTGTGCACCGGACGGCTCCTCTCCCGCGACCTCGATCGCTCTCGAGCCCGATCAGGTCCTCGCCGATTCGCTCATCGGCGCCTGGGTCGCGGCCGCCGGCGGCATGGAGGCCTGGCAGGACATCGAGTCGGCCCGCTACACGATCACCACCGTGTGGTACGACTCCACGGGAGGCATCCGTCGCATGCGCCCGCGCCGCGTCGAGTACCGGAAGATGGACGGCGTCGAGCAGACCCGCATCGAGCGCCCCGAGGCCGAGGGCCTCTACGTCCAGACCTTCACGGGTTCCGAGATGTGGGCCACGCTCAACGAACGCCTCCTCGAACCGGGGATCCGCGCCTGGGATGAGTCCGAGTACGTGGGACGGGACGTCGTCTACTGGTTCGGGCTCCCGTACAAGCTCCTCGACCCCGGCGTGAACCGGCGCGCCGGAGCCCGGGACGAAGGGGGATACGAGGTGCGCATCACCTTCGGCGACGGCGTCGGTCTCCAGTCCGGCGACCGCTACTTCTACTACTTCCTCGACGACGACCCCTGGCCCGAACAGGTCCATTACATCTCGCAGGGGAGGGGAGAGGAGAGCCGCGCGCGCATGTACTGGGACGGCTACCGGACGGTCGGCGACTTCACGTACGTCATCTCGCGACTCTACCGGGACACGGAGATGAACCCGACCCGCGAACTGCGCCATGATGATGTCGAACTGAACCCGGTGTTGTCGGACTCGATCTTCCGTCGGCCGGGTTCGTGAAATCCGGTGCCGCGGACCCGAGCCGGGCGGTCGAAGACTATCTGAAGGCCGTCTACAAGCTCCAGCAGGCCGGCGATCCCGTGTCGACGACGGCGCTGGCCGAGGAACTCGACCGCTCCGCAGCGTCCGTTACGAACATGGTCAAGAGTCTCGCGGCGCAAGGGCTCCTTCGGCACACCCCGTACCGGGGGGTGCTCCTCACGGCCGCGGGCGAGGCGGCGGCGCTGCGCATCATCCGCAGGCACCGGGTGATCGAACTCTATCTGATCGAGAGGCTCGGCTTCTCCTGGGAGGATGTGCATGCCGAGGCCGAGCGCCTCGAGCACGCCGCTTCCGAAGCGCTCATCGACCGGATGGCGCAGGCGCTGGGGGAGCCGTCGATCGACCCCCACGGCAGTCCGATCCCGACGCGGGACGGCGAACTCGCACCCACCGAGTGGATCCCCCTCGCGGAATTGAAGGGAGGGCGCGGCGTCGTGCGCGAGGTCTCCGACCGGAGTCCCGGGACGCTGCGGGAACTCGCCGCGCTCGGGCTCTTCCCGGGCACGCGCATACGGTGTCTTGGGGAGCGGGCGGATGGCGTCGCCCGCCTCGAAGTGGACGACCGTTCCTTCGACGTCGAGCCCGTCCTCGCGCGCGCCGTCTTCGTCGAACGCGAATCCTAGAGGGACCCTGCTGAAGGCTGCTACTCCAGCGCGACCACGCGCCGGGTGTCTCGCACGAGTCGGCGCGCTGTTCGCCATTGACCCTGTTCCATCGTCTCCCGATCTTGTGACCCCGACCTCAACCCGGGCCCGCATGCCGCGCCCGAGCCCGCAGCGCCGCCCCGAAGGACGACGAACCGGTTAAAGGACGATGACCGCGAAAGCATGAGAATCAAGGCCGAGGGAGACGTATGGCGGGCGGAACTCGCCGAGGAGGATGGAGAGCGCGTCGTCGTGTTCTTCTGCCGGAGCACCGACCAGCGCCCCTACCGGGTGGTTCGCCTGGACCCGGATCGGTACGGCGGGAGCGAAACCCCGGAGGAGATCCCGGAGGAGGAACTCCGGGGCCTGTTCGAAGCCTCGCGTTCGATGGGAATTCCCCGCGACTATCCGACCTACAGTCGGTGAACACCGCCATCGCCGGCCGGCCGGTCCCCGGGTCCGGGACAGGCCCGTGCGTCGATCTGCACATGCACTCCACCGCCAGCGATGGAACGGTCGCGCCGGCCGACGTGGCCCGGGCCGTTGCGGAGGCCGGCCTCGACGGATTCTCGCTGACGGACCATGACACGACGCAGGGACTTGCCGAGGCGGAGACGGCGGCGCGGGCACTCGGCCTCCGTTTCCTGCCGGGGGCGGAGTTGTCGGCGAACGAGCCCGGCCGGTCCGTGCACCTCCTTGCCTACGGCTTCGATGTGGCCGATCCCGGCCTGCAGACCTTCCTGTCCCGCTACCGGGAGGACCGGCTGCGGCGCGCGCGCGAGATCGTCGAGCGGCTGCAGGCCGCGGGCGCGCGCGTCACCTGGGAGGCCGTGGAACTCCAGGCGGGCGCCGCGGCTCCGACTCGGGCCCACGTCGGCCGGGCGGTCGTCGCCTGTGGCGCGGTCGCCGACATCAACGAGGCGTTCCGGCGTTACCTCTCGCGTGGACGTCCCGCCTTCGTCGGCAAGGAACCGACGCCGCCCAGCGTCGTATTCGATTGCGTGCACGCGGCGGGCGGCGTCGTCTGCCTCGCCCACCCGGGCAGGACGCACGGCGAGGATGATGTTCGACGCTGGGCGAGCGAGGGTCTGGATGGCGTCGAGGTCGTCCACCCCGCGAATCCCCCGGCCGTGCAGAGCCGCATGAACGCGCTGGCCGGCGAACTCGGGTTGCTCCGCTGCGGAGGCTCGGACTGGCACGGACCCGACACCGGCCGACGAGGGGTTCCCGGGTGGGCGCACGTGCCCACGCGGTGGCTGGAAGAGATCCGCCGCCGGTCGTGCCGGAGGGCGGATCGGCAGCCCGCCTGAGAGGCTGCGGACGGCTGAGTTGGGGAGAATTGACGGAGTCGGTTATCTTGAAGGAGAGGGACAGCGCCGGGACTCCGGCGCGCTGGGTATCGAAGCGATGCAGGCAAGGGCGGTATGAGCGAAATAGCAGAGGCAACCAGGTCGGCCGAACCCATCGTCACGCTGACGCCCGAGGCGGCCGACAAGGTCAGGGAGTTCCAGGCCGGGACGGATGCCGGGACGGTCCTGAGGGTGAGCGTGATTCCGGGCGGATGCTCCGGTTTCGAATACGGACTGGATATGGATACCGCGGTACGCGAGGACGATTTCACCTTCGAGTCCGAGGGGGTATCCGTCGTCATCGATCCGTTCAGCGCGCAGTACCTGGCCGGCCTTTCCATCGGATACCACAGTTCGTTTCAGGGCACGGGGTTCACGTTCGAGAATCCGAACGCGACCGGGAGCTGCGGCTGCGGGACCTCCTTCGCCGTCTAGCGGCGACACGACACTCGCGAACCGTGGCCCCCGAGGTGTCCCGCGGAAGCCCGCGTAAGCGGGTGAGCGGCACGACCCCGTTCCGCATCGGACTGACCGGTACGGTGGCTGCCGGTAAGAGCACGGTTGCGAGCGATCTGGCGGACCGGGGAGCCACGGTCATCGACTCCGACGAACTCGCGCGCGAAGTCGTGCGTCCGGGATCGCCGGCATACGCCCGCATCCGGGAGGCGTTCGGAAAGGGCGTCATCCGCCCCGACGGGGCCATCGATCGGTCCGCGCTCCGCGAGGCGGCCTTCGCCGACGAACAGGCCCGCGAACGCCTCGAGGAGATCTCTCACGCCGGAATCCGCGACCTCCGGGCCCGCCGAATCGCCGAGGCGGCCGCGGCCGGTGTACGCGTGATCGTCGAGGAAATCCCCCTTCTGTTCGAGGTCGGCCTGGAAGACGACTACGACATGATCGTCGTCGTGGATGCACCGCGAGAGCTGCGCGAAGCGCGGGCGCTGGGGCTGCGAGGCTGGACCGCGGAGGAGTTCGCCGCCATCGATGCCGCGCAGCTTGCGGCTGCGGAGAAACGGCGTCGGGCCGACCGCGTGCTCGACAACCGCGGCGACCCCGCAGAACTGTCTCTGGCCGCGGGCGGACTCTGGCGGGAGATCCTGCGTGCGGCCGGCGGGGGCGGGCCTTGACCGCGTCCCCGATGTCTCCGGTCCGCGCGAAGGCGCTCGAGGCGATCCGGCGCCGCCTGCGCGATGCGTCGTCCGTCGTGCTCACCACCCATGTGAACCCCGACGGCGACGGCATCGGCAGCATGGTCGCGCTGGCATCCCGGCTGCTGCGGCACGGAGCCGAGGCCACGATCGTAACCCCCAGCCGCCCGCCGCCCTCGCTGCGATTCCTCCTCAGGGGTATCCCGACGCTCGTGGAAGAGGACCCGGCAGCCGCTGACCCGCTGAACGGAGCCGACACGATCGCCATCCTCGACACTGCCGAACCGAAGCGTCTCGGCGGCCTGCCCGGGCACGCGGAGCGGACGGGGGGTGTCCTGATCGACCATCACCCGCCCGTGGGGTCTCCGCTCGTGCAACCGGCGATCCGCGATCCCTCCGCCTGCGCCACGGGCGAAATCGTCTACGACCTGCTCTCGCTCGACGACGAGGGGCTCACGCGCGCGGAAGCGGAAGCCCTCTACGCGGCGATTTCGACGGATACCGGCTCGTTCCGCTTCTCGAACACCTCCCCCCGCGCGCACGCGATCGCGAGTGAGCTGCTGGAGACGGGGGTGGATACAGGTGCCTTGTTTCGCGAGCTGTACGGCGTGTACAGCCGGGGGAGGCTGGCCCTCATGCGGTTGGCCCTCGAGCGCCTGGAGGTCGATCCTCGCGCCCCCATCGCCTGGATCGCGCTGGACCGTCGCGCCCTCTCGAGGACGGGTGCGCGAAGCGAGGACATGGAAGGCCTGGTCGAGTTCCCGCGCCGGCTCGCGGGCATGGAGGTTGGACTCCTCTTCCGCGGCCTCGCCCGCGATCGAACGAAGGTGTCGCTGCGTTCGAACGGTGAGGTGGACGTGTCCGGGGTCGCGCAACTCCTCGGCGGCGGAGGGCACGCGAAGGCTTCCGGCGTCCTCGTCGAACTCGATCTGGACGAGGCGGTGCGAATGGTGCTGGATGCGCTGCGCCCCCTCGTGGAAGTCGCCGTGGCCTCGAAGGAGGATCCGTAGCGCGGACCGGACGGCCGGGTCGACGGGCTCTTTCGGATTGCCACTTTCCGGGAGTTCGGCGTATGTTGTGGCGGTGCCGTGCGTTCGGGGCTGCCTGTATCGGGGCCCGGGGTGGGGATTCGGCGGGGAGGGTGCGATGGACGCGAAAGTCACGA
>VXQX01000069.1:0-878 GCA_009838765.1 Gemmatimonadales bacterium
ATCTCGTCGCCGACGGGGTCGCCGTCGAAGGCCGCCGGGTGCGAGACCGCGGAGTGCGAGGCGGCGGGGTTCGAGGCATTGGGAGCGTCGGGCGTCACGGGCATGGCGTTCTCATCCGAATCTCAGGGTTCAGGGGGCCCGCGCGCGGGCGGACGCGAGCGGGGGAGCCGGCACTGTTTGCGACTCCGGGTTCATCCCCGATCTTCGGTAAATGTTCGGGCTGAGTCTCAACGCGGTCTCAACGCGCGCGAGACGTTCCCGCGGGAACGCCCGCGGCCGGTCGAACGCCCGCCGCCGTAGTGCCTTGACCTGGCCGCATAGCGTGCGGATCTTGGGAAGATAGTTGAGAATGAATCTCATTCTAATCGAGAAACGGGGGAAGCATGTCCCGCAATCGCAGCGCAATTCTCGCCCTCCTCATGATTCCCGTGCTGTCGGCCGGCTGTGGCGGGGGCGACGAACCGGCGGAGTCCGAACCCGCCGCCGCGGAGTCCGTCGAGGCGATGGGCGATACGGATGCCGCCGATGCGAGCGACGACGCCGCAACGACCGCCCTCCTGAACCCCAACCTCGCGACGGAAGACGAGCTGACCGCCATCCCCGGGTTCACGGCCGAGGTGGCCGCGGCGCTGGTCGGCGGACGGCCCTACCTGCGCGCGGCGGATCTTCACGCGGCGCTGGCGGAGGCGGTCGGCGACGAGGCGGCGCTCGCGGCGTACGGCGCGCTCTGGCTGCCGATCAACCTCAACGACGTGACGAACGACGAGATCCTGCGGATTCCGTGCGTGGGGGATCGGATGGCGCACGAGTTCGAGGAGTACCGCCCGTATACCGATCTCGACCAGTTCCGGCGCGAGATCGGGAAGTACGTGGACGAG
>VXQX01000069.1:888-2931 GCA_009838765.1 Gemmatimonadales bacterium
CCCGTATACCGATCTCGACCAGTTCCGGCGCGAGATCGGGAAGTACGTGGACGAGGAAGAGGTGGAGCGGCTCGCGCGGTACGTGTACGTCCCGATCGACCTGAACCGGGCCACCCGCGAAGAGATCATGGCGGTTCCGGGCATGAGCGAACGCATGGCGCACGAGTTCGAGGAGTACCGCCCGTATACCGATCTCGACCAGTTCCGGCGCGAGATCGGGAAGTACGTGGACGAGAACGAGGTCGCGCGGTTCGAGCGCTACGTGACGCTGAACCCGGGCGGATAGGGGGCGGACAAGGAGCGGACGAGGGGCGGACAGGGGCGCGATGGAGCGGGGCGCGGGCTTCCGCGCAGCCCGGCGGGGCGCTGCGATGATCCGGACCGTCATCTTCTGGCTCCACCTCACGGTGGCCGCGGCCGCCGGCGTGGTGATCCTGATGCTGGCAGCCACGGGAGTGGTGCTGTCGCTGGAGGAGACGGTGACCGGGCTGGCGGAGCGACGGTATCTCGTGACCGCGCCGGACGGTGCCGAACGGCTGCCTCCGGAGGGGGTCGCGCTGGCGGCGGGGCTCGCGGCGACTTCGCTGAGCTATCGGTCGGATCCGCGTGCGCCCGTGCGCGTCCAGGCGGGACAGGACGACTACGCCCGCGTCGATCCGTACACGGGACGGGTGCTGGCAACGGGACCCGGCGCGCTCGAGCGGTTCTTCGAGGGCGCCCACAACTGGCACCGCTGGTTCAACGTCTCGGGAGGCTCGGTGCGCCGGGCGCGGGCGGTGACGGGAGCGGTCAACGTGGCCTTTCTCTTTCTGCTGCTTACCGGACCGATCCTGTGGGTCCCGCGGCCCGTCACGCGGCGGTCGCTCGCCCAGGCGCTACTTCTCCGCCCCCGCGCGAAGGGCGCGAAGCGCGACCTCAATTGGCACGCGGCGGTCGGGATCTGGTCCGTCCTGCCGCTGGCCCTAATCGCCGCAACGGGGGTCGCCACGTCGTATCCGGCCGTGGGAGATAAGGTCTATCCGGTGGTGGGGGCCGCAGTGCCCGCCGGCGCATGGCCGGTTGGATCGGCGTCCGCGCGGATGAGACTCGACGGGGAGGAGGTCGACGGGGAGGAGGTCGAAGGGACGGCGATTTCGGAGGACGCCGCCCGCGGCTCGGGCCCGGACTTGAGGGCCGTACTCGCAGCTGCGGAGGCGTGGGTACCGGAGTGGCGGACCCTGATTCTGCACCTGCCGCGCCCCACAGAACCCGAAGTCCGCGTCGAGGTGCGGGGAGGCCGCGCAGGACAGCCTCACCGGACCGGCTTTCTCACGCTGGACGCCGCGACCGGCGGCGCGCGCGCCTGGGAGTCCTTCGCCGACGATACGCCCGCGCGGCGCGCCCAGCAGTTCCTGCGTTACGCGCACACCGGCGAGTACTGGGGGCTGCCGGGCCAGCTGCTGGCGGGACTCTTCTCGCTGGCGGCCGCGCTGATGGTGTGGACCGGCCTCTCGCTGGCGGTTCGCCGGCTGCGACGCTTCGTCAGGCTGCGGCGCTAGCTGCGACGCTTCGTCAGGCGCCGCCGGGCGCCGCCCACCAGCGGGACGGCTTGAGGCGCTCGCCGCGGCCGCCGATCCGGTCCAGCCAGAGCGCGAGCCGCCGAAGCCGCGTCCCCGCCATCCGGCGCCACACCCGGCTCCATCGGTCGCGATAGTCGCGGTTGTAGGGGCAGACGCGGATGCAGATCGAGCAGTCGGTGTTCTGGTTGGCCCAGAAGCGGAAGCACTTCTCGGCGTCCGTGGTCCATTTGCGGATGCCCTGGATGTTCGACCGGTTGTGAACCACGGTGGACGGTTCGCCGTCGTCGATGGCCTTGGCGGGGCAGGCGTTCGTGCACGCGCGGCAGATGTCGCACGTCTCCTTCACGCCGAACCGGACGGGCCGGTCGTGGGCGAGCGGCATGTCGGTGAAGATCTTGCCGAGCCGCACCCGGGGGCCGTACTCGCGGGTGATGAGGAGGCCGTGGCGCCCGTACTCGCCCAGCCCGGCCTTGATGGCGAGCGG
>VXQX01000003.1 GCA_009838765.1 Gemmatimonadales bacterium
GGGCGGGGCCGGCATGGGCGGCGAGTTGTCCGAACAGCAGCGCCAGATCGTCGCCGCGACCTTCCGCCTCGACCGCGACCGGGACGAGTTCGACGACGAGGAGATTTCGGAGAACCTGGCCACGTTGACGCTGTTGCAGGGGCGGCTGCGGCAGCAGGTGGAAGAGCTGATCGCTCAGATGCAGCAGCGCGGCGTGGCGGGAGATCCGTCGCTCGAGACGGTGTTCCGCGAACTCCCGCTGGCGCCTCCCGCGATGCTGGAGGCGGAGACGAGGCTGGGGGAGCGGCGGCTCCGGGAGGCACTCGCGCCCGAACAGCGCTCGCTCCAGCACCTGCAGCGCGCCGAAGCCGCCTTCCGCGATGTGCAGGTGCAGCAGGGCGGCGGCGGGGGCGGCGGTACGCCCGGGAGCGTCGGGTCGGGGGCCGAAGAACTCGCGGACCTGTTCGAGCTGGAGCTGGACCGCCTGCGGAACCAGTACGAGACCGTCCAGCGAGGTCAACAGCAACAGCAGGACCAGGAGGTCGACGAAGCGCTGCAGAAGCTGGAGGAACTGGCGCGGCGCCAGCAGCAGATGAACGAACGCGCGGCCGCCCAACAGCGAGGCGCCGCCGGCGGGGGCCAGGGCCAGCAACAGCAGATGATCCAGGAGACGGAGGAGTTGGCCCGGCAGCTGCAGCGTCTGGGTCGCGAGGACGACCGGGCGGACGTCGAGGAATCCGCTCGCCGGCTTCAGCAGGCGGCGGACGAGATGCGGCGGGCGCAGGCGCAGGGTCGCCGCGGGCAGGGACAGGCGGAGGCGTCGAACGCCCTCGACCGGCTGCGCGAGGCGCGCCGTCTGCTGGAAAATCGCCAGGTCGCGGCCGTGGAACGGGAGGTTGAGGACGCCGCACGGCGAGCCGAGCGCATCGCGGAGCGCCAGCGGGAACTGCAGCGCGATGTGAACGAGGACCCGACGGGCGGCGACCGGGACCGCCTGGCCGGGTTGCGCGAACGCAAGGCCGAACTCGCCCGCGAGGTGGACCAGCTAGAGACCGACCTCGACCGCCTGTCGCGCGAGGCGCGTCAGGATCAGCCGGAGGCCGCCCGCCGCCTCGTGGAAGCCGCCGGGGAGATCCGTGAGAGCCGGCTGCGGGACAAACTCAACTTCTCGCGAGGCGTCCTCGGCACGCAGTCCGAGGACTATGTGCGGAACTTCGAGGAACAGATCACCCAGGACGCGGAGAACGTGCGGGCCCGGGTCGAGGCGGCGCGGGACGCGCTGAGCGAGTCGGACCCCCGCCGACTCGGCCGGCAACTCGACGAGACGCGCGACCTGGTCCGCGGCCTCGAGTCGCTCCAGGAGCGCCTGCAACAGGGCCAGGAGGGCGAGGGTCAGGCGGGCCAGGGTCAGCAGGAAGGCCAGGCCGGTCAACAGGGTCAGGGCCAGCAGCAGGGCCAGGGCGAGCAAGGCGGGCAAGGCGAGCAAGGCGAGCAAGGCGGCGAGGGCCAGCAGGGCGGCCAGCAGCAGGGCGAGGGCCAAGGCCAGGGTCAGGGAGGCCGTGGCGGACAGCCGGGGCAGCCCGGCCAGGCCCCTCGCGGCGGCCAGGGGTTCGCCCCCGGCGGAGGCGGCGGAGGCGGCGGCCCGTGGCTGTCTCCCGAAGACGTCCGGCAGTTCCAGCGCGAATTCCGCGAGCGGGGACAGGACGCGCGTCGCCTGCGCGACGAACTGAGCCGGGAGGGCGTCGACGTCGGCGACCTCGACCGCGCCATCTCCGGGATCGACCGCCTGCGGACCATGGGGGACTTCGACGACCCCGAGGAACTCGCGGCGCTCCAGGCCGATGTGCTGCGCGGCCTGAAGGACTTCGAGTTCGCCCTCCGCCGTGAACTCGGGTCGCAGATCGAACGCTTCTTCCTCTCCGGGTCGGACGACGTCCCGGAGGAATACCGCGAACTCGTGGAGGCGTACTACCGGGCGCTGTCCGAGGAGCCACCGCCCTGAGCGATCCGCGCCTCTATCTGTTCTCGGTCCTGGCGCTCTTCACGGCGGGGTTTCTCGCGGCGTGGGCGCGCACCGCCGCCGCGGCCACGCGGGCCGGCCCGGAGCGGGATGGTGGCCGGGATCGTGGCCGGGGCCGGCCCAGCGCGTTCGAACTCGCGGTGGGCTTCGGGACGAACTTCTTCGATACGCTCGGCATCGGCTCCTTCGCCCCGACGACCTCGCTGTTCAAGCTGAAGAAGGTCGTGCCCGACGAGGAGATTCCGGGCACGATGATGATTGGGCACACGCCCCCGGTCGTGATCCAGGCCTTCATCTTCATCGCGATCATCAGCGTCGAACCGGCGACGCTCTTCGTCCTCATCGCGGCCGCCGTGCTCGGGGCGTGGCTGGGCGCGGGGATCGTTGCGCGCCTGCCCCGCTACCGGATCCAGGTCGGGATGGGGGTCGCGCTCCTCATCGCCGCTGCCACCTTCCTCATGGCGATTTTCGAGATCACGGCCGTGGGCGGCGAGGCATCCGGCCTGTCGGGAGGGTCGCTCGCCCTGGCGGCGGGCTGCCTCTTCGTGCTCGGGGCGCTCATGACGATCGGGATCGGGATCTACGCCCCGACGATGATCGTCGTGAGCCTCATGGGTCTGAACCCGGCCGTCGCCTTCCCGATCATGATGGGCGCGTCCGCCTTCCTCATGCCGGTCGCGGGCCTGCGTTTCCTCAAGGCGGGACGCTACGGCCTCCGCGCGGCCCTCGGCCTCGCGATCGGCGGGATCCCGGCCGTCCTCATCGCGGCGTTCATCGTCCGCTCGCTCCCCCTCAACGCGATGCGCTGGCTCGTCGTCGTCGTCGTCCTCTACGCCGCAGTCGCGATGCTCCGCTCCGCCGCCCGCGAGCGTCGCTCGGGCGCCACCACCACGGGAGGTTGAACGCGTGAAGATCCGTATTCTCTCGAGAGGAGACATTGAGCGGGCCGTGTCGGCGCAGCATGCCGTCGACGCGATGCGTGTGGCCTTCGGGGAAGTGTCCGGCGGCCAGGCGCTGGTCCCCGTGCGGGGGCATCTGGAGAGCCGTCGCGGGATCACGCTCCTCATGCCGGCGTTCCTCGGCGGCTCCGGCGGGCTCGGGGCCAAGATCGTCTCGGTCTTCCCCGGCAACGTCTCCGCGGGCCAGCCGATGATCCAGGGGGCGGTCATCGTGATGGACGTCGAGACCGGGAGGGTTCGCGCCCTTCTCGACGGCGCGTCGCTCACGGAGATCCGCACGGCGGCGGGCAGCGGACTCGCGACGGAACTCCTCGCCGACCCGGCCGCGGACGTGCTCGCCGTCTTCGGAGCCGGCGCCCAGGGTCGGGCGCACATCGAACTGCTGGCCGCGTGCCGCCCGCTGCGCGAGATCCGGATCCTCTCGGTGCCGCCCGAAGGCGCCGCAGAGCTGGCCGCCGCACTTACCGCACGGGCAGCGTTGCTCGTGCCGCCCGAAGGTGGGCCTCCCCCCCGCATCCGCGCGGCCGCGACCCCGGCCGAGGCGCTCGACGGCGCGGGCCTCGTTGTGACCGCGACCACGAGCGAGACGCCCGTCTTCTCTCCCGAACATCTCGAGCCCGGAGCCCACATCAACGCGATCGGCGCCTTCCAGCCTCACACGCGCGAGGTCCCCGAGGAGATCGTCGCCCGCGCCCGCGTGATCGTGGACCAGCGCGAAGCGATCTGGGAGGAGGCGGGCGACCTCATCATCGCAGTGCAAAACGGCATCGTCGGGCGCGACGTGATCGACGCGGAAATCGGCGAGATCGTCAACGGTCAGGCCCCGGGCGGGCGCGGCGACCGCGATTTCACGCTCTTCAAGTCAGTGGGGAATGCCGCGCAGGACGTCGCGATCGCGGAAGCGGCTCTGAGCCGGGCCGAGGACCTCGGCCTCGGCTCCGTCGTCCCCTTCCAGAATCCGGTCGGGCGGACTCCGACGAGATCGTGACCGCGACGGAAGGCACCGGGCTCCACAGCGCGCTCGTATGGACCCTCTTCGCCCTCGCGCCCCTGACGTTCGTCGGTCTCCTTCGCCTGAAAGTTCCCTACGGCCGCCACTATTCCGGACGCGGCTGGGGGCCGGGCCTCCCGGATCGCGTCGGCTGGATTCTGATGGAGGCGCCCGCCCCGGCGTTCTTCGCCGTCGTTTATTTCGCGGGACCAGCGTCCGGCCACACCGTACCGCTCGTCTTTCTGGGAATATGGCAGTGCCACTATCTGAACCGGACATTCATCTACCCCCTCCGTACACGAACGAGGGGAAAGAGCATGCCGGCGGTCGTGGCGGCCTCCGGTTTCGCCTTCAATATGGTCAACGCGTACGTAAACGCGCGCTGGATCTCGGAGCTCGGACAGTACGGCGCGCAGTGGCTGGGCGATCCGAGATTCCTCGCCGGCGTTTTCGTCTTCGCGGCCGGCTTCGCCTTGAACCTTCACTCCGACAACACTCTGCTGAAGCTTCGGAAGCCCGGCGAGACCGGCTATTCCATCCCGTGCGGCGGAGGGTTCCGCTACGTCTCCTGTCCCAACTACCTGGGAGAAGCGATGGAATGGGCCGGCTGGGCGCTGGCGACGTGGTCGCTGGCCGGCCTCGCCTTCTTCCTGTTCACGGCGGCGAACCTCGTGCCGCGGGCGCTCAGCCACCACCGCTGGTACCGGGAACGGTTCGAGGACTATCCCCCGGGGCGGAAGGCGATCATTCCGGGATGGATCTGATCCCGGGGAGCGCGAGCAGGCTGAGCGGGTCGACGCTCGTACCGCCGTAGCGCACGACCCAGTGCAGGTGGGGGCCGGTGACCCGGCCGGTGGCCCCGACCCGCCCGACCGGCGTCCCGGCGGCAACCGTGTCGCCCACGGACACGAGTGATTCGCTGAGGTGGAAGTAGCCGGTCTGCAGTCCTCCCCCGTGGTTGAGATAGACGACGTTCCCCCCGAGGAGGAAGCCGTCGACGACGGCCACGACGCCGTCCGCCGCCGCCGTCACCGTCGCGCCGCGGGCGCCGGCCAGGTCGAGTCCCATGTGGCGGCTCGTGATCTGTCCGTTGAACTCGCGGCCGGTGCCGAACCCGCTCGTCACGCGCGATTCGCGCGGGAGCCGCACGGCGCTCCACATGCGCGGCGTGGCGTGCGCCTCGCGGGCGGCCCGGGCCGCTTTCTCCCGGTCGCCCCGCAGCCGCGCCTGGTCTTGCTCGTTCAGAGGCGACCCGAAGCGCGGCGCCACGGTGAGACGCTCGTGCTCGTATTCGCCCGCCCGCACGGGAATGCGGAGCGAGTCAGTCCGGGAGCGGCCGTCCGCGTAGTCGGCGCGTATCCACGCGTTTAGCGTGTCCCCCGTCGAAATCGGCACCGCCGCCAGGCTTTCGAGCACCGGGCCGACGCGCCGGAAGTGCAGCGCCTCGCCGCCCGCCTCGCCGATGGCGGAGATCATGCCGGAGCCCGACGGCGCCGCCACGCCGATGACGAAGAGGTGACCCTGCACGGGCGCGCCCGGGGCCCACGCGACATCCGGCGACGGCAGGGGAGGCGGAGCCGAATCGCACGCAGCACTCAACGCGATCACAGCGGCGAACGTCGCCGCGGGAAGAGCGCGGACCTCGCCGAAGCCGGTGGTCAGGGTCCTGAACCTGATCCGGTTTCGGGGATGGGGATCCCGTAGCGCTCCAGCGTCTGCTTCACCGTGGGGCGGCCCAGGCGGACGCGGTCATCGTCGAGCAGGTACGAGAACAGGTAGCCCGCGCCGAGCATGAGGATTCCGATCAGGAAGCAATACATCACCGCGCGGTCGGGATAGCTGTCCTTGAGGTATCCGACGTAGAGCGGACCGCAGATTCCCGCCGCGGCCCAGGCGGTGAGGATCGCTCCGTATACCTTCGACATGTTCCTCGGGCCGTACACCTCGAGGATGAAGGACGGCATGGTCGCGAATCCGCCACCGAAACAGAGCAGCACGTAGCACACGAGCGCGGAGAAGACCCACGGGTTCGACTCGGTCATGAGGACCCCGAACACGACCATCTGGCTCGCGAGCAGGACGCGGAACACGGCCACGCGCCCGATCCGGTCGGACAGCCATGCCCAGAGGATGCGCCCCAGTCCGTTACAGACGGAACTCGCCGCGATGAGCGTCGCCCCGTACTCCGCCAGCACCGCCGGCTCGACCGACGGGTCGGCCAGTCCCCACACTTCCTGGAGAAGTTCGGACTGGAAGCTGATGACCGAGATCCCCGCCGCGATGTTGAAGAAGAAGACGATCCAGATGATGGCGAACTGGCTGGACTTCAGGTACGGAGCCACCTGAGCGGGCTGCTTCCACGGCGCGACCTGGGCGGCGGGCGGGTCGTCGATGACGAAGCTGCTGGGGATGAGGATGCAGGCGAAGACGATCCCGAGCCACAGGAAGACCTGCGGAAGATCGCCCTCGGTCTGCAGCACCAGCAGCGGCGCGAGCCCCTTGCTGAGGAGGAGCGCCCCGATCCCGAAGCCCATGACGACGATGCCGGTAACGAGGCCCTTTCGGTCCGGGAACCACTTCGCGGCCGTCGTGACGGGCGTCACGTACCCGAGTCCGATGCCGATCCCTCCGATGAGGCCGTACCCGGCGTAGAAGAGGAGGATCGAGTCGATCCGCAGCGCGAAGCTCGCGATGATGTATCCGCCGGAGAAGAGCGTGCTTCCGATGAGAGCGAGGCGGCGCGGTCCCACCTTGGGCAGCAACTGGCCCGCCCAGGCCGCCGCCGTCCCGAGAGAGAAGATCGCGATGCAGAAGGCCAGCGATCCCTGGGTGAACGTCCAGCCCGCCTGCCGGACGAGTATCGTCTGGAAGAAGCTCCAGGCATAAACGGTTCCGAAGCAGACCTGAAGGACGGTGCAGAAGAAGGCGATCGCGGTCCGGGGCGCCTTCCACCCCTCGGCGGTCACGTCAGTCCGTTCCCGAACCCGGGTTCGATGCCGCGCCCGACGCCTCGCCCCTTACGGCGTGCAGCATGAGGCGCGCCATCTCCCCGATCTCGTCGTCGCGCGCGAGGACCTTCGCATCGTTCAGCGCGTCCGCGTCGCGGCGCGCCAGCCCCACGACGTAGGAGAGCAGTTCCTCCAGCGGAGTGACCGCGAGCTTCACGAACCAGATCGAGCCCAGGACGCCGACGATGAGGATGATGCAGATCAGGGCGATCTGCTGTCCCGTGGCGCGTTGGATCTTGAGCCGCACGAGGTCGAGGTCCATCCCCACGTGCACCGTGCCGGCCTGGCCGGCGAGGATCGGACTTCCGATTTCGACGAAATCTCCCATCCCCGGCAGGCTCCGCTCGACCGGCTCTGTCGCGTGCGGGTCGCTCTCGCGGATCACCTCGGGGACGCCCGGCACGAACGTGTGGGTCAGGATCTCGCCCGTGTCGCTCGTGATGTAGATGTACCGGATGCTCTGGATCTCCACGAACTGGTCGATGAGCGACTGCAGCGTGGCGAGGTTCCGGTTGAGCAGGATGTCGACGCTCGAGTCGGCGATGTTCTTGGCGATGTTCGCGCTGTTGCTCTCGTACTCCTCCTCGAGCTGGCTGGAGACCGTACGAATGGAGAGCGTGGAAGTCGCAAAGACGATTGCGCCGAACAGGACGAAGATGCCGAAGCGCGTCTTCCGGAAGAGCCTCTTGATCCTGATCTCGTGCCTTGTCGGCTGGCTCACGAGGCCTCGTCATCCGTCGCGGTCGGGCCGAACTTGGCTTCCCAGTCGGTCAGCGTGACGAAGCGGCCATCCTCGACGACCGTGTAGTAGACGCTCTGGAGCCCCTGCCGGCGGTCGGGCGCGAACGACACCAGCTCGCCGATACCGAGATCGTAGTCCCTCACCGAGAACACCGCGTCGTTCAGCTTGCTCCGCTCAGGGGTGCCGTCGATCCGGCGCAGGATTTCCGTGAGCAGCTTCGCGTCCAGGTATCCTTCGAGGCTCGTGAAGCTGTACGGGAACGGGTCGTACGGCTCCACCACCAGTTCCTCCGGCACCTGGGGATCGTAGCGGTCCATCAGGTCCCGGTACTCGGGGATGGCCGGGATCGAGGTGTCTTCGTAGCTGGGCACGACCTGGGAGTTCACGAGCCACGGGGTGTAGTAGGCCGGGTCGTCCCGGCTCGCCCCCACGAGCAGCGAAAGCAGGTTTTCGCTCCCGACGAAGGAGAGGTTCGCGATCGGCACGTGCAGGCCCAGGTCCACTGCGTCGCGGGCGAAAGCCGCGCACGCGGCATAGGCCCCCACGCAGATCACGGCGTCCGGCGAGGCCTCCTGCAGGATCTCGACCTGCGGCCGCATGATGGAGGTGAACTGCGTGCCCCGCCGGTAAGTTGCCTCGCCGGCGATCGTCTCGCCGTGCCTGGCGAGCGCCGCCCTCACGCCGGCCCAGCCGCTGCGGCCGTACGCGTCGGCCTGGTAGAAGACCGCGATTCGCCGGCGCCCGATGCGGATGAAGTTGTCGACCAGCCCCGCCGTCTCCTGGCCGTAGGAAGCGCGCAGGTTGAAGGCGAACTCCCCGTACGGCGGCTCACGCTGCGGCTGGGCGCCCGTGAAGGGGAAGAAGATGTACATCTGCTGGTCCTGGAACTTCTTCAGCAGCGGCAGGACGCGGGTGACCGTCGGCGTGCCGACGTAGCCGAAGAGGAGGAAGACCTCGTCCTCCAGCATCAGCTTGAGCGTGTTTTCCACGCACGGATCGGGCTGATAGCCGTCGTCGTAGAGCCTGGGGACGATCCGGCGACCGTTGACGCCGCCCTGCTCGTTGACCTGTCCGAAACAGGACATCGCCCCGCGATACAGTTCGGTGCCCAGCCCCCGGGAGGGCCCGGAGAAGGCCGCCGACACGCCGAGGACGATCTCGTCGTCCGGCTGCGCGCCCTGCCTTCCGCTCCAGCGCAGGCCGGGAGCGAGCGGTCGCGTGGCGGTGGAGGCGCCGAGCGACGTGGCGAAAGGCGCGCCGAGCAGACCGGCCAGTCCGGCACGGATCGCGGAGCGGCGCGTCAGGAGTCGGCCGGGCGGCGGCGGGATCGCCCGAGCCGGATCGCGGTTCGGTACCGGCGGTCCGTTGGGAGGCTGCGTCCCTTTTCGACTTCCGGACAATACCCTCTCCTTGACCCTCTCCCTGCTTGCGGCGTGGCCATCCGCGTCGCCAAGGCCGGTCCATCGCCTGGGCCCGGCATGGGAGTTTATTCGCAAGTACATTCATGTTCAACCTGACGCCCGGTTCTCCGGTCGATCCGGGGCCTCGGGTTCGATACGTTGCCACAGAGGAACCAACCCTTCGCGGTCTCGATGAGGTCCACCATGTCCAACGTTCCCCATCTCGACTCCTTCGGCGCGCGCGCTTCGCTGGAGGCTCCCGGCGGCCCCGTCGCGATCCGCGACCTGCGGGCCGTCGCCTCCGCCACCGGAAGCGACCTGTCGCGCCTCCCGTTCTCGATCAAGGTCGTGCTGGAGAACCTGGTCCGGCACGAAGACGGACAGTCCGTGACGGCCGAGGACATTGCCGCCATCGCGGGCTGGAACGCGCAGACCACGCCCGGCCGCGAACTCTCCTTCCGGCCCGCGCGCGTGCTCCTGCAGGACTTCACCGGGGTGCCCGCCGTGGTGGACCTCGCCGCGATGCGCGACGCGATGGCGGACCTGGGCGGCGACCCCTCCTCGATCAACCCGCTCATGCCGTGCGAACTTGTCATCGACCACTCAGTGCAGGTGGATTCGTTCGGCACGGCGCGGTCGTTCCTCATCAACGCGGAGCGGGAGTTCGAGCGGAACCACGAGCGCTACGCCTTCCTGCGCTGGGGCCGGACGGCGTTCGACAACTTCAAGGTCGTCCCGCCGGGCACGGGCATCGTCCACCAGGTGAACCTCGAGTACCTGGCCCGGGTTGTGTTCGACGATGCGACGGGGGGCGAGCGCGTGGCCTACCCCGACACCGTCGTCGGGACGGACAGCCACACGACGATGATCAACGGCCTCGGCGTCCTCGGGTGGGGCGTAGGCGGCATCGAGGCCGAAGCCGCGATGCTCGGGCAGGCGCTCTCCATGCTCGTCCCGCGCGTGCTCGGCTTCCGGCTCCACGGCCGGCTCCCGGATGGCGCGACGGCGACGGATCTCGTCCTTCGGGTCACCGAGGTCCTCCGCGGCGCGGGCGTCGTCGGCAAGTTCGTCGAGTTCTACGGGTCGGGTCTGGCCGGGCTCTCGCTCGCGGACCGGGCGACGCTCGGCAACATGTCTCCCGAGTTCGGCTCCACGTGCGCGATCTTCCCCATCGACGCGGAGACGCTCGCCTACCTCCGCTTCACGGGCCGCTCCGACGAACAGGTGGCGCTCGTCGAGGCCTACGCCCGGGCCCAGAGCCTCTTCCACGACGCGGACACGCCCGCGGCGGAATACAGCGACCACGTGGAACTGGACCTCGCGACCGTCGAGCCGGCGATCGCGGGCCCGAAGCTGCCCCAGCAGCGCGTGCCGCTGACGGAGAGCAAGCCGCGGTTCCTGGATGCGCTCGACGGGCTGAAGGGGCCGGGAGCCGGGCGCGGCGACCTCACGCAGATGCGGGGCTGGTCCGGCAGGGCCGACGACGGCGGCGTGGCGGTGGCCGAGGCGCCGGCCGGCGTCGCCGTGCGCCTGACCGACGAACAGGGCGACACGCACGAGTTCTCACTTCACGACGGATCGGTCGTCATAGCGGCGATCACGAGTTGCACGAACACCTCGAACCCCTCCGTCATGGTCGGAGCCGGGCTCCTGGCCCGGAAGGCCGTCGAGGCGGGTCTCAGCCAGCGTCCGTGGGTGAAGACGAGCCTCGCGCCGGGCTCGATGGTCGTGACGGAGTACCTCGAGGAAGCCGGCCTCATGCCCTACTTCGAGCAACTCGGCTTCCACGTCGTGGGCTACGGCTGCACGACTTGTATCGGGAACTCCGGACCGCTCCCGGCCGAGATCTCGAGCGCGATCCGCGAGCACGAGCTCGTCGCCTGCTCGGTGCTCTCCGGGAACCGTAACTTCGAGGGCCGCATCAGCCCCGATTCGCGCGCCAACTACCTCGCATCGCCGCCCCTCGTCGTCGCGTACGCGCTCGCGGGCCGGATGGACATCGACCTGTACCGCGAGCCATTGGGGACGAACGACCGGGGCGAGGAGGTCTTCCTGCGCGACATCTGGCCCGGCCAGGACGAGATCACCGAAGCCGTCCGCGCCGCCGTGAAGACGGAGATGTTTCGCGCCAAGTACGCGGAGGTGTACGCGGGGGACGAGCGCTGGAATGCGCTCGAGATCCCCATGGGCGATCGCTTTGCCTGGGACGAGGCCTCGACCTACGTGCGCCGGCCGACCTTCTTCGCCGGCATGTCGAAGGAGCCCGCCGCTCCCACGGACGTCGAGGGAGCCCGCTGTCTCGCGCTCCTCGGCGATGCGGTGACGACCGACCACATCTCGCCCGCCGGCGGGATCGCGCCCACCTCTCCCGCCGCCGACTACCTCCGTTCACACGGCGTGGCGCTCCGGGACTTCAACTCGTACGGGGCGCGGCGCGGAAACCACGAAGTGATGATGCGGGGGACGTTCGCGAACGTCCGCCTCAGGAACCTGATGGTGCCCGGCGTGGAGGGCGGCTTCACTCGCCACGTCCCGAGCGGCGAGCAGATGACCATCTTCGACGCCGCCGCGCGCTACCGGGAGGAGGGGACGCCGACGATCGTCATCGGCGGTGCGCTCTACGGCTCGGGTTCGAGCCGGGACTGGGCGGCCAAGGGGCCCTTCCTCCTGGGCGTGAAGGCCGTCATCGCCGTGAGCTACGAGCGCATCCACCGCTCGAATCTCATCGGGATGGGGATCCTGCCCCTCCGTTTCCGCGATGGCGAGACCGCCGAGACGCTGGGGCTCACCGGCGGCGAGACGTTTCACATCACGGGCATCGCGGACGGCTTGAAGCCGAAGGACGCGATCACGGTGACGGCGGTCGCCGACGACGGGTCCGAGACGCGTTTCGAGGCCATCGCCCGGCTCGATACGGAGGTCGAGGTCGACTACTACCGCAACGGCGGCATCCTGCAGACGGTCCTGCGGCAGCAGCTGGACGCCTGAGCCGGACCGTGAAGCGGTGGTCACCGGCGTTCAGGACTCCTTGATCGCGGCCTCCAGCCAGCTCCGGTCCGCCTTCCGCAAGTGGTCCGGCGGCGTGGCTGCGTCGCGCTCTTCGTCGTCAAGACTCCGGCCTCGCCGGATGCGGCGCGCAACGAGGAATCCGCCGAGCAGGAAGGCCAGGCCGGGACCGGCGTAGACGAAGAGGTTCATCCCCTCGGCCCGGGGCTTGAGGAGGATCCAGGGGCCGTACGCCTCCACGAAGTAGGCCTCGATCTCCTCCGGCGTGCGGCCCTCCGCGAGCATCGTTCGGATCACGTCCTGCATCTCGCGCGCGATGCGGGAGGAGGACTCCGAGACGGACTGCTGGCGGCAGATGGGGCAGCGCAGCGTGGCACCGATCTCCGCTGTCCGCTGGTCGATTTCGGCGCTGCGGACCGGGTCCCCCGGAGCGGCCGGCCGCTCGATGCCGTCGAGCGCCCCGTCGACCGTCTGCGCGGCGGCGGGAGCCGCTCCGAGGGCCACCCCGGTCACCGAGAGCAGCGCCGCGGCGAACGCGACGCGCCGCCACGCGAGGACCGGCCGTCGCAGCGCGGGACGCATCAGCTTCCCGCTCCGCCGGTACGCCCGCCCGTACGCCGGGCGACGAGCAGCGAGTCCACCTTCCGCTCGACGAGGTCCCACGTCACCGCGAGATCATGCCGTAGCGCGACCACGCCATCGGCGCCGATGAAATACGTCTCGGGCACGCCGTACACGCCGTATTCGATCGCGGTCCGGCTCCCCGGATCCGTGACGAGCGGCCACTCCCCGCCCAGTTCCTCGATGAAGCGCATCCCGTTCTCCGGCGTGTCCTGGAAGAGGACGCCGATGAGCGCCACCTCCTCCGGATCGTACATTTCGCGCAGCCGGACGAGTACCGGATGCTCGGCGATGCACGGGATGCACCACGAGGCCCAGTAGTTGAGCACGACGACCTTCCCGTCGAAGTCGCTCAGGCTCACCGAATCACCGGGGTTGTAGAGGTTCGCGAGCCGGAACGCGGGCGCCTCCCGGCCCTCGAGCGCGGACGGAAGCCGCCGCTGGTCCTGTCCCAGCCCCCAGTAGAGGAGCGCGAGGGCGGGCACGGCCGCCAGCGGCAGGGCCCACCGCCACCAGCCCTTCATGCCGCGGCCGCCGGATCGGCGAGCAGTTCGGCCCCCGCCGCCCGCACCCGGCTCCGGCCCCAGGGCCAGATCGCGATCAGGGCGCCCACGCCCATGATCATCCCCCCGATCCAGAGCCAGACGATCCCCGGGTTCACGATCGCCCGCACCGTCGCGTGCGCTCCGCTCTCCGGGTCGACCGCCATCAGAGTGAGGTAGAGGTCGCTCGTGAGCGAACTCTTCACGGCGGGCGTCGCGATGTTCTGCGCGGTCGCGGTGTAGAAGTTGATCCGCGGCTGCTCCTCCCCGATCTCACGTCCGTTGCGAAACGCCGTGAACGTCGCGCCGATGACGAACCGGTGCGGTTCCTCGCGCCCCCACACTTCGACGAGTTCCACCTCGTAGTCCTCGATTGCCAGCCGCTCGCCGGGCCGAAGCGTCATCTCCCGTTCCGTCTTCCACGTCCACGAGACGGAGATCGCGAGCGCGATGACGATCACCCCCACGTGCACGACGTAGCCGCCGTAGCGCTGCCCCGTGCGCGTGAACAGGTCCCGCAGCGCGCCGACGAAAGAGCGCTCCGCGATCCTCCTCCGCGCCGCGATCCCCTTGCGGAACTCGTCCGCGATCGTCGTCAGCACGAAGGCGGCGAAGGCGATGGTGAGGATGGGGAGGAAATACCCGATGCCGAGGGCGAAGGCGAGGAGCCCCGCCGCGGCTCCGACGATGGCCGGCCACACGAACGACCGCGTCAACTGCTCGCGTCCCGCCCGCCGCCACGGGAGGGCCGGCCCGACCCCCATCAGGAAGATGAGCGCCAACCCGATCGGGCTCGCGACCTGGTCGAAGTACGGCGGTCCCACGCTGATCCGGTCCCCGCGCAGCGCCTCCACGACGAGCGGCCACATCGTGCCGAGGAGGACCGTAAACGTGAAGCCGACGAGGAGAAGGTTGTTGAGGATGAAGGCGGACTCGCGCGAAGCGGGGCTCTCCACCTGGCCTGGCGCCCGCAGGCGGTTGCTCCGCCACCCGATGAGGGCCAGCGACGCGATCGCCACCACGGCGATGAAGGCGAGGAACACGGGCCCCACGACCCCCTCGGTGAAGGCGTGCACGGAGTCGATGACGCCCGACCGCGTGAGGAACGTTCCGAACAGGGTGAGGAGGAAGGTCGAGATCATCAGCGTGAGGTTCCACGTCTTCAGCATCCCCCGCCGCTCCTGGACCATCGCGGAGTGCAGGAAGGCGGTGGCCGTGAGCCAGGGGAGGAAGGACGCGTTCTCCACCGGGTCCCACGCCCAGGCGCCTCCCCAACCCAGGACCTCGTACGACCACCAGCCGCCGCCGATGATCCCCATGGTGAGGAAGGCCCACGCCGCGACCATCCAGCGCCGGGCGTCCCTCAGCCAGCGCGCCTCGACGTTCCCCCGCAGGAGCGCGGCGATCGCGAACGCGAAGGGCACCGTCATCCCCACGAACCCGAAGTAGAGCATGGGCGGGTGCAGGCCCATGAGCGGGTGATTCTGGAGGAGGGGATTGGGTCCGGGGCCGTTGGCCGGCGCGGGATCCACGATGCCGAACGGATTCGCCGCCCCCGCCAGCAAACCAAAGAAGAAGAGTTGCACGACGCCGATGACCGCGAGGACGAGCGGGGTCGTGCGGAGGCCGTGCGCGAGCCCGCCGCCGAGGGCGGTCAGGCGTTCCCCGGTGGCCCGCAGCGCCCCGAACTCGCGGCGCCGCGTGAAGGCGAAGAGCGCACCGTAGCCGGCGAGAATCCAGCCCCAGAAGAGGATCGAGCCCTCGAGGCTGCTCCAGAGCGAGATCGCCGTGTAGTAGGTCGGCGTCTCGCGGCTCCCCACGCGCGCCACGTACTCGACGCTGAAGTCGTGCGTGAGGAGAGCGACCTCCATCACGAACATGCCGCCCGACATCGCGAAGAAGGCGAAATAGGCGGCGCGCCGGGCCAGCGATGCGGACACCTCGCCGCCGGAGCGCGACAGGCCGGCCCGGGCGCCGGCGACCGTGGCCACGGCCGCGGCGAGGAGCGCCGCGATGACGGACGCGTAGCCGAGCGTGCTCAGCATTTCAGTTGTCGAGGAGGGACTTGTAGACCCGGCCCGCGTCGCCCGCGTGCTCCGGCGGGGCGTATTCGTTCGAGTGCTTTACCATCAGGTTCGTTGCGCGGAAGACGCCATCGTTCCCGTAGGCCCCTTCGACGACGACGCCCATCCCCGGCTGGAACATGGCGGGGGGAGCGCCTGTGCTCTCGACGGGGATCTCGACGTTCTCCTCGCCGATGACGAAACGGAGTTCGGCGGACTCCGGATTCCAGTCCACGCTCCCCGGCTTGACCCGGCCGCCGAGCCGGATGGGCTGGTCCACGACCTCGACGCCGCGCGCCTCCAGTTCGGCCGGCGTGAGGAAGAACACCATGTTCTCGTTCAACCCGCCCGCCGCGAGCACCGTGATGGCCCCCGCGATCGCCCCGAGGCCCGCCAGCATCCAGAGTTTCCGTCTCAACGTTCCCTCGCCTTCGAAGACCATCGTGCGGAAGTCCCTCAAGATGCACGCTCCGCCGCGCGCTTGCCACAGGACCGCCGAGGCGCGAACCTCGCGGAGGTAGACCCGCGCTCGCCTCGAAGAAGGAGAAGCACTCCCAATGAACCAGGCCGTGGCGTGTCCGCGCTGCGGGAGTTCCGCGTCGGGCAACTTCTGCGCGGAGTGCGGGGCTCCGCTCCTCCGGCGCGCGGTGTGTCCGACCTGCCAGGCGCCGCTCCGGGCAGATGCCCTCTACTGCACCGACTGCGGTGTGCCCGTGGGCGCCGCGCCGCGGAAGCCTCGCTCGGCCCTCCTCCCGTGGGTCCTTTCCGGCCTCGGGCTCGCCGTCTTCTCGGTGATGATCGCGGTGCTCGTCCAGCGGGGCAGCGTGACGCGGGTGGGCGAGATGACGATGACGGGCGGTATCCCCGGCGAGACGGGGGGCGGCCCGCCGCCGGCCGGAACGGCGGCGAACGGCGCCGGGGGTGCCGCCATGCCGAGCATGGAGGAACTCGCCGCCATGGGCCCGCGCGGCGTCGCGGACCGGCTCTTCGAGCGCGTGATGCGGGAGCACGAGGGCGGCGACTTCGAGCGCGCCGCCTTCTTCATCGACATGGCGTTGCAGGCATACGACGCCGTCCCGCCGGAAGAGATCGATGCGGATGCGCGGTTCCACGTCGGCCTCCTCCGCCTCCTCACGGGTGCGTCCGGCCTCGCCCGGGAACAGGCGGATGAGATCCTCTCCGCGCATCCGGAGCACCTGCTCGGACTCCTGCTCGCCGCGCGCGCGGCCGACTTCGAGGGGGACGCCGATGCGGCGGAGGCGTACCGAGCCCGGGTCCGGGCCGGCGTCGAGGCGGCCGGCGGGATTCCGGACCTCCCCGAATACCAGGCCCACCGCACGCTGATCGAGCGAGTGCTGCAAGCGGACGGCGGAGCGGGCGAGGGCGGGACGTGACCGGCTCCGGCGCGAACGGACGCACGCCGGCGCAGGCCGTGGGAGGCCGAATGGCCGACCTCCGCGACGAGTTCGTCGATTTCATCTCTCAACTCGTGCTCGAGGAATCGCCGTCTACCGACCCGGACGCCCAGCGCGGCATCCGCGCGATCCTCACGGAGACCCTGACCGACCTCGGTTTGGACGTGGAGCACTTCCCGGGGCAGGCGAGCGGAGGGCACCTGCTGGCGCGGAGCCCCGGGACGGCGGACGGACCGCAACTTCTCGTGGGGCACATGGACACCGTGTGGCCCATCGGCACGCTGCGAAAAATGCCGGTGCGGGTGTCCGACGGGCGCCTCTCGGGTCCCGGCGCCTTCGACATGAAGGCCGGGCTCGCGATCGGCGTGTTCGCGCTGCGGGCGCTCCGGGACCTCGGGCTGGACGCGGGCGTCGCACCCGTATTCTTCATCAACTCGGACGAAGAGATCGGGAGCCCCGAATCCGAGCCGCTGATCTGCGATCTCGCGCGCGGCGCGTCCCGGGCCTTCGTCCTCGAACCCGCGCTGGGCCCCGGCGGCCGGCTCAAGACGCGGCGCAAGGGGATCGGCCAATACCGCGTCGAGGTCGCGGGACGGAGTTCGCACGCGGGCCTCGCCCCTGACGAGGGGGCGTCGGCGATCCTCGAACTCGCCCATGCGATCCGGCGGATCGACCGCCTGGCGGACCCCGGTACCGGGACGACGCTGAACGTGGGCGTCATCGAGGGTGGCTCCCGCTCCAACGTCGTCGCGGCGCACGCCAGCTGCGAAGTGGACGTCCGCGTGTGGACGGCCCCCGAGGCCGACAGGATCCGCGACGGAATGTTCGGGCTGGAACCAGCCGTGCCGGGGACGCGGACCACGGTGACGGAGGTCGCCAGCCGGGGGCCGCTGGAGCGTACGCCGCGCAACGTGGCGCTCTGGGAGCGGGCGCTCCGGGTGGCGGACGAGATCGGCCTCGAACTGGAGGAGGGATCGGCGGGCGGCGGCTCGGACGGTAACTTGACGAGCCAGTACACGGCGACGCTCGACGGGCTCGGGGCCGTGGGCGACGGCGCCCATGCCCGGCACGAGTTCGTGTGGATCGACCGCGCCGTGGAGCGGGTCGCGCTGCTGGCGGGGCTGATCGCGGCGCCGTAGCGGCGGCCATCGCGCCGGAGGGCTTCGAGAGGCGGCTTCGACGAGATGTTCTTTCGACAGATTTTCGACGACACGCTCGCGCAGTACGCGTACCTCATCGGGTGCCAGCGTACCGGAGACGGGATCCTCTTCGATCCCCAGCGCGACATCGACCGCTACGTGGACCTCGCGGCGAGCGAAGGCCTGCGCATCGTCGCCGTGGCGGAGACCCACATCCACGCCGACTTCCTCTCCGGCGCGAGGGAGTTCGCCGAACGCTTCGGGACGCGGCTCTACCTGTCGGATGAGGGTGGCCCCGACTGGCGCTACGAGTGGGCCCGCGACGGCGACTATGACCACGTCCCGCTCCGTGACGGCGCCCGGTTCGAAACCGGCGATGTCGACTTCCGGGCGTTGCATACGCCAGGACACACGCCCGAGCACCTGTCCTTCCTGGTCACGGACCGCGGTGCGGGAGCCGACGAACCCATGGGCCTCCTCTCCGGGGACTTCGTCTTCGTGGGCGACCTCGGCCGACCCGACCTGCTCGAGACGGCGGCGCACGTGACGGGAGCGATGACGCCCGCCGCGCGCCGGCTTTACGGCTCGGTGCGGAGCTTCCTCGACCTGCCCGACTTCCTGCAGGTGTGGCCGGCCCACGGCGCCGGCTCCTCGTGCGGGAAGGCGCTCGGGTCGGTGCCGGAGACGACCGTGGGTTACGAACGTCGCTTCAGCCCGGCGATCGCCGCGGCTCTGAAGGGGGAGGACGCGTTCGTTTCCCACATCCTCGAGGGCCAGCCCGAGCCGCCGATGTACTTTGCCCGCATGAAGCGGGACAACCGCGATGGCCCCCCGGTGCTGGGCGGCCTTCCGCGACCGCGCCGGATCTCTCCGCGCGAGGCGGCGTCTCGCGCCCGGACGGGTTCGGACGCCGGGGAGGCCCCGGAAGTCGTGATCGACACGCGGCCGGACCGGTCGGCCTTCATGGCCCGGCACCTCCCGGGGGCGATCTACGTTCCCCTCACCAAGTCCTTCTGCACCGCGGCGGGCTCCGTCCTGCCGGAGGGCGCGGCGATCACGCTCGTGATCGATGAGACGGATCTGGAGGGGGCGGTGCGGCGCCTGGTGCGGATCGGCTTCGACGACGTGAGGGGCTTCGTGGAGAACGAAGCGCTCGAACGATACTTTGACGAGGGCGGGGAGGCGGCCGCGATTGCCGAGATCGACCTCGACGCGGCGAGGCGGCTGTCGAGGAGCGGGCAGGGCGACGTGCTCGACGTGAGGTACGCGGCGGAGTACGCCGCGTCGCACCTGCCCGGGGCGGTCAACGCCTCCTACACGCGGCTTCCCGACTACGCGGACCGGCTGCCCTCGAACGGTTCGCTGCTCGTACATTGCCTGAGCGGTGCTCGGGCCGCCGTGGCCGCGAGCTACCTGGCCCGCGAGGGCCGCGAAGTGCACTACATCAACGACCTGTTCACCGCATACGCGGGATCGCTGGAAACCGGAGGACCTTGAATCATGGTCACAGTCATGAAGATCCGATCGCTCGCCGCCGCTTTCGTCGTGTTCGCCCTGACCGGGGCGGCCGCCCCCGCGGCGCTCGCCGCGCAGGGATTCGGCGCTTCGGTACTCGTGGACGGGGGCGAAGTTCTGGTGGGGGAGCCCACCTCCGAGCGTGAGCCCGGAAGCGTGCGCGTCTTCCGGGACGGCCGCTGGACGGAGGTCCAGGCGCTGTACGCGCCGGACGCGGCGGTGCGAGATGGCTTCGGGGCAGCGCTGGCGTCCGGCGGCCCGCACCTGTTCGTGGGCGCACCGGGGGCGGGCGCCGTGCACGTGTTCGAGCGGGAGGGCGCCGAATGGCGGCACTCCGCAGAGATCTCTTCGCCGGGCCTGGAGGCGTTCGGGCGCTCGCTGGCTGCCGGGGAGACGCACCTGCTTGTGGCGGCCTCGGACGGCGCCGGCGGGCAGGGCCTCGTCGTCGCCTACCGACGCGTGAACGGAGGCTGGGAGGAGCAAGCACGCCTGGCGGCGGACGGCGCGCCTGCGGGGTTCGGGGCTTCGATCGCGCTCGGCGGCGACATCGCGCTGGTCGGCGCGCCGCTCGTCGACGAGGGTCGGGGAGAAGCGTACCTCTTCGCCTTCGAGGCGGGCGCGGGCTGGCAACGCGTCGCGCAGCTCGGCGGCGATGACGGCGAGGCCGGGCGCGCCTTCGGGTCGGCGGTCGCGTTCGCGGGCGAGGAGGCGCTCGTCGGCGCGGCCGGTCAGGATGCCGGGCTCGGCGCCATCCACCGGTTCGCGAGGGACGCCGCCGGAGAGTGGCAGCTCGCAGGGACCGTGGCGCCCGGCCACGAGGCCCCGACCGCGTTCGGCGCCGCGCTCGCCGTGGACGGCGCCACCGCGTGGGTCGGCGCGCCCCTGGCCGGCGAGAGGGGCCTCGTGTATCGGCTGGAACGCTCCGAGGACGGCTGGACCGTTGAAGCCGAGTTCGGCATGCCGGGGCGGGAACCGGTCCAGGTGGGACGCGTGGTGGCCGCGGGGGGCCGGCGGGTGGTCGCGGGTCTGCCCGCCGACGACTTCGGCGCCGGGTCCGCCGTGCTCATGGACTCCAGGTCCACCGGGTTGGTCCGGCTCGTGAGCGAACAGGTCGGGCTCTCCTCGATCTCGGGCGGCCAGATCGACTGCGAGGAGGGGCTCGCGGAGGGCTTCGACTGCGATCGCGTGGATCTCCTCTCCTTCATCCCGCGTGAAGAGCTCGGCGCCCCCCGCGGGGTCCGCCTCAACGACGTGTGGGGCTGGACCGATCCGTTGACGGGAAGGGAATACGCGCTCGTGGGCCGCATGGACGGCATCGCGTTCGTCGACGTCACGGATCCCTTCCACCCCCGCTATCTCGGCAACTTCGCCAAGACGCCGGGGAGCCGGTCGAACACGTGGCGCGACATGAAGGTGTTCAACGACCACATGTTCGTCGTCGCCGACGGGGCGGGGGAGCACGGGATGCAGGTCTTCGACCTCACCCAGTTGCGCGACGTCGCCGAGCCCCGGGAGTGGGAGCCCACGGCGCTGTATGAAGAGGTCGCCTCGGTCCACAACGTCGCGATCAACGAGGAGACGGGGTTCGCGTACCTGGTGGGCGCCTCGGGCGGAGGCGAGACGTGCGGCGGCGGTTCGCACATCGTCGACATCAACGACCCGATCAATCCCGTGTTCGTCGGCTGTTTCGCCCATCCCAACACCGGGCGCCGCAACACCGGGAACTCGCACGACACGCAGTGCGTCATCTACCACGGCCCGGACGAGGACTACGCGGGCCGCGAGATCTGCGTGAACGCGAACGAGACGGCGATTTCGATCGCGGACGTGACGGACAAGTCGAACCCGGTCGCCGTGGCGCGGGCCGATTACCCGAACGTGGCCTACGCGCACCAGGGCTGGCTCACGGAAGACCACGCGTACTTCTATTCCAACGACGAACTCGACGAGGTGAGCGGACAGGTGGACGCGACGCGGACCCTCGTGTGGGATCTGCGGGACCTCGACGACCCGCTCCTGGTGCGGGAGTACTACAGCGAGACGAAGGTCACCGACCACAACCTCTACGTGCGGGGCGACCGCCTCTACATGTCGAACAACCGCGCCGGGCTGCGCGTGCTCGACATCAGCGACCCCGAGAACCCGACGGAGGCGGGGAGCTTCGATACCACGCCCTGGGGCGAGGACGCGGCGGGCTTCGACGGCACGTGGAGCGTCTATCCGTACTTCGAGAGCGGTACGCTCCTCCTCTCGAGCCGGCGCGAAGGACTGTTTCTCGTGAAGGCGCGCGACGAGCGACTTGTCCCCTGACCCATGTGTTCCGTCCTCGGCATCTTCGAGATCGAACCCGGCGCGGAGGGCCTCCGCCGCCGGGCGCTTGACCTCTCGCGGCGCCAGCGGCACCGCGGGCCGGACTGGAGCGGCATCTACGCGGGCGAGCGGGCCATCCTCGCCCACGAACGGCTCTCCATCGTCGACGTGGAGAGCGGCGCGCAGCCCCTGTTCGGCCCCGACCGCACGACGGTGCTCGCGGTCAACGGGGAGATCTACAACCACCGGGCGCTCGAGCAGGGCGTCGCGCGCGGCTATCCCCTCCGCACCCGCTCGGACTGCGAGGTCATCCTCGCGCTGCACGAGGGGCGGCCCGACGCCCCCGCGGAGTGGCTCAACGAGCTGAGCGGCATCTTCGCGTTCGCACTCTACGATGAGGCGCGCGACCGCTACCTGATCGCGCGCGATCCCATCGGCGTCATGCCGCTCTACACGGGACGGGACGCGGAGGGGCGCTTCTACGTGGCCTCCGAGATGAAGGCGCTCATCGACACCTGTCCGGAGATCCACGACTTCCCGCCGGGCCACGTGCTCGACAGCAGCCCCGGCGATGGTCGGCCGGTGCCGTACTACCGGCCGGCGTGGCGCGAATACGACGCGGTGGCGGGCGGACCGACGGAGCCCGCGCGCGTGCGCGACGCGCTGGAGGAGGCGGTGCACCGCCAACTCATGTCGGACGTGCCGTACGGCGTGCTGCTGTCGGGCGGCCTCGACTCGTCGATCATCTCGGCGCTGGCCATGAAGTTCTCGCGCCGGCGCGTGGAGACGGGGGATGCCGAGGAGGCCTGGTGGCCGCGGCTCCACTCCTTCGCGATCGGGCTCGAGGGAGCGCCGGACCTGGAGGCGGCGCGTGCGGCGGCGGACGCGATCGGCACCGTGCACCACGAGATCGTCTACACGCTCCAGGAGGGGCTCGACGCGATCTCCGACGTCATCCGGCACCTGGAGACGTTCGACGTCACGACGGTGCGGGCGTCCACGCCGATGTACCTCATGGCGCGCCGCATCAAGGCGATGGGGATCAAGATGGTGCTCTCCGGCGAGGGCGCCGACGAGGTCTTCGGCGGCTACCTCTACTTCCACAAGGCCCCGGACGCGCGGGCGTTCCACGACGAGACCGTCCGCAAGCTCGACCAGCTCCACAAGTACGACTGCCTGCGCGCGAACAAGTCGATGGCGGCCTGGGGGGTGGAGGCGCGCGTCCCCTTCCTCGACCGCGAGTTCCTCGATGTCGCCATGGCTCTCGACCCGGAGTCGAAGCGGCCGGCGGACGGACGCATGGAGAAGCACATCCTGCGCGAGGCGTTCGAGGGGCTCCTCCCGGACGAGATCCTGTGGCGCCAGAAGGAACAGTTCTCCGACGGGGTGGGCTACTCCTGGATCGACAGCCTGAAGGAGATGGCCGAGGGCGAGATCGGCGACGGACAGCTCGCCAGGGCGGCCGCGCGCTTCCCCACCAACACGCCGCTCACGAAGGAAGCGTACCTCTACCGCTCGATCTTCGCGTCACACTTCCCCGGCGAGCCCGCTGTCCGCTGTGCCCCGGAGGGTCCAAGCATCGCGTGCAGCACGCCCGCCGCGATCGCCTGGGACCCCGCCTTCGCCGGCATGGCCGACCCCTCGGGCCGCGCCGTGCAGGGCGTCCACGCCCACAGCTACTGACATGCGGAAGAAACCGCTGAATGTACCTACTCAGGTGGTTTCGATGCGGCTGTGATTACCTCGGGACCGTGAAGGCGGCGGTGGTGGCCGCCCTGCACCTCCGTGGTTGTTGAGTGGTACTTGCACGGCTTTCTCACATGACTCGGCACTCGTCGTTCTCGCCAGCGCACCCGTGCCGCAGGGTCACTTCACCTCTGGAACGCCGTGCTCCAAGGGCCGTCTGAAGTGGCTGCGCCGACTGCCCACCGACCCGGCCGCAGCTCGGATCCGAAGCCCTTCCACCACACCCGAGTTGCGACATGAACCACTCGCACCTACCCTGTCAATCAAGCTTCGATGTTTCACTCTTGGAGGAGGTTATCATGAGGCTTCTCAGGAACGTCATTTCGTCGCTGCTCCCGGCGTGCTGTATCGCGCTCGTGTTCACCGTCACCCCAATCGATAGCACCTATACGGCGGGTGTCATCGGTGCGGAGCCCGTGTGTGCGCAGGATCCAGGTGGGGTCGAAAGGTGCATGGAAGCGCACGAAATCATCACGGGCGTTCTCGATCTGTTTTGTCCTCCCGGCACCAGGGCTCACTGCGAGATAGCCTGCAACTTGGACGGTGAGGTCGGGCAAGTCAATTGTATTTGTGCTCAGTAGCCGTTCGAGCATAATCCGTAGTCCTGCAGCACAAGCGGAGGGGTACAGTAGTCCGTAGAATGGCGTATGATAACGGAGTCGTATTTTGCGGCATGATCGTCGCCGCAGGGCTGTGCATTACAAGCTTCACCGCAGCGGCTGCCGCGGCCCAGGAGGAGTTGCCGACGGCCTATCGGGTTCCCGACGAACCGAAGCTTGAGATCGGATCCGTTGACGAACCTGGTTCCAGCCTCTTCGGGGTCACCGACGCGATTGTTCTGCGAGATAGCCGGATCCTCGTGGCGGACGGAGGTTCGAGGACCCTCAAGTTTTTTGATGCACGGGGCGGTTTCCTGAGCTCGCTGGGCCGCTCGGGTGACGGGCCGGGAGAGTTCCGGAGTTTATACCGGATCGCAGAATTCGACGATGGTAAGATTGCGGCGCTGGATCCCATGTTGGGGCGCGTGACTGTGTTCTCCGCCGACGGAGGGCTCGAGGAAACCTACCAGATCTCCCGGCAATTCAACGAGATTGGGCAAAGAACCCGCCTGTTCGGATTTCTTGCGAATGGAACCTTGGTTGGGATCGAGGAGGTTGAGGGCCAAGGCGTCGAGATGCACTACGGAGATTATCCGAGTAGCGTGCTTACCTACCGGGCGCCGGTCGTCCAACCCGTCTTCGTCGACCTCGACGGACGGACCGTTCCCTTCGCCAGACCTGTACCCGGGAGCCAAACCGTCTCCGAAATACGATCGAGCGTGGGGAGTGGGAGCATACGGGTAGGGGGTGGGCTGGTCTCTGTTCCCTTCCTCCGCAGTTTGCAGATAGCTGTGCGCGGGGATTGGATCGCCTTGGGTCCCATCGACAAATACCTCGTGGGTGCCTTCGGAGCCGATGGCGCGCCACGGGCGTTCTTCGGAGGCCCTCCGCCGAATGAGACGCCGGAGGGCGCTCACGAGGCGTGGCTTGACCGGCAGGTTGCCAAATTCGCTCGTAGGAGCGAGCGTTCGGAATGGCGAGACCGGTACGAGGAGTTTCTGTCCTCCGATTTGGCGCCTGCCACGCTCCCCTCCTTCAAGTCGCTCGCGATCCAGGACGACGGGATTGTGTGGAGGGAAGTATATGAGCCGACACTGACGGACTACGATCCATCGCTCTGGATTGTGAACGATCCATCGCGGGCTGGAGGCGTGGTTGGTACCGTCACGTTGCCATCCGGTTTCCGTCCGTACGACATAGGACGGGACTATGTGCTGGGCGTGTGGCGCGACGAACTCGACATCGAATTCGTACAAGTGTACGATCTGATCGAGACACCCTCCGAGTAGGCAGTCGAATCTGTTGTCGCTTTTGCCGCCCTGCCAATTCGGCGAGGAACACCAAACATCGCAGCTTTCTTACTGTCCTGCGGACTATCCGGATCCGCCCGCATCTCCTTGACGGATTCGTATCAGGTCGCGCGCGCCCCTTCACCCGCAGGTGTTCGTCTGGCAGCGTCCGGTGGAACTGGTCTGCTCAGCGCCGTCAAGCGTGCGATCGACCGTGGTCGCCGGCCGGGGCAGTTCCTGCTCACGGAGTCGGTGAATCTGCTCATGATGCGTCGCGTGTCGGAGTCGCTCGCGGGCGGGCCAGCTATCTGACGCTGTCGCCGAACTGGCAGCGGTTGGATGGAAAAAAGGCGAGCCGGATCACTATGGAACGTCCGGGCGGCATCGATGACGAGCCCGAGAGGCTCGACGAGACGTTGGCGTGGATGAAGGCTGGACTGCTGATGTTCGACCGCGTGTTCGGCCCCATGTTGGACGAGATAGCTGCGGAATCGATCCGACCGGGCGCGCAAGCCTTCTCCAAGGTGTCCTTCGTCGAGATCGACCGGGACGACCGGAAGGCGATGTTCATAAGCGTTCATCGAGCAGGGAACTGAGATGAAGATCTTGCGGGAA
>VXQX01000053.1:0-10485 GCA_009838765.1 Gemmatimonadales bacterium
GGTTCTGGGTGTCAACCGCAGTCTTCGAGGGCAGAACAGTGCTGCGAGCCTGCATAACCAACGGGCGAACGAGCGAGCGCGATATCGACGCGCTTGTCCACACTCTCAAGGCGGTGGCGCCGTCGATTTGGAGCACACAAGCCGAATCCGACCTGAGCGTTTCGGAACCTCACCGAACTGATCTCGACTAGTACAGAATACCCGCTGCCATATCGCCGACGACGGTGACGTGTTCGATCGCTTTCCCCGGGTGTCTCATCGTAAACAGCTTCGTCGTCTTCACCATCGATGCCTTGGGAAGCCCACCTTCCGCGAAATCGCTGCGGCGGAGATGCACCGCGTTCGGGTCGCCCGTGAGGTGGGAGGTGACGGCCGCCAGCACGAGATCCTCACCGGCGGCATTGAAGGAATTCGGGGAAAGGACCAGCGCGGGGCGTCTCTTGGTTGAAGTGAGATCGGTGAAGGGGAAGGAGACGAGCACGATGTCGCCCTGCCTATAGACTGTCGTAGACGTCATCCTCTTCGTTTTCCCAGAACTCGAAGCTGCGTTCCGAGACCCTCAACCACGGAACGTCCGCCGCAAGCCGCTGCAACTCGCCCTCGGAGAAGACTTCGTAGACCTCGCCGGGAGTTGGCTCCTTGACCTCCTGCAGGGGCGTGAAGACCCCATCCCGGTATTCCGCCTTTATGCTCATGGTCCTTCGACTCTAGCAGGCGACGGGCAGCACCGCCACCTGCCGGAGTTGCCCGCGGCCGACGGCCCCCTCCGGTCTCGCGCTTGCCTTTATGTGGCGGCGAACGGAACGCCAAAAAGCCGGCCTCGCAAGGACTTGACATGTGTATAACATGAAATCTTGTTTATCACATGTCGAAGATGCTTCAGATCCGAAACATCCCGGACGACCTGCACCGTCGGCTCAAGTCCCGCGCGGCGCTCGCCGGGACATCGATGTCGGACTATGTCCTCCGCGGGATCCGCCAGTCGCTGGAAAGGCCGACCCGGGAAGAACTGTTCGCCCGCATCGCCCGGCTGCCGCCGATCGACGTCGATCCCCCCCCCGAGCGAGGTCCTGCGGGAGGCACGTGAGAGGCGCTGAAACGGTGTGATCGTGGTCCTGGATGCATCGGCCGTCGTCGAGCTGGTGCTCGGCACGCGGCGCGGCGCCCGCATCAGGCACAGGGTATCGGACCCCGTGACGTCCCTGCACGGCCCCGAACTCCTGGACCTCGAGGTTCTGCATGTTCTGCGCCGCTACGAGAGCACCGGGGCCGTCTCCCCGACCCGCGCCGGCGAGGCGTATCGCAACTTCCTCGATCTCGATGTGCGGCGGCACGGCCACGAGCCGCTCCTGTCGAGGATCTGGTCCCGCCGCCACAGCCTCACCGTGTACGACGCCGCGTACGTCACACTGGCCGAGACTCTCGAAGCTCCCCTTCTCACGACGGACCGTCGGCTGGCCGGAGTCCCGAATCTCGCGGTGCCGGTCGAGGTCTTTGCCGTCACCCCCACGGAATCGCCTCCTTGATCGCGTCGGTCGTGCTCGAATAGCGGGACAAACCGAGGTCATCTTGATCGATGCCACGCAACGTGGCATCATTATTGCCATGGAAACTACCATCGACAAGGCTGGCCGCCTGGTTGTGCCGAAGGCGGTTCGAGAAGCGAGCCGGCTGCGCCCCGGAACCCGCGTCCGATTCCGCGTCCGGGACGGCTGCATCGAGATCGAGCCGGTACCGCTGGAGGTCTCGCTCGAGCGGCGGGGCTCCGCCGTGGTCGCCGTGCCGCGAGAGGGCCAGCCGGTGTTGACGGCGGCGGAAGTCGAGAAAACGACGGCCGGCCTCCGCTCCGGCGCACCCTCGGCGAGCGAGACTCAAGGGGCCGGGTGACGCGTTATCTCTGCGACACAAGCGCCCTGGTCGCGACGGTCTGCTCTTGGCACGAACACCATGCGCGAACCCGTGCCGAGATCGCGCGACGCGAGCGCACCGGGGAAGAGCTTGTGCTTGCCGCTCATTCGCTGGCGGAGACGTACGCGGTCCTCACCCGGCTGCCCGGACCCCATCGCCTGCGATCCGGAGACGCCATCGCGCTGCTCGAGGCGAACTGGGGCGAAATCCCCACCATACACCTTACAGCGGCCGAGACCTGGCGCACGCTACGCAGAGCACAGCGAAGAGGAGTGTTCGGCGGTCAGACGTACGACATGCTCATCGCCGCATGCGCGCTGAAGGCCCGAGCCTCGACGATCGTCACCTGGAACGTCCGTCATTTCGCCGCCGCGGCACCCGAGATCGGCATCGAGACGCCCCCCTGACGACCGAATCGACAATTCCCTCTGGGGGGGCGGCTGACCCCGCGATCCTAACCTGCCTCCCGCGCCTCCCGCGTCAGCGTCTCCAGCATCTCCATGTAGAACTCCCGCTGCGACTGCTGGTCCTGCGTCAACGGGCCGACCACGCCCTCCACGGCGCCCGTGAGGCGGGCGAGGCGGCTGGCCAGCTCACTGAATTCGCGGCGCAGGTCGCGCAGCTTGGCGGCGCGGGGGCCGACATCCTCCGCAGCGATGCCCTCGAGCGCCTCCTCGATACGCGACCCTTCGGAGGCGACCCGAGCTCTCGCCTCGGCCAGCTCCAGCAAAGTGGTTGTCCAGGCTGACCTTACGTCGACAGGCGCATCGATTCGCGGATCCTCGCGCACCGAAAGACGTCGTGCGGACTCCACCCCGACAGCCTGCAGGCGCGCGGTGTAGGTGCCGGGGACGACCAGCGGGCCTCGTCCGGCCTCCACCTCGTGGCGCATGTCCCACACCACCCGGCTCATCCCCTGCCCCGTGGTCCCGTCGAGCATCGCAACGCGTGTACCGCCTTCATCCTCGATGGCAACGCTCACTGTCCCGTCGGGTGCCTCCTCGGCGAGCCAGTAATCAAGGATGGCGCCGTTGGGCGGATTCTCGCCCCGGTAGTGGACATCGCCCGCGTGGGCGGCTCCGCCTGCACGCCTGATCTGAGTGGCGGGCTCGATGGTGAACAGGTGCGCCGGGCTGGCCATGACTTCGGGCGTCAGTTCCTGGAGTGCGTTGATCTGATCGAGGATCCAGATGCCTCGCCCGTGCGTCCCGAGCACGAGGTCGTTGTCGCGCGGATGGATGACGAGGTCGTTGAACGGGAGCGTCGGCATCCCGCCCCGCACCTCGGTCCAGTGCGCGCCGCCGTCCATCGTGTAGAAGAGCCCGATCTCGGCGCCCAGGAAGAGCACCGAGGGGTTGCGCGGATCCTCGCGCACCGTGCGCAGCACGCGCTCGGCGGGCAGATCGCCGGTGATCGAGACCCAGGTCTCCCCGTAGTCGTCGGAGCGGTACAGGTAGTTGCCGTAGTCGTCGTTGCGGTAGTTGTTCCAGACCGCATAGACGCGGCCCTCCTCGTGTCGGGAGGGTTCGATGCCGTTCACCCACGCCCCGGGGGGAAGGCCGGGGAAGTCGGGGAGGGCGGAGGGTTCGTCCGAGTCGGACGCGTCGCGGGCGGCCATGTCGGTCCAGCGTTCGCCGCCGTCGCGGGAGACGAGCAGGCGGCCATCGGCGGTGCCGGCGTAGATGAGGCCCTGCCGGAGCGCGCTTTCCGCGACGGCCGAAATGGTGGGGTAGTAGGGAACGCCGTCGTCCAGAGATGGCGTGAGGTCGTTCGGCATCTGCCCCATGACCGGCAGGGTGCGCCGATCCACGCCGGTGGTGAGGTCGCCGAGCGCCTGCCACGAGTCGCCCTGGTCGGTGGTCTTCCACATTGTCCGGGTACCGGCGTACAGGGTGGATCCGTCGTGAGGCGAGATGATGAAGGGACCGTCCCAGTTGGCGGGCTCCATGGCGTTGCCCAGGCGCTGCTCCTCGAAGGTGCCCACCTCCCGCCAGGTCTCCCAGTTGCGCCGGCCCGCGATATTGCCCGCGGGATTGCCGGGCCGGATGCTGGTGCGCTGTCCGCTCCGAATATCCAGCCGTGACAGGCCCAGATATTGTGACTCTGTATATATGATATAGTTGTTTGTTGTATCCGGTATATTCACGAAGCCGTCACCGCCCCCCAGCCGGCGCCAGTCGCTGTTGACAATCCCCTCCATGCGGTACGTTTCGCTGGGCCCCATCCAGGAGCCGTTGTCCTGAAGGCCTCCATAGACGTTATAGGGCTCCGCCATGTCCACCTGGACCCGGTAGTACTGGCTCACCGGCAGGTCGGAGATGTAGAGCCAGCTCAGGCCACGATCCCAGGAGATTCCGAGCCCGCCGTCGTCGGCCTTCATCACGTGGCGCGAGTCGTCGGGGTTTACCCAGACCAGGCGGTCGTCGCCGTGCAGGCTCTGGGGCGGGACGGTGAAGGTGCGTCCCCCGTCGTCGGAAAAGGAATAGCTGTTCATCATGTAGATGCGCTGGTCGTCGCTCGGATCGACCAGGATCTGGCTCGCGTACATGGGCCGGGGATTCCAATCGCTCATGAACTCCCAGGTCTCGCCGCGGTCATCGGACCGGTAGATGCCGGCGCGCCGCTCCGTGTAGGCGGTGGAAGCGTTATAGCGGTAGCCCTGCTCGACGCTCACGTAGACGATGCGCGGGTCGCTGCGGTAGATGGAGATGCCGATGCGTCCCAGGATCCCATCCGGGAGCCCGCGCGCGATCCCCGGCCCCGACAGCCGATCCCAGGTGTCGCCGCCGTCGCTGCTGCGGTAGAGCGCGCTCCCGGGGCCGCCGCCGTGGAACCCCCAGGGGCGGCGCTGCCGCTGGTAGGTGGCGGCGTAGACGATGCCGGGGTCCTCCGGGTCGAGCGCCACGTCCACCACGCCCGTGTCTTCATCCACGTGGAGGATGCGCTGCCAGGTCGCGCCCCCGTTTGCGCTGCGGTAGAGGCCGCGCTCGTCGTTCGAGCCCCACAAGTGTCCCATCGCCGCGACGTAGACGAGGTCCGCATCGTCCGGGTGAAGCGCGATGCGCCCGATGTGCTTGCTGTCGCGAAGCCCCATGTTCGTCCACGTCCCGCCGCCGTCGGTGCTCTTGTACACCCCGTCGCCCCACGACGAGCTCTGCCGGTTGGCCCGCTCGCCGGTGCCGACCCAGACGATCGAGGTGTCCCGCTGGTGGAGCGCGATCGCCCCCACCGAGTGGGTGCCCTCGTTCTCGAAGACGGGCACCAGGGTGATGCCGTTGTCGCCGGTCTTGTAGACGCCCCCGGTCGCGGAGGCGACGTAGAACTTGATGGGGTCGGACTCAGCCACGGCCAGATCGACGATCCGCCCACTCATGACGGCCGGGCCGATGTTGCGGGGGCGAAGGGCGTCCAGCTGTCCGGTGGTCACCTGGGCGTGAGCGGGGGTGACACCGGTCGTGAGGATGGCGGCGAGAATGCAGGCCAGGAAGCTGCTGTGAAGCTGGTGCAGGAAGCTGGTCGAAGAGGTCGGGTGGGTCATCGAAGAATCCGGTCAATGGGAAACAGCGACATCGAGACGAGCCTCATATTCGGGTGTCCCCCGCGGGCGATCAACCTCGCGGCGGTCTCGTTCGTACCCGCCTGGGCCGCCGCACGTAAACTCCTTGAGCAGTCAATCCAGCAGCTCGATCGGTGCGAACGCGGGTGAGCGTCAGAGACCGAGCGCCGAATGAGAGCCCAGGCGCGCCAGACGCAGAACGTCGGTCCCGGGCTTCTGGCAAATCAGCAACAGGTCCGGCCTCAGGTGGCAGTCGCGAAAATCTTGCCACTCGCCGCTCAGCGCGTGGTCGTGGTGCCGGGGCTCCAGCGGTCGGTCGTTGGCCAAGGAATCCACGACTTCGGCCAGGATGGCGTCGAGGTATTCCCGGTGCCGGCCCCGCGACTCCCGCTTGTAGTCGCGCTTGAACCGGCTGGTCCGCTCAATCGTCCGCACGCAGATCGTCGAAGAGGTCTTCTACGCTCGAGAACTGCGGGAGGTTGCCCCGGCGGGCCTCCCTCATTGCTTCAATGGTGTCGGCGTTAGGAACCAGCGGCGCGAACGGCAGCGCTTTCTCGTGGGCGACCTTCGTCAGCAGCAGGCGCAACGCGCCGGAGACGGTCAGGCCCATTGCCGCCAGCACCGTGGCCGCCTCCTCCTTCACGTCTGCGTCAATGCGGGCTTGGACGAGTTGGTTCGGCATGCCTGGTATCCGTGTTGCAGGTTGACGTACAATATCATGCAAGCTGGCGGGCTGGCCGGTCAAGTCCGAGACTGCTCACGCATGGCCGTATAGAGAGCGAGCTTCGCCGCAACGACCAGCGGAACCGCGACCATCTTATCGCATCAGAAGTCCTCCTCACCTCGCTCGCTCGTGAAGGTCGGTTGCGGCCGGACTCCCTTGCCCATGGAGCGCCAGGCAGCGGGCCGGTGTGATGATCGGTATCCCATGGAACGGCGACATGGCGAGCAGGTCGGGGGCTCCCGTCACCAGGAGGTCGGTGCGCCCCATGAGGGCCGTCTCCAGGATCTTGTCGTCGGCGGGGTCGCGGCAGCCGAGCCTGGCACCGGCGATCGGTACCCATTCCGCAACCGCGGCCAGCAACCCGACGAAGGCGGCCCGGGATTCCCTGCCCACGTAGCGGTCGAACTTCGAGCCGAGGGTCCGATGGCGAAGCTCGGCGAACGTCTCGTCGCTGAGGAGGAGGACCCCGTTGGTGGCTCTGACCAGATCGACCACCCCTCGAGGTGGCCCGGTCCGGGTGAGCGCGGCGCTGATCAGGACGTTGGTGCCGAGTACGACCCGGTCAGCTCTCATCGGAGAGCAGCATGAAGACTCCTCACTCCCTTGAGACCGTAGACGACGAAAACCCCGCAACCACGCGATCGGTCATATCGCCGCAAAGCGTTCCACGGTGATCTCGCGGGCGTGACTGCGAGCCTGCCAGAGATCGTACGCCATCTGCATCCCCAGCCACGTCTCGGGCGTCGAGCCGAAGGCCTTCGACAGCCGGATTGCCATCTCGACCGACAACCCAGTGTGCCCGTTCAACAACTCCGAGAGTGCCTGTCGAGTAACGCCCAGGCCCTCCGCTGCCCGCGTCACGGTTAGGCCCAGCGGCTCGAGGCACTGCCGCCTCACGATGCCGCCCGGATGCGGTGGGTCGTGCATGGTCATGGTCGGTCCTCCCGTTCAGTGATAATCCACGTAGTCCACATCGGCTGCCGCGCCGTCCTCGAACCTGAAGGTCACCCGCCAGTTGCCGGATACCGACACCGCGTAATGGCCCTTCAGTCGCCCCTTGAGCGCGTGCAGCCTGAAGCCCGGAAGATCCATGCCTTCCGGCCCCCGGCTCAAATCGAGCGCGGCCAGGATGTCACGGAGCTTCGCCACGTGCTTCGGTGCGACCCATCGGCCCGTCCGGCCTTCGTATAGCGCCTTCAGCCCCCGGTGGCGGAATGATGCAATCATCACTCGACGGTAGAGCGTCGCCTGTCAAGTGACAGCTTGCGGCCCGCCAGCGGAACAGACTGGCTGGTGGCGGCGTCAGGCGCAGCGAGGACGCGGACGACGTCTTCGTGATGTCCGCGGTCTGCCCTCGCTTGGGCGCGAACCTCGCGGGCGGCCGCGTCTGTAGGAACTCATCCGGTCAGCTGCTGATGGCCACGATGCGGCGGGGCGGGTGTGGTTGCCTTCCTGGAGTCCGGGCGTGCGCGAAGGCGCGTCGCACTACACGGTCATTGCCGCCGACGGAGAGTGGCTGGGGACCGTGGAGGCGCCGCCGGGCCTTCCGATCCCGGACGCGGCCCACGGGCTCGTGCTCGGCGTCCAGCGGGACGAGATGGATGTGGAGAGCGTCGTAGTGTACGAGTTGGTCATCCAGTAGGCGTCGCGTCAAGGCCGGCCGGTCAGCGGACCATGCGCCGCAGCATGAATTCGTAGAGCCCGTCCCCGAACCACTTGCGGAGGAACATCAAGGGGCGCGCCATGGAGCCGCTGGCGTATCGCCGGCGCGGCTTTCGGGCCGTCGCGGCCTTGACGAACACCCTGGCGAGAACTTCCGGCGCCGTGCCGCGGTTACTGGGTTCGAGGCCGTCCATCAGCTTCAAGAACGAGTCCACCTGGGCTTTGTACGCCGTGTCCCCGGAGTACTTCCTCAGGCGGGCTCCCATCACGTCGCCGAACTCGGTCCTGATCGCGCCCGGTTGGATCACGACGACCTGTATGTTGAAGGGGGCGGTTTCCACGCGCAGGCAGTCCGACCAGCCCTCGAGGGCGTGTTTGGTGGCGTGGTACCAGGCCCCGAGGGGCGTGAAGATCCTCCCTCCCATCGATGAGACGTTGATGATTCGACCCGAACCCCGCGCTCTCATGTGCGGCAGCACGAGTCGGGTGAGGTGGGCGAGCCCGAACAGGTTCACCTCGAACTGGTAGCGCGCGTCGTCGAGCGGGACGTCCTCGACGGGGCCGTAGAGCCCGAAGCCCGCGTTGTTGATCAGGACGTCGATGCGTCCCTGATCCTCGATGATGCGGCTCACGGCCCGCTCGTTGTCGTCGCTTCTGGTGACGTCCATTTCGACGGGAGTGACGCCGTGTTCCGGCAGATCTTCCATTCGGTCCGCCCGGCGTGCGCCCGCGTAGACGGTATGGCCCTCGCGGGCGAGAAGGATCGCGGCCGCCCGGCCGATGCCGGAGGAAGCCCCCGTGACGAGGATGATCTTGCCCAAAGCGATGCTCCTTGATTGATGGTGCTCAACGTGGCATTGGAACCATACACCTTACGTCGGCCGAGACCTGGCGCACGCTCCGCAGAGCACAGCGGGTGCCCTCGCGCGTGCCTTTACATGGCGGCAAACGGGCGTTTACGATGGCTGTAGCCCCAGCACGAGGACCTCTCGGGATTGCGCTCGGCCATGAAACTCACGCACGCCGGACTCGGACTTTCCATCGGCATATCGCTTCTCGGCTCTGAGCTTCACGCGCAGGATTGGGGCGATCACCGCGCGTACCAGTATCAGTTCGGAGAGATCTCCATCCCGCCGGCGTCCGAGGATGAACCGATCGCGGAGAACCTCTCTCTCGAGCGGGCGCTCGCCTACCTGGAGGATGGAGCCAAAGCCTGGGCGAACAACCGTGGCTGCGTGTCGTGTCACACCACGGGTTGGTACGGGATCCTTCGTCCGCAACTCGCCGAGAGCCTGGGTGAGCCCGACGCAGCCTTCCGGGCCTTCCTCGAGGAGCGTCTTCAGGACAGGCTCGCCACGGACCCCGAAGAACTCCAGCAGGATGTGAACCCCGCGGAGGTCGTGCACCTGGCCGCGTCGCTGGCATCGTGGGATGCGCACGTGGACGGGCGGCTGTCTCCCGAGACCGAGCAGGCCTTTCAGCTCATGTTCAGCCTTCAGCGGGACGACGGGGCCTGGCACTCGCCGGACACGTGGCCGCCCTTCGAGTCCGACGCGTATCAGCTCGCGACGGTGGCGGCCATGGGCGTGGGCCTGGCTCCGGGATGGCTCGAGAAGGCCACCTCTCCGGAGGTGCAGAGGCAGATCGCGAGTCTGCGGGAGTACCTGCGGCGGGTCCCTCCTCCTCACGACTACGCGCGCGTGGCGTTGCTCTGGGCGGACAGGCATCTGCCGGGGCTGGTCAGCGCGGACGAGAAGCGGGACATCGTCAGGCTGATCCTGGACCGTCAGCGCCCGGACGGGGGATGGTCGATTCGCTCGTTCGCCCGGCCCGAGGAGTGGGGCCGGGGCAACCGCGCGGAGCGTCTGCGAGCCGAGGCGGACTTCGGCGACCCCGCGAGCGATGGCCACCAGACCGGGTTGGCGGTGGTCGTGCTGGCGGCTGCGGGGGTGGCGCCCACGCACCCGGCCATGCAGCGAGGCGTCGAGTGGCTCGGGCGGAACCAGAGAGAATCGGGGCGCTGGTGGACGAAATCACTCAATACGGAGACGTGGCACTTCATCACCTATACCGGAACGCTCTACCCGGTGATGGCTCTCGCCGTGACGAATGCCCTGGCCAGCGCCTCGTCCGACGAGCGTTAGCTTCCTCATTCGCCGCTCGGCCCGCCGGGCCGCAAGTCTTCATCGACTCCGGGATTAATCGGGAATCCCGCGGCTGAAGAGCACGTCGAGACCGTCGGGACTCGCTTGAAGGGCAAGGGCCGCCGCCGCGTCCGCCTGCGGCATGTCGCGCAGGATGGCCCTCACCCGTCCGGTGCCCGGATCGAGCAGGATCGCCATGGGGAAGTTGCTGTCGCGGTCCAGCGTGGTCGATCCACCGGGTCCCGCAAGTGTGATGCTTGACAGATTATCGGCCCATCCCGGCTGTACGGGCACCACAAAGGCGAAGGACGAACTCCCCATACCGTCGGCCACCTCGGGCACGGTGAAACCGAGGGAGAAGAGCTCGTCGCCGTTGGCGGCCCGTCCGGTGATCCGGTGCTCGCCGGCGGAATCAGGGAGTGCAGGCGGAGCATCGACCACGAAGGCCGGGTTGAGGAAGGGCCCGCCCTCCGCGTCCCGCCCGCCCCACA
>VXQX01000053.1:10495-25010 GCA_009838765.1 Gemmatimonadales bacterium
AGATGTTTATCATAGACAGCCCCACAGGAGGAGAGACTTTGCCGAAGCCGGCGGCGGCCCCTCGTCGAAGAGGCGATAGCGGATCGCATTGGTGAAGTGGTAGTCGCTGATCCACCCGTGTCCGCAATAGGACATCAGGTCACCCGCGGTGGGTGGAATCAGACGCTGGTTGTCGAAGTCGTATCCCCAGACTCCTATCCGTCCATTCGCATAGGGAAAAGAAAGGTCCGGACTACCCGCGTTACAGCCGGGCGGGTGCTGAAGACCCATGTTGTGTCCCAGCTCGTGCGCGATCACGAACTCCGATCGCCTGCCACCGTCCGTCTTGGCAAAGATCGAACGGCCGTGCTGACGGGCCCGTCCGTCGTTTCCCGCGAAGTCTCCGGTCATGGTTCCCATGTAGTGACCCCGCCCGCCCTCAAGGACTCGAATCGCTTCTGTTTCGCCGAGCAGAGGCGATGCATGGTTGCGTGAAGTCAGTACAGGGTCATGTAGCGTGAGTACGAGGTCCTCGACTGGAAGCAGGGTCCGTGTCATTGCGAGCAAATCGTGATTGTGCGGATCCGCGGCCATGGCGGCGGTTATGTCCAGAACCAGTGAATCCGGCTTCGGGCTCCAGAGGAAGGGAATCACGGTCAGGTCGAACACGGGCAACTCGTGCACTTCGATCGCCATGCGGCCCGTCTCCGGGATCCGCGTGGGCACGCCCAGTGACGGAGGCAACGTCCCGTCCGGGTCGATCTCGATCACCATCTCGAGGCCGGGCTGTACAATCTCGGCGGGGATCTCGGCGTTGGCGGAGAGCGACAGGCTGTGTTCGGCGATCTCCGTGGGAATGGGTGTCGTCTGCGCCGGAATGTCCGCCACATGGCTCTCGTTCCCGTTCAGGTACAACCGTGCCCGGACCGGTGGAATGCCGCTCGTGGTCGTATGCGCGGCCGTGACGAAGACTCGCAGCAGGGCCTTCTCGCCCGCGACCAGCGGGACCGGATAGTCCGGCGACTGAACCGTCTGCGTGAGGTACGCCATCGTCGTTGTACCCCCGATCCCACATGAAGCGATCCGCCGTTTGTGGAAGGTCCGAAGCCAGGCCTGGAAGTCGGGGTCCGGCGGTGCGCACAGATCCGTACCCCCGGCGAGCAGCGCTTCGAGGTTGAGCTCCGTCAGTCTGGCCGGCAACGCCCCCGACATCCCGGGATTGTTTGTGAGGGAGAGCAGAGTCAGGCTCGTCATGCCACCGAACTCGGGCGGTACCGGACCCGTCAGGCCATTGTTGTCGAGATACAGCCAGATCAGGCTCGTGAGGGCGCCGAGTTCGGGCGGTACCGGACCGGAAAGGTCGTTGGATCGGAGCCATAGCTCTCTCAGGTCGGCGAGGCTGCCGAGCTCGGGCGGAATCGGACCCGTGAAGTTGTTATCGCTGAGACCGAGAGCCCTCAGGCTGGTGAGATTGCCGAGTTCGGCCGGGATCGGGCCGGCCAGGTTGTTGCCATCGAGAAAGAGGTCCGTCAGGCCGACGAGGCTGCCGAGTTCGGGCGGGATCGGGCCCATGAGATGGTTGTTGCCGAGACGGAGACCTTCCAGGCTGCCGAGATTGCCGAGTTCGGGCGGGATCGGACCCGAGAGGTCGTTGGATGTGAGAACAAGATACCCCAGGCTGGCGAGGCTGCCGAGTTCGGCCGGGACCGAACCCGCAAGATCGTTTCCGGCGAGGCCCAGCCACAGGAGACGGGTGAGGTTGCCGAGTTCGGCCGGGATCGGCCCGGACAGGTTGTTGCCGGTGAACACCAGGTGCGCCAGCGTCGTGAGGCTGCCGAGTTCGGCCGGGAGCGGGCCGGACAGGTTGTTGCCGCCGAGATCGAGCCGGACGACTCGATCTGCGTCACCCGTAGTCACGCCGTACCACTCCCCGAGCGGCGCGGCGGTCAGCCAATTGCCGGCGTTGCTCCAGTTCGGCCCGTCCGTGGCATCGTAGAGCGCCACCAATACTTCCCGGTCGGACAGGCGACCACATTCCACACCTGTGCTCACGTGGGAGGCAATGCGATTCAACCAGGTCTGAAACGTTGCCTCCGTGGGCACACACAGGTCGGTGCCGGCGTAGTGGAACTCAATAAGCGAGAGCCGGGCCAGAGACAGCGGTAACCGTCCGGCAAGCGCATTGTCCCCAATCCGCAGTGTCGTCAGCTCGGCCAGGCTCGCAACATTGGCCGGCAGCCGGCCCTCCAACCCGTTGCCGGCCAGGTCGAGCGCCACGACGTGACCGAGAGAGTCCGCCGTCACTCCGTACCATTCTTCCAGCGCCGGAGTCTCGAGCCAGCCGTCGGCATCTGTCCAGTTGGGACCGCCGGTGGTCTCGTGGACGAGTTCGAGGATCTCCATGTCCGACTCGTTGCAGTAGGGGCCATCGACGTTTCCCTCCATGCCCCGCAGCCAGGCCGCAAAATCCGAAGTGCCCGGAACGCATAGGCCCGGGTTGCGGCCGAACAGGAACTCGGTCAACTCATCGATCTGGAGAAGGCCGCGGGGGACCGGGCCCGTCAGGTTGTTGCCGTCGAGCCATAGCTCCGCAAGGCGGGTGAGGTTGCCGAGTTCCGCCGGGATCGAGCCGGACAGGTTGTTGTCGCCGAGCAGCAGCTCCGCAAGGCGCGCGAGGCTGCCGAGTTCGGCCGGGATCGGGCCGGACAGGCTGTTGCGGAAGAGCCTCAGCCTTTCCAGGCGCGCGAGGTTTCCGAGTTCGGGCGGGATCGGACCGACCAGGTTGTTGCGGTGGAGTTCCAGCCGGAGGACTCGGCCGGCGTCATCCGTAGCCACGCCGTGCCAGTCCCCGAGCGGTACATCCGTCAGCCAGTTGTCCGCCTTGACCCAGTGCGGTCCGCCCGTCGCTTCGTACAGCGCCATCAGCGCCGCCCGGTCCGGGTCCATGACGGTGATTTCCGCCGTCCCCTGTCCGCTGCCGGCACGCGCCGTGATCGTCGCCGTCCCCCGGGAGACGCCGGTCACCAGTCCCAACGCGTCCACCGTCGCTACCGCGGCGTCGCTGGACTCCCACGCAACCGCCGTCCCCGCCATCACCCGCCCGTGCTGATCGCGCACTTCGGCCGAGAGCCGTGCCGTCGCTCCGAGCGCCGAGAGAGTGACAGTCGCAGGCGTGACCGTGACTGTCGTCGGACGCGCGGACTCCGGCGGCGGAGGCTCGGCTGGGCTGTCGCCGTCCCCGCACCCCTTGACCAGAGCCATTGCCGCCAGCACCACTGACAGCCGGATGATGGGTCGGTGGCGAGTCATCTGATTCTCTTATCTTCCGCCCGCCCGCCGCGCCTCTCGGGTGTCAGCCGGCTTCAGGGGCGCAGCAGCAAGCCTGCGGCCAGTCCCGCTTCGCTCGCCTTCATGCTCGAACGAACGGTGACGATGACGTCGTCGAAGTGCGTCGTCCACTCTTCCCGGGCGTAGGCCGAATAACTCGCCTCGACCCGGAGCGCGATTCGCTCGCTCAACGCCTTTTCCAGCCCGATCCCGGACCTCCAGACCGTGAAATCCATGTCGCGGTCCTCCCGGCCGGACCGGAACTCGGCGGGAGCGCATGGTTCGGTGGTGAAGCAACCGTCGAAGTGGTTCGTGAATTGCGCACCGGCCAGGCGGACTCCGGCGAGGAGGTGCAGGCTGATGCCCCGCGACCGCAGGCCCCCCGGGCTGCCGCCGAGCCTCAGCGTCACCCCGTAGCTCGTGCCCCTGGCCAGGTTCCACCGGTCCGGCCAACTCTCTCCGAGCTGCTTTCGCTCCGGTGAAATCCCCACGCCCGGGAACTGCGCCTCGACGTCACCGCCGCCGGCCTCCACATCGACGGCGGCATCCAGGAAATAGGCCCCGCCGGAGAACGGAAGCCGGTAGCCGGCGACGAAACCGATCCCGTACGCGAGCGCGTCTCCGGAGACCTCGTCTTCGAAGACCTGCCCGCGCCTGGGCTCCGGCACCCGCGTGTTGGCCGCCGTGTTGTCGACCGACTTCTGCATCGTCGCGCCCATATACCCGAGCGGAGCTGCCAAGCCCAGGTAGAAGCCGCCGTTTCCGCCAGCTTCGTCGTCCGCCTGGCCCTCCTCCTGGCCGGCAAGGCCCGCCGTCGCTCCGAACGCCGCCAGCGCGAGGCAGCCGAGCAAACCTGTGGTCGACACTCCAGGGAACATTCTCATGCTTGCTCCGTTCTGTGCAGGTCGAAACGGTCGCGTCCCTCCGCGACGAGCCGGCCCCACGTTTACGAGCGTCATCAGCCATCGCCAGACCGGGGCCGCCGCCTCGGCAGCGCTCATTTGAACAGTTCCGCAGGAGTGCCGGCTCGGACGAAGTTGATCGAGCCGCCCGGCCTGGGCATCGTCGACCTGATGGATCAGCAGGAAGTCCCGCCAACCTGGCACTCCCGGTGATTCGCCCATGCGCCCTTCAACGCGTGATCTCGCCGTTCAGGACCGAGCGGGGTCTCGTTGGCGATGAAGTGGAGCATAACCGACTTGAGCCGATTCAATATCGTATATGCAATTGAGATATATTCTTGCGACGGGTGGGGGGGTGGTCAAGCTCGGCCGTTGATTTTCCGCATCCATCACCCATCAATCGGCTCGCACAACGGAGCGGAGGGCCGGGGTGTCTAAAGTAGGCCGTGGCAAAAAACCCCGCGTCAGCGTCGAGAATGGCGAAGCCGCGACCGCCAGCCCACTGTCGGGAGTGACGGATGGAAACGCCCAGGCCCGCAAGACCCAAAGCCGCCACCGGTCGACCGCACTGCCTTCCGCCTGTCCTCCTTCTCCTCCTCACGGTGCCGGTGGCGTGTGGCGATACCGGAGACGGAGCGGCCGCCGGCGCCCCGGGAACCCTGGACGGTCCGGACGTGATCGTGAACGCCGTCACCGAGGACGTCTTCACTGCGGGGTCGGTGGTTGGCGACCGCTGGGACACATTCGGCCGCGTGGCTTCGGTGCAGTTCGATGCGCGGTCCAACCTCCACATCTTCGACAGCCAGGCCGATCACATTCTGGTGGTCGGGCCGGACGGGTCGCTGATCCGTACGGTCGGGGGGGAGGGAGACGGACCCGGAGAGCTGGGCGACGCTACCCGTCCGATCGTCGCGCGCGATGGCTCCTACACCGTGATCGGATCTTCGCGCATCGACTTCTTCGGCCCCGACGGCGGCTACGTGCGGCGCATCACGCTGGACCCGATGACGACCGGGATCGTCATAGCCACCATGGCGCTCCCCGATGGCCGCCTGGTCACGTCCCGCATTCTGCGATTCGACCAGGACGACGATCCCGAGGAGGGGGGGTGGCCCATCCACCTGTTCCCGCTGGACGGCTCGGCGCCCGAACTTCTGTACACCGCCTGGAAGCTACCCGAGGACGATGACGAACCCAGGGTGAGCGGGTCCGCGGAGAGCATGAGAATGACCATGGCGGCCGGCCGCGCACTCGAGCCCCGCCTCGACTACGACGTTCTGACCGATGGCCGTCTCGCGCTGATCGACTCGATCGGATACCGCGTCAAGCTGATCGCACCGGACGGGAGCGTCACCGGGACGATCGGGCGCCCGATCGCGCCGCTCCCGGTCGACGAAGAGATCATGGAGGCCGAGCGCGAGCGCTACCGCGAACAGCGGGCCGACTTCCTGGCGCGTATGCGCGGCGCTCTGGATGCAGGCCGGTTTTCCATGCAGGTCGAGCGCGAAGGGGCGGAGGGGCTCACCTTCGCCGAGGAAGTGCCGGTGCTGTGGAGTCTGAAGGTCGACTGGGAGGATCGGATCTGGCTCGGGCGCAGGGATCCGACGGGCGCGGGCGGGGGTCCGATCGACATCGTGACGCCCGGCGGGGACTACATCGGCACCCTGGCGCCGGAGGGGCTCCGGACGCCCAGCGCCTTCGGCCCCGACGGGCTGATGGCCTACATCGAGAGCGACGAACTGGACGTGCAGACCGTGCGCGTGGTCAGGCTGGTTGCGCTGGAGCCGGAAGGATAGCGACTCCGGATCGTCAGCGCCCGACGGGGGATGGTCGATTCGCTCTTTCGCTCAGCCCGAGGAGTGGGACCGGGGCAACGGCGCGGGACATTGCGCTGCCGCGAGAGGGTCGGCCGGTGTTGACGGCAGCGGAGGTCGAGGAGACGATCGCTGGCCTCCGATCCGGCGGAACTTCGGAGCCGAGATGTCGTGAACGTCACCTCAGCGGGTTCGCCAAAGCCGTAGCGAGGAGATGCTCCCGGCTCTCGATGCGCGGCGCACATATCGCTCGTCCGCCGTGACGAACACGCCCCCGAGGCCCAGCGCCACCGCATGGTACGCCGCGTCGTAGAACGCGACTTCGTACGTCACGGACAGAGACACGGCGCGTCTTCTCCAGTTTGAGTCGAGCCGCGCCTCCGCCAGGCCGAAGTCGGCGAGGGATGCCAGGAGCGCCTCAGCGTCGTCGGGAAACCGCCGCGCCAGCGTATTGCCCACCTCGTAGATCCAGAGTTGAGGAACGACAAGATCGAGGATCCCCGCCACCGCCTCATCACGGAGCGCGAGCGCGGCGTCCGTATCCTGCTCGTCGTCGCCCGGAAGAATCCACTTGAGAAGAACCGACGCGTCCGGAGTGAGGATCACGACAGCCGCCGCTCCCGCTCTTCACGTACCCATCGGACGATCTGGCTGGTCTCCACCGTCGGCAACCGCGCTCGCAATGCGTCCATCCGGGCAGAGGCGTCCCGCTTCCTGGAAGCATCGGACCACTCGCGGATGGCCTCGTTGACGGCGCGGCTGCGGGTACCGCGCGGCAATGTCTGTAGCACACGCCACGAATCTTCGTCCATCATGATGTTGACCCGTCGAGCCACGTCGTTTCTCCTCCCAGGTACGCCCGGCGTAGTGTGTAAAGATTACACACTGCCGCGCGTCCTCGCAAAACGGGGGCTCGAGGAGCCCGTCTGGCCGGTGAGGCCGTCCGCGCATCCTCAGGCTCCGTTCTCTGCCAGCTAGTAACGATAGTGGTCCGGCTTGAAGGGGCCGTCCTTCGGCACGCCGATGTAGTCGGCCTGGTCCTCCGTCAGCTCCGTGAGCCGCGCGCCGAGGTGATCGAGGTGCAGCCGCGCCACCTTCTCGTCCAGGTGCTTCGGCAGCATGTAGACCTGCCGCTCGTAGGCCTCGCGGTTCCGCGCGAGTTCGATCTGCGCCAGCACCTGGTTCGTGAAGCTCGCGCTCATCACGAAGCTCGGATGGCCCGTCGCGTTCCCCAGGTTCAGCAGCCGTCCCTCGGAGAGGATGAGCACCGAGTGCCCGTCCTCGAAGACGAACTCGTCGTACTGCGGCTTGATGTTGTTCCGCGTCACGCCGCCCCGCCCGAGCCCAGCCATGTCGATCTCGTTGTCGAAGTGGCCGATGTTGCCGACGATCGCCTTGTCCTTCATGCGCGCCATGTGGTCGAAGGTGATCACGTCGCGGTTGCCCGTCGCCGTGATGAAGATGTCCGCCGTCTCGACCACATCCTCGAGCGTCCGGACCTGGAAACCCTCCATCGCGGCCTGGAGCGCGCAGATCGGGTCGATCTCCGTCACGACCACGTGCGCGCCCTGCCCCTTGAGCGCCTGCGCGCACCCCTTGCCGACCTCCCCGTAGCCGCACACGACCGCAGTCTTGCCGGAGATCATCACGTCCGAGGCGCGGTTCAGCCCGTCGATGACCGAGTGACGGCATCCGTAGATGTTGTCGAACTTCGACTTCGTCACCGAGTCGTTCACGTTGATGGCGGGGAAGAGAAGCGTCCCCTCCGACGCCATCTCGTACAGGCGGTGTACGCCGGTCGTGGTCTCCTCCGACACCCCCTGGATCGCGGGCGCCGTGCGCTCCCAGCGTCCCGGATCCTTCGCCGCGATCCTGCGCAGCGTCTCGAGGATGACGCCCCACTCCTCCGGTTCCGTCTCCGGATCGAAGTCCGGGATGCTCCCGGCCCGCTCGAACTCGAGCCCGCGGTGGAGGAGAAGCGTCGCGTCGCCACCATCGTCGACGATGAGGTCCGGGCCCGAGCCGTCCGGCCACAGGAGCGCCTGCTCCGTGCACCACCAGTACTCCTCGAGCGTCTCCCCCTTCCAGGCGAAGACGGGGATCCCGCGCGGTTCCTCCGGGGTGCCGTCCGGCCCCACGACGGCTGCGGCCGCGGCATGATCCTGGGTCGAGAAGATGTTGCACGAGACCCAGCGCACGTCCGCTCCGAGATCGGCGAGCGTCTCGATGAGGACCGCCGTCTGCACGGTCATGTGCAGCGAGCCCATCACCTTCCGTCCCGCGAGCGGCTTCGTGTCGCGGTATTCCGCCCGCACCGACATCAGTCCGGGCATCTCGTGCTCGGCGAGGCGGATCTCCTTGCGGCCCCACTCCGCCAGGCTCAGGTCCGCGACCTTGAAGGGAATCCGGCCGGCGGCGGTATCGGTCCGTTCGTGAAGTACGGCGCTTTCCATCGTCTATCTCCTTTTTCTGGCGGTGGCCGCGAAGAGCGCCGGCCCGGACGCCTCGGGCTCGGGGGCGAGCGGAAGGTGGCGGTACCCTTCGAGGCCGGCGAGGCGCGTCCAGCCCCGCATCTGGTCCTCGGTGAAACCGAGCCACAGGTGGCCCATGGTCTCGCGATACTCCTCTCTCTCGTGCGCGCGCATGTCGAGCACGAGGAGTCTCCCGCTCGGGGCGAGAGCCCGCGCCGCCTCCGCGATCACACGGCCGGGTTCGACCGTGAAGTGGAGGACGAGCATCAGCACGGCGAGGTCGAGTTCCCCGTCGTCGACCGGGAGCGACTCCAGTTCTCCCTCGCGGACTTCGACGTTGTCGCGCTCGCCCAGGCGCACGGCCGCCGCCGCCAACATCTCGGGCGATCGGTCGACCGCGACCACGCGCTTCACGAAGGGCGCGATCATGTTGGCGAGCGTCCCGGTGCCCGCGCCGAGATCTCCCACGACCCACTCCGGATCGAGCAGACCGAACAGCACCGCGAACCGGGCGTCGCTTCCGAACAGGTCATCGCGGAGGGCGTCCCATTCCGCCGAGGACTCGGAGAAGAAGGCCGCGGCCCGATCCCGGCGCTCGGCGAGCACGCTCTCGGCCCGCTCGGCGTCGTCCGCGACCCAGCGGGCGTCCGTGAGCGTTCCGGATGTGACCTGCCACAACTCCCGCGCCCCGGGTTCGAGGGCGCCCTCCATGCGGTAGAATCGGGTCTTCCCCTCGTGTCGCCGGCGCACCCAGCCGTCATCCGCGAGCACCTTCAGATGGCGCGAAACGGTGGACTGGGGAAGCTGGAGCACGGAGACCAGTTCCGAGACGGTGAACTCGTTCCGGTCCAGGAGCGTCAGCAGCCTGAGCCGGTTCTCGTCCCCGAGCGACTCGAAGCGGGAGAGAAGGTCCCGAGTCGGCGCAGCCGCCCGAGCAATCATCGTATCCATAAATCCAAATATATGGATACATGGGTGTCGGCGCTACGCGCTCTCTACGATCGGCCCGCAGCGATCTTCGCGATCATGTCGTCTGCATCGGCCGTCGGACGGTGATGTGGCACTGCACCGCCTCCTCCCTGGCTCCGGATCGATCCGCTCGGGCGTCCGCTTGACCCCATCACGGCACAAGCTAGCTTCACGTCCACATCGGGGCGTGGCGCAGCCCGGTAGCGCGCCTGAATGGGGTTCAGGAGGTCGCGAGTTCAAATCTCGCCGCCCCGATTTCTTCCAGAGTGCAGCACTTCGGTGTCGTTGTCCTTCTCCGGAGTCGGGACCATGGGCTCACGATCGGGTGTCGCGACGGTCGCCTTTCTCTCCCTCCTGTCCTGGCCGGGTCCGGCCAGCGCGCAGGAACCTCCCGGGTCCCTCGCGATCGTCGGGGCGACGATCATCGACGGACACGGGGGCGCTCCCATCGCCGATGGGACGATCGTCATCGAGGGGGACCGGATCGCCGCCGTCGGCCCACGCGCGTCGGTGGCGGTCCCCGAGGGCGCGGAGGTCATCGACGGGAGCGGCAAGTTCCTCACGCCCGGGTTCGTGGACACGAATGTCCACATGTCGCTCGCCTTCGGCCGCGGCCCCCGGGTCGAGGAACACGCCGCCTACTGGGCGCAGCACGAGGCGCTGATCCTCCAGGGGCTCCAGCTCCACCTCAAGCACGGGGTGACGACCGTCCGGGACAGCTACGGCGTCCTGCGTCCCATGCAGCGGGTCAAGAAGAAGATCGACTCGGGCGAGGAGATCGGCCCGCGCACCTATCTGGCCGGCAACATCGTGGGCTGGGGCGGCCCCGCCTCCGAGACGTTCGCCGGGTTCCCCGAGTCGGGGATCAGCTTCTTCGCCGAGCGGATGAACGACGAGGTCACGCTCGGAAGCGGCGAAGAGATGATGCACATGACGCCGGACGAGTTGCGGGTCGCGATCAACGCCTACCTCGACCACGGCCCGGACTTCATCAAGTACGGCGCCACCCACCACTTCAACTATCCGGCGGGGATCTCCTTCTCGCCGCGCGCCCAGCGGGTGATCGTCGAGGAGGCGCACAGGCGCGGGCTCGTGGCCGAGACCCACGCCACGAGCCTCGAAGGCCTGCGCCTCTCGATCCTGGCGGGAATCGACCTCATCCAGCACCCGGACAACGTCGGGAACCGCACGATCACCGATGAACTCGTCGACATGATCGTGGAGCGCGGCATCGTGTGCTCGATGCTCATCAACCAGTTCACGGGCCCGAGTTGGCAGTTCCACGTGCGGAACATGGAGCGCGCGCGGGAAGACCTTGCCGAAGCCCGGGCCCGGGACCGCCAGCGGCGCATCCCCCCGACGACCGCGGAGATTCGGCGTCGCGTGCAGGACACCGGCCTCCCGCAGCCGGGCTCCGTGATGGAAGGACGCTGGACGACGAAGCGCACGAACGCCAAGAAGCTCATCGAAGCGGGCTGCATCGTGACCGTCGGTACTGACAACACGCTCTTCGGGCGCGGCGGCGTGGCCGCCGGCTTCCTGCGCGAGGAACCCGAGAATATGGAGCACCAGCTGCCGGGCAAGGGCACGATCTTCGCGATCGAGGGGCTGGTCGAACTCGGGATGACGCCGCTGGAGGCAATCACCGCCGCGACGAAGAACGGCGCCATCGCGAGCAAGGCGCTCGACGAGTACGGCACGCTGGAAGCGGGAAAGGCGGCCGACATCGTCGTCCTCGATGCCGACCCGCTCGCCGACATCGCGAACCTCCGACAGCTCTCGATGGTCATCAGGGGCGGTCGGATCGTCGACATCGAGGCCTTGCCCACCGACCCCATCGCCCTCGACTGGGCCGCCGGCCCGCCCAACGGGTCGCGCTAGGGCCTCACCCTCAGGGCATCAGCGGGAGCAGTACGTGTGAGGAGTTGCCGGCCTCGTGGTAGACAGTGTTGTTGGCGATCCGCCACCTGCGGTCGCGCGGGTTCCCCGTGTTTCGGTTGATGTCGAAGTTGGGGAAGCTGCTGCTGTAGACGTCGACCCGGATGCGGTGTCCCGCCTTGAAGCGGTTCGCCGCGGGTTCGAGCGGGAACTCCAGGCGGTAGACCTCACCCTCCTCCATGAGCACCGACTGTTCGAACCCTTCCCGGTAGCGGGCGCGGAGGATCCCCTCGGAGACCGGGAAGGCGTAGCCGTTCGGGTAGTCCGGGCTCGTCGGGTGGACATCGAGGAGCTTGACGTAGAAGTCGGTGTCCGGGGCGTCGGATGAGATGAAGAGGACCGCCGTGATGTCTCCGGCGATCGTCAGGTCGTCCGGCAGCGGGTCCGTCTGGTACACGAGGACGTCCGGGCGGGAGGCGATCGGCATGCCGGGGATCCCGTGGCCGGGCAGCGTCTCCATCTCGATCTGGTCGCGCGGGCCCATCCCCTGGAACCCGAACTCGAGCGCGGGTCCGTAGGCCACGATGCAGCGACCGTTGCTGGAGACCGTGTTGCGCGGGTCGTACGTGTAGGTCGTTGATGACGCGCCCGCGGAAGGCGCCTCCGGGGCGAGCCCCCCTCCCTCGTGGAGGTGGAATTCGGTCGGTCGCGCCGCGGCCGGGGGCCAGCTCTCCTCGTACCGCCACTCGCCGCCCTGGTTCAGGCGGCCGTTTTCGGCCTTCCGGCCGTCGCCGCCGCCCATGATGAAGTACTTCGCGGGGGCCCAAACATCGGCGCTCTCGTCGCCCTTCAGCCAGCGGTCGAACCAGCGGAGTTCGAGGTTCAGGTAGTCGTCGTAGGTCACGATCCGGGCGCCCTCGGTGCCGAAGTTCACGTCCCCGATCGACGACGCGAAGTTGTTGTGGGTCCAGGGGCCGATGAGGATGTGCTGGTTCGCCCGCCCCATGCGCACCATCGCCTGGTAGCCGTCGCTGATCGTGCGCGGATACCAGTCGAACCAGCCCACGACCCAGAGGATGGGCATGTCCGGATACGACTCGAAGTGCTCGTCCATGCCGAGGCCCGGCTGCCGCCAGAAGTCGCTGTAGTCGTAGTTGTCGAAGTAGAGCTGGTGGGCGGCCTCCTCGTAGGTGGGGGCGAGGCTGAGCGGCGTCTCTCCGCGCCGCCACGGGGTGCGCGAGGCCCAATCGAGGAAGGTCTGCCCCGTCCGCATCTCGTTGATCGCGTCAGTGACCTGCGGGTTCGCCCGCGCCTCGTTTCCGTTCGAGGCGACGGACAGGATCCACTGCAGCAGTCCCAGACCCAGGGCGCCGCCGCACTTCATGCTGTAGGTGTAGGCGTTCGTCGGTCCCTGGTACGGGATCATCGTCTTAAGGCTGGGCGGGTTCAGCGTCGCGGTCTCGAATTGGACCCACGCCTGGTACGAGACGCCGTACGTGCCCACCTGGCCGTCGCAGGACGGGTGCCGCGCGACCCATTCGACCGTGTCGTAGCCGTCTTCCGGCTCCTGCACGAAGGGGAAGAAGTCTCCCCCCGAGTTGAATCGCCCCCGGCAGTCCTGGACGACGGAGACGTACCCGTTCCGCGCGAAGAACATCGCGTGCTCGATCGAGATCGGGCGCATCTTGTCGTACGGAGTCCGAGCGAGGACAGCGGGGAGCGGCTCCTCCAGCGGGACGCCGTCCACCGCCGGCAGGTAGAGATCCGTCATGAGTTCGAGGCCGTCGCGCATGGGGACCGGCACGTCCTTCACGATGACGACGTCTCCATCGGTCACCGGGGAGGGACGCGCAGCCGGCCCGTCGGTGCCCCCCGCCAGAGCGTGGGGGTCGAACGCGGCGCCGAGTCCGGCGAAACCCGCTCCGGCCAGCCCGGTTCGAACGAACGATCTGCGGTCCATGTGGCCCTCCAGTAGGCGCGAGAAGGGGATGATCGACGGCGGCGGACCCTCGATTCCCAACCTACGGACGCCGAGCACCGCGTCCAGACGTGGGCAGCAACCGGGAGCGGACGGAGATGCCTTGTCAGGGGAAACGCCCGCGTCGAAGGTTGGAAGCGCGATGACGGACAACCGGTTCCACCTCGGCATAGATGTGGGCGGCACCTTCACGGACGCGGTCCTGATCTGTGAGGAGACGGGCCGCATCGATACGGCCAAGGTCCCTTCAACGCCTGCGGATCCCTCGGTTGGTTTCATGGCGGCGGTGGCACGCGCGCTCGAGACGAGTGAAGTCGATCCGGGCGCCGTTTCCCACCTGGTCCACGGGACGACCGTCGCGACGAACTCGCTCATCGAGGGGAAGACGCCGCGGACGGCGTTCGTGACCACCGAGGGCTTCGGCGACATGCTAGAGATCGCCCGCCAGGTCCGCCCCTCTCTCTACGACGTCCACTTCGCGAAGCTCCGTCCGCTCGTGCCGCGCGACCTGTGCTACGAGGTGCCGGAGCGGCTGGATGCGGCGGGCGGCGTCCTCAAGCCCCTCGAGGAGGACGCCGTCCGGGAGATTGCGGCGGCGCTGCGGGCACGAGAGGTCCGATCGGTCGCCGTGTGTCTCCTGCACGGGTACGCGAATCCCGTGCACGAGACGCGCGTGGCCGAGATCCTTCGCGAAGAGGATCCGGAGCTTCTCATCTCCCTCTCATCGAGCGTTTGTCCGGAATTCCGGGAGTATTTCCGGGCCAGCACGTGCGTGATCAACGCCTGCATCGTCCCCGTCGTGGCGCGCTATCTCGCGGGGATCGAGGAGGGACTGAGTCGGGCCGGTCTCGAGGCGGAGCTTCTCGTCATGCAGTCGAACGGCGGGGTGCTGACCACGGAACAGGCGGCGAGCAAGCCGGTGTTCATGGTAGAATCGGGTCCGGCCGCGGGCGTGGTCTCCGCCAACTTCATCGCGGGGCGGCTCGGTCACGCGGACCTGATTTCGTTCGACATGGGAGGGACGACGGCCAAGGCGGGTCTCGTCCTCGACGGCCGCCCCCGAGTCACGAAGGAGTATGAGGTCGGCGCGCAGGCGCAGCCGGGGCAGGGGATGACGCGTGCGGCCGGCTATCCGATCCGCACGCCGGTCATCGATCTCGTGGAAGTGGGCGCGGGCGGGGGAAGCCTCGCCTGGGT
>VXQX01000044.1 GCA_009838765.1 Gemmatimonadales bacterium
CGGGCGCGGCCGGGGGGGCGGAGGCGGGAGGCGGCGCATGAGCTTCCCGCACGGCAGCGACCTCGAGACGACGACGCGGCTCTCGCGGCACCAGGGCGAGGCCGAAGCGCGCACGCTCGAAGGGTGGCGCGCCCGGGGCGGCTACGAGGCGCTCCGGCGGTCGCTCGACATGTCGCCGGCCGAGATCACCGAGGTCGTGAAGGCCTCCGGTCTCCGCGGGCGCGGCGGCGCGGGCTTCCCGACGGGCCTCAAGTGGAGCTTCATGCCGAAAGACGACGGCAAGCCGCACTACCTCTGCTGCAACGCGGACGAGTCCGAGCCGGGCGCCTTCAAGGACCGCGAAGTCATCCGCTGGACGCCCCACCTCCTCATCGAGGGCTGCCTGATCGCGTCGCGCGCGATCGGGGCGGAGCACGCATACATCTACGTGCGGGGCGAGTTCTTCGAGGAGACGGAGGTCCTCAACGCCGCGGTCGTCGAGGCGTACGAGAACGGTCTCGCGGGGGACGGGGTCCTGGGCTCGTCGTGGTCGTGCGACGTGACGATCCACGCCGGGGCCGGGGCATACATCGCCGGCGAGGAGACCGGCCTCATGAACTCGCTCATGGGCAACCGCGCGGAACCCTGGGCGAAGCCGCCCTTCCCGGCCCAGGCGGGGGCGTTCGGGATGCCGACGACGGTGAACAACGTCGAGACGCTCGCCGCGGTCCCGATGATCCTGGAGAACGGCGCGGACTGGTACCGGCAGTGGGGGAGCGAGGAGTCGCCCGGCACGAAGCTGTGGAGCTGCTCGGGCCACCTCGTGCGCCCCGGCAACTACGAGTTCGCGCTCGGCCTGCCGCTGAGCGACATCATCTTCGAGGCCTGCGGCGGCACGCCCTCGGGCAAGCCCGTGAAGGCCGTGATCCCGGGCGGATCCTCCACGGCGTTCCTGAGCAGCGACGAACTCGACTGCGCGACGACGTACGAGGGGCTCGCGGAGGCGGGCAGCGCGCTCGGCACCGCCTCGCCGATCGTCATGGACGAGGACACGGACATCGTGGCGGCCATGCGGCGGATCGCGCAGTTCTACGCACATGAGTCGTGCGGACAGTGCGTGCAGTGCCGCGAGGGCACGTCCTGGGTTGTCCGCATCCTGCAGCGCATCGAGGCGGGGGAGGGCCGCCCGAGCGACATCGACACGCTGTATGAGCTGTGCGAGCAGATGACGGGACGAACGATCTGCGTGCTGGCGGACAGCGTCGTGTTCCCGCTGCAGTCCTCGCTCGACAAGTTCCGCGCCGACTACGAGGCGCTGATGAAGCCTTCTCTGGTCGCGGCGGGGTGATGCATGGCTGAGAACGGCGCGAACGCGATGGTCACGCTCACGATCGACGGGGTCGAGGTCACGGTCCCGAGCGGCACGCGCGTCATCGAGGCGGCCGAGCACGTGGGCGTGGTGGTGCCGCGCTACTGCTACCACCCGGGCATCCCCACCCGGCCGGCGCAGTGCCGCATGTGTCTCGTGGAAGTCGAGGGACGCCCGAAGCTCGAGCCCTCGTGTACGCTGCAGGCGGCCGACGACATGGTCGTGAACACGGCGAGCGATACGGCGCGCACGGCCCGCCAGTCGGTCATCGAGTTCCTCCTCGTCAACCACCCGCTCGACTGCCCGATCTGCGACGCCGCGGGGCAGTGCATGCTCCAGGACTACGCCTACGTCACGAACCAGCTCGAGAGCCGCGTCGACGAGCCGAAGCGGATCATGGGGCGCGACCGCATCTCCGAAGACATCCTCTACTTCGCGGACCGCTGCGTCATCTGCACGCGCTGCGTGCGCTTCATGCGGGACGTGGCGGAGGACGACTCCCTCATCGTCGCCCAGCGCGGGGACAAGGCCTACATCGACACCTTCCCGGGGCGCGAACTCGACAACCCCTTCCAGGGGAACATCGTCGACGTGTGCCCGGTGGGCGCGCTCGTGCACGAGGATTTCGTGTTCAAGGCGCGCGCCTGGGACATGGACGCGACGGCGAGCGTGTGTCCGGGGTGTCCCACCGGGTGCAACGTCACGATCGATACGAAGGAGAACCAGATTGTGCGCGTGAAGCCGCGCCACAACGCGGCGGTCAACTCCTGGTGGATGTGCGATTACGGGCGCGGGCACCTCGTCATGACGAACCGCGGCGTGCGGGCCGAGGTCCCGCTCATCCGCGATGGCGAGCGGCTCAAGCCCGTGGACTGGCCGACGGCGCTCGACTGGGTGGCGGAGAAGATCGACGCGCTCGGCTCGCCCGGCGGGAGCGCCGTCGTGTCGCCGGACGCCTCGAACGAGAACCTGTTCTACGTGCACCGGCTCCTCGACCGACTCGGGGTCGCGGGCGCGGCCTTCCGGGTTCCGCAGGGCGAGACCGCCGCTCTGCCCACGGTGCCGACGCTCAAGCTGCGGGCGGATCGCGCGGCGAACGTTGCGGGCGCCGAACTCTTCGGCGGCCGGCGGGTGGACGATCTCCCGGACGGCCCGGCGGCCGGCGGCTCGACGGCCGATGGCGCGGCGGGCGGGGTGCTGGTCGTCCTCGATGACGAACTCGAGGGGGCGGGCGAGGGCTTCGGCGGCTCGGCAGGCTTCTTCCTCTACCTCGGCACGCGGCTCCCGGGCGCGGCCCGCAACGCGGACGCAGTGCTTCCGATCGCGACCTTCGCAGAGATGGACGGCACGTTCACGAACTTCGAGGGTCGCGTGCAGCGCTTCCACCAGGCGCTGAGGCCGCCCGGGCTCGCTCGCCCGGGCTGGATGGTGCTGAGCCGCGCGCTCGCCCGCCTGGGAGACGGCGAGGCCGTCAACGAGGTGCGCGGGGCGTTCGAGCGGATGGCGGCGGAGACACCGGCATTCGCGGGCCTTACGTGGGACGGGATCGGACTCAAGGGCATCCCGGTCGCCGGCTCGGCCGCCGCAGCCGTCGGCGTCGCCGCATCCCCGGAGGCCGGCGCGTGAACCCGGTCACGGGCGGCGCCTTCGTCCTCGCCACGGTGGGGAAGGTCATGATCTTCTTCACGATGCTGATGCTCGCGGTCATGCTCGCCACGATCTTCGAGCGCAAGGTGTGCGGCTTCATGCAGGACCGCAGCGGCCCGAACCGCGTCGGGCCCTGGGGACTCCTCCAGGTCATCGCCGACGGGCTCAAGAACCTCCTCAAGGAAGAGACGATGCCGGAGCAGGCGGTCCGGCCGTTCTTCCTCCTCGCGCCCGTCCTCGCGATCGTGCCGGCCACGATCCTCTTCGCCGTGATCCCCTTCGCCTCCCCCCTTCCCACGCAGTGGGGACTCGTGGAGATGATCGTGGCCGACGTGCCGATCGGCTTCCTCTACGTGCTCGCGATCGGGTCGATCGGCGTGTACGGCGTCGCGATGGGCGGCTGGGCCTCCGGGTCCAAGTATTCGCTTCTCGGCGGCCTCCGCGGCTCCGCGCAGATGGTGAGCTACGAGGTCGCGCTCGCGCTCAGCCTCGTCCCGCTCATCCTGCTGACCGGGGACGTGCGCGCCCCCGAGATCGTCTCCATGCAGCAGACGTTCACCGCAGGGCCGGCGACCTACTCGACGTGGTTCGTGTTCCCGCTCCTCGTCGGCCTCTTCTTTTTCTTCGTGTCAGGACTTGCGGAGACGAACCGTCTCCCATTCGACATGCCCGAGGCGGAGGCCGAACTCATCACCGGATACCACACCGAGTATTCGGCGATGAAGTTCTCGATGTTCATGATCGGCGAGTTCGCGCACGTGATCACGGTCGCCGCGCTCGTCACGGTCTTCTTCCTCGGCGGGTGGGACATCCCGTTCTGGCAGGGGGACAATATCCGCGTGCTCTCCGACGGCACCGTGATCGGCGAACCGACGTGGTGGAAGACGCTGCTCACGCTCGGCGCCTTCGGCGTGAAGACATCGCTGCTCGTGCTCGTCTTCGTGTGGATTCGGTGGACGCTGCCGCGCTTCCGCTACGACCAGCTCATGGATCTGGGCTGGAAGTTCATGCTGGAAGCGGTGACGGTCTACATTCTCGTCATCGCCTTCGTCATCCTCGGCATCGAGGCGGTCGGGATCCCGGCCGGCGGCTGGTACGCGTTCGTTCTCTTCCTCGTGAACCTTGGGCTCGCGGGGGCTCTCTTCTTCGCCATGGACCGGGGGACGCTGATCCGCGGCGGAGCGAAGGGGGCGAAGTCGGCCGGCGGCGACGCCGCGGGCCAGGGAGGGTAGGGGTCAGATGCCTGGAGACGTGAAGGTCGTGGAGCGGCCACGGGCCGAGAGTTCGTATGTGCGGGCGGCGGCGAAGGGGATGTCGATCACCATGCGGCACCTCCTGAGCCCGAACAAGAAGACGCAGCAGTACCCCGACGAGAAGTGGGAACTGGCTCCCCGCACGCGCGGCACGCACCGCATGGCGGTGCACGAGGATGGACGGGCGAAGTGCGTGGCCTGCGGCCTGTGCCCGACCGTGTGCCCCGTGAACTGCATCAAGCTGGTGCCGGCCGAGGACGAGAACGGCGAGCGCTACGCGGCGATCTACGAGATCGACGAGTTCCGCTGCATCTTCTGCGGCTACTGCCAGGAGGTGTGCCCGGTGGAGGCGATCCACCTGGGCGTGCACTACGAGAACGCAGAGTACTCGCGCGAGCGCTGGGTGTACGACCTCGAACGGCTCGTCGAGCAGGAGCACGACGTGACGGCGCTGTGGGATCCGCAGGACCCGGCGTCGCAGTGATGGCGCAATGATCCAGGACTTCCTCTTCCAGGCCTTCGCGGCGGGCGCGATTCTGGGCGCGGTGATCATGGTCACGCGCCGGAATCCCGTCTCCGCCGTCATCTTCCTGGTCGGCGTGTTCTTCGCCACGTCGGGCATGTTCCTCATGCTGGACGCGCACTACATCGCGGCGATCAACGTGATCCTGTACGGCGGGGCCATCATGGTCCTCTTCCTCTTCGTCCTCATGCTCCTGAACCTGGGGCACGCGGACTGGCGCGATCTGCGGGGGCCGATGGGCGGGCTCATCGGCGGCTCGATCTCCATCGCCTTCCTCGGCGTCCTTACGCGCCTCTTCGTGGGCGGGACGGACGCGCGCCCGATGGTGGAGGTCGCCGGCAGCGCGCTGCGCGAGGCGGCGGCGGAGCAGGGCGTGGTCGGCGTCGTGGCCCGCCCGCTCTTTACGGAGTACACGATCGTGCTCGAGGTCACCGGCGTCCTCCTGCTCGTGTCCATGGTGGGGACGATCCTGCTCGCTCGCAGGGAGCGGACAGTGGGCGAGAGAGAGCGGACGTGAGCGAGGCGGGCATGGCGGCCGCGCTCGGCCTGAACGGACTCATCGCCCTGTTCGTGAGCGCGATCCTGTTCTCGATTGGCGTGATCGGGGTCCTGCTGCGACGCAACGCGATCATCGTCTTCATGTGCATCGAGCTGATGCTGAACGCCGCGAACCTGTCGCTCATCGCCTTCTCGCGCATGCACGGGATCGAGGGCCAGATCTTCGTATTCTTCGTCATGGCGGTGGCCGCGGCGGAGGCGGCCGTGGGGCTCGCGATCATCATCGCGATCTTCCGGCACTATGAAGTCGTGGACCTCGACCGCTTCCGGCTCCTGAAGTGGTGAGCCTCGGCGCGGTCGCGGAGGCGGGCCCCGGGGCGCTCTCGGCGGGAGCCGCCGCCCTCGCGGGACAGGAGGGCGCGGGGGCCGGGTTCCATCCGGTACTCCCGTGGCTCATCCTCGCCCTCCCGCTGCTCGGGGCGGCGGTGAACGGGGCGGGGGCCTTCCTGTGGCGCGACGACAAGCGGATTCCGACGATCATCGGACCGGCGGCGCTCCTCGGGAGCTTCGCCGTCGTACTCGTGAACTTCATCGCGATGAGCCGAGCGGACCTGCACGGCGCCGAAGTCATCGGCCTGTGGAACTGGATCGTATCCGGGGACCTCCGCATCGGGGTCGACCTGCAGTTCGACCAGCTCTCGATGCTGATGTGCATGATCGTCACCGGGGTCGGGAGCCTGATCCACATCTATTCCGTCGGCTATATGCGCGACGATCCCGGCTATTCGCGCTACTTCTCGTATCTCAACCTGTTCGTCTTCTTCATGCTCGTCCTCGTCCTCGGGGCCAGCTTCCCGCTGATGTTCGTGGGCTGGGAGGGGGTGGGGCTGTGCTCGTATCTGCTCATCGGTTTCTGGTACGAGAACCGGGACTATGCGAACGCGGGCAAGAAGGCGTTCATCATGAACCGGATCGGCGACGCGGGGTTCCTCGTCGCCATGTTCCTCGTCTTCACGGCCTTCGGGACGCTGGACTTCATCCCCGTCCTCGAGGCGGCGGACGGGACGCTCGCGTACGGTGGCGCGCTCGTCACCGGGATCACGCTCCTCCTCTTCCTCGGCTGTACGGGAAAGTCGGCCCAGATCCCGCTCCACACGTGGCTTCCGGATGCCATGGCGGGTCCGACGCCGGTCTCGGCCCTCATTCACGCGGCGACGATGGTGACGGCCGGCGTCTATCTCATCGCGCGCACGAGCGTGCTGTTCGCGCTTTCGCCCGTCTCGCAGGGCGTGGTTGCGGCGGTGGGGGCGGGGACGGCGCTCTTCGCGGCCTCGATCGCGATCCGCCAGTACGACATCAAGAAGGTGCTCGCGTATTCCACGATCTCGCAGCTCGGCTACATGTTCCTTGCCGTCGGGGTGGGGGCGTTCACGGCCGGCGTCTTCCACCTGATGACGCACGCCTTCTTCAAGGCACTCCTCTTCCTGGGCGCGGGGGCCGTGATCCACGCGGTGCACCACGCGTGGGCGCACGGCGACGGGCACGGAGAGGGGCACGGCGACCCGAACGACATGCGGAACCACGGCGGTCTCCGGAAGTTCATGCCCCGCACCTTCGTCTTCATGTGGATCGCGACGCTCGCGATCGCGGGTGTGCCGCCGCTGGCCGGGTTCTTTTCGAAGGACGAGATCATCTGGTACTCGGGGGCCTACGGGTACCCGATCCTGTGGGGCGTCGCGCTCGCAACGGCACTGCTCACGGCCGTGTACATGGCCCGGCTCATGGTGATGACCTTCCACGGAGGGAACCGGACCTTCGGCCAACGAGGGTCGGCGGAGGCCGGACGGCGCCTGCACGAGGTGCCCGCCGTCATGTGGGCTCCGCTGGCGGTGCTCGCCGTTCTCTCGGTCGTCGGGGGCTGGGCGAACATCCCCGAGGCGCTGCCGCTGCTCCCGACCGTCGAGTGGCTGCACCACTGGCTGGAGCCGGTGTTCGCGCCCGCGATCGCCGTCAAGGAGGCGCACGGTTTTGCCCCCGAATACCGGTCGCCGGTCGGGGGCGGCGAAGCGCTGTGGGCGGTGATCTCCGCCGTGATCGCGATTGCGGCCGTCGTGGCGACCGTCCGCGTCCTGGCGCCGAAGCCGGTGCCGACGGAGGCGGAGGCGCCGACCGGGTTCGCCCGCGTGCTCCACGACAAGTGGTACGTGGATGAACTGTACGACCGCGCGATCGTCCGTCCCTCGCTCGCCCTGTGGCGCGCCTGCTGGCGGATCGTGGACGCGGGCCTCATCGACGGGGCCGTGAACGGCGCGGGGCGCGCCGCCCGCCTCCTCGGCTGGGCCGGGGGACAGCTGCAGACGGGCCGGGTGACGACCTACCTCGTCGCCTTCATGCTCGGGGCCCTCCTCGTCCTCGGGGTGCTCTCGTGACGGCCTTCTACGACGGGCACTGGATCCTGACCGCGCTCGTGGTCCTCCCCCTCATCGGGGGCGCGGCCTGCCTCCTGGCGCCGGAGGCGCGCGCGAAGACCGTCGCCCTCGCGACGACGCTCGTCCTGTTCGCGCTCTCGCTGCCGCTCTTCTGGACCTTCGACACGGCGGAGCCGGGGTTCCAGAATCTCGTCTCGATCCCCTGGATCGAGGCGTGGGGGATCTCCTACGCGGTGGGCGTGGACGGGATCTCCATCCTCATGATCCTGCTCACGACCTTCACGATGCCGCTGGCGGTGGCGGGCTCCTTCTCCTACATACGCCGCCGGGAGCGCGCCTTCTACGCGATGCTCCTCTTCCTCACGACAGGGATGATCGGCGTCTTCGTCGCCCTCGATCTCTTCCTGTTCTACGTGTTCTGGGAGATCATGCTGATCCCGATGTACTTCCTCATCGGGGTCTGGGGCGGGGAGCGCCGGATCTATTCCGCCGTGAAATTCTTCCTCTACACGGCGGTGGGCTCGCTCCTGATGCTGGTCGCGATCGTGACCCTCGCCTGGATCTTTCAGGACGGTTCGGGGGCGTGGAGCTTCGCCTACGAGGACCTCGTGTCGCTCGAACTCGCGCGGCGAGCGCAGCTGTGGCTATTCGCGGGGTTCGCGCTCGCGTTCGCGATCAAGGTGCCGCTCTTCCCGTTCCACACCTGGCTCCCGGACGCGCACGTGGAGGCCCCGACGGCGGGCTCGGTGATCCTGGCCGGGGTGCTGCTCAAGATGGGCGTGTACGGCTTCCTGCGCTTCGGGCTCCCTCTCTTCCCCACCGCGGCGACGGATCCGGCGGTCGTGAATGCGATGCTCGTGCTGGGGCTGATCGGGATCCTCTACGCGGCCTGGGTGGCGGCGGTCCAGCCGGACGCGAAGAAGCTCATCGCCTACACCTCGGTCGCTCACCTCGGCTTCGTCGTGCTCGGCGTGTTCGGGCTTACGACGCAGGGGATCGAGGGCGGCATCCTGCAGATGGTGAACCACGGGATCTCGACGGGCGCGCTCTTCCTCCTCATCGGGATGCTGTACGAGCGGCGCCATTCGCGGCAGATCGCGGACTTCGGCGGCATCGCCAAGGTGATGCCGGTGTTCGCCTTCGCGCTCGTCGTCGTCGCCCTGTCCTCCGTCGGGCTTCCGGGGACGAACGGCTTCGTCGGCGAGTTCCTGATCCTCGTGGGGACGTTCAGGACGCACCCGTGGATCGCCGCCATCGCCACGACGGGCGTGATCTTCGCGGCCTGCTACATGTTGCCCATGGTGCAGCGCGTCCTCTTCAACCGCCTCGACCGCGAGGAGAACCGGGCGCTCACCGACGTGACCCGCCGCGAGCGACTCATCCTCGCGCCGCTCCTCGCGCTGATCCTGCTCATCGGGGTGTGGCCGGGCCCCTTCCTGAACCGGACGCGGGCGTCGGTGGAGGCGCTGATCGAGCACGTGGAGACGCGGACGGCGGGTGTCGCGTCGTCGGGGGCCGGCACCGTCGAGGTCCGACTCGAAGCCGGGCTCGAAGCGGGAGCCGAAGCCGGGGGAGGCGAGTGACGTGAATCACTGGGTCGCGCTCCTGCCGGAGGTCGTCCTGTCGCTGGCGGCGATGTTCATCCTCATGCGCGACGCCTTCGTGCGCACGGATTCGGGTGGCCCGGGCGGGGATGGCGCTGGAGCGGGAGGCGAGGCGGACGGCGGCGGCCGGATGTCCGTCGACTGTCTCGTCACGCTGTACTCGATCGCGGGCGCGTTCGTCGCGAGCCTGTGGCTCCTGGACGCTTCGGCTCCGCCGGACGCGATGATCGCGCTCGACGGCTTCCGCGTGGCGGCGGACACCATCCTGTGCGGCGGAGCGCTGCTTGTGGTGTCGCTCTCGCGCGACTACCTCAGCCGCGAGGGGCTGCGGTCGCCGGAGTTCCACGCGCTGATTCTCCTTGCGCTCGTCGGGATGATGGTGCTCGTCGCGGCGCGCGACCTCATCCTCCTCTTCGTTGGCCTCGAGCTGATGTCGATCTCCGTGTACGTCCTCACGGGATTCGTGCGGAAGAATCCGCGCTCCTCCGAGGCGAGCCTCAAGTACTTCATCGTCGGCGCCTTCGCGAGCGCCTTCGTCGTGTACGGGATCGCACTCCTCTACGGGGCCACCGGAACGACGCGCCTGGCCACCGCCGCCGAGCGGATCGCGGCCGCGCCGGCCGGGGGGGACCTGCTCCTCGTCGCCGGCATCGGCCTCCTCCTCATCGGCTTCGCGTTCAAGATCGCCGCCGTCCCCTTTCACATGTGGGCGCCGGACGCCTACGACGGGGCGCCGACCCCGGTCACCTCGTTCATGGCGACGGGAGTCAAGGCGGCCGCTTTCATCGCGCTCCTGCGCGTGCTGACCGTGGATCTCGGAGGCGCGGCCGAAATCTGGAAGGGCGCCGTGTGGTGGCTCGCGATCCTGACGATGATCGTGCCGAACCTCGTCGCGCTGTCGCAGCAGGACGTGAAGCGGATGCTCGCCTACTCCTCGGTGGCACACGCCGGATACCTCCTCGTCGGCGTCGTCGCGGCCTCCGAACTCGGCAGGTCCGCCTCGATCTTCTACCTCGCCGCCTACACCGTGGTGACCGCGGGGAGCTTCGCCATCGTCTTCCACGTGGCCGGCCGGGGCGACCGGAACCAGCGTGTGCGTGACTACCGGGGGCTGGGCTGGCGCCGGCCGGTGCTTGGAGCCGCGCTCCTCGTCTTCCTCCTCTCGCTGGCCGGCTTTCCGCCCACGGCGGGCTTCGTCGGCAAGCTGTACCTGCTGCGCGCCGCGGTGGATGCGGGGGAGATTGCGCTCGCGGTCACGCTCGTGCTGACGAGCCTCGTCGCCTACTACTACTACCTCCGCGTGGTGTGGAAGATGTACTTCGAGGCGGCGCCCGATGATGCCCACACGCCGCCGCCGCCCCGGCCGGGATTCAACCTCGCGATCGGGACCTGCGTGGCGCTGATCCTCCTCGGAGGCCTCTTCCCGGGACGCATCATCGACCGGGCCCGGGAGGCGCTGGCGGATGCCCCCGCGCCCGGCATGGTCGTCCAGGCCGAGGAGCAGCCGTCGCCGTAATGCCGATCCATTCCGGAATCTTCCGCGAATACGACATTCGCGGGATCGTCGGGGACGACCTGACGGAGACGGCCGCCGCACTCGTGGGGCGCGCCTTCGGGACGGAACTCGCGGACCGTCCGTCGCCGCGCGTCGTCGTCGGGCACGACAACCGGCCGTCCTCCCCGGCGCTCTCGGCCGCGGTGTGCCGAGGCCTGTGCGCGGCGGGCGTCGACGTGACGACGGTCGGGACCGTGCCCACGCCGACCCTCTATTTCGCGGCGATCGAGTTCGGGACGGATGGGGCGATTCAGATCACCGGATCCCACAATCCGCCCGAATACAACGGGATCAAGATGGTGCGGGACGGTGGAGCGCTCTACGGCCCGGCAATCCGGGCCCTGCGCGATCGGATCGAGGCGGACGCCTTCGCGTCGGGCCGCGGCGAGGTCCGGGAGGCGGAGATACTCGACCGCTACGTGGTGGAGATCGCCGCGCGCGGACGCGTCGAGGGCGACGTGCGCATGGTGCTGGACTGCGGGAACGGGGTGGGGAGCGTTGTCGCGCTGCGCGCCCTGACCGCCGCGGGCATCGAGGTGGACGGCCTCTACTGCGAGTCGGACGGGACCTTCCCGAACCACCACCCGGACCCGACGGTGGACGAGTATATCCAGGATCTCATCGCGCGCGTGCCCGCTACCGGCGCGGACCTCGGTGTGGGACTTGACGGCGACGCGGATCGGATCGGCGCCGTGACCGACGAGGGGAAGATCATCCGGGGGGATCACCTGCTGCTTCTCTTCGCGCGGGAGGTGCTGGCGCAACGGCCGGGGGCCGAGGTCGTCTTCGACGTGAAGTGCTCACAGGCGCTGCCTCGGGTCATACGGGCCCACGGGGGCGTCCCCGTCATGTGGAAGACGGGACACTCGCTCATCAAGGAGCGCATGCGGGTCGGAGAGGCTCCCATTGCGGGTGAGATGAGCGGTCATATCTGCTTTGCCGACAGATTCTTCGGTACAGACGATGCGATCTACGCGGCCGCCCGGCTCGCGGGTCTGGTGTCCCGCTCGGGACGCACGCTCTCCGAGTTGGCGGCGGAGATTCCGAGCTATCCGGCGACGCCCGAACTGCGCCTCGACTGTCCGGAAGAGCGGAAGTTCGGCCTCGTGGCGGAGGCCGTGCGTTTCTTCAGCGAGCGTTACGAGGTCATCGACATCGACGGTGTGCGCGTCCTGTTCGACGGGGGATGGCTGCTGATCCGGGCGAGCAACACTCAGCCGGCCGTCGTGGCGCGCGTGGAGGCGGACACGGAGGAGCGCATGCGGGAGATCGTGGAGGTGGCGCGGGCGTTCCTGGCCGGTCAAGGGGTCGACCTGCCGGCGGTTTGAAGCGAGATTCGAAGCGTCCCGCCCGGCGGCAGCGGCGGTTTTCCCACGGGCTGCCGGATCCATGCGGGACCCGAAACGGGAGTGTGACGACGATCCGATGAACATTCACGAATACCAGGCGCGGGAGATCTTCGCGCGGCACGGCATCCCCGTGCCGGAGGCAGAGGTCGCCGTGACGGCAGAGGAGGCCGCGGCGGCGGCGGACCGCTTCGGCGGTGCGGTCGTCGTCAAGGCGCAGGTCCACGCGGGAGGGCGCGGCAAGGCGGGAGGCGTCAAGCTCGCCGCGACGGCGGCCGAGGCGCGCGACAGCGCCGAAGCCATCCTCGGCATGGAGATCAAGGGGATCGAGGTGCGGCGGGTCCTCGTCGCGCCGGCCGAGGACATTGCTTCCGAGGCCTACGTCGGCATCGTGCTCGACCGGGCGCGCCAGGCGGACACGGTCATGGTCTCCTCGGAGGGTGGTGTCGACATCGAGGAGGTGGCCGCGACGATGCCGGAGGCGATCCGAAAGGTCGCCGTGGACCCGCGCTACGGGCTCTTCGCTCACCAGGCGGCGGGCCTTGGCCATCACCTCTACGACGACCCGGGCGCGGCGCGGCAGGCAGCGTCCATCATCGCGAAGCTTTACAAGACGTACCGGACGAGCGGCGCCACGCTGGCCGAAATCAACCCGATGATCGTGAACCCCGCCGGGGAGGTGAAGGCGATCGACGCGAAGATGAACATCGATGACAACGCCCTCTTCCGACTTCCCGGTGTCGCGGCGCTCCGCGACACGGAGGCGGAGAATCCGGCGGAGGTTCGAGCCCGCGAGGCCGAGCTCTCCTACATCCAGCTCGATGGCAACGTCGGGTGCTGTGTGAACGGGGCCGGGCTCGCGATGGCGACGATGGACCTGGTCAAGTACTACGGCGGCGAACCCGCGAACTTCCTCGACATCGGGGGGTCCTCGAATCCCGACAAGGTCGTGGCGGCGCTCGAACTCATCACCGAGGACCCGAACGTGAACTCCATCCTGTTCAACATCTTCGGCGGGATCACGCGCTGCGACGATGTCGCGAACGGGATCGTGGAGGCGACGAGCCGCATGGAACTCGGGGTTCCGATCACGATCCGCCTGACGGGAACCAACGAGGAGGAGGGGGTGGCGATCCTCGCCGCGCAGGGCTTCGAGGCGATGGTGGACATGGACCGCGCGGTTGAGACTGCCGTCCACCGCGCGGGCAGCCGCACGGGCGGCGAACCCGGGGACGGCGGCGGCTGATGGGGATCTTCATCGGAGACGATACAAAGCTCGTGGTCCAGGGAATCACGGGACGCGACGGCTCGTTCCACACCCGGCAGATGATGGAGTACGGCACGCGCGTCGTCGCCGGCGTGACACCGGGGAAGGGCGGGCGGACGTTCGACGACGCCGTGCCCGTGTTCGACACCGTGGAGGAGGCGGTGTCCGAGGCGGGGGCGAACACGAGCGTCATTTACGTGCCCGCGCGCTTCGCGGCGGACGCGGTGTTCGAGGCGGCCGACGCGGGGATCGCGCTCATCGTGTGCATCACCGAGGGCGTGCCCGTCGGGGACATGCTGCGCGTGCTGCCGTACGTGAGGGAGAAGGGCGCGCGTCTCATCGGCCCCAACTGCCCGGGGCTCATCGTCCCGGGCCGGTGTAAGGTCGGGATTCTCCCCGGCCAGATCGTGCGCGAGGGGCCGGTCGGGATCGTGAGCCGTTCCGGCACCCTGACCTACGAGGTCATCTTCCAGCTCACGCGGGCCGGACTCGGGCAGTCCGCCTGCGTCGGGATCGGGGGCGACCCGCTCATCGGGACGGACTTCGTGGATTGCCTGGCGGCGTTCGAGGCGGATCCCGAGACGGAGGCCGTCGCGGTGATCGGGGAGATCGGGGGGACGGATGAGCAGGTGGCGGCGGCGTACGTGTCGCGGGAGATGAGCAAGCCGGTCGTCGGGTTCATCGCGGGCCAGACGGCGCCTCCCGGCCGACGCATGGGGCACGCCGGCGCGATCATCTCGGGTTCCGAAGGGACTGCGGAGGAGAAGATCCGCGCCTTCGAGCGCCACGGAATCGGCGTCGCGCGAAGGCCCGCCGACCTGGTGGGGCTGCTAGGCAGGAGGCGGCAATGAAGGTACGGGAGATCATGACCCGCGACGTGACCACGGCCGCTCCCGGGATGACGCTGGAGGCGGCGGCGGACATGCTCGCGCGCCGCCGGCTCCGCGCGATGCCGGTGATCGATGACGAGGGCCATGTGCTCGGGATGCTCACGGACCGCCTGTTGATCAGCGGTCTCCTGCCCGAACTCGAAAGGGCGGAGGCGGGCGCGCCGGCGGCGGGAAGCGCCCATGTCGGCGAGGTGCGCGACATCATGGAACGGACCGTGATGTGCGTGAAGGAGGACGAACCGCTGGCCAACGTGGTTCGTCTCATGCTGGACAGGGAAATCGAACGTCTGCCGGTCGTCCGCGAGGGCCAGCTCGTCGGGTTTCTGACGCGGGGCGACATCATCCGGAGGCTCCTTCTGCGGGACGCGGCGGACGAAGCTGAAGAAGCGAAAGGGGAGTGATGCCGTGCAGACGATGACGCTCGCGATCATCAAGCCCGACGCGTTCGGGGCCGGGAAGGCCGCCAGGGTTCTCGCCGCGCTCGAGGACGCGGGCTTTCGCATACGGGGGTCGCGTGTTCTTCGGCTCCGGCGCGCGGGAGCCGAAGCGTTCTATGCCGTTCACCGGGAGCGGCCCTTCTTCGGGTCGCTCGTGGAGTTCATGACGTCGGGCCCCTGCATGGCGCTCGCGCTCGAACACGACCGGGCCGTGCCCTATCTGCGCGAAGTCATTGGCGCCACGGATCCGGCCGAGGCGGCGCCGGGCACCGTGCGCGCGCTGTACGCGGAGAGCAAGGAGCGCAACGCGATCCACGGCTCCGACTCCGACGAGAACGCGCGAGCTGAGCTCGGTTTCTTCTTCGGACAGGTCGACCTCATCCAAAACGCGTGATTCCGCGTCGCGCATCGCCGCCGCCGGACCCGGCGGAGCCCGCGCGAATCGGACTTGCGGGCCTCGACGCCGGCCCGATCGAACGGGCGTTTCGCGTCGAGACGCCGGGAGAAGCGCTCGGCGCGTTGCCGCTCCCCTTCGAGTACGTCGATGTGGAGGTCGACGTCCGGCGGGCCGACGGATCCGCGGTTCGCGTCCGGGGCACGCTCGGCGCGCGGGCCATCGTCGAGTGTCGCCGCTGCCTCGAACCGACCCGGGTACGCGTGCGCGCCAGGTGGGCCGCCCTGTACCGCCCGCCCGGCCGGGTTACGCCCGGGGAAGAGGGGGTCTGGGCGCTGGACGCCGAGTCGGGGGAACTGGACCTGGCAGGACCGATTCGCGAGGAGCTGTGGGTCCGCGCGCCGGCCTGGGTGGAGTGCTCGCGCGACTGTCCGGGGCTCTGCCCCACGTGCGGAGTGCGGCTCGCGGAACAGGCGTGCCGCTGCCCGCCGCTGGAACCCGACGCGCGCTGGGCCGCGCTGGAGGGACTCGGAGGCGGTTCGGCCGACGCCTCGGAGGGCGCTTCGGAGGCCGACATTCCTTGACATTCCGGGGGAAAAAGCGCCAGTTGCCATGCTCTGTTCGAACGTTGCGGAGATCCAGTAGATGGCTGCCAGGAGTGAGTTGACGATATGGCTGTTCCCAAGAGACGGACGTCGAAGCAGCGCAAGCGAAAGCGGCGTACGCACTACAAGGCGCGGGACAACGCCTACCAGCCGTGCGCCAAGTGCGGAGATCCGAAGCGACCGCATCGCGTCTGCCCGACCTGCGGCTACTACGCGGACCGCGAGGTCGTTCAGATCGACGACTTTTGAAACCCCCGAGCGCGGCCGCCGCCCTCCGGCGGCCGGGCCGGGTGGGTGAATCGAGCAGCCCCGGCAGCCCGGGCTGGCCGACATGATTCGGGTTGCGCTCGATCTGCTGGGCGGCGACGCCGCACCGTCGGCCGTGCTGGAAGCCGCTGCGGGCGCGCTCGACGCGTGGCCGGACGATCTCTCCCTCCTGCTCGTGGGGCCCCGCGACCTTCTGCGCGAGGAACGGACCCGCCTCCCGCGCGACCGGGTGGCGTGGCTCGCGGCGGAGGAGTTCATCGGCCCCGCGGAGTCGCCCGCCCTCGCCGTGCGCCGGAAGGCGGACAGCACCGTCGTCCGCGGCCTCGAAGCCGTGCGCGACGGGAGGGCCGACGCTTTCGTGTCAGCCGGGCCGACGGGCGCCACGGTGGTGGCCTCGGTGCTCACGCTCGGCCTCCTCCCCGGCGTGGACCGTCCACCCGTGGGCGCCCTCTTTCCGACCGCGACCGGGCGCGTGCTCGTCATGGATGTGGGGGCGAACGTGGACGTTCGTCCGCGGCAACTGCACCAGTTCGCGCACCTGGGCTCGACCTATCTGCGCCGGACGCTTTCGGTTGGGCGGCCGCGGGTCGGCCTGCTCAACATCGGCGCGGAGGGAGAGAAGGGAGGGGGCGCGATCGCGATGGCCCACGGCCTTCTCTCCGCCGATCCTGAGCTCCACTTCGTCGGCAACGTGGAGGGACACCAGATCGTGACCGGCGCCTGCGACGTACTCGTGTGCGGAGGCTTCGTCGGCAACGTGCTGCTCAAATTCTACGAATCGATCGCCGAGTTCGTGCTCGAGATCTTCCGCAGCGCCGGCGTGGGCGAAGGAGGCGAACTCGGCGAAGCGCTACGCGTTCTCGACTACACGGAATACGGCGGGGCGCCCCTGTTCGGCGTGGACGGGGTCGCGATCATCTGCCACGGGACCTCGCCCTCCCGCGCCATCATGAACGGGATTCGCACCGCAGCCGACTGCGCCGCCTCGGGCTTCACCTCCGTCACCCGCACCTCCCTCGCCCGGATGCCGCAGGAGAGCGGCGCGTGAGCGGGGTCGCGCTCCTCTTCCCTGGCCAGGGCTCCCAGTACGTGGGCATGGGACGCGACCTGGCGGACGACGACGCGTCGGTGCGGGAACTCTACGAGCGCGCCGACGACACGCTCGGCATGCCGCTGAGCCGGATCTGCTGGGAGGGGCCCGAGGAGGAGCTTCGGGCGACGGAGAACGCGCAACCGGCGATCATGCTCCACTCCTTCGCGATCTGGCAGCTCATCGCCGCGCGCGCCGGGAAGGCGGGCATCGGAGCGGGGCATTCGCTCGGAGAGCTGTCGGCGTACCTGGTCTCCGACGCCTTCGGTTTCGATGACGGCCTCCGGATCGTGCGCGAGCGCGGACGGCTGATGGGGGCCTCGGGCGCGGACCGGCCGGGCACGATGGCCGCCATACTCGGACTGGACGCCGCCGCCATCGCCCGCGCCTGCGAGCGCGCGGGGGCAGACGGGGGGATCGCCGTGCCCGCAAATCTCAACGCCCCGGGCCAGGTCGTCATCAGCGGCGATGTAGAGGCCGTGACTGCGGCGGGCCGGCTCGCCGCGGAAGCCGGCGCGCGGCGCGTACTCCCGCTCAACGTGAGCGGCGCGTTCCACTCGCCTCTTATGGCGATGGCGGCCGAAGGGCTGGCGGCGGCGCTCGAAGACTCGAACTGGCGCGATCCGTCGTTCCCCATCGTCTCCAACGCCACGGCGACGCCCGTGACGGACTCCGCGGAGGCGCGGCGAACCCTCCTGCTGCAGCTCACGTCGCCCGTCCGGTGGATGGAGGGGATCGACCGCATCCGCGAGACGGGAACCGCGCGTTGGCTCGAGGTCGGACCCGGGAACGTGCTCTCGGGCCTCGCCCGCCGCATCGATCGAAGTCTGCGCGTGACCGCGGTCGGTGATTCGCCGTCCGTGAACGCCTACCTGGGATCCGCGGACTAGCGTCGAATGACCGCGGGGTTTCTGCGACACGATACGGGGTGTCTGAATGAGTGAACTGACGGGGGAAATCGCCATCGTCACGGGGGCGACGCGCGGCATCGGGACCGCGATCGCGGCGGAACTGGCCCGGGGGGGCGCGCGGGTGGCCGTTGTCGGCACCGGAGCGAACCGGGCCGAGGATGTGGCCGCGGACCTGCCCGGCGAGGGTCATGGGGGCTTCGGCTGCGATGTCTCCGACCCGGAGGGGTGCAAGCGACTTGTGGCGGACGTCTCCGGGCGGCTCGGCGCCGCGACGATCCTCGTGAACAACGCGGGGATCACGCGCGACAACATCCTGCTCCGCCTCAAGGACGAGGACTGGCGGTCGGTGCTCGACACGAATCTGTCGGGGGCCTTCTATCTCATGCGGGCCGTCGCCCGCGGCATGATGAAGCGGCGCGCCGGAAACATCGTGAACATCTCCAGCGTTGTGGGCTTGACGGGAAACCGCGGCCAGTCCAACTATGCGGCGGCCAAAGCCGCCCTGATCTCGCTCACCCGAAGCGTCGCGCAGGAGCTTGCGAGTCGCGGTGTGCGGGCCAACGCGGTCGCTCCCGGGTTCATCTCGACCGATATGACCTCGGGACTGCCCGAAAGCGTTCAGAAAGCCATGTCGGAGAGGATTCCCCTCGGCCGGCCGGGGTCCCCGGAAGATGTCGCCACGGTGGTGCGATTTCTCGTCGGTCCCGGGGCTTCGTACGTTACCGGGCAGGTGATCGTCGTCGACGGCGGGATGGTCATGCAGTCGTAGGGTCGGGAAACGGCGGGGCCTCGGGTCGGTCCCCTTCATACAAGGAGAACACGCAATCATGGACAACGCGGCACGCGTGCGGGAGATCATCGCGCAGGAACTCGGCGTGGAGCAGGAGAAGGTGGTGGACAGCGCGAACTTCGTCGATGATCTGGGCGCCGACTCGCTCGATACCGTCGAACTCGTGATGGCTTTCGAGGAGGAGTTCGGGATCGAGATCCCGGATGAGGATGCGGAGAGGATGCAGACGGTCGAGGAGGCCATCGCGTATCTGAACGAGAAGGTCTAGCAGCCCGTGGCGAAAGCCCGGCTGCGTTCGAGCGGCGCCGCATCTTGCCTGGACCGCTGCGCTCTGCGTCGCTCCTCGGTCGCGTAGCGCTGCAATGCTTCCTCGTCGCTCCCTGTCAAACGAGCGCTTCACCGCTCTCGGCGTTGAGGCGCGGTGTTGCCACGGACTGCCAGCGGGCTCCGTGCGGGCGGCCATCGAGCGCGGGTCTTTGATTTCATGAGCAGACGTGTAGCGATCACGGGGATCGGCCTTGTCACCCCGATCGGCCTCGACCCCGACTCGACCTGGGACGCGCTCCTTCGCGGCGTGAGCGGCGCGGGACCCATCACTCAGTTCGACCCATCCGACCAGTCGGTCCGCTTCGCTTGCGAGGTGAAGGACTTCGACCCGGCGCGGTACATGGACCGAAAAGACGCCCGCCGGGCGGACCGGTTCCTCCACTTCGCGATGGCCGCGGCGGAGCAGGCGGTGGCCGAGGCGGGGTTCGCGGAGGGATTCGGGGAGCTTTCCCCGGATCGGGTCGGCGTGCTCATCGGCGTCGGGATCGGCGGGCTTCCGCTTCTCGAGGCGCAGCACGAAAAGCTGCTCGGCGGCGGGCCGCGGCGCGTCTCCCCCTTCTTCATCCCGATGTTCATCCCGGACATGGCTTCCGGGATGGTGTCGATGCGGTACGGGGCGCAGGGCCCCAACTACGCGACCGTATCGGCCTGCGCCTCCAGCGGCCATTCCGTCGGGCTGGCCTTCCGCTCGATCCGGAACGGCGAAGCCGATGTGATGATCACGGGGGGCAGCGAGTCCACGATCACGCCGCTCGCGGTGGCCGGCTTCGCGAACATGCGGGCGATGTCGACGCGCAACGACGATCCGACGCGGGCCTCGCGCCCGTTCGATGCGCACCGCGACGGGTTCGTACTCGGGGAAGGCGCGGGGATGTTCGTCCTCGAGGAGCTCGAGCACGCGAGGGCGCGCGGGGCGACGATCCTCGGAGAGGTGGCGGGTTTCGGGCAGAGCGCGGACGCCTACCACATGACGGCGCCGGCGCCGGATGGCTCGGGGGCGCGGCTTGCCATGGAGCAGGCGCTCGATGACGCGGGCCTCGACCCGGCGGACGTCGGGTACATCAACGCGCACGGTACATCGACGCCCGCGAACGACGTGTCCGAGACGAAGGCGATCAAGGATGTCCTGGGCGACCATGCGTACTCGATCGTCGTGGGTTCGACGAAATCGATGACGGGTCACACGCTCGGGGCGGCGGGGGCCATAGAAGGGGCGATCTCCGCTCTCGTGTGCCGCCTCGGGATCATCCCGCCCACCATCAACTTCGAGGAAGCGGATCCCGAGTGCGATCTCGAATACGCCCACGGAGGCGTGCTGGAACGGGAGGTCGAGGTCGCGCTCTCGAATTCTTTCGGGTTCGGCGGCCACAACGTCTGTCTGGCCGTCCGGCGCTGGAACGGAGACTAGCGGAATGACACCAACCCTGGCGGCCTTCCGCGCGGGCCGTGCCCGCGAGGGATCGGCCGGGAGGATAGGATGAGTTCGGTACTGGTGATGATGGGGTCGGAATCGGACATGCCCACGATGGAGAAGGGCGTGGCGATCCTGCGTGAGCACGGGATCGAGGTGCAGGTCGAGGTGAGTTCGGCGCACAGGCAACCGAAGCGGACCGCGGAGTTGGCGGAGGGGGCGGCGGCGGCCGGCCATTCCGTCGTGATCTGCGGGGCGGGTCTGTCGGCGGCGCTGCCCGGCGTCGTGGCGGCGCACACCTCGCTGCCGGTGATCGGCGTTCCCGTCTCCGCGGGCACGCTGGGAGGGCTCGACGCGCTTCTGTCGTGCGCGCAGATGCCGCCGGGCGTCCCGGTCGCCGCGGTGGGCATCGACAACGCGAAGAACGCGGCCCACCTCGCCCTCCGAATCCTGGGCGCGGGGCAGGACTAGTGTCCGGGACGCGACACTAGCTCGGCCGGGGAGTTTCCTCCGGTGCGGACCGGCGTCGGGTACGATTCCCACCGCTTCGACGAGGCGCGGCCTCTCGTGCTGGGGGGCGTGGCGATCCCCGACACCCCCGGACTGAAGGGACACTCCGACGGGGACGCGGTCGCGCACGCGATCACCGATGCGGTGCTGGGGGCGGCGGGTCTCGGGGACATCGGCGTGCTCTTCCCGGATACCGACCCCGCGTACGCGGGCGCCGACTCCATCGCACTCCTCGCTTCGGCGGTGCGCCGCCTGCGGAAGGCGGGATTGCGGGTGGTGAACGTCGACGCGACCGTCATCACCGAGCGGCCCCGCATCTCACCGCACGCCGCGGCCATGCGGGAGCGGCTCGGCGAGGCTCTGGGCACGGGGGCGGCCGGCGTGTCGATCAAGGGCAAGTCGAACGAGGGGATGGGGTGGATCGGACGGGGCGAGGGCCTCGCCGCCATCGCGGTCGCCACGGTGACCGCGGCTGCGGGGGACGGTGCCTGAGGTCCCCGGAGTCCAACCCCTCCTCGATTTTCTCCTCGCCCTCCCGGCGCTCACCGCCTACGCGCTCATCACCGCGGGCTCCGCCCTCGAGAACGTCTTTCCGCCCGTTCCATCCGACACGTTCGTCGTGCTCGGCGCCGTGCTCGCGGACCGCGGGTCGCTGCAGCCGCTCCCCGTCCTGCTCTGCGCGTGGATCGCGAACTCCGGGGGCGCAATGGTCGTGTTTGGGCTCGCGCGGCGGCGCGGACGCGGCGCTTTCGAGACCCGCTGGGGCCGGCGCCTCCTCCGGCCGCACCAGTTCCGGCGTCTGTCCCGCTTCTACGAGCGGCACGGATTATGGGCCATCTTCTTCGCCCGCTGTCTGCCGGTGCTGCGCGTGGTCGTCCCCACCTTCGCGGGATTCACCGGATTGGGCGCGGTGCGGGCGATGGCCCCGGTCGTCGCCGCGTCGCTGCTCTGGAACGGGCTCATGCTGGCGGGTGGGATGTTCGCCTCGCGCAACGTGGACCGCGTCATGGAGGTGCTGGGCCAGGTCAACGCCTGGCTTCTCCTCGTGGCCGCCATCGTCATCGGCGCCATCATCGGCTGGTGGATCCGAAGCCGGCGCGAAGAGGCTCCATGACGAGAGCGGGCGCCGGCATCGAGCGCGCCTTCCACCTCGAGTCCTTCCGGGACCATCTCGGGTTCGAGCGGGGCCTCTCTCCGCGCACCATCGACGCGTACCTGCGTGAAGCCCGGCGTCTGGCGGCGTTCGCGGCTTCGGAGGGCGTGGCGGAGCCGGCCGGGGTCGGGTATCCGCTGCTGCGAGACCATGTCGCGCGGCTGGCCGGCGAAGGGCGGGCGGCTTCGACCGTCTCGCGGAGCGTCTATGCGCTGCGCGGCTACTTCCGCTTCCTCGTTGTCGAAGGCGCGATCGAGACCGATCCGAGCGAACGCCTCGAAGCGCCGCGTGCGGGGCGCCCTCTCCCGGACGTGCTTTCCGTCCCCGAGATCGAGGCGCTGATCGGGGCGGCGGACCCGGAGAGCCGCACGGCGCGGCGAGACGCGGCGATGCTCGAGATCCTCTACGGCTGCGGGCTACGCGTGTCGGAACTCGTCTCGCTGAAGGGGCGGGACCTGGACCTGGAAGAGGCCCTGGTCCGCGTGCGAGGGAAGGGGGGGAAGGAGAGGTTCGTGCCGGTCGGCGCGGCTGCGCGCTCGGCGGTGCGCGGATACCTTCGATCCACCAGGCCGGCGCTCGACCGGGGAAGATCTGCCGGGCACATATTTCTCAACGCCCGGGGGCTTCCGCTGAGCCGGATGGGCGTGTGGAAGATCCTACGCCGCCACGTCGAGCGCGCCGGCATCCTGAAGCACGTGACGCCCCATACGTTACGCCACAGTTTCGCGACGCACCTGCTCGAGGGAGGGGCCGACCTCGCGTCGGTCCAGGAGATGCTCGGACATGCAGACATCTCGACGACCGAGATC
>VXQX01000006.1 GCA_009838765.1 Gemmatimonadales bacterium
TTGCCTACCCGGCTCCCCGGTCTCCCCCGGCTCTCCCGGCGGTTCGTAGCGCGCCTCCACCCACGCGCTGCGCCGCCCGCTCTCCACCGCCCGCTCGAGGAAATGCACCCCGCGCGCCCCGTCCCACACCGTGGGGAAATCGAGGTCCGCCCCGTCCGGCGTCCGCCCCTCGTCGAGCGCGCCGATCGTCGAGATCACGTTCCGGTACAGGTTCCCGAACCCCTCGATGAATCCCTCGGGATGCCCCGGCGGGACGCGCGACGCCCGCGCGGCCTCGGGCGAGATCCAGCCGTGCCCGCGGCGCCGCGCCCGGGCCTGCCCGTCCGGCGTCCGGTGCCACAGGGTCTCCGCATCGTCGTGCCGCCAGGCGATGGAGCCCTCGCTCCCGAACACGCGCATCGCGAGCCCGTTCTCCTCGCCCGCCGCCACCTGCGACACCGTGAGCGTCCCCCGCACGCCGCCGTTCCAGCGCATGAGCAGGCTCGCGTCGTCCTCGAGGCGCCGCCCCGGCACGAACGTCGTCAGCTCGCTGCACAGCGCCTCCACTTCCAGCCCGGTCACGTAGCGGGCCAGGTGGTGCGCGTGCGTCCCGATGTCCCCCAGCGCCCCGGCCACCCCCGCCCGCGCCGGATCCGTGCGCCACACCGCCTGCGGGTGCCCCGTCTCCTCCAGCGGTGTCGCCAGCCACCCCTGGAAGTACTCGAGTTGAACGCGGCGGATCTCCCCGAGCGTCCCGCCGCGCACGAGGTGGCGCGCGTCCTTGACCATCGGATAGCCGCCGTAGTTGTGCGTGAGGGCGAACACGCGATCCCCGGCCGCCACGAGTCGGCACAGCGCCTCCGCGTCCCCGAGATCCGTCGTCAGCGGCTTGTCGCACACGACATGGAAGCCCGCCTCGAGGAAGGTCCGCGCGACGTCGAAGTGGAGGTGGTTCGGCGTGACGACGATCACGAAGTCCAGCCGGTCGTCTCCGGCGCGCGCCGCCTCGGCCTCCGCCATCTCCGCGTAGCCGCCGTACACGCGGTCCGGGTCCAGTCCGATCTCGGCCCCCTTGGCCGCCGACCGCTCCGGGTCCGACGAGAAGGCGCCGGCCGCGATCCGCGCGAGGCCGTCCAGTTCCGCGGCCATCCGGTGCACGTCTCCGATGAAGGCGCCGGGTCCGCCTCCCACCATCCCGTACCTGAGGCGTCGCCTCATCCGTCGCCCGACTCCGTCCCGATCCGCACGGCCCGGTATCCGCCGGCCCGCCGGTCGCGCGCATAGAGGAATCCGAAGATGAGGATGAGGCCTCCCGTGAACGGAAGGATGTACCGGAACGAGACCCGTCCCCCGTAGTTGTCCGCCGGCCCGAGGATGGCGTCGGCTCGCTCCGCCAGCGCCTCATCCCCCCCCGAGTTGATGATCGCCCGCAGCGCGTTCGCCGTGACCGACTCCGGGAGCGCGCCGTCGGGCCCCACCCCGGCGAGCGCCTCGCCAACCGCGTTGCCCGCCGCCGCCAGGTCGGGGGCGGTGGTCTCGTCGGCCCCGGCGAAGGCGGCCGCCGCATCGGCGAACAGCGCCTGCGTCTCGACCGCCGGAAGCCGCTCGTGCCCCACCTCGTCGGCGATCCTTCCCATCCACGGCGTCGTCCACAGCCCGACGACCGCCATACCCGTCGCCCCCATCATCCCCAGTCCGAGTGCGCCGGAACGCGGCACCCGCTCCGACACGAACCCGAGCATCGTCGGCCAGAAGTAGCACACGCCGACCGCGAACACGGTGGCCGAAGCGAAGGCCACCGCCGTGGTCTCCGCGTAGCTGAGCCACAGCAGTCCCGCGACGGAGACCGCCGCGCTGGCCGCCAGCACCCCCGGCGGCGAGAGCCGTTCGACCGCAAACCCCGCCTTGTATCGCAGGACCGCCATCAGGCCGTTGATCCACGCCAGCACGAGGATCCCCGGGATCCCGCCCGCCTCGAGCACCGGCGGCACCCAGCGGTTCGGGCCCAGTTCCGTCGAGGCCGTGATCGCCATGCAGACAAGCATCAGGATCATGAGCGGCGTCGCGAACGTCGCCCGGAACATCTCTTCCATGCTCACGCCCGCCCGCACGCCCTCCGTCGGCGGAAATGCCTCGCGCCACATCAGGTGGCCGTAGATCAGAGTGGGGATGAGGATGAGGCCGATCTTCAGTTGCCACGCGGTGAGTCCCACCGAGTCGAGGCCGAAGGCGAGCACGGAGCCGAGCACGATCCCGCCCGGGAACCAGACGTGGAACTGGTTCAGCTTGACCGTCTTCCGGTCGGGGTAGAGCGCCGCGACCAGCGGATTGCAGGCGGCCTCCACCAGCCCGTTCCCCAGCGCCAGCGTCAGCGCCCCGATGAACGCCTGCCAGAACCCGCCGGCCGTGATCAGGACGAGCGCCCCGAGGAGATGGCACGCGAAGGCGAGCCGGAGCAGGAACCGCATGCCCAACGTGTCGCAGAAGGGCGCGAAGAGGACCTGCGACACCGCGAAGCCCCAGATCGCGGCCCCCCCGATGAGTCCGACCTCGTAGTTCGTGAGCGTGAATTCGCCCTTCAGCGTGAGCATGACCGCGCCGACCACCGCGAAGGTGACGGAGGTCGCGATGAGCGACACGCAACTGGCCAGGAAGAGCCGCCGCGGACGGACGGCGGGCGAGGTCGTATCCACGCAAAACTCCTCGGATGGGGTCGGCGGGCACGCTAGCGCCGCTTCGTTCGCCTCCGCAACGGCGGCGGCAACCCCCGCGACCCTACCGGCCGGCGAACGCTTCGGTCTATTCTTTCCGGCAGTTCGCGGCAGAGCTCCTGCCGCGGGCGGCCAGGTCCGAAACCCAGGAGGATCCCGTGAAACGCCTCTCGATTCGCCGCCCGTCGCCCGTCGCCCTCGCCGCCCTCGCGTGCGGCGTCCTCGCGCTTGCCGCGCTGCCGCCGGGCGCCGTCGCCCAGTCCCGGCCCTACCAGCCCGAATCCGTGAGCGCGAGCGAGTACGCGCGCGCCGAGCAGTTCCTGCCCTGGCACGCGGAGAAGCTGACATCGGGCGTCACGGTGAACCCTCGCTGGGTCGACGCGAACCGGTTCTGGTACCGCAACCAGGTGTTCGGCGGCCACGAGTTCATCATGATCGACGCCGCGGCCCGCACCCGCCGGCCCGCCTTCGACCACGACCGGCTCGCCGCCGCCCTCTCCGAGGCTTCCGACGAGAGCCACGAGGCGACGGATCTTCCCTTCGACGAGTTCGAGTTCAACGCGTCCGGCGGCATCCGCTTCTGGACGGACGCCCACGCGCGCTGGGACTGCGACCTCGGCGCCTACCGCTGCACCGGTCCGGACTCCGTCGCGCGGGCCACGCACGAGATCGAGTACTCCGGCGGCGGCCGCGCCGTCTTCTCCCGTGGCGAGAACCTGTGGGTGCGGGATACCGACACCGGCGAGGAGCGCCAGCTCTCGACCGATGGCGAGCCGCACTGGGGCTATGGCGTCGCGCCGGAGGGCTGCTGCTCGGAGATCACGAACCGTCGCAGGGGGTTCAAGCCGCCGCCCGTGGCCGAGTGGTCGCCGGACGGACGCCGCATCGCCACACACCGCTACAACGAGCAGGACGTCGAATCGCTGCACCTGCTCGAAACGGCCACCGGCCGCCCCGTCCTCCACAGTTACCGTTACGCGCTGCCCGGCGACTCCATCGTCCCGACGTGGGAGCTGTACGTGTTCGATGCCGAGACCGGCGCATCCGTGAAGGCCGACTACGATCCCGTGCCCGGCTACTTCGGCAGCGCGGATACGACCTGGCACGCCACGCAGTGGTCGCCGGACGGCGACCGCGTCTGGTTCTCGCATCACTCGCGCGACTTCGGGAACCAGACCCTGGTCGAGGTCGACGCCGAAACGGGCGCGGCCCGCAAGGTCATCGTCGAGAGCGGCGACACCTGGGTGGAGCTGAACCAGCTCCGCACGCCCTACAACTGGCGCGTGCTCGACAACGGGAGCGAGTTCGTCTGGTTCTCCGAGCGCGAGGGCTGGGGCCACCTTTACCTGCACGACCTCGCCACGGGAGAGATGAAGAACCGGATCACGCAGGGGTCCTGGCTCGTCGTCCAGCTCCTGGCCGTCGACGAGGAGGCGCGGCAGGTCTACTTCACCGCCGTGGGCCGCGAGCCCGAACGCGACCCCTACCGGCACCACCTGTACCGGGCCTCGCTCGACGGCGGAGGGGTGACGCTGCTTTCACCCGAGGACATGCACCACTCCGTCACGGTCTCGCCCGACGGCCGCCACTTCGTGGACACGTACTCCACGCGCGCGACGGCCCCCGTCACCGTCCTGCGGGACCGCTCCGGGCGCGCGGTGATGACGGTCGAGCAAGCGGACATCGAGCCGCTCCTCGAAGCCGGATGGGAGCCGCCGGTGCGGTTCTCCGCCAAGGCCCGCGACGGCGTCACGGACGTGTACGGCTACCTCTGGCTGCCGGCGAAGATGGACGAGGGGACCGTCTATCCCGTCATCGACTACATCTATCCGGGACCGCAGATCGGCCCCATCCGCACGCCCGGCTTCACCACGGGGCCGCGGGGGCAGGGCCACGCGCTCGCCCAGCTCGGTTTCGTCACCTTCGCGGTCGATGCCATGGGCACGCCGTACCGCTCCAAGGCCTTCCACGAGAGCTACTACGCAGACATGCGGGACAACGGGATCCCGGATCACGTCTCGGCGCTCAAGGCGCTCGCCCTCCGCTATCCCATCGACATCGAGCGGGTGGGGATCTTCGGCCACTCCGGGGGCGGCTTCGGGTCGACGGACGCGATCCTGACCTATCCCGACTTCTTCAAGGTCGCCGTGTCGGGGGCGGGGAACCACGACCAGCGCGGGTACCACTTTCCGTGGGGGGAGAAATACCACGGGCTGCTCGAACGGAACCCGGACGGGACGGACAGCTTCGACTCGCAGGCGAACCAGAACATCGCCTCCAACTTCAAGGGGAAGCTCCTGCTCCACTACGGGTCGCTCGACGACAACGTGCACCCCAACATGACGCTGCTCGTGGCCGACGCCCTCATCGAGGCGAACAAGACGTTCGACATGCTCGTGTTCCCGAACCGGAACCACGGCTACGCGCGCGAGCCGTACCTGATCCGGCGCACCTGGGACTACTTCATCGAGCACCTCATGGGCGCCGAGCCCCCGGTCGACTACCGGATCGTGCAACCGTAGCCCTCCGCCGCGTTCCCGCGGGAACGTCCCGGGCCACGCGACGGCGCCCCCGCGCGGGTGGCTCGAACACGTTCCCGCGGGAACATCCTGCACCTCCAATTGACGTGTATGGGAGATTTTGTATACATTTTTCTCCATCTCTTGGAGGATTTGGTATACATTTTCGCCCATCAACGAGTCGGGCGACACCCGGGGGGCGATCCTGCACAGCACCGCTGAATTGCGCGACATCCTGGCCCGTATCGGCTGGTGGACGGACCCCGAGGGGTGGATTCGGCGCGATCCGGACCTGCGCCGGGCGCGGGAGGCTCCGTTCGACTACACCGCCGGCGTGCTCGATGCGCTCGTTCCGGGCGGTCTCTACGTGCTCCGCGGGCCGCGGCGGGTCGGAAAATCCGTCGAAATCAAGAAAACGGTGCAGCGCCTCATTGAGGATGGCGAAGATCCCCGTCGCATCATCCACATTGCAGCCGACGAACTTGAGGCTGCCGACCTCAGGAGAGTCGTAGACGCTGCGGAAGCGTTGACTCCCGCGTCGGGACGCCGCTTCTGGTTCTTCGACGAGATCACGGCCATTCCGGACGGGTGGCCGTCAGCCATCAAGTGGCTGCGTGACAACGACCTGCGCTTCGGGTTGGACACCGTGGTCCTCACCGGTTCCTCCGCCCGCGACCTGACGGAAGCGGTCAAGGCCTTCGCCGGACGGCGCGGAGGTGCGATCGACTCGGACCGCGTGCTCCTGCCCATGTCCTTCCGGAGTTTCCTGCGGGCGCAGGCCGACGCGGAAGGGGAGGGGGAGGTCGTCCCTCCCCCGGATGGGGCTCCGCTGCCGCTGGCCGGATTGACGCCCGAGGTTCTGGACGAAGCCGCGCGGAGACTGGCGCCCTGGCTGCCGCATCTCGTGCGCGGATGGGAGACCTACCTCGCCGTCGGAGGGTTTCCGCAGGCCGTGGCGGCACACGCGGTGACCGACCCCCCCAATCCGGAAACGGGCGCCGGGCCGGCCGCCCGCGCCCTGAAGGAGAGCCTCCTCGACGTGATCCGGGGGGAGGCGTTCGGGCAGTCCGCCTGGTCGCGTGCACACACCGATGCGTTCGTGAACCGACTGGCGGCCGGCATCGGGTCGCCGACCAACTCAAGCGAAATTGCGTCCGACACAGGCACGTCGGCGAACACCGTCCGGCGGCGGATCGATACGCTTCGCGAGAGCTTCGTCGTGTGGCCCTGCTACCGTGAACACCGTCTGGCGCCAGCGCTCCGGGCGCAGGAAAAGACGTATTTCACCGACCCCATCTTCACGGCGCTCTCCGCGCGTTCCCGCAGGCCGGTCGACCTCTCGCTCCTCTCCGAGCAGCAACTGGGGATGACCCTGGTCCGTGCTTTCCTGCGTTGGGATGCCGGGGGGTATCCGAACTTCGATGCGGTCCTCCATCATCGGACGCGCAGCCGCAAGGAAATCGACTTCGCGGGGCCCGGCTTTGGAGGTCTCGCGATCGAGTCGAAGTATGTGGACGGAGACCGGTGGAAGCGGGCGGCACCCACGCTGAAAGCGTCTCCGTGGCGCGGCCTCGTCGCCACGAGGGCGGTGCTGGACATGAGCGATCCGGATCTGTCCGCGGTTCCGACGGCGCTGCTCGCATGGCTGCTGGGAGGGTGATGCGACTCGTCCACTGCTTGTCAGGCGCGGTCGCTCTGACCACGTTCCACGCGACGTCCGTGGCTCGAAGCCGAGGCCGGGCGCCTGGAACCCGACCGTACCTGGATGATCCGGAGGATCCCGATGGGCCGCGCCATTGATCGAACGTTCGTGTCGCACCTCTGCTGTGCGCTTTTCGTCTCCCTGTTCGGTCTTCTGGCCTGCGCGCCGGAGGAAGGTGGCGAGGCGGGGATGGAGGCCACGCAGGCGGTGCCCCCCGGTGACGGGTCCGACGAGAGCCTGATCGAGCGCGGGGAGGCGCTCGAGCTTCCGACCGAGTGGGACCCGCCCCCGGGCGAGCCGATCGTGCATCACACGGCCGGTTTCGCGAAGACGCTCTGCTCCGGGACCTTCATCACCGGACTCGACTGGCGCGACGCGGCGGCGAACGTGGGCGGCTTCACGGCGCCCTTCCAGCACCGCGGCGCGGTGGTCGACACGGTCGTCGACATGGAGGCGCAGACCGTGAGCCTCACGCTCGGCTCCGGGATCACGCGCACCGCCAAGCTGTACGACAGCCAGGGCTGCATCACGCACCCGCTGGGCCGGGACTCGATCTACTTCGCGCCGTCCGTCGTCGAGCCGATGACCCCTGATCCCACCACCACGCCGTGGCCCATGGGGGACGTGCTCCCGGACGAGCCGTACCCGCCCGAGATCGACATGGAGAAGGTCGGGGAGGCGGTCGAGATCGCGATGGATCAGGAGGGGATGACGCTCGGCTTCGTCGTCACCTACCAGGGGCGGATCATCGGCGAGGACTACGGCCCCGGCGTCGACATGCACACCCCGTTCGAGAGCTGGTCGAAGGGGAAGTCGCTCACCGGGACGCTGATGGCCGTCCTGATCCAGCAGGGTGTGTACGAGCTGTGGCAGCCCGCCCCGATCCCCGAATGGCAGGATGACGACCGGAAGAACATCCGCATCGGCGACATCATGCGCATGTCGAGCGGAATCCGGATCGTCGCGCCGCAGGACCCGGGCTATACGGAGGAGATGGGGTATCCCGACCACCTCTATCTCTACACCGGCGAGAACGCCTTCGAGTGGGCCGCCACCCGCCCGCAGCAGTGGGAGCCGAACACCGTGGGACGGTACCGGAACACGGATCCGGCGCTGACGAACTACCTGGTCCGCCTCGGCGTCGAGGGACGCGGCGACGACTATCACGCCTTCCCGCAACGAAACCTGTTCGACAAGCTCGGGATTCGGAACTTCATCATGGAGACCGACCCGAACGGGAACTTCCTCACCCAGGGCTACGAGTTCGGCTCCGCGCGCGACTGGGCGCGGCTCGGCAACCTCTACCTGCAGGACGGGGTGTGGGGGGGCGAGCGCATCCTCCCCGAGGGTTACGTCGACTACGCGATGGAGGTCGCTCCGGCCTGGATCGCGGACGGACGGCCTACGTACGGAGGCGGCTTCTTGTGGAAGGATCTCGGCTTCCCGATCGAGGACGACTACGGCGCCTTCGCGGGGGCCGGCGGCCAGTACACCGTGTTCATTCCCGCGCGCGGTCTCGTCATCACGCGCCTCGGCAAGTACACGGGGCAGGGTCCGGGCGGAGAGAACCTGCGAGCCGCGATCGCCCTCCTGATGGAGGCCGTCCCCCCGATCGGCGACTAACCGCGATCAGCGACTAGGCCGCCGGCTCCCGGCGGACCGTCGCGAGGCGCCCCGAGCGAGCAGGAAGGTCCGGGGCGTCGAGGATCGTGGCGACGAGCTCGAAGTCGTCTCGTGGCCCCGACCACTTGAGTTCGTCCACGGTTCCCGACACCGGAGCATCGCGGAGGAGCGTGGCGAGGCGGCGGAAGAGGAGCGCGTCGTCCAGGCCGTTGCGCAGCGTTCGGGCGAGGCGTTCGGGGCCGCGCACGGCGACGTCCCAGTCCCGTCCGTCCGAGGGGATGTCCTCTATGCGGGCGTAGCGCGCGAGTACCGCCGCCGCCGTCTTGGCGCCGAAGCCGCGGATGCCGGGGAAACCGTCCGCCGAGTCTCCCACCAGGGCCAGCCAGTCCGGGATCGCCGCCGGGGGGACACCGAACTTCTCGACCACGCCGGCCTCGTCGCGAAGAAGCCGCTGCCGACGGTCGAACTGCACGATGCGGTCGCCCTCCACGCACTGAGCGAGATCCTTGTCCGGCGTGCAGATGAAGACGCGCTCCACGCGCGGGTCCGCGGCGGCCATCGCGGCGCCGGCGGCCATCGCATCGTCCGCCTCGTGCTCCACCATCGGCCATACGACGAACCCCGCCGAGGCGAGCGCCTCCTCGACCAGCGGGAACTGCGAGAAGAGCGCCGGGTCGATGCCGGAGCCGTCCTTGTAGCCCGGCCACAGCTCGTTTCGGAAGGACTCGATGACGCGGTCGGTGGCGATGGCGACGTGCGTGGCGCCGCCCTCGAGCAGGCCGAGCATCGAAGCCACGACCCCGCGCGCCGCTCCGACCTCGTGGCCGCCGGCGTTCTTCGCCGAAGGCGCTCCGTAGAAGTGCCGGAACAACTCGTAGGTGCCGTCGATGAGGTGGACCTGCACGCGAACCCCGCCTTCCGCTGACGCCCTGCTGCGACTCTCCGCCGCGATCCTCCGCCCCGCCCCGCTCCCGCCTTCGAAGCGTCGTGCGTCGGAGCGCGGTGTGCAACGGCCCGCTCCGGTGTACCTTTGGTGGCCTTCCGCCGGTCGCCGCGGCCGGCTGTGGGTCCCGGTCCCGCTGTGAGGCGTTCGACGTGAGCCAGCTCCAACCAGTCCCGACTCCCGAGGGCGCCGCCGCCGCGTCGCCGGTCAGGCGCGAGGCGATCGCGACGGCCGACCGGGTCGTCCTCAAGGTGGGGACGGGCGTCGTCACGCACGACGATGGGACGATCGCGCTCTCCCGCCTCTTCCGCGTCGTGGAGAGCGCGAGCCGCCTGCGCCGGGAGGGCCGCGAGGTCCTCATCGTAACGTCGGGAGCCGTGGGCCTCGGACGCGTCGCCCTCCAGCTCCCCGAGCCGCCCGCCACGGCCGCGCTGAAGCAGACGTGCGCCGCCATCGGCCAGAGTCGGCTCATGGAACTCTACCAGCAGGGCTTCGCCCGCCTCGGCGTCACCTGCGCCCAGATCCTCATCACGTGGACGGATTTCGACGACCGGGTGCGCTACCTGAACCTGCACGAGACGCTGCAGAGCCTCTTCCGCCTCGGCGTCGTCCCCGTCGTGAACGAGAACGACGCCATCTCGCTTAACGACCGCGTGTACCGGGGGACGGGCAAGCGGCCGATCTTCGACGACAACGACCGGCTCGGGGCGCTGGTCGCGAGCGAACTGGCGGCGGACCTGATCGTGCTCCTCACGGACGTGCCGGGGGTTATGACGGCCGACCCCAGGCGCGATCCGGACGCGCGGCTCGTCGGCCGGATCGACCGCCCTGACGAGCACGGACTCGACGTGGACGGGCGCTCCGGGCTCGGCCGCGGCGGGATGGCGAGCAAGCTGGAGGCGGCCCGGCTCGCGTCGCGCGGAGGCTGCCACACCGTCATCGCGTCCGGCGTGGATCCGGGCGCGCTCGACCGCGTGCTGGCCGGCGAGGAGGAGGGAACCTGGATCCCGCCTCGCGCCGCCCTCTCCTCGCGCAGCCGCTGGATCGCGTACTGTTCGCACCCACGCGGGACGCTGGTCCTGGCGGAGGGGGGGGCCGAACGCCTCCGGGGCGGCGAGTCCCTGAGTGCCGCGGACGTCGCGCGGGCGGAGGGTGAGTTCCGGCGCGGCGACGTAGTCGAGGTTCGGGCGCTCGACGGATCCCTTGTCGGGCGGGGCGTCGTCGCGCTCGACTCGCGGCTCGTCCTCCAGGCGGCCTCCCACGAGGCGGGGGCCGGCGTCCAGGTCGTGGGGCGGGAGCATCTCATCTTGAAGGAATCCTGATGGAAGCAACCACATTGAAGCGCGAACCGACGGAAGAGCGGGAACGGACGGAGACCCTGAGGGAACGGGCGGCCGGAGTACGGACGGCGCAACGCACCATCGGAAGCGCCCCCGCGGAGCGCCGGACGGCGGCGCTGCGCGCGCTGAAAGCGGCGTTGATCCGCTCGCGGGCCGAGATCTCGCGGGCGAATGACGAGGATCTGGCGCGCGCGGCGGAGGAAGGGCTTTCCGGGCCGCTCCTCCACCGGCTGGGGCTGCCCGCCGCCAAGTTCGAGGGCCTCCTCGCGGGGATCGACGCCCTGGTCGAGGGCGAGGACCCGATCGACCGCGTCCTGACACGCACGGAACTCGATGAGGGTCTCGTGCTCGAACAGGTGCGCAGTCCGCTCGGCGTCCTTCTCATCATCTTCGAGAGCCGGCCCGACGCGGTGATCCAGATCGGATCGCTCGCCATCCGCTCCGGGAACGGCGTCATCATGAAGGGCGGCCGCGAGGCGGCCCGCTCCAACGAAGTGCTCACAGGCTGCCTGCAGCAGGCGCTGGAGGAGGCCGGCCTCGATCGCCGCGCCGTCCTCGGCGTCCCGGACCGGCGGGATGTCGACGAACTGCTCGCGCTCGACGACCTCATCGACCTCGTGATCCCGCGCGGGTCGGGTGCGCTGGTGCGCTCGATCCAGGAGCGGAGCCGGATTCCGGTACTGGGGCACGCGGAGGGCGTGTGCCACCTCTACGTGGACGCGTCGGCGGATCCGGACATGGCACTGCGCCTCGCCGTGGACGGAAAGTGCGACTACCCGGCCGCCTGCAACGCGACCGAGACACTGCTCGTGCACGAGTCGTTCCTCCCGCGGCTGGGCCCGATCGGGGAAGCGCTCCGGGAGCGCGGGGTCGAACTCCGCTGCGACGAGCCCTCGCGCCGGGTCCTGCCGTGGGCCGAGGCCGCATCCGAGGAGGACTGGGGGCTCGAGTTCGGCGACCTCACGCTGGCGGTGCGGACCGTGGCGGGACTGGAGGAGGCCGTCGACTTCATCCACACGTACGGGAGCAGCCACACGGACGCGATCGTGGCCGAGGACCCGGCCGTGGCCGAACGGTTCCTGAAGATCGTGGACGCGGCGAGCGTGTTCCACAATGCGAGCACCCGCTTCGCGGACGGATTCCGCTACGGGCTCGGCGCGGAGGTGGGGATCAGCACCGCCCGCATCCACGCGCGCGGGCCGGTCGGCGTCGAGGGCCTCCTGACGACGCGCTGGCTCCTGCGCGGCGAGGGGCAGGGCGCCGCCGACTACGGCCCCGGCAAGCGCACCTTCACCCACCGCCCCCTGCGCAGCTGAATACGGTCTGAACGCGCGGGGACGTTCCCGCGGGAACGTCGGTGGCCAGCCGCTGCCGCCGGCTACTACTGGATGCGGCGGACGCGGATGTTGCGGTACCAGACGGGGTCGCCGTGGTCCTGGATGCCGAGATGGCCCTCGTGGTGCCGGCCGTAGTCGGGCCACTCCACGAACTTGCTCCCTGCCACCAGCGCTTCCCACTCGTCCGAACCGATTTCGTACTCGACGACCTGGACGCCGTTCAGCCAGTGGACGACCTGGTTGCCATGGCGGACGATCCGTACCTCGTTCCACTCGCCGACCGGGCGCGTCACGTCCTCCGGCGGCGCGTGCAGCCCGTAGTTCGAACCGGCCGACGTGAGCGGATCGCCGCCGTCGTAGTGGCCGGCGTTGTCGAGCACCTGCATCTCGGGGCCCGACTGGAAGGCGCTTTCGGTGCTCTCGGAGATGCCGAAGAAGATCCCGCTGTTGCCGCCCTCGCCGACCTTCCACTCGAGGCGCAGGTCGAAGTCCGTGTAGGTCTCGCGGGTGATGAGCGTCCCGCCCCCGACGCCCGGCGAAAAGGCGAGCGCGCCCTCCTTCGCGCTCCAGCCCGCGGGGACGTCATCCATCCGGAACCCCCGCCACGCGTCGAGCGACTCCCCGTCAAAGAGAAGCTCGAAGCCCTCCGCGGCCTCCTCCGCGGAGAGTCGGTTGGCGACCTCCCGCGCCTCGGCATCCGCGCCGGCCGGCGGCGCGTCCTCCATCTGTGACCCCGCCTCCGCCTGCCCGCACCCCGCGGTCGTGACGGCGAGTACCAGCAGGGCCGACGTTGCGGCGGGCGACGGCTTAAACGAATCGATACGTCGCTTCACGGCTGAACTCCACGTTCCGAACCGAATCGAGTGGCTCACCTCACGGTAGACCCCGCACCCGACCGCCACAACCACGCGGAGGCCGAAACCGCTAGCTTCCCGGACCAGGGTTTGGTACGCTGCGCTGGGAGTCGGAAGGGGGTTTACATGTTGTCCATACAGCTTCCAGAAGAGATCGAAGCGCGACTCGACCGCCTCGCAAGGAAGACGGGTCGCACGAAGAGCGACTATGCGTGTGAAGCCATCCTCGAGAAGATCGAGGATCTGGAAGACGTGTACCTGGCCGAGCAGGTTCTGGACCGCATCCAGAAGGGGGAGGAAGAGGTGGTGAGTGCGGAAGAGATGTGGCGTGAGCTGACGGATTGAGTATGCCGCGAGCGTCCAGAAATCCGTGCGCAAGCTGGATCCCGCCGTTCGGAAGCGACTTCGCGCCTTCCTCGAAGATCGATTGGCGAAGCTGGACAACCCTCGTCAACTCGGCATCGCGATGCAGGGGTCAAGATACGGCGATCTCTGGCGGTACCGCGTCGGCGATTATCGAATTCTGACTCGGATCGACGACGGGACGATTCGCATCCTGGTGATCCGAATCGCCCATCGCCGCGACATATATCAGTAGAGGTTACCGCTACGGTCGCTAGCGGCGGCCGCCGGCGATGCGGGCGGCTTCGGGGCGGCGTCGCAGGGCCAGCATGCTCCAGGTGCCGAGGGCGGGGCCGATGGCGAGGGGGGCGAAGGCCCACTCCCAGCCCAGCGCCGCCTCCCACACCGGAACGAGGCGAATGGTGGCGACGGTGAGCAGGAAGCCGATCGCCGTCTGCAGGGTGAGCGCGGTGCCGACGTACTCGGGTTCGGCGAGTTCGCTCACGCAGGCGGAGAACTGCGCGGAATCGGCGACGATCGCGAACCCCCACACGAAACAGACCGCCGCGACGGCCCAGACGGGACCGCCGAACAGCGGCCCGATGACCAGGCAGCAGGCGCCGCTCACCACCATGCTCCAACTCGTCACGGCGGTGCGGCCCACGCGGTCCGCGAGGATGCCGGCCGCGGCGGCGCCCAGCCCTCCTGCGGCGATCGTCCCGAAAGCCAGGTACGAGGCGAGGGAAGGGGTCGTGCCGGCGCTCAAGTCCGCCGCGAAGCTCGCCGCCAGGAAGGCGGGGATCCACGTCCACATCGCGAACAACTCCCACATGTGCCCGAAATAGCCGCCGTTGGCGAGCATCGTCGCCCGGTCGGCGAACATGCGCCGCACGGCGCGGGGATCGAAGGGCGCGGCCGGCGCCTGGTGGGGGCCCGCGCGGAGCCCGGTCGCGGCGAGCGCGGCCGCCACGACCGCGAGGCCCGAGGCGAGCAGGAGCACGGGCCGCCAGGCACCGATCCCTCCGAGCGGCCGAAGCAGGTGGGGCAGCGCGCTCCCGACCGCGAGGGCGCCGATGAGGATCCCGATCGCCATCCCGCGTCCGGCGCGGAACCAGCCCGCCACCATCTTCATCCCGGGCGGATAGACCCCCGCCAGCGCGACCCCCGTCGCGAACCGGAGGACGACCGCAAGGACGAGGCCTTCGGCGAAGAGGGCGATCGCGGCCGTGGCGGCGGCGCCGAGAAGCGCCGACCCCGCGATGAGCCGGCGCGGGTCCCACACGTCGGAGAGGGTGAGCAGTGCCGAGAGGACGGCCCCCGCGGCGAAGCCGAGTTGAACCGAGGTGGTGAGCCACGCCGCGCCCGCATCGTCCAGACCCCACGCCTCGCGAAGTTCCGGTACGACCGCGCTGGCCGAAAACCAGAGGCTCATCGCGAGCAGATCGACCAGCGCGAGCAGCGCGAGCTGTCCCGCTCCCCGCGCACCGGTGTCCGAAGAGCGCGGGGTCATCAGCGTCGGCGGCTGCGGGCGGGCGATGGCGTCTCAGGCCTCCTTGTCAGCCCTCGCTGTCGGCGAACTGTTGCTGCAGGCTTCGCACTACCGCGGGGTCGGCGAGCGTCGTGGTATCGCCCAGCGCCCGTCCCTCCGCCACGTCGCGCAGGAGGCGCCGCATGATCTTCCCGCTTCGCGTCTTCGGCAGTTCGGCGGCGAAGATGAGGTCGGCCGGCCGCGCGATCGCGCCGATCTGCGCCGCCACGTGCCCCCGCAGCTCCTGCCGCAGCGCCTCGGAGGTCTCCGTCCCCTCCACTACGCTCACGAACGCGGCCACCGCCTGTCCCTTGATCTCGTCCGAACGCCCCACGACCGCGGCCTCCGCCACCGCCTCGTGGTCGACCAGCGCGGACTCCACCTCCATGGTTCCGATCCGGTGGCCGGCCACGTTCAGCACGTCATCCACGCGGCCCATGATCCAGTAGTAGCCGTCCTCGTCCACCCGCGCCCCGTCGCCCGGGAAGTAGATGTCGGGCCACTTCGACCAGTATGTCTCGCGGTAGCGTTCCTCGTCTCCCCACACCCCCCGCAGCATCCCCGGCCAGGGCGAGGTGATCGCCAGATAACCGGATTCCGCCGGGTTACCGTCCTCGTCGAGAATCGCCGCCTCGATGCCGGGGAACGGAACCGTCGCCGTCCCCGGTTTCGTGGTGATCGCCCCCGGGAGCGGCGTGATCATGATTCCGCCCGTCTCCGTCTGCCACCACGTGTCGACGATCGGGCAGCGCCCGCCTCCGATGTGGCGGTCGTACCACACCCACGCCTCGGGGTTGATCGGTTCGCCCACCGTCCCGAGCAGACGGAGCCTCGACAGGTCGTAGCCCGCCGGCCAGTCGTCCCCCCACCGCATGAAGGCGCGGATCGCCGTCGGCGCCGTGTAGAACACCGTCACCGCGTAGCGTTCGCACAGCTCCCAGAAACGGCCCCGGTCGGGCCAGTCGGGCGATCCCTCGTACATGACCACCGTCGCGCCGTTCGAGAGCGGGCCGTAGACGATGTAGGAGTGGCCCGTCACCCAGCCCACGTCCGCGGTGCACCAGTAGATGTCGTCCTTGCGGAGGTCGAACACCCACTTCGCGGTCGCGGTCACGTGCGTCATGTAGCCGCCGGTCGTGTGCATCACGCCCTTCGGCTTCCCCGTCGTCCCGGAGGTGTAGAGGATGTAGAGCAGGTCCTCGGAATCCATCGGCTCGGCGGGGCAATCGGCGTCCGCCGCGGCGATCAGGTCGTGGTACCAGTGGTCCCGGCCCTCGGTCATCTCGCAGGACGGCATGTCCACGCGGCCTCCGTGGGGCGCGGCCCCGGGGTCGGTTACGGCGGAGCGCTGCACGACGACGACGCTCTTCACGTAGTCGAGACCGTCGATGGCCGCATCCGTGCTCGCCTTGAGAGGGATGATCCCGCCGCGGCGATATCCCCCGTCCGCCGTGATCACGCACGTGGCGTGCGCGTCTTCGATCCGGTCGCGAAGGGACTGCGGCGAGAAGCCTCCGAAGACGACGGAGTGCGGGGCGCCGATCCGTGCGCAGGCGAGCATGGCGATGGCGGCCTCCGGAACCATGGGGAGATAGATCGCGACCCGGTCTCCCTTCCCGACGCCGAGCCCCTTGAGCGCGTGCGCGAAGCGGCCCACCTCCTCGTGCAGCTCGCGGTAGGTGTAGCGGCGCACATCTCCCGGCTCGCCCTCCCAGACGAGTGCCGTCTTCGAACCGCGCGCCTCCAGGTGGCGGTCGAGGCAGTTGTACGCGGCGTTGAGCGTGCCGCCGACGAACCACTTCGAGAAGGGAGGATCCCACTCCAGCACCGCGTCCCAGGGCGTGAACCAGTCGAGCCGGCGCGCCCACGCCTCCCAGTACGCCTCGCGGTCGCGGTCCGCCTCGTCGTACGGACCGCGATCGCCCACGTGGGCGGCCGCGACGAAGTCCGCCGACGGCTCGAAAGTCCTCTGTTCGTCCAGCAGGACGTCGATTTCCCGGTGCTGTTCTGTCATGGAATCGCTCGAATCGGAGGGGAGAAACGGACGGGCGCGCTTGTCACGGAGCCGCCGGCGACGCCATCTAGTGTCGACCCTGGTGCGCCGGTCGGGGGGCCGCATGGCGTGACAGTAGACGGCGCCGGACGGCGCGGGCAAGAACCCGGTGCCGCAGGCAGGCACCCGGCGCGACGAAGCACGGAGTTCCATGACCGAAGACACGCTGGCCCTCATCCTGATCATCGCCGGATCCCTGGGCGCGCTCCTCGCCCTCGCCTTCGGCATCTGGGTGGGACTCGGCTCTCCGGGGCTCTACGACAAGTACGCGCCGACAGAGCGGGCGCCGCGCGAGTCGCCCTGGCGCTGGTTGCTCGGGGGGCGGCAGCGCGCCCGCTCGAGCCGCTTCGATGCGGTGATGCGGGAAGCGGAGGTCGAAGAGGGGGAGGACGAGAGGGGGGACGCGGCGGCGGAGCCCGAACGGTACTCAGCGAAACCGGACTTCAGCCGGGGGCGTCGCTTCCAGCGATGAGCCCCGGGTGGTGAATTCGCCGGCGGACCGCCATCGCCGCGTGCGCCGCATACTCCGGTGGGTGCTGCTCGCGAACGTCGCGGTCATCGCGGCGAAGCTGATCGTGGGGCTGCGCTCGGGGTCGATCGCGGTGCTGGGCGACGCGGCCCACTCGGGCGTGGATGCGATCAACAACGTCGTAGGTCTCGTCGCGATGCGCCTCGCGGCCGCCCCGCCGGACGCCGAACACCCCTACGGACACGGCAAGTTCGAGACGCTCGCGGCCCTGGCCGTGGCGGCGTTCCTCTCCGTGACCTGCTTCGAACTCGTTCAGAGCGCTTTCGAGCGTCTCATCAGCGGTGGCGCTCCGCCGGATCTCGAACCGGCGATGATGATCGTGCTCCTCGCGGCCCTCATCGTGAACGGGGCGGTCGCCCTGGGCGAGGCGAGGGCGAGCCGGACGTTGTCGAGCGAGATTCTCGCGGCGGACGCCCGGCACACGGCCTCCGACGTCCTGGTGACGGCCGGAGTTCTGATCGGGCTTGGGATCACCGACCGGACCGGCTGGGCCGCCGCCGATGCGTGGCTCGCCCTCGCCGTGGCGCTCGTCGTGGCCCGCTCCGGTTACCAGATCTTCCGCGAGACGATCCCCGTCCTCGTCGACGAGCGGGCCGTCGATCCGCGGGAGATCGAAGGCGTGGCGAGCGCGGTGCTCGGCGTGCGCGCCGTGACCGGGGTTCGGTCGCGCGGCAAGTCGGTCGGGCGCTTCGCGGAACTCACGATCCGGGTCGCACCCGAGGAAACAGTGGTGAGCGCCCACGAGATCGCCGATGAAGTGGAACGGCGGGTCGCGGCCCAGATCGGATTCGCCGACGTGACCGTGCACGTCGAACCGCATGGTCAGTCCGGGGTCGCGTCGACCACCCAGAGGCAGTGATCCTCCCCCGGGGTTTCGCACCGTGGGCGTGAGGCGTCGCTCTCCGCCGCCCGATACATTCGGAACGACTCGCCGATGATCCCCGACAGGACCTCGCCACCGCGTCCGTCCCTGGTCGCTGTGCCCAGCACGGGGAGACCGCGCCGGATCACGAGCCCGTTCAACCCCTTCGCCATCCGGATCTCCGAGGAGGGGCTGAGGAGGCGGGCGATCTTCTTCACTCGCCCCCAGGCGAGGATCCGTCGGAGACCGAGGGGAATCAGCCGCCACCCGAAGCGCAGCATCACGCGCGCGCCGGGGCTGAAGGCCTCACGCGCGACCCGGCGTCCGGTGGAGGCGAAGATCTCCGGAGCATCGACCCGCCGCGCGACGAGCTCGAACAGGCTCGCCACTTCGGCGGCGGGCACATCCCCCCCAACCTCCTCGTAACGGCGAATCTGCTTGAGCACGACACTCGAGAGCCCGAGCCGGCGGCGCAGGTTCAGGGAGAGGTCCATCTCCTCCAGTTCCCGCGGATCTTCGGGCGTGTCGAGGTCCCTGAGGGTCAGAAGAAGGGCGAGCGGAATGCGAACGGGTATCTCGCCCTCGAGCTCCCCGTCTTGTGCGCGCGGAGAATCAACCGGCATCATGGGTCGCAAGGCTACGGCGGTACTTCCGGGCCTGCAAGCGGCGCCGGACGCCGGAGCCCTCCTTAATGGGAGGCGTTCATGAATGCACCCGTCTCGAAGGAAACCACCCACGCCGTGCTCCGGGTCACCGCCGGCCTCATGCTGTGGCAGCACGGAGCTCAGAAGCTCCTCGGCATGTTCGGAAGGGACGCGGTCGGCAACTGGTTCTCGTGGCCCGTGGGCATCGCGGGCCTCATCGAGTTCTTCCTGCCGATCCTCATCATCCTCGGGATCCGGACGCGCTGGGTCGCCTTCATCCTCACGGGGCACTTCGCGGTCGTCTACTGGTGGCGCCACTTCTTCGCCCGCGAGATGGAGTTCTGGCCGATCGTGAACGGCGGAGAACTCGCCGTCCTGTACTGCGCCATCTTCCTCTTCCTGTGGACGACGGGCAACGGGAAGTTCAGCCTCGACCACATGGTCCCCGGTCCCGGCCGGGAAGACTAGCCCCAAGTTGTTCGGTCGCCGCTCCGGCCCCATCTTGTGCGGCCGGACGGCGGCCGCCGCAGGGTGCCGCCGTCTCGTGCATCTCCCCGGCGTGATCACGTAGACGGAGCGGACCCGCGACCGATGTACGACCCGATCGCCATCGAATCCCGGTGGCAGGCCTGGTGGGAGGAGAACGGGACGAACGAGCCCGACCTCGACGCCTCCGAGCGTCCGTTCTTCAACCTCATGATGTACCCCTATCCGTCGGCCGAGGGGCTCCACGTCGGGAACCTGTACGCCTTCACCGGGGCCGACATCTACGGGCGGTTCCGCCGTCTGCGGGGCGATGATGTCTTCGAGCCCATCGGATACGACGCCTTCGGCATCCACTCGGAGAACCACGCGCTCAAGGTCGACACGCACCCGATGGAGCTGATCCCCTCCAACATCCGCAACTTCGAGCGGATGCTGAGGGCGGCGGGGCTCATGACGGACTGGTCGCGCACGGTCGATACGACGGATCCACGCTACTACAAATGGACGCAGTGGCTCTTCATCCAGCTCTTCAGGGCGGGGCTCGCGGAAAAGAAGGAAGCCGCGGTCAACTGGTGCCCCCAGTGCCAGACCGTCCTCGCGAACGAGCAGGTGATCGCCGGGCTGTGCGAGCGGTGCGACGCCGCGGTCGAACAGCGGATGCTGAGCCAGTGGTTCTTCCGGATCACGGAGTACGCGCAGCGGCTGCTCGACAACCTGGACTGGATCGACTGGTCGGAAACGACGAAGACGGCGCAGCGCAACTGGATCGGCCGCTCCGAGGGCGCGCGGCTGCACTTCCCGCTCTCGGGCGCTGCGGGGGCCTCGGGCGCTGCGGGGGCCTCGGGCGGCGCGGAGGGATCGGGCGGCGCGGATCGGATCGAGGTGTTCACCACCCGTCCCGACACGCTCTTCGGCGCGACCTTCATGGTGCTGGCGCCGGAGCATCCCCTCGTGGAGCGGCTTACGACGGACGAGCGGCGCGCCGAGGTGGAGGCCTACGTGCGCGCGGCCGCGGCCGTCGGCCTCGTGGAACGGCAGAAGACGGACGAGCGCGAGAAGACGGGCGTGTTCACCGGCGGGTACGCGCGGAACCCGGCCACCGGGGAGGACGTCCCCGTGTGGGTCGCCGACTACGTCCTCATGGATTACGGCACCGGCGCGATCATGGCCGTGCCCGGACACGATCAGCGGGACTTCGATTTCGCGCGCCAGTTCGGGTTGTCCATCGTCCAGGTCGTGTGCTCCCGCGCGGCGCTCCCGGAGGGTGCGGATCCCGCGGACATCGGGGGCGGCGAGGCGGAAGCCGCCTTCGTCGAGCACACCGCCGATGAGATTCTCGTGAACTCCGGGCGCTTCAGCGGCATGGAGGCCGACGCGGGCGGGCGCGCGATCGTCGAGCGGCTGGCGGAGGGCGGGCTCGCGTCGGCGGAGGTCAACTACCGGCTGCACGACTGGTGCATCTCCCGCCAGCGGTACTGGGGACCGCCGATCCCCATCATCTACTGCGACAGTTGCGGTCCGCAGGCGGTGCCGGAGGAGGACCTCCCCGTCAACCTCCCGTACGTGGAGGATTTCCGCCCCACGGCGACGGGCGTGAGCCCGCTGGCGCGCGACCCGGAGTTCTACACGGCGGTGTGTCCGGCGTGCGGCGCCGACGGCCGGCGCGAGACCGACGTCTCCGACACCTTCCTCGACTCCGGCTGGTACTTCCTGCGCTACCCCTCGACCGAGTTCGACGACCGCCCCTTCGACCCCGAGCGGACGCGGAAGTGGCTACCCGTCAGCAGCTACATCGGTGGCGAGGAACATTCCGTCCTCCACCTCCTCTACTCCCGCTTCCTCACGATGGTGCTGCACGACCTCGGGCACGTCGACTTCGAGGAGCCGTACCAACGCTTCCGCAAGCACGGCCTCCTCATCAGGGAGGGCGCCAAGATCTCGAAGTCGCGCGGCAACGTGATCCTGCCCGACGAGTACATCGCCCGGTTCGGCGCGGACGCGTTCCGCATGTACCTCATGTTCCTCGGCCCCTTCCAGCGGGGCGGGGATTTCCGTGACAGCGGCCTGGCCGGTCCCGAGCGCTTCCTGAAGAAGGTGTGGGACAGCGTGACAGCGGCCGCCGAGGCGGGTCGCACGGGGTTCGAAGACGTCGGGGTGGAGCGGGCGCTGCACGCGACGATCCGGCAGATCTCGGAGGATCTCGAGGCGCTGAGCTACAATACGGCGATCGCCGCCGCGATGGACTACCTGAACACGCTGCGCGCCGGCGGGCGCACGGCCTCGATCGACGAAGTGGGGCCGCTCGTGATCATGATCGCGCCGGTCGCGCCCCACATCGCCGAGGAGCTGTGGGCCCGCCTCGGCGGCGCATCGAGCCTCTTCGACCACGCCGAGTGGCCGGCCTGGGACGAGGGCAAGCTCATGGTCGACGAGGTGGAGCTTCCGGTGCAGGTGAACGGCCGGCTGCGGGCGACGATCCGCGTGGCGCGCGGCGCCCCCGAGGAGGTCGTTCGCGAGGCGGCGCTGGCCGAGGCGAACGTGATCCGGCGCCTCGACGGGGTCGCGATCCGCAAGGTGATCCACGTCCCCGACCGCATGCTCAACCTCGTGGTCTCCTAGGGAGCGCGCCGACTTCCAGTAGTCCGCCACAAATCGGGTAGTCTTCCGGCGCGGGCATACTCGAGGCTGCGACCCCCCGCCCCGAACGCCGCAGGCTGACCGGGAGCGGTGGTGGAGGTGCCCCGGGTGGACGATCGGCTCACCACTCCCGCGTCCGCCCCGATACTCCAGGACTCAGCTGCGCCCCACCCACCCCACTATGAGCCGGGCCGCGAGGTGGCCCGGCTCAACGCCGCATCTATAGATCCGACTACCCCATCTGTGTATCGAGAGCCTTCGATTTATAGGCTCGAAATTACCTCATTTGAGCAATTGTGCGCCTTCGGCGATTCGTCGAGCTTTTGTTTGTAAAATCATTACTGGTGACGGGTTACGAGCGTCTCTTATTCGCGCAATTACTTGCGCAGTGAGGGCTTGGGGAACGAATAGCTGGACGAAACCGACGGAGGACGATGCGATGATGAGGCTCATGAAGTCCCTGTTCATGGTAGGCATTGTCGGCGTGGTAAACGTCTCCTGCGGTGACACCGTCGAGGTAGTGACGCCGCCGTTCCCGGACATTCCGCCCATCACCATTCCACCGCCAGTCATTCCGCCGCCGCCGGTCGGTCCACCACACCCCCCCCCGCGGCTCCGGGAGGCTGGGCGGGCGGGCAGCGTAAGGGCGCAGACCGTCG
>VXQX01000028.1 GCA_009838765.1 Gemmatimonadales bacterium
GAACGAGGGGGGCCGGGTCGGAGGGCGGGGCGCGCGGCATCGCTCTCTCCGTCGATGGGCCCCTGGCCGACGGCGTCCCGGATGGTCCCGACAACTTGTGCTGGCAGGCGGCGGACCGGTTCCTGTCCCGCGCGTTCGGGAAGCGGGGACGCCGTGCGGTGAACATCCGCCTCACAAAACGGATCCCCATGGGGAGCGGGCTCGGCGGCGGCAGCGCGGACGCCGGTGCGACCCTGCGCCTGCTGGCCGGCCGCTGGCCCCGCCTGGAGACGCGGGAACTCGTGGAACTCGCCGGCGAGATCGGCAGCGACGTGCCCTTCGCGCTCCTCGGCGTTCCGATGGCGCTGGGCTGGGAGCGCGGCCGCCGGCTCCTCCCGCTCCGCCCGCCGCGGCCCCGTCCCGCCCTGCTCGTCTGCCCCGGGATTCACGTTTCGACGCCCGAGGCATACGGATGGCTTGGACGGACTGGCGAGGACGCCGGCGCCGCGTCCGTGCTTCCCGGCGCCACCCGGCTGGCGGAATGGGACTCCCTCGAGCGCCTGGGCCGAAACGACCTCGAAGCGCCCGTCCTCGCCCGACACACGGAACTGTCCGAACTGCTCGACCGCCTGCGATCGTGCGATCCGGCGCTGGCCGCGATGACGGGATCCGGCTCGACGCTGTTCGCGATCTTCCGCGACGAGGCCGAGCGCGCGCGTGCCCGCCGAACGCTGGCCGCCCCGGAACGCGCCGAAGGTCTCCGAGTCCTGGACGTCTCACTCCCCGTCTGAGGCCGGTCCGGGGCGCCGCCGCGGTTTGACTCGGTTGGCCGCGCAACGCCATCTTCGGCGCCTCTGGCCCCTCGTCTAATGGCAAGACACCGGCCTTTGGAGCCGATGATCCAGGTTCGACCCCTGGGGGGCCAATCCCATGCCTGATTCCGGCCCCCGCCCCAACCGACTCGCGCGGGAGAAGAGTCCCTATCTTCTCCAGCACGCCTTCAATCCCGTGGACTGGGTTCCGTGGGGGGAGGAGGCCTTCGCGCGCGCCCGGACCGAGGACCGTCCGATCTTCCTCTCCATCGGGTACGCGACCTGCCACTGGTGCCACGTCATGGAGCGCGAGTCTTTCGAGGCTGAGGATGTGGCCGCGCTCCTCAACCGGGACTTCGTATCGATCAAGGTAGACCGCGAGGAACGGCCGGACATCGACGGCGTCTACATGACGGCGTGCCAGCTCATGACGGGGCAGGGGGGATGGCCGCTCACGATTGTGATGACGCCGGACAAGCAGCCCTTCTTTGCCGGGACCTACTTCCCGCGCGAGAGCGTGGCGGGGCGGGCGGGGATGCTGGACCTGCTGCCTCGGCTTGCGTCTCTGTGGCGGGAGCGGCGGGCGGATGTGGAGGCGGCCGGAGCCTCGGCGCTGGCCGCCATCCGGGAAGTCGAGGTGCGCGGGCTGGGTTCCGGCGAGGGTGCGCTCGACGAAGAAACGCTCCGCCGCGGCTTCAGCGACCTGCGGGCCCGCTTCGACCCCCACCAGGGAGGGTTCTCCCGCGCTCCCAAGTTTCCGGCGCCGCACCAACTCCTCTTCCTCCTGCGCTGGAGCGACCGCACGGGAGACCGGCGCGGCGTGGAGATGGTGGAGAAGACGCTCCTCTCCATGCGGCGGGGAGGCGTCTTCGACCACGTCGGGTACGGCTTCCACCGCTACTCGACGGATGCCCGCTGGCTCGTCCCCCACTTCGAGAAGATGCTGTACGACCAGGCGCTGCTCGCCATGGCGTACACGGAACTGTGGCAGGTGACGGGCGACGACGCGCACCGGAGAGTAGCGGGGGAAATCTACGAGTACGTCGCGCGCGACCTCACGGATGCGGAGGGCGGCTTCTACTCCGCGGAGGACGCGGACAGCGAGGGGCGCGAGGGGGCGTTCTATGTATGGACGCGGGAGGAGTTCGACGGGGTGCTGGCGCGGGTGCTCGGGGAGGACGCGGCCGCGATTGCGCGACGCGCCTTCCGGGTCGAGGCGCGCGGCAACTTCGCCGACGAGGCGTCGGGGCTCCGGACCGGCGAGAACATCCTCCATCTGGGAGAGACGCCCGCCGAGATTGCCGCCGCGGTCGGAGCGGGGGCCGGTGCCGCCGATGCCAGGGATGTCGCCGATGTCGAGGCACGTCTGGAGCAAGCGCGGCGGGTGCTGTTCGAGCGGCGCGCGAAACGGGAGCGGCCGCTGCTCGACGACAAGATCCTGACGGACTGGAACGGGCTCATGATCGCGGCGCTGGCGCGGAGCGGCCTCGCCTTCGGGGACAAGTCGCTCGTCGAGGCGGCGGCGCGGGCGGCGGACTTCATCCTCGAGCGGTTGCGAGACGGCGAGGGACGGCTGCTCCATCGCTACCGGGACGGGGATGCGGCGATCCCCGCGGGCGCTGCGGACTACGCCTGCCTCATGTGGGGGACGATCGAGCTGTACGGGGCGACATTCGACCCGCGCTGGCTCCGCGCGGCGCGCGAGTTGCTCGACCCGCTCATGGAGCGCTTCTGGGACCCAGAGCGGTTCGGCGTGTTCAACGTGGACGAGGCGCAGAGCGACGTGCCCGTGCGGCAGAAGGAGCTGTACGACGGGGCCACGCCGTCGGCGAACGCGACGACGTGGTACGTGCTCCTCCGGCTCGGCCGGCTCACGGGCGACCCCGAACTCCTGGACCGGGCGGAGGCGCTGCGCGGGGCGCTCGCCGGCCCCGTCGGCGGCGCCCCCTCGGCGCACGCGATGTCGCTCGTCGCGCTCGATCTCGCCCTGGGCCCGGCGCACGAAGTCGTCGTAACCGGCGACCCCGGCGACCCCGGCACGCGGCGCATGCTGGATGCGCTCGCCGGCCGCTACGCGCCGCGCACGTCCGTCCTCTTCAAGCCGGCGGCCCCGCGGACCGAAGCGCCCGGCGGGCCGGCGGCGGACCCGCTCGCGGAGGCCGCGCCCTTCACCGCGGCCCACGACCTCCTGGAAGGGAAGGCGACGGCATACGTTTGCACCGGCTTCGCGTGCCGGCGTCCGACCACCGACATCCGGGAGATGATGGAACAACTCGCCTGATCTCCCGACGGCCGACACCTCCCCATGACAGACACTGGAGTTCGAGGCATGGGCCTGGACCAGACGATCTACGGAAACACGCTTTCGACCTGGCTGCTCGCGGCCGGCATCTACGCCCTCACGACCCTCGCGCTGTGGCTGCTCGAACGCTACGCGCTGCGGGCGTTCGCGCGCTTCGCGAGCCAGACCCGGACCTCGATCGACGATCTCGTCGCGGACGTGCTCGGCGAGACGAAGTTCGCCCTCATCCTCTTCGTGGGGCTCTTCGCCGCGTCTCTCGTGCTCGAACTCGATCCCGTCGTGGCGCTCGTGATTCGCCGCGCCGCGGTCATCGCCATCGTCGTCCAGGGCGGCATCTGGGCCAGCGCCGCGATCGCCTTCTGGGTGCGTCGGTTCGTGGATGCGACGGCGGGCGAGGATGCGGAGGCCGTGACCATGGTCGGCGCGCTCTCCTTCGTGGGCCGGCTCGCCGTGTGGTCCGTCGTCCTCCTCCTCATCCTCGACAACCTCGGGGTCGAAGTCGCGGCCCTGCTCGCGGGCCTCGGGATCGGCGGCATCGCCGTCGCCCTCGCGGCGCAGAACGTCCTCGGAGACCTGCTCGCATCGCTCTCCATCATCCTCGACAAGCCCTTCGTCATCGGCGACTTCCTCGTCATCGGCGAGTTCCAGGGGTCGGTGGAGCACATCGGCCTCAAGACGACCCGGCTGCGGAGCCTGGGGGGCGAGCAACTCATCCTCGGAAACAGCGACGTGATCAACACCCGAATCCGGAACCTCGGGCGCATGGCGGACCGGCGCGGGGCGCTGAAAGTCGGCGTGACCTACGACACGCCGCGCGACCTCCTGGCGCAGATCCCCGGCTGGATCGAGGAGATCGTGGAGGCGCAGGAGGAAACCCGCTTCGACCGCTGCCACCTGTCGGGCTTCGCGGACTCCGCGATCGAGTTCGACACCATCTTCTACATGACCGTCCCCGAGTACGCCCGTTTCATGGATGCGAAGCAGGCGGTGCTGCTCGCGATCCACGAACGGTTCGACCGGCACGGTGTCGAATTCGCGTACCCGACACAGGTCGTTTACACGATTCCCGCGGCTCGTTGACAAAAACCCGCGTGAATCGATAGTCTGGGCCGCTGTCGCCGCGGGGTTCGGCCCCGCGGCGCACGGGTTCGGGACCCACACAGTTTCTCTTCCATCATTCCGGCAGGGCCTCCGCGCGCGGCGCGGAGCGACGAACGCCGGAATCAGACCAGCGAGCCAGTCGAGACGCATGGACACCACGGACTTCTCGTTCCATACGAGTCCGATCATGCTGCTTTCGGGTACGGCGAATCCCGCCCTCGCGCAGGGGATCGCCGACGTGCTCGGAGAGCGGCTGTGCGACGTCACGATCAAGCGGTTCGCCGACGGCGAGATCTTCGTGCGCATCGACGAGAACGTGCGCGGACGCGACGTCTTCCTCATCCAGCCCACGAACCCGCCGGCGGAGAACGTGCTCGAACTCCTGATCCTGATCGACGCGGCGAAACGCGCCTCGGCGGCGAGGGTCACGGTGGTCGTCCCCTACTACGGGTACGGGCGCTCGGACCGGAAGGATCAGCCGCGCGTGTCGATCGCGGCGAAGCTGCTCGCGAACCTGATGACGGCCGCCGGCGCCGACCGCGTCCTCTCGATCGACTTCCACCAGCACCAGATCCAGGGCTTCTTCGACATCCCGGTGGACCACCTGTACGCGGCCCCCGTCTTCCGGCGCTACTACGAGATGAAGAAGCTGGACAACCTCGTCGTCGTCGCGACGGACGTGAGCGCGGCGAAGATGGCGCGCGGCTACGCCCGCCGCCTCGGGGGAGACCTCGCGATCATCGACAAGCGGCGCCCGGCGCCGAACGAGGCCGAGGTCTCGAACATCGTGGGCGACGTCGAAGGGAAGCACTGCATCGTGCCCGACGACATGATCGACACGGCCGGGACCATGGTGTCGGCCATCCAGGTGCTGAAGGAGCGCGGCGCCCGGGACATCTACGTTCTCGCCACGCACCCGCTCATCTCGGGGCCGGCGGTGGAGCGTCTCGCGGCGGCCGACGTGAAGGAGATCACGGTCACGGACACCGTGCCGCTCGCTCCGGGCGTGCAGGAAGCGCTGCCGAAGCTGACGGTGCTGTCGGTGGCGAGTCTGCTCGCGCAGGCCATCGAGAGCACGCACGAGAACACCTCCGTAAGCAAACTGTTCAAGTAAGAGGCGAATGGAATGACGAACGAATCCGCCAGACTGACGGCGCGGACGAGGACCGCCTCCGGCAAGGGCGCGGCGAGACAGCTCCGCCGGAGCGGCCAGTTGCCCGCCGTGGTGTACGGCCGCCGGGACGACGCCGAGTCGCTGGCGCTGGACACGCACGAGCTTTCCCGGCTGTTGAGCCGGATCCACGCGGCCACGACGGTGATCGACCTCGAGGTCGACGGCGGCGAGCCGCGCCCGGTGCTGATCCGCGAGATACAGCGCCACCCGTATCGACCTCAGCTTCTGCACGTGGACTTCTTCGAGATCCGCGCGGACGTGAAGATCCGGGTATCGGTGCCGCTCCACCTGCTCGAGACTCCCGCCGGCGTGGAGGTGGGCGGGATACTCCAGCACCTCCGGCACGAAATCGAAGTCGAGTGTCTGCCGAACGAGATTCCGTCCGCGTTCACCATCGACGTGTCGGAGCTCGAGATCGGCGATTCGCTGAACGTCTCGGATGTGGATACGGGCGGGGTCGACGTCGTCGACGATGAGGGGTTGACGATCTGCACCGTCGTGCCGCCTGCCGTCGAGGAGGTCGAGGAGGAGGAAGAGCTCGAGGAAGTGGAACAGGTCGAAGGCGAGGCTGCGGCCGAGGCCACGGAGGCCGAGGCGGAGGAGGGCTGAGCCGAACGGCCGGGGACCGATCCGCGGGGGACCGTGCGGCTGCTGCTGGCTCTGGGGAATCCCGGCGCGAAGTACCGGGACACGCGGCACAACATCGGCTGGTGGCTCGCCGACCGCCTGGCGCGCCGCTGGGATGGGGATCCCTTTCGCGTGGACGGCCCCACCGCGTGGACGACGGCGGCCGGGCGGCCCGGCGTCGAGATCCACAAGCCGCGGACGTACATGAATCTGAGTGGCGAAGCGCTGGCGGCGCTGCTGGATCGCCGGCGCTTCGACCCGGCGGCGGACATGCTCGTCCTCGTCGACGATGTCGCGCTGCCGGCGGGTCGCTTTCGCCTGCGGGCGAGGGGGTCGCCGGGCGGGCACAACGGGCTCGCTTCGATATCGGCGAGTCTCGGTTCCGACGGCTACGGCCGCCTCAGGCTCGGCGTCGGGCGGCCGCCGGACGAGCGCATCGACCTGGCGGCCTGGGTGTTGTCACGGATGCCGCGCGCGGAGGAGGAGGCGGCGCTGGGCGCCTTCCCCCGTGCTGCCGAAGCGGTGGAGTACTGGCTGGACCATGGCTCGGAGGCGGCGATGAACCGCTTCAACCGTCCGGGGTGAAGCCCCGCTGATCGAGGGATAGCCGCTGATCAGGGATAGCGCTGATCAGGGGATAGCAGAGGGAGCAGGAAAACGTGGTCGGAAACATCGTCGGATACATCGATTTTGCGGTCTGGCTCGGCGTGATCGGGCTCTTCTTCTCCTTCGCGCTCTTCATGTACGTGAAGGCGCAGCCCGTCGGGAACGAGAAGATGGCCGAGCTGTCGCAGGCGATCCACTCGGGCGCGATGGCATTTCTGCGGCGCGAGTACACAGTGCTGCTGCCGTTCATCGTCGTCGTGGCGGCCCTCCTCTTCTGGCTTGTGGGCCCGCACACGGCGGTGGCCTATGCGCTGGGCGCCGCGTGCTCGATCATGGCGGGGTTCTTCGGGATGAAGGCGGCGACGGCGGCCAACGTCCGGACCTCGGAGGCGGCGCGCGCGGAGGGTCAGGCCAAGGCGCTGCGGGTCGCCTTCTCCGGCGGAGCGGTGATGGGCATCGCGGTGGCGGCGCTCGGCCTGCTCGGGATCGGCGCCGTGATCGTCATCTACGATCCCCAGGGAACCGGCTTCCGCCCCTTCGGCGAGATCATCTCGGGCTTCGCGATGGGCGCCTCCTCGATCGCGCTCTTCGCGCGCGTGGGCGGCGGCATCTACACGAAGGCGGCCGACGTCGGCGCAGATCTGGTGGGGAAGGTCGAGGCCGGCATCCCGGAGGACGATCCCCGCAACCCCGCGACGATCGCCGACAACGTGGGCGACAACGTGGGCGACGTGGCGGGGATGGGGGCGGACATCTTCGAGTCGTACGTCGGCTCCGTCATTGCCACGATCGTCATCGGCGTGACGAGCGCGATGATCCTCGACGGGGCGCGGCTCCAGGCGGTGGCGCTGCCGGTCCTGTACATCATGGCCGGCTTCCTCGCGAGCGCGGTCGGCGTCCTCGCGATCCGCGTCCTCGAGCGCATGAGCCCCGCGGCGGCCCTGCGCTGGGCGCCGATCATCGGGGCCGTGATCTTCTGGGTCGCAGCGTACGCGATCACGGTGAATCTCCAAATCTTCGACGCCGCGGCGCAGGGCAAGTGGGTCTTCATCCACCCGAACGCCGGTCCCTTCTGGGCCATGCTGTTCGGTTCGCTCGTCGGCATCGCCATTGGCCTGGTGACGGAGTACTACACGGCGGAGAAGCCGATCCGGCGCATCGCCGAGGCCTCCGAGACCGGCTCTGCCACGAACATCATCACGGGACTCGCGGTCGGGATGGAATCCACGTTGATTCCCATGCTCCTGATTTCCGCCGCCATCTTCCTCGCCTTCAACTTCGCCGGCCTGTACGGGATCGGGATCGCCGCCGTGGGGATGCTGGCCACGGTCGGGGTGACGATGTCGGTCGACGCATACGGCCCGGTGGCGGACAACGCGGGCGGCATCTCGGAGATGGCGGAACTGGGCCCCGAGGTCCGCTCGGTGACCGACTCGCTCGACTCGCTCGGCAACACGACGGCGGCGATCGGCAAAGGGTTCGCGGTCGGCTCCGCCGCGCTCACGGCGCTGGCCTTGTTCTCCGCCTACGCGAACGCGGTGGGTCTGCGCGAGACCGGGATCAACCTCATCGATCCGCTCGTCGTGATGGGGCTCTTCATCGGCGGCGTGACGCCCTTCTTCATCGCCGCGCTCACGATGACGGCGGTGGGACGGGCGGCGGCCGGCATGGTGGCGGAGGTCCGTCGCCAGTTCCGCGAGATCCCGGGCATCATGGAGGGGACGGCGAAGCCGGATTCGGCGCGCTGCGTGGACATCTCCACGAAGGCGGCGCTCCGCGAGATGATCGTGCCGGGCCTCGTGGCCATCATCGTCCCCATCATGGTCGGCCGCTTTCTGGGCGTCGCGGCGCTCGGCGGCTCGCTGGCCGGCGCGACCGTGAGCGGCGTGCTGCTCGCGCTCTTCATGGCGAACTCCGGGGGCGCGTGGGACAACGCCAAGAAGTACATCGAGACCGGAGCCCACGGGGGGAAGGGTTCCGACCCGCACAAGGCGGCCGTGGTCGGCGACACGGTGGGCGATCCCTTCAAGGACACGTCCGGGCCATCGATGAACATCGTCGTGAAGCTGATGAGCGTCGTCTCGCTCGTCCTCGCACCCTGGTTCGTGGACGTTCACGGGATGGCCGCCGCCGCCCCGGGAGCGATGGAGACGGCCCTCGCCGCCGTCGGCGGGGTGCTGCAGGCTCTGGGACTGTTCTAGAGCCCGTCTTACGCGGGACGCGGGCGGGCGCCCAACTTGACAGCGGCGCGGCATGACACTAGTGCTGCCTTCACATACCGGTTCGCCGCCTCCCGGCGCGCCGACAAATCCAGACTCCTGCTCCGACCGCGCGGGTTGGGGCCGACGAGACCGAGGGAGTGATTCATGCGCGATTACGAGATCGTGTACATCTTCCGTTCGAGCCTGACCTCCGAGGAGATCGAGGCGAAGCTCGAGCGCTACCACGCCGCAATCACGGCGGACGGTTCGGGCGAAATCACCGCCTCGGTGCACTGGGGCAAGCGTCAACTCGCCTACCCCATCAAGAAGCAGCCGAACGGCTACTACGTCGTCGCCCAGTTCACTTCGGCGCCCGATCCGCTCAGGGAGCTGGAGCGCGTGCTGAAGCTCGAGGATGACATCCTCCGGTATCTGATCGTGATCGCGGAACATCCGCTGCCGCTTCCCGACCCGGCGCCGGAGACGCCCGCCGAGGAGGAAGCCACGGCGGAAGAACCCGCGGAGGAAGCCAAGGCAGAGGAAGCCGAAGCCGAGGAACCCGAGGCGGAGGAAACCGCCGCAGATGCCCCCGACGCCGAGGCAGGGTCCGAGACCGACGGGGCCTCCGAGGCGGAGGAGACCGGGGAGGCGGAGGAGACCGAGGAGGCGGAGGAGACCGAGGAGGCGGAGGAGACCGAGGAGGCCGGGGAGACGGACGGCGCCGAAGAAGCGGCCGACGAGGCCGACGAGGCTCCCTCCGAGGCCGAAGCTGACGCGCCCGAAGCCGAAGCTGACGCGCCCGAAGCCGAAGCCGAAGCTGACACCGAAGCCGAAGTTGACGCCGAAGCCGAAGCGGAGGCGCCGGCGGACGACACTGAGGCGGAAGAGGCCGCCGAGGCGAAGGAGGAATAGATGGCATTTCGAAAGGCGTGCCGGTGCTGTGTGGCCGGGGGCCGGAAGCCCGGCGTGGATTACAAGGATGAACGCGCGCTGGACCGCTACATCTCGGATCGCGGCAAGATCCTGCCGCGGCGAGCCACGGGGTCGTGCGCGCGACACCAGCGTGCGGTGACGGCAGCGATCAAGCGGGCGAGGTATCTGGCGATACTGCCGTACATCCGCGGCTACCACGACTAAGCGTCGTGTCGGTAGCTCTCGTACTTCCGGGACACGACACTAGCTCCGCGGCGTGGGGCCGAGCCCCGGCGTGGGGCCGCTGAGGGAACGTTGGAGCGGTCTCTGGCCAGCCGCAGGTCTCCTCCTGCTGGTCATGCTGCTGTCGCCGCTGAGTTCTTCGCCGCTCGGCCTCATGGCGATCGTCGGCGTCCCCGCAGCCGTGGCGATTCTGACCTTCGAGCCGCCCCAGTCCGGCTCGGCCTTCCTGGCCCTGTTGCTCCTGGCCGGAGCGGGACTCGGGTTTCGGGAGGCCGGGCCGCTGTGGTTCATGGAGCGCGGCTGGGCGCTGCTCCTGGCCGGTGGGTTCGCTCTCAGCACGGCACTGGCGCCGGGCCGGGGCGTCTTCGACCGGTCGCTGTGGGCGGTCGCGATCGCGGGAGCCGCGGTCGCGGTCCTCGCCGCCTCGCGACCCGGGCTTCCGGCGGACCTCGACTGGCGGATCGCGGGGCAGTTGAGCCAGGCGCTGGCCGCGTACGATTTCAACGCGTGGGGGGGGGCGGTCGATGGAAGCGACCGTGCGCGGGATCGTGAGCGTATGGGAGGCCGTCTACCCGGCCCTGCTCGCGCTGGCTTCGATCTCGGCCCTTGGGGTCGTCGGCTACATACTCGGACGAGTCCGGGGAGAACGGAAACCGCTCCCGCCGCTTAGGGAGTTCCGCTTCGGCGACCACCTGGTCTGGGTGCTCGTGCTCGGGCTCGCGCTGCTGGTCCTCCCCGCGGGAGCGTGGGCGGAGCGCGCGGGCGGCAACATGGTGACGGTGATGGGCGGCCTCTACCTGCTTCGGGGTCTTGCGGTGCTCGTGTGGCTGGGGGCTTCGGTGCTAAGCTCGGGCTGGGTGATCGCCGTGTGGGTACTCGCGGCGCTGGTCCTCTACCCGGTGACGGCGGGTGCGGCCCTCGTCATGGGAATCAGCGATACGTGGCTGGACCTGCGGTCGCGTCCGGGGGTGAAAACGGGCGGTGGCTGATAGTGGATGACAACTGGAGGGATCGATGGTGGAAGTGATTCTGAGAAAGGATGTCGCCGATCTCGGCCTGGCGGGCGAGATGGTGAACGTGCGGCCGGGGTATGCTCGCAACTACCTGATTCCGCACGGGATCGCGCTCGTGGCGACCGAGGGGAACCGGCAGCGGTTCGAGGAGGAGCGGCGCCAGATCGAACTGTCCGCCGAGCGAGAGCGCGAAGCGGCCCAGCAACTGGCGGGCGAACTGGAGGGCAGAGCCGTGAGCTTCGTCCGCAGGGCGAGCGAGGGCGGACGCCTGTTCGGTTCGGTTACAGCCGCGGACATCGCGGACGAACTGGAGAAGGAGGGCGTCGCCGTGGACCGCCGCATGATCCGGCTGGACGATCCGATCAAGGACCTCGGCGAACACGAAGTCCCGGTGAGAGTCCATGTGGACGTCGAGCCCAATCTCAAGGTGTCCGTGGTCGCCGAGGAATAGCGGTCCGCGACCGATGACGCACGATCCACTCCCGCTCGAGGAAGTGTGGCGGCGGCTCTCGGAACGGGGAGCCCCTTCCCCGGAGCTCCGCAGCGTGGCGGAGGCCGCGCTCGAGAGGAACGCGCGCCTCCCGACGATCCTCGACCTGCGGGGGCTGTCGGATGTCACGGACTTCTTCCTCATCGCCACTGGCGATTCCGACACGCACGCCCGCGCGATCAGCGAGAACATCCTCGATCGAACGCGCGAGGACGGTTTCCGCCCGGTCGGCGTCGAGGGGTTGAACTCGGGCCGCTGGGTGCTGATGGACTACGTGGGCCTCATCGTGCACGTCTTCCTGGACGAAGTCAGGGACTTCTATCGGCTCGAGCGGCTGTGGGGCGACGCGCCGCTCTTCGAACTGGAGTGAACCGGGGCCGGGGCCGTTCCGCGACCGGAGGCGCGGCACTAGCTTTGAAGGCCATGAACTGTGCGAAATTGCCGGTTGCGCTCCTCCTCCTGCCGGGGATCGGGGGTGTTTCCGGCGCCTGCGGAAGCCCCCCGGAAGATCAGCCGGACCCCCTCGAAGGCGTGGCGCTCGTCTCAGGGTCGTCGCTCGAGCGGTACGGGCTCCTCGTCATTCCGCGCGATGGCGGAGTCGCGCAGTTCCGTTCGATCGAGAGCCCGTCCGCCGTCCGCTGGACCGGACGCCTGTCGCTCGGAAGCGTCACGGCGGCCCATTCGCTCGGCTCGGCGGTCGTGCTGCAACGGGGACGGCGGCTTCACCTCTACGCGACATCGCCGGTGGAGGCCGAGACCCCGCTTCCCGACGCGCCCGCCGCCGGCCGCTGGATCCCCTCGCCCTCGGGGGGCGCTTTCGTGTCGGGGGAGCGGATTCTCGCCATCACCGCCACCCGCACCGCGGAGGTGAGCGCCGGTGGCGCCGTGCACTGGGCGGCCCCCGCCGCCGGAGACCGCGTCGTCGCTCTCGTCGAAGGCGCGGGCGGGCCCGAACTCGCGGTATGGGAGGCCGGAGAATCGCAGCCGGCGGCGACGCGGACCATCGGCACGAGCGGTCCCGTCGCGCTCGCGGGCTGGGGCCGAACGATCGTCACGGCGTCCGAGGATGGACGGGGACTCACGGAGTGGTCGATTCCCGAACTCGAGGCGGCGGAGGGGGCGGAGATCGGCGGCGCCCCATCGGCCCTGGCTATCTCCCCCTCGCAGCACCGCGTGTTTGCGGCTTCGCCAGACCGGCCGGGCTTCACGGTCATCGACCGCTACGACTGGCGCGAGGTCGGATCCTCGCGGGTCGAGGCGCCCCTTGAGACGTTACGGCCGGGCATGACGGGCGACCGCCTCGTGGCCTGGGATGGCTCGAAGGCCTGGTCCGCGAGGGCGGGCGAGGCCGGTTTGAATGCGGTACCCGGAGAGTGGCGCGCGGACCTGCCGCTCGCGCTGCCGGGCGGGGCGGTTCTGGTGTCCACGGAGAGCGGGCTCGGTCTCCTCCGCCCGGATGGCGACGTCACCGCCGTGGAGGGTCCGCCCGACGCGTGGTGGCTCCCGTTCCGATGGGGGCGCCGCCTTCCCGTCGCCTCCGCCGCCGTCGTGCCGGAGGACACGCTGGAAGACGCCGAAGAAGCGCTCGATGCGCTTGCGGACAGCGTTCCGCCCGGCCGCATCGGACTGTTGACGGTCGGGAGGACATCGAACCGGAGCCCGCAAATCCTCGGCGATCCCGTACCGGGGGATCCGCTGCAGGAGCTCCCCGCCGGCTACTATGCGGTCGCCCAATCCTCGCGGCAGTTGGGCACGCTCGGGCAGAGGCGCGAACTCCTCGACGGCCCGGGATATTCGACGCACGTGTTGCGCCGGATGGACGCGGCCGGCGACATCTGGTACCGGCTCCTCGTGGGGCCTTATGAGACTCGCCCCGAGGCGGAGAGGGCGTCGCTCGAACTGCGGCGGGAAAGAGGGATCGATGCGTGGATACATGAAGAGGGAGGTCCGGCGGTGAGGCGAGACCCGTGAGCGCCCGCGCCCCGATCCCGTTCACGTGGGAGCTGCCCGGCGACGCGCGGATCGTCGCGCTCGTCTTCCAGCGTTCGGAGGCCGAGAGAAGCGCGACGGCGGTGGACGCGATCGCCACCTCCATCGCCCGCCGGCGGGGACGGACGCTCGTCCTGAACTCCGAATCCGGGCCGTCGCCCCTCGACGAATTGGCCGGAGCGTCCGAACGGGCCGACTCCGGCGGCATGGCGGGGTTCCTCGGAGGCCAGTCCGGACTTTCCGGGATCGCCATACGGCGCGCGGACTGTCCCTACGTGTATCTGCCCGCGGGGCAGGTGCCCGAAGGTGTGGTGGGTCTGCTGGAGTCCGCCGCGCTCGAACGCTTCGTCTCCCGCGTGAAGGAGCAGGGTGGCACACTCTTCATCGCCATGTCCGACCGCGGGCGGCCCTCTCCCGGCCTGCTCGGTCTTCTCGACGGGTATATCGCCGTGGGAACGATCCCCCCCGAGGACCACGGCATGCGGTGCTACGGTCACGTGCCCTTCGAGTCGACCGACTCGGAGGCTCTGAGTGTGGCTCCAGAGGCGGAGCCCATGGAAGACGCGGCCGAGCCCCCCGCGGAACCCGAGTTCCCACCGGAACCGGTGCTCCGCCCGATCCCCGAGCCCGGGCCGGACGAGGCTCCAGCGGGCTCGCGGCCGGAGCCCGCAGGGGCCCGGGGCCGCCGCCCGCGCGCGCCGCTTGTCGCGGCGCTGACGATCGCGGCGCTGGCGGCCGGGAATTGGTGGGCGTACAGGAACGGCTGGTTCGACCGCGCGATCTCCCGCGTCGGATCGCTGATCGCGGCCCGGCAGGAGGCGCCGGCGACGCCCGTGACGCTGGTCGAAGATGGCCCGGCTGCCCAGGCCGCGGCCACGCCGGACGGCATCTCCCCGGAGGACACCCCGCCGGAGGACCGCCCACTGGACGACATCGCGTCGGCCGACGTCTCGCCTGAGGACGTGCCGCAGGCGCCGGATGAGGCCTCCGTCGCCGCGGCGTTCGAGTCGGCCGCCGAGCGGCCGTTCTCCGTGCTCATCGGGAGCTTCACGGATCCGGCCGAGGCGGCGGAGCGCGTGGCGGAGGCCCGCGCGCTGCGGGGAGAAGTGCTGTACGTCATGGCCCCCACGACGATTCGCGAGGTCGGGTATCTGAGGATTCTCGCCGGGGCCGTCGCGACCGCGGCGGAGGCATCCGCTCTGATGGAAGAACTCGCGGCGGCCGGCGTGGCCCGCGAGGCGACCCCGTGGCTCCTCCGCCCCGTGAGATTCGGGTACGATCTCGGCGTGTTCGCGGAGCGCCCCGGGATGGAGGCGCGGATCGCCGAACTCGCGGCGCTCGGCATCCCGGCGTACAGCCTCGAGACGGCGCTCGACGGCACGCCGGTCTTCAGGGTGTATGGGGGCGCGTACGAGAACGAGGCGGCGGCCGCGCCCATGCGCGACCTTCTGGAGGCGGTCGGCGAAACCGCGACGCTGATCGTGAGGCGCGGCGGCGCCGCTCCTTCAACCCCCTGAGCTGCGCTTGAAGATCAAGTCCCTGACCCTGCGCGGATTCAAGTCGTTCGCCGACCGGACGCGGATCGAACTGCACGAGGGCATCACGGCCGTCGTCGGCCCGAACGGCTGCGGAAAGTCGAACCTCTCCGACGCGCTGCGCTGGGTTCTGGGAGAACAACGCCCCACGGCGATCCGCGGATCCCGGATGGAGGAGGCGATCTTCGGGGGGACCGAGGCACGGCAGCCCATCCATCGGGCCGAGGTCCTGCTGGAACTCTCGAACGAGGACGGCGTGCTTCCCGTGCCCTACGCCGACGTGGCGATCGGCCGCACGGTCTACCGAGGGGGCGAGAGCGAGTACACGCTCAACGGCACAGCCTGCCGGCTCAAGGACATCCTGGATCTGTGCCGGGACACCGGGCTGGGCTCGAACGCCTACGCGATGATCGAGGGCCGCATGGTGGACGCGATCCTCTCGGACCGCGCCGAAGAGCGCCGGACGCTGTTCGAGGAAGCGGCCGGGATCGGGCGCTACAAGGACCGTCGCCGGATCGCGACCCGTCGGCTCGAGCAGGCGGATGGCGACCTGCAGCGGCTCGAGGACGTGCTGGTCGAGGTGGCGTCCAAGGTCCGCTCGCTCGCGCAGCAGCGGGGACGGGCCGAGCGCCACGCGAAGCTGCGAGCTCGCCTCCTGCAACTCGAGATCGCCGTCGCGGACGTCCAGCTGGAGGACACGACCCGCCGGCTGGCCGAAGCAAGGGCCGAACTCGCGCGCCTGGAGCCGGACGCGCGACCCGACCACGTGGATCTGCGCACGGCGGAAACCCGGGCGGAGGCGCTTCGCCTCGAGTACACCGACATGGAGCGAGAAAGGGCCGGTCTTGCCCGGAGCCTGGAGGAGGCCCGGCGCGCCGTGGAGGAACAGGAGCGCGCACGCCTCCTCGCCGGGGCGAGAGGTTCGAGCGCCCGAGACCGGCTGGAAACCCTTGAGGCGGAGGTGCGCCGGAACGAGCGCCGGCGAGGAGATCTGCGCGAGCGCTTGGCGGACGCGCGGTCCGCCCTGGAGGAGGGGCAGTCGCTCGCCGCCGATGGTGCCGCGGCGACGGCTCGACTCGAGCGTCGGGCGGAGGCTCTTACCGAGACGGCCCGCACCGCCGCGCGCGAGCGTGCCGCCGCCCGGGAGGCGCTCGACGATGCGCGCCGCGAGATGGAACGCTGGAGGCTCGAACTCGGCGTGAGGGAGGTGCGGGCCCGCGACCGCAGCGAGGAACTCGAACGGCGGCGGCCGGCCCTCGACGCGCTCGCCGCTCAGGAACGGGGGCTCCGGAAGGAGGCGGAGGGCGCGTCGGAGCGCGAGAGGCGGGCGAGCCGAACGCTGGAGGATGCGCGCGACCGGCTTGACGCGGCGCGCGATGCCGCGTCCACCGCGGACACGGCGCTGCGTCGCGCCCGCGCTGAGGCGGCCGACCTCGAGGGCCGTCTCGCCGCGGCGCGCGCCCGCGCCTCGAGTCTCGGATCCCTCGTGGGGTCGAGCGCGCTCCTCCCCGAATCCGTCGCCGAACTGCTGAAGGACCGGAGCGCGATCCCCGGACTCCACGGCACGCTGTCGGAGTTCATGGAGGTCTCCGCTCCCTGGGCGTCCGCGGTCGAGTCCCATCTCGGCCCGTACCTGCACGGCGTCGTCGTGCGCGACTGGTCCGCGGTCCGGGCGGTCGAGGCATGGATCGAGCGGCGCGGCGGAGAGGGTGGCGTCCTCGTGCTCCCGCTCGATCCGGGTCCGCTCCCGGGACCGTCGGAGGCGGACGCGCCCCTCATGCGACACATCGACGCGAAGGGGGTCGGCGCGGTCTGGGTGAAGGCGCTGCTCGCGGGCGTAGAAGTCCCGTCCGGCAGCGAACTGGCGCCGCGCCCGCACGCCTGGGTGGATCCCGAGGGGCGACGCCAGGACCGGTGGGGCGGCGTCTACGTGGGAGGCGCCGCCTCGGAGGGACTCTTGAGCCGGCGGGCCGAACTCGGAGCCCTGCGCGAGGAGGCGGCGGCGCTGGAAGAGGAGCGCGCCGGCTCGCGGGAGGCGGTGAAGGAGTTGGGGGCCGCTGCCTCGGAAGCGCTCGCCGGGGCGAACGCGCTGGAGCGCTCGGTATCCGATGCGGAGTCGGCCCGCCGCGAAGCCGAGGGCGACCGGACCTCGGCCGAGGCGCGGCTCGTCCGGCTGGACCGGGAGCGCAGCGAACTCGCCGGCCGCATCGAACAACTGGAAGCGTTCAGCGAGGGTGAGGTGTCGCACTCGGCCGATGACGACGCCCGCGCCGCCGAACTCGACCGGAAGGTCTCGGAGCGGTCCTCCGCCTACGAGGAGGCGCGCAGGAACGACGACGACGCCCGCGCGGCCGCCGACGCGGGGAAGGCGGAACTTCACCGCGCGGAGCTGGCGCAGGCGCGCCGCGAGGCCGAGGTCGAGAACCGACGCGGAGTGGAGAGCCGCCTCGCCGAAGCAGCGGACGACGCGGAGGAACGGTCGCGGGCGCTGGCGCGGGAAGCGGACGGGATCCACGCCGCGATCACGGACAGCCAGGCGAAGGAGGAGGAGCTGGAGGCGTCCATCGGGGCCGGGCTCGAAACGAGGACGCGGCGCGAAGCGGATCTGTCGGAGTTGGAGCGGCGGATCGGCGAACACCGCGGACGACTGGACAGACTCGAGTCAGAGCTGGGCGAGGCGCGACGGCTCGAGCGCGAGCGCGTGGAGGCCCGGCATCGGCTCGAACTGGAGATCACGCAACTGGAGGCGCGGGAGTCCGGGATTCGCGGCCGCGTGGAGGCGGAGTGGGATGCCCCGCTCGAAGAACTCCGGGAACGCGTCGATCCCGTCGACGAGGCGGCGCCCGCCGAATGGGAACCGGAGCTGGAGCGCGTGCGGCGCTCGATCGCCCGCATCGGACCGGTCAACCTCCTTGCGCAGCGGGAATACGAGGAGGAACAGAAGCGTCTCGAGTTTCTGACTGGACAGCGCGACGACCTGACCCGCGCGCGCGACGACCTCCGCACATCGATCCGCCGCATCAACCGACAGGCGACGTCCGCGCTCCTGGAGACGTTCGAGCAGGTGAGGACCAACTTCCACCGCACCTTCGACACCCTCTTCGAGGGCGGGCAGTGCGATCTCCGGTTCGAGAGTCCCGACGACGCCCTGGACTCCCCCATCGAGATCTCCGCCAGTCCCCGCGGCAAGAAGACGCAGAGGATCCACCTGCTCTCCGGCGGCGAACGGGCTCTGACCGCGCTCGCGCTGCTGTTCGCGATCTACCTGGCGAAGCCGAGCCCGTTCTGCCTGCTGGACGAGGTGGACGCGCCGCTGGACGAGACGAACATCCTCCGGTTCGTCCGCATGCTGAAGGAATTCAAGGAAGAGACCCAGTTCATCGTCATCACCCACAATCCGCGAACGATCGAGAACGCCGACTGGATCTACGGCGTGACCATGCAGGAGGCGGGCGTCTCCTCGATCGTCGGCGTGGAGCTCAACGCCGCCGCGCAGAACTCCGCCACGCAGGTGGCGTGAGCGAGACCGAACTGATCGTTGTCGGGTGCGGTACCGTGGTCCCGGAAGCGGACCGGGCCGCCTCCTCCTACTGGGTCTCATCCTCGGGCACGGGATCCGCGGGGCATACGCACATCCTATTCGACTGCGGTCCCGGAGCTCTGCAGGCGCTCGCCCGTCTCGGCCTGCCCTGGGAGGAGATCACCGACCTGGCGATCACCCACTTTCACGCCGATCACGTCGGCGCGCTCCCGGGACTGTTCTTCGCGCTCAGACACGGCCTCCGCCGACCGCGCAGCCAGCCGCTCAGGGTGTGGGGTCCCGCGGGCACCCGCGAGTTCTTCGAGAAGCTTGCAGGCGCCTGCGGGGACTTCGTCCTGGACCCCGGTTTCCCGGTCCTCATCGAGGAAGTCTCGCCGGGTGCGGCCCGCGCCCTGAGCGGCGGTCGGCGGCTCGAAGCCCACAAGACGCCGCACACCCGGGAAAGCGTCGCGTGGCGGCTCGAAGGCGGGGCGCTCAGCTTCGGGTACACGGGCGATTCCGGGCCATCCAGGGCACTGGGCTCGTTCATGCGCGGGGTGAGCGTCCTCGTCTGCGAGTGCTCGCTCCACGACTCGCAGGCGACGGACAACCACCTGTCGCCCGCCCGCGTCGCCGAGCTGGCGGCCGCCGCCCGCCCGCGTCTTCTCGTGCTGACGCACATCTATCCGCACTTTCGAACCGAGCACAACGTCGCCCGTCTCGTGGCCGAGGCCGGATACGCCGAAAACGTCTGCATCGCGAGGGAGGGGCTCCGGGTCTCGTTGACGAACAGGTGACACCAGTGGAGTATCCTGCTCCTGCCGGCGCCGCGCGGAGCGGTCCGGAGGTCACGGCCCTGCCGCGCCCGGCGGGCGAACGGCGGGCGAACGTCACCCACAGGGGGAACGATGCTGGTGGTCATGAAGCACGGCGCCACGGACGGCCAGGTCCGGGACGTGGTCCGCGCGATAGAGGACATGGGATACCGGGCCCGGCCCATGCCGGGTTCCCAGCGCACGACCGTGGGTCTGGTCGGTAACGACGGACGCGTCGAGGAAAGTCGGCTCGTCGGGATCGAGGGCGTGCTCCGCGTCATTCACGTGTCGCCGCCCTACAAGCAGGTGAGCCGGGAATGGTGGCCCGAGGACACGATCATCGAACTGTCCAACGGCGTGCGGATCGGTGAAGAGGATGTCGTCGTCATGGCCGGCCCGTGCTCGGTGGAATCGCGCGAACAGATTCTGGAGACCGCGCACCGCGTGGCGGGAGCCGGGGCGACCGTGCTGCGCGGCGGCGCCTTCAAGCCGCGGACCTCCCCCTACTCGTTCCAGGGGTTGGGGGAAGAAGGGCTGCAGTTGCTCGCCCGCGCGCGGGAGGAGACCGGCCTCGCGATCGTCACCGAGGCGCTGGACACGGAGAGCATGGGCCTCGTCGCCGAGTACACCGATGTCATCCAGATCGGCGCGCGGAACATGCAGAACTACTCCCTGCTGCGGGCGGCAGGCCGGGCCGGCAAACCGGTGCTCCTCAAGCGGGGGTTGTCCGCGACGATCAAGGAGTTGCTGCTCGCCGCGGAGTACGTCGTCGCCGAGGGCGAATCGCGTGTGATGCTGTGCGAGCGCGGCGTCCGCAACTTCGACACGCACGCGCGGAATCTGTTCGACCTCACCGCCATCGTAACGATCCACGAGCTGTCGCACCTCCCGGTCGTGGCGGACCCCAGCCACGGCACGGGGGCCCGATCGAAGGTCGGACCGATGACGCGGGCAGCCGTTGCGGCCGGAGCGGACGCGCTCATCCTCGAGGTCCATCCCGATCCCCCGGCGGCGGCGTCGGACGGCCAGCAGTCTCTCACCTTCGAGCAGTTCGATGCGCTGATGGTCGAGCTTCACGCCATCGCCAACGCGATCGGCCGACGGATCGCGCGCGCCCGCGTCCCCGCCCACGGCTGACCGGCCCCGGCGCGTCGGGACCGGGACGACGAGCGGTCTCGGCCGTCTGGGAGAGGGAATCGCCGCGCGTCATCTGGCGGATGAGGGATATGAGATCCTCGATCGCAACTGGCGCGTGGGACGGCTGGAGATCGATCTGGTCATCCGGAGCGGAAACACGGTGGCATTCGTCGAAGTGAAGACCCGCCGCCCCGGCGTGCAGACGCCCGAGGAGGCGCTCTCCAGCGCCCAGCGGCGAAGAATCCGCCGCGCGGCCGGAGCGTGGCTAAGCCGGCATCCCGGCGCCGCCGCGGAGGCTCGCTTCGACATCGTGGCGGTGGAGGTCGATCGCCGGGGAAGGTGCCGGGTCCGGCACATACCGGAAGCCTTCTACGGCGACGATGCATGACGGTTTTTTCTGGCCGCTGCCCCGGTCGGCCGATAAGATAACGGTGCCCCAGGCCCGTGGGGCCGGAGCGCGCAAATCCCGTCAGGACCGTGAAGGTAGCAGCGGTAAGCGTGTGACGGTCGCCACGGCCCGCCTGGGGTCGTTCGCCCGATGTCGGCGTCCCCGCGTCGCGGGGCGCGGTCGCCCTCAGACCCGAAGGAGTCCAAGCCGGCCGGGACGGTGACCCGGCCGACCCAGATGGCTCACGAGCCCTTGTACCGCACCGCGCTGGCCAGAACCTACCGGCCCCGAGGCTTCTCGGAGCTGATCGGACAGGACCACATCGCGCCCACGCTGAAGGCCGCGATCGAGTCCGGGCGGGTCGGCCACGCATATCTCTTCTGCGGTCCCCGCGGGGTCGGGAAGACGACGACCGCACGCATCCTCGCGATGGCGCTGAACTGCCCCGACCGCTCCGACGGCGAACCGTGCGGCGTGTGTCCTTCGTGCGAGCGGATCTGGTCGGGGGGCGCCTCGCTCGACGTCGTCGAAATCGACGCGGCGAGCCACAGGGGAGTCGAGGACGCACGGGACCTCCGCCGCCGGGCCGCGTACGCGCCCACGAGCGAGGATCGCTACAAGATCTATATCCTCGACGAAGCGCACATGCTCACGCGCGACGCGTGGAACGCGCTGCTGAAGATCCTCGAGGAGCCGCCGCCCCGCGTGATCTTCGCCTTCGCCACAACCGAGCCGCAGAAGATCGAGCGCGGCGCGGCCCCCGTCATGTCCCGGTGCCAGCGCTTCGACTTCCGTCGAGTCTCCGTGCAGGACATCGCGAGCCGCATGGAGACGGTGCTCGAGGCGGAAGGCATCCCGGCCGAGCCGGCGGCGCTGCGGGCGATCGCGCGGCGGGCCGAAGGCGGCGTCCGCGACGCGCTCTCGTCCCTCGATCAGGTCCTCTCCTTCCGCGGAGACGCGGTCGAACTCGCGGATGTCCGCCGCATGCTCGGGCTCGTCGACGAGGATCGGTATCTTGCCTTCTTCGAGCTCGCGGCGAACGGGGATCGGGCCGGAGTGTTCGCCTTCGTCCAGGATCTCCTCGACGATGGGCACGATCCCGCGGAGTTCCTGCGCGGACTCGGCGACGCGCTGCGGACCCTCCTCGTCCTGAGGCTCGACCCGGAGGCCGAGGCGGTCGAACTCCTGCCCGATTCGCGCGAGCGTTTTCTCGCCGTCGCCGGAGCCCTGGTTCCGGCGGACCTGCTCAGGATGCTGGCCGCGCTCAGCGAGTTCGAGGCCTCCGGCACGCTCCACCGGTCCTCGCAGCCGCGCATCCAGCTCGAGGTTCTGCTGCTCCGGCTGGTGCGCATGGAATCGACCGTCGAACTCGAGGAACTCCTGGCCGCCCTCGGCGCCCCCGCCGGCGAGCCCGCGCCGCGCAGGGCCAGACCCGGTACGCCACCCAGCCCGGGCACCTCGGCGAC
>VXQX01000019.1:0-17496 GCA_009838765.1 Gemmatimonadales bacterium
CCTCGTGGGCGTCACCCTGGGGACGGGGATCGGGGGCGGCATCGTCCTCGACGGCGAGCTCTACCACGGGGCCTCGGATGCGGCCGCGGAGATCGGACACATGACGATCGACTCCACGGGGCGGAAGTGTGCGTGCGGCAGCTACGGTTGCCTGGAAGCCTACGCCTCCGGGCCCGCGATCGCCGCCCGCGCCGTGGAAGGACTGGAGGCGGGCGCCGAGAGTATGCTTCTGGATCTCGTAGATGGCGATCTGCGCGCGGTTACGGCCGAAGCCGTATCCGACGCCATCGTAGCGGGCGACCAGTATGCCGCGGACGTGATGCGCGAGACGGCAGGGTATCTCGGGACTGGCCTCGCGAACCTCATCAACGTCCTCAACCCGGAGATGATCGTGGTTTCCGGGGGCGTTACGCGCGCGGGCAAGCACCTCTTCGATCCTCTTCGCCGTGAGGTCAGGAAGCGGGCGCTGCAACCGGCGGCCGCGGCGTGCCGGATCGTGCGCACCGAACTCGGTGGCCTGGCGGGAGTTATCGGCGCTGCCGCCGTGTTCCGCGTCGCGCGGCTCGGACCCCTCTGAAACGCCGATGCCGCGGCTCGGCGTGGTGGGGACGATGGTGTGGGATACGATCCGCGCACGGGACGTCGGCCGGGAGGAGCCGGTGGAGGAATGGGGAGGGATTGCCTATGCGCTGGCTGCGGCCGATGCCGCCGCGGCGTCGGCCCAGGGAGACTGGACCCTGTTTCCGATTCTCAAGGTCGGAAAGGACATGCGGGAGGCGGCGGATCTGTTCCTCGGGGGGCTCGAGCGAGTCGATTCCTTCGATGGCGTGTGGACCGTGAAAGAACCGAACAACCGGGTCGAACTCGTTTACCTCGACGATGCGCGCCGCTCTGAGAAGCTCACCGGCGGCGTGCCGGGCTGGACCCGCGACGAACTCGTGCCCCTCGCCCGCTCGTGCGACGCGATCTACGTGAATTTCATCGCGGGCTGGGAGATGGATCTCCCCGCAGCGGCGGCACTCCGGACGGCGGCGAAGGGTCCGGTCTATGCGGATCTGCACTCGTTGATGCTTGGGGTGGGGACGGACGGCGTGCGCTCTCCGCGTCCGCTCGAAGACTGGCGCGCCTGGCTTTCCTGTTTCGATGTCGTCCAGCTGAACGAAGAAGAGCTCGGCACGCTGGCGGCGGGTTGGGAAGATCCCTGGGCGCTCGCCGCCGATGTCGTGGGTCCCGTCACGCGCGGCCTCCTCGTCACGCTCGGGGAGCGCGGCGCCGCCTGGGTCGCGACCCGCGGCTTCTGGAAGGCGCCGACGGGGCCGCGCCCGCCACCCGGCGCCCTGGAGCCCGCGGAAGCGCTTGTGAGCGGGAAGGTGGAACCCGAAGTCCCGGTATCGGGGGGCGACCCGACCGGCTGCGGCGACGTGTGGGGGGCGACCTGTTTCGTGACGATGCTTGGCGGCGAGAATCTTGAGTCGTCCGTCAGGGCGGCGATGCGGGCGGCGCAGCGGAACGCCGGATTCCGCGGCGCCGCCGGGCTCGGGGAATACCTGCGCTCCGCGACCGGCGTCCTGACAGGCGGGGCGGGCCGTCGGCCGCGGGGTTCCGCGTGAGCCGGGTCGTCCGCGTCCCCGAGCGCCTGGATGAATCCTCCTTTGAGACGCTGGTCCGGGGCGTCCGCTCGGAGGGCAGTCCGCAGGCGCGCCTCCTGCTCGATGCCCGCTCCGTCGGCTGGGTTTCGCCCTACGGGCTCATCGGCCTTCTGGCGGTCGGCCAGGAGGCGCGTCTGCGCACGGGGCTGCCTCCGCTGATCGAGCCCCCGCGCGATTCCGAGGTCCGCTCCTATATCAACCGCATGCGCTTCTGGCCCGCCGCTGCACAGGTGTTCGATCTGAAGCAGTTGCCGAAGCCGTCTCTCGAGATCTCCGACGCCCTCATCGAAGTCACGACGATCCGCTCCCACGAGGACGTCCATTCGGTCGTGGAGGGTGTGCGCGATCGCGCCCAGCGCATCCTGCACGACCGGCTCGGCTACCCGCGGCCGGCCGTGATCCACTTCTCCGTCATGCTGTCGGAGGTGTGCCAGAACATCCTCGAACACGCCGATTCGATCGGCTGGGTGTGTGCGCAGCGGTATCGGTGGCGGCGGCGTCTCGGCCGCGATGTCGTCGTGCTCGCCGTCATGGATGTGGGCGTCGGTTTCGAGGGCTCGCTGGGCGCCGAGCATGCGCGCCGGTACGGGGAGCGGTGGTCGGCGGCCGCGGCGCTGGAGGCGGGCTTTCTGCACGGCGAGTCGCGCTTCGCCGATCCCGGTCGGGGCCAGGGTCTGCAGGCGATCCGAAGCCAGATCATCAAGTGGAACGGTGCCATCCGCATCCGAAGCGGCGATGCGAGCATCGCCAGAGTGCCGGACTGGGACGAGGGTGAGGCGCTCAGCACCGATCTGCCCCGTTTTCCCGGTGCCCAGGTGCTGATAGTCCTGCCCGAGCGGGTCGAGAGGGAAGGGACGTGATCGCGTGAAACCGGCGGTTACTCACACGACGCTGTTCAGCTACCTCGTGACGCGTCCCACCGGGAGGACGGTACGGGCGACGGTCGAACGCCAGATCGCCGACGCGGACCGCACGGTCCTCGCGGTGCTCGACCTGAGCCACGTCCTCGTGATCGATTTCTCCTGCGCGGACGAGATCGTCGCGAAGCTCGTCCTGCTCGCGTCCGATGCCTCTACGCGCCGGTCTTTCATCCTCTTTCGCGGGATCGCCGAGCACCACATCGGACCGATCGACTCGGTCCTCCGGCACCGGGGGCTTGCCGCCGCCGCCGAGAGTACCGATGGGGAACCGTTGCTGATGGGCGCACTCGATCCCGGCGCCACCGCGGTGTGGCGCGAGGTGTGGAGTCTCGGCCGCACGGGGGCCTCTCCGCTCGCGGACCGGCTCGAGCTTCCTCTCGACCGCGTACGCGGACTGCTCGATGACCTCGTCGCCAGGGCACTCGTGATTCGCGACGGAGAGCGCTACGTCTCGCTTCGCCACGCCCTGCTCGACGCGGGACCGCCATCTCCCGCCCACCCGGACTCATGACCCTTCGGCGCCGTGCCGGGGTCGGCCTGGCGGCCGGCCTCGTGATCGGGGGGGGGCTCACGACGCTTGCGTGGTTCCATCTGCAACGATCCATGCAGCCGAGATCCGGCCGGCATGTCCTCCCGGGTCTGGCGGCGCCCGCGGCGGCGACGTTCGACAAGTGGGCGATCCCCTCCATCTCCGCCGCGACCGAAGTCGACGTTGCGCGCGTGCAGGGGTTCATCCACGCCTCCGACCGGTTGTGGCAGATGGAGCTCTTCCAGCGGGTCGCGCGCGGACGCCTGGCCGAACTCTTCGGTCCGGACGCCCTCGACGCGGACCGCCTCATGCGTACGCTTGACCTCTGGTCGGCGGCGGGCCGCGAACTCGACGGCATGGCGGAGACGGACCGAACGCTCCTCGAGGCATACGCGGAGGGGGTCAACGCCCGCATCGCGAGCTGGCGGGGACCCTGGCCCCCCGAGTTCCTCATCCTCGACATCGAGCCGCAGCCGTGGAGTGCGCGGGCGTCCCTTTCAATCGGCCGCATCATGTCGCTGGATCTCTCCGACTGGCGGGAAGAACTGGACCGGATGACCGCGCTCGCGACGCTCGATGCGGAGCACCGGCGGTCGCTGGGGGCCGGATACCCCGCCTGGGGGCCCACCATCCTCCAAGACACGCTCCCGTCCGGCGCCGCGCCGCCTCGCATCGCCTTCACGGAGACTCCGGTTCCCGTGGATCCGAACCCCGCAGCTTCATCCCCCGACCCGCTCATCTATCTCTCCCGCTTCGGCTTCCACGCCTCGAACTCGTGGGCGCTGGCGGGATCGCGCACGGCGGATGGCGCCCCGCTGCTTGCGAACGACATGCACCTCGCCCTCCGGGCGCCTTCCACCTGGTACCTGAACTCCATCGCGGCCGAAGACTCGGATCTGGCCGTCGCCGGCCTCTCGATCCCGGGAACCCCCGGCGTCATCGTCGGACTAAACCGGGATATCGCATGGTCCTTCACGAACGCGGAGGTGGATGACGCGGACTTCGTCGTCGAAGGCATCAACCTCGACGGGTCGATGTATCGCGACTCCGATGACTGGCGTCCGTTCGAGACCCGGACGGAGGAGATTTTCGTGCGGGGGCGTGGCGATCCGGAGACCTGGGTCGTGCGTTCGACCGCGCGCGGCCCAGTGATCACTGATGTCGTGCCGGCCGGGGGGATCACGCTGTCGCTGCTGTGGACGGGACTGGAACCCGGGGGTCCGTTCGCGGCCCTTCTCGAGATGAACCGAGCCTCCGACGCGGACGCGTTCGTGGCGGCGGTGGCGCACTTTCGTTCCCCTCACCAGAACGTGATCTATGTGGCGTCGAGCGGCGAGATCGGCTACCGCATGGCGGGGTCCGTGCCCCTGCGCGCGGCAGGAGAGGGCGCCTCTCCGATCTCCTTCGAGCGCCTGCCCTCGGGCTGGCCGGGCTTCTGGCCGCCGGAAGCGATGCCGGCGGTGCGAGATCCGGAACGGGGCTATCTCGTCAGCGCGAACAACCTCCAGGCGAGAGCCCTGTTCGGCCGCGTGGGCGTCTACTATCCGTCACCGTTTCGGGCCCGGCGCATCGACGACCTCGTGTCTCGCGCGTCCGACTGGACGGTGGAGGACATGCGCGAGATGCAGCTGGACAGCCACAGCCTCTGGGCCGAGCGCTACCGGCCGCGCGCCGTGCGGGCCGCTCGCCGTGCGGGACTCGATTCACTCGCTCTCCTGCTCGAGCGCTGGGACCTGCGAACCGAAACGGAATCCCGTGGCGCCGCACCCTTCTTCACGTGGCTCTACCGCCTTCGCGAACTCATCGTCGCCGACGAGTTCGACGGCGGCGACGGTTGGTTCCCCGATCTCGCGTTCATGGAGATCGTCGAGACCCGAGACAGCGCCTGGATCGACGATGCACGCACCCCCGGAGTCGAGCGCCTGGAGACGCTGGAGGAAGAGGCGGCCCGCACCGCGGCGGCCGTATCCGGACGGTCGTGGGGCGAGGTCCATCGCGAGCGGTCGGCTCACCCGCTCGGGACCGTGGCGTGGCTCGACCGCCTGTTCGGCTTCCACGTCGGGCCCTATCCGTCGCGCGGCGGGCCCCACACGGTTCGCCCCGACGCTCCGTCGCTGAGATCGCGTCTCGACTCCACCGCGTGGAGGTGGCCGGTCGTGAGCGAGGCGGGCCCAAGCTCGAGGTTCGTGGCTCGCGCCGCGCCCTCGGACATGGCGGGCTACTTCCTGCTGCCCACGGGCCAGGCCGGGAACCCGCTCGATCCGCACTATCGAGACATGGGCGGCGTGTGGACCGGGAGCCCGCTCATCGAACTCCGCCCGGGTCGTCCGCCCGCGACGGTGGAAAGCGAACTCCGTTTCGTGCCCGGCTCTCGTTGACCGACGGACGGTGGAATCCTACCTTTCTCAAGTCCTCCGGAACGTCGGCTTCGAGGCGTCCGAGGGGCACGGAAGCGCTCCCGACCCGCGCCAGGATCCAGACGATTTGAGCACCGCCACCGTTGAGAGTACGCTCGACGAGATCGAGGGAGTCCTCGACGACATCCGCCCTGCGGTGCGCTCGGACGGAGGGGACATTCAGCTCGTTTCGTTCGACCCGGAGAATGGTCGCGTCGCGGTCCGGCTCGTAGGTGCCTGCTACGACTGTCCCATGTCGACCGCCACGCTTCGCGCCGGGATCGAACAGCACCTCTGCCATGCGCTTCCAGCGGTCCATTCCGTCGAGGCCGTCGCGTAGTCGAGCGCCAACCCGTGTCCGACACACCGGCCTCCGGCCCCCGGCCGCTTCCGATCATGGACCCCGCGCCCAAACGTCCCGGGCCGCCACCAAGGCGGGACGACCGGGAAGCGGCGAGACGCCATCCCTCGCAGGCGCCACCCATGCCGGGCGTGGGTCGCGTCGTCGCGGTGAGTTCGGGCAAGGGCGGCGTCGGAAAGTCCACCGTCTCGACGAATCTTGCCGCGACCTGGACTCGGGCGGGTCATCGCGTCGGACTGCTGGACGCCGACATCTACGGCCCGGACATCCCCACGATGTTCGGCATCCAGGAGAAACCCCGGATCGACCGCGAAGAGGTCGTGCCCCTGGTGGCGCACGGCGTGAAGCTCATGAGCATCGGCTTCCTCATCGACGAGGATGCTCCGGCGATCTGGCGCGGGCCCATCATCATGGGGGTCATCCGTCAGTTCCTCCAGCAGGTCGCATGGGGAGAACTCGACTACCTCGTGATCGATCTGCCGCCCGGGACCGGCGACGCGCAGTTGTCGCTGTGTCAACTTGTGCGCGTGGACGGAGCGGTCATGGTGACCACGCCCCAGGATGTGGCGGTCGGGGGCGTGCTGCGCGGGATCCGGATGTTCGAGAAGCTCGAGGTGCCGGTCCTCGGCATCGTCGAGAATATGCGCGGCTTCGCATGTCCCGGGTGCGGCGAGACGCACGACATTTTTGGCGCCGGGGGCGGCGAGCGGCTCGCCGGCTCGATCGACTTGCCCTTCCTGGGTGCCGTGCCGCTCGGCGTGGCCGTTCGCGAGGAGAGCGATCAAGGGGTCCCGACATCGATCGGAAGACCGACCGCACCCGAAGCCCAGGCTTTCGCGCGCATCGCGTCCGCGGCCGTCACCCGGCTCGAGGCGGTGGAAGCCTCACGCGAGGAGGCTTAGCGACGGGGGCTTGGCACGGCCTGTCTGCCTAGCCGTGCTCCACGATCACGGAGCCGAGTCCGGCGACCAGCGTGACCTCCAACCGTACTCTTGCCGTCTCCCAGTTCGGGCTCAACCAGTAGTCTCCCACCTTCTCGAAGTTCGCCGCGCTCAGCGAGGCGAGTCCGCTGCGCCGAACGCGGACGCCGATATGCGCGGGCACCCGCATCAGGAGTTCGCCCAGGCCCATCCTGATCTCGGCCTCGGCGCTCGATCGCCACGATCCCGAGAAATCCAGGACGACGTCGCCCACGAAACCGTAGAACTCCAGGCGCCGGAAGCGGGCGTTGCCGAGATTCTCGGCCATGAAGGCCGCGGCGCCCGACTTGACAGAAAGCAACTCCATCGCCGCACGGTTCTCGCGGGCGAAACCGATCTCCACGTCGCCGGCGCCGGTGATGAGTTCAAGCGCCGTAAAGCGGGCACCGCCGAGGTTGAGGCGCGCGCGCCCGGCGCCGATCCCCAGCCGCAGATCCGTGGGCACCGACGAGTTCAGCGACAGATCCAGCCTCCCGGCCACGTCCGCGTCGCGAGGAAGATCCTCGAGTTCAAGCTCCGGGTCGCCGAACCGCGTCGCATCGTCGGCATCACGCCAGTCCTCCGAAGCTGAAGAGGTGGTCAGCCTCAAGTGCCCCGTTCGACCGGCACGACGCCAATCGCGGCGGGGCAAGGAACGTTCGGCGTCGTAACGGAGTCGCACGTCGTAGAGCAGTCGTGTCTCCGAGGCGGAGGCGTCGAGCTGCCCACCCGCGTACATGAGTTCAATAACCAGCGCTTCCACGTCGCCGAGCGGTCGCGCGGCGCGGAAATCCCGCCACTCCTGCGCCTCGGCCGACGCCACCCCACCGCCGAGCACAAGGGGAAGGAGCAACGCAAAGCGGAAGAGTTTCAGGCGAAGTGCATTGCCGCTCGGACTCAGCCGGACCTTGCCACGGCGGGCCAGGGTCATTCGGGCATCAGGCATCGTCCACGGGGGCGGAGGGCGGATCGGCAGCGTGGTCGGCGGACCAGTCGATCACGACGCTCCGTCCGCCGGCCCGCGTGAGCAGGACGCCGCCGAAACCGGCCGTGACGACGACCCATGTGCCGACGCCGGCCACGAAGAGGATCAGGCCGCGCACGAAATCCGCGGCGCCGCCGAATACCCACAGGGCGGCGCCGGCCGCGAAGGGGAGCATCAGAAGCGCGAGTCCGCTGACGACGTAGTAGTAGGAGTTCGAGCGGCGGAGTCTCTCCAGCCATTCGGAGCGGAAGCGGCGTCGGGCAAAGATCTCGCCGCCGGCGTGCGCTGCCGCGAGATACCCGAAGAGTCCGGCGAGCCCCGCGGCGAGCAGGAAGAAGGGTATGACCAGCCATGTGATGACCAGCACGGTGAGGACGAGAAGCACGGGGAGGAACAGCACCTCCCCGGCAAGGCCCATCGCAAACGAGCGCGCGAACTCCAGCCGCACCGTGTCCGAGACGGTCTCCAGCCGGCGGCGCCCGACAGACACGAGCAGCAAGCCGAGTGCGGCGAGGACGATGAAAGAGCACGCCGCGGCGATCACGCCCTCGGCAGCGCGTCCGAAGTTGCGTGCGAGACGCGACCCGAGGCCCGGCGACGCGGGCCGCATCTGTATCGGGGCTTCGAACGACTCGACGCGCCGTACGGAGGGAGCTTCCGTCGCCGCCCGCGCGGGTGGCGACGGAGGCGCCAGTCGAATGTCGGAGAGGATCTCCCCCTCGACCCCCGACGCACCTTCACCGAAGTCGACCTCGCCGCCCACCTGAAGCACATCGCCCCGTACGCGCGCGTCGCCGTCGAGCACGAGCGCACCGTCCAGCACGAGGATGTCGCCTTCGACCCCCCCGGCGAGTCGGAGCGTGCCGTCGAGGATGGCGACATCTCCCGGAATCGTGGCCTCGGCGAGGACCTCGTAGTCGCCGTGGACGATCATGGCCAGCCGATCCTCAATGAATTCACCGGAGTCGCCAAGCCGGCCGAGCGCGTCGCGCAGGCGATCCAGTTCGCCGGTGACGTCGAAGCCAAGGCCACCGGGGACGATCTGCATGGGTCCGGGCCGAACGGCGATCTCCGGCGCCGGCTCGCCAGCCGGAGGGGCGGGCGCCGCGCCGGCGGCCGACGGCGTGGCGAGCCCGAGAATCGCGTCGATCCGACCGGCGAGGGCCCGGGACGCATCCCGGTCGGCGGCCTCCTCCGAAGATGTCCCCTCCTCCAGGAACTTTCGGAATTCCACCAGGCCGCCGCGTACCGAGGAAGCATCCTCTCCCGCGTGTTCGCGGAGGAAGTCACGCCAGGCACTCTCCAGGCTTCCGTGCTCCGCATAGGATCCGATCCCGATTCCGTCCACCTCGACGGCTTCGCTCTCGAAGCGAAGTCGATGCTCGGTCCCGCTCTCCAGTTCGAACCACAACTCGGCCCGGCCGCCGGCGGAGAGCGTGATCGCGGCGTCGGCGATGTCTACCTCCTGCGCGCGCGCGGGAAGCGCGACGGCGAGACAGGCGAGGAACGCCAGCGCGCGGGTCATGCGGCCCTCTCGACGCGAACGCGGTGCGGGAGCGGCTGCCGGAACATCCTGGCCATGAACCAGAGAGAGGCGAGTCCGACAAGACTCGACAGCGCCAGGCTGCCGAGGGCGGCGGCGGGGCTGATCCGGTCGATGATCGACCCGCCCGCGTCCACGAGTCCGAGACGGTACGCCAGGCGGCCCGCCGCGAGCATGGCGTCGACAAGAACGGTTCGCGCGCCGTCGAATGCAACGGCGAGAATCTGACCGGGCGCCAGACCACGAGCGCCGAACAACCAGGTTGCGGCGCCGCCCGATACGGCAAGCATGGCCGCGCCCGCCGTGGCCAGCGCCGCCCCGCGCCGCCGCGCGAAGCGCAGGAGGCGTTCGGGCCACGGGACCGGCAGTCGCACGCGGGCCATCACCGCCGTAGCGAATGCCGGGGCGGGAGACCAGGTGCGGAGCCTCGAGAGCGCACGGTCGAGCGCCGGGTGGGGCAGGTCGACGTGCGCCAGGACGTCGCTCGCGAAGGAAGGCGCGGGCGCCCACTCGGGCAACTCTGCCAACCGTCGGTCGAGCGCGGCGCCCGCGAGGTCGACCCGCCGCGCGACGCCCTCCGCAAATCCGTCGGGCGGCCGATGCGGGGCCAGGCCCTCGAGAAACGAGATGACGTCCCGCAACGCCTCCACTTCCTTCCGGCACAGGGCGCAAGCCGCCAGGTGTTCGGCCGTCGTCCCGCGCGGTGGGGACGCCGAACTCCCGCTGGCGAATCGCTCGATTTCCTCAGGTGTAAGATGCGGCAAGTTCACTCCTGTTCTCCCCTGGAGGCACGGGCAACGCGCGGAAAAAGCAGTCGCGGCCTGCTAAGGCTCCGTCAGATGTACGAGAGCCGCCTTCAATTCGTTTCTCGCCCGGTGGATGTAAGTCTTCACGGTGCCGAGCGGGATCTCCATCACCTGCGCGATCTCGTCGTACGCGTATCCCTCGATGTGCCGCAGGAGGATCGCGGTTCGGTATTCCGGTCGAAGCTGCCCGATCGCCGCTTCGATCTCCGATCCAAGTTCGCGGGCCTCGAGGAGTTCATCGGGTCGTTCGTCACCCGAGACCAGCGTGATTTCCGTCGCGGCCTGGCGGTCCGGGGTCACGGCGTCCGGCGCCCCGTGCATGGAAACGACGTCGAGTTCCTTCTTTCGCAGGTGATCTATCGTCAGGTTGTACCCGATCTTGAAGAGCCAGGAGGAGAACTTGTAGGAGGGATCGTACCGGCGGAGATTGTTCAGCGTGCGGACGAACGTTTCCTGGGCCAGGTCCTCAGCCAGTTCTCGGTCCCGCACCATCCGGAAGATGAGAGAGAAAACCGGACGTTCGAAGCGGAGCACGATCTCGCGTGCGGCCCGTTCATCGCCGCGGAGGCACATCTCCACCAGCGTCTGCTCGCTGTGATCCGGGTAGCTCACTCGATCCTGCCCTTCCGGGTCGCGGCGGCGGGCCGCCGCCGGCCGGGTCGCCGCGACCGACGCTGTCCGCCGGGTTCCGGCCCACCCTACACGGCTCCCCGACCAATATGCGCATCGAAGGCCGTCGTCGGCATGCATCGGCCCTCCTCCTAGTGCTGGCAGCCGGCACAGAAGAACGAACTCCGTCCGGCCTGCACGATGCGGCGGATCGGTTGGGAGCAGGCCGGGCAGGCGGCTCCTTCTCGCTGGTACACGTCCAGCCGCGTCTGAAAGGAGCCGGAGCGGCCGTTGACGGCGCGATAATCCCGCAGCGTCGTTCCCGCGCTCTCGAGCGCCTCGCGCAGGACCGCCCGCACCGCCCGATGCAGTCGGCGCACCTCTTCCGCGTCGAGCGAGCCGGCCGGTCGGCGCGGGTCGATCCTCGCGCGGTACAACGCCTCGCTGGCGTAGATGTTCCCCACGCCCGCGACGCGCCGCTGGCTCAGCAGGGCGTTCTTGATCGGTGCCCGCAGCGGCGCGACGATGCGGGCCAGACGGGCGGCGGTGAACGTTCGGTCCAGGGGCTCCGGGCCGAGCGCGGCCTCCCGGGCTCTCCACGCCTCGGGCGTCAGCAGGTCGAAGCCGCCGAGGCGGCGGACATCGTCGTAGAAGAGCGTTCGGCCGTCGTCGAGTTCGAAGTCGAGCCCCGGATGTCTGAACTCTGCCGGGTCCGGACGTTGCGGGGCGAGCGCGAACCGGCCGGTCATACGGACCTGCACGCGCATCAACCGCTCCACGGGACCGTCGGGGCCGTCCGCCGCGTGGAGCGGGAAGAGCAGGTACTTGGCACGGCGGCCCGCGTCTCCGAAGGTGCGTCCGAGCACGGCGCCGGAAAACGACCGCGCCGACATCCCTCCGAGGATCAGGTCGTCGTGATGCACCCGGATCCGGCGGATCCGTCGGCCTCGGAGGAGCGGGGCGAGATCCCGTCGCATCGTCTCCACCTCGGGAAGTTCCGGCACTAGCCGTCCGACATCTACCCGGAGGGGTGGATTCGCGCCGACTCGTCCGGCCCTAGGCGGTCGGGATCCAGTTCGTGCCAGCCGATGTCGGATCGAGAATGGGCGCCATCGAATCGGATCCGGGCCGCGGCTTCGCGGCTGCGCTGTGCCGCTTCTTCGAGCGTCCCGCCGAACCCGGTGACTCCGAGTACCCGTCCTCCGGCAGTGACCAGCCGGCCCTCCTTCAGCGCCGTCCCCGCGTGAAACACTCTCACTTCGGCGGGGTCGAAGGCCGGAATCTCGATCGGCCGCCCGGAGTCCGAGCTTTCCGGATATCCGGCGCTCGCCATGACGGTGACGAGCGCGTGCCCGGGAGCGGCCTCCGGGCTCCAGCCGGCGAGGGAGTCGCCGTGCGCGACCCGCAGCATCGGATCGAGCAGGTTCGAACTCGTGAGGGGGAGGACGGCCTGCGTCTCCGGATCTCCCATCCGACAGTTGAACTCGACGACGCGCGGCCCCGTGGCGGTCAGCATGAGCCCCGCATACAGGAAGCCGCGGTAGGGGGTGCCGGACTCCGCCATCGCGTCGAGTACGGGTTGGGCGATCTTGCGCCGCACGTCATCGATGAAGTCCGAATCCGCCGGCGCCGCGGGGGAATACGCCCCCATGCCGCCGGTGTTCAGACCGCGGTCTCCTTCTCCGACCCGCTTGTAGTCCCGGGACGTGAGCAGCGGGACGGCGCGTTCCCCGTCCGCCACGAAGAACACGGACAACTCCACCCCATGCATGAACTCCTCGATCACGACCCGCCCGCCGGCGTCCCCGAACTTGCGGCCGACCATCACCTCCTCGATCGCCGTCCGGGCTTCCGCGCGCGTTTCGCAGACGATCGCGCCCTTGCCGGCCGCCAGACCCGAGGCCTTGACGACGAGAGGTTCCTCGTGGCCCGTGACGTAGTCCAGCGCCCCCGCGGCGTCATCGAACGTCTCGTGATCCGCCGTCGGTACGCCGCAATCGCGCATCAGCTGTTTCGCGAACGCCTTCGAAGCCTCGAGGCGGGCTCCCGCCCGGTCGGGTCCGAAAACGGGCAGACCGGCCTCGGCGAAGCGATCGGCGATACCGACCGCCAGAGGCGCTTCCGGGCCGACCACGGTGAGGTCGATGCGCCGCGCCGCCGCGAAGTCGAGCAGGCCCCCGATATCCGCGGCGCCGATGTCGACGGGTTCCGCCGTGCCGAGCATCCCCGGGTTGCCGGGGGCCGCGTAGATGGTGGCGTCCGGCGCGTCGCGACGGAGGCAGTCCGCGAAGGCGTGCTCCCGGCCGCCGCTGCCAACGATGAGAAGGTTCACGAACTAGTCTTCCGTGCGTCCCCGGAAGGCGCCGGCGAGTCGGTCGCGCAATCGGTCCACCGCGGCGTCGACCTCGTCGAAGATTTCGCGCGCGCCGTCCTGATAGCCCTTCGCCGCCTCGCGCAGATCCTCGCGGTACGGGCGGTCATCCTTCTCGTCCCGGTGCTGGTACTCGCCCGCCAGAATGCGGTCGTACTCGCCGCTCTCGATCCAGTCGCGCAGTTCCGCCACGCGGATGACCGCGAATGGATGGGTCTGGCCGAGCACGTTGAGCACCTTGTAGACGGCGTCGAGGAGATCGCCGCCCGCCCGGTACTCGTCGGACTGCGCGATGAACTCGTCGAGGTCGAGGGAGACGCCCCTCCCGCCGCCCGCAAGCTGCATGAGCGCGGACATCGCGATGCGCGGATTCTGCACCGCCAGGAGCCCGGCGCGGTCTGATGAGAGTTCGCTCTTCCGGTACCACTCCATGAGGCCCATGTAGATCGGCAGCAGCGCAAGGCCGGCGAACGAATAGCGGAGAGTGACAAGGTTGAGAACCAGGATCAGCATGGTCCGGTAGAGCACATGCCCGGATACGATGTGTCCGACTTCGTGGCCGAGGACGGCCTCGACTTCGTCCTCCGACAGGATCTCGAGCATTGAGGAATTGAGGACGATGAACGGCTCGCCGAAGCCCACGGCTCCCGCATTCACCAGGTGCGTCTGCGAGATGTAGCATTCCGGCGGGTTCTCCACGTCGAGCACCTCGCACACCCGCGCCAGTCGCGCGTGAACCCACGCGTATTGCCGCTCGGACGTACGCACGGCGTTGGCCTTGAAGGCGAGCCGGATCGCGCGCTCGCCGAACAGCGCGAAGATCTTCCGCAGGAGGAGATCGAACCCGGGGATTTTGCGCAGCGTATTCAGGGCCGCACGGTCCGCCGGGTGTTCCCACGAGACTGCGGCGATCTGTGTGAGGATCCGTCTCTGGTGTTCGTCGCCTGCCGCCATCCATCACCCCCTGCGCGTCAAATCGCGCTCGTGTGAGCCGGCCGATTCGCGGGGCCGGCTGCCGCGCTCCCGCCTCTACGTCCGGCCCGGATCACCTGTTTCAACCGTTGGACTGCCGCAGCCCCGCCACTCAGAGACGGGCCAGGGCCTGCTCGATGTCCTCCGCGAGGTCGTCTCCGTCCTCCACTCCCACCGACAGTCGGACGAGTCCGGGCCCCAGTCCGATCTCCCGCTTCTTTTCGTCGGGTACCGAAGCGTGGGTCATGGAAGAGGGAACGCATACCAGACTCTCGACCCCGCCGAGACTCTCGGCCAACTGGAACACCCGCGTCGACCCGGCGAAGCGGTTGGCCCGGTCTTCCGTAACCAGGTCGAAGCTCACCATCGAGCCGAAGTCGCGCATCTGGCGTCTGGCCAGTGCGTGCTGCGGATGTTGCTCGAGACCGGGATAGCGAACGGACTCGACTTCATCGTGCCTTCGCAGCACATCGACGACCCGTCGCGCGTTCCGGCAGTGGGCCGGCATGCGCAGGTGCAGCGTCTTCGTGCCGCGGAGGACGAGCCAGCAGTCAAAGGGGCCCGGGATGGCCCCGCTCGTCTTCTGCTGAAAGCGAAACCCTTCGGCGAGTTCGCCGGAGTTCGTTAGCAGGGCGCCACCGATCATGTCGCTGTGCCCGTTGAGGAACTTCGTCGTCGAGTGCATCACGACATCCGCGCCATCGTCGAGCGGACGCTGGAGGAAGGGCGTCGCAAACGTGTTGTCGACGGACAACACGGCCCCCGCATCGCGGGCGATCGCGGCGCAGGCCGCGATATCCGTGATCGTCATCGTCGGGTTGCTCGGCGTTTCGATGTGGATGAGGCGCGTCTCCGGCCGGATCGCGGCGCGAACCCGGTCGAGATCTCCGGTGTTCACGAAGTCGAAGTCGACCCCGAACCGCTCCCACACGTGGCGCAGCATGCGATCGACGCCCCCGTAGACGTCCGCGCCACAAATCAGGTGGTCGCCCGCGTTGAGTACCGTCTTGACGATCGCTTCCGTCGCGGCGAGACCCGAGGAGAACGCCGCGCCGTACCGCCCGTTCTCCAGGGCGGCCAGATTTGCCTGGAGGGCTTCGCGCGTGGGGTTTCTGACCCGCGCGTAGTCGTAACCCTCGCGCGGCGCGCCGACGGCGTCCTGCACGTAGGTCGATGTCTGGAAGATCGGCATCATGATCGCCCCGGTCACGGGATCGGGGCGCTGCCCGGCGTGGATGGCCAGGGTTCCGAACCGCTGGGCGGCTGGGTCCACGTCTTCATCTCCGGCTCGGGTAGAGGCAGACGACGCGTGGCACGACGCATCGCGGGTCGAGCGCGCAAGGTATTCCCGCCATGAAGCGAGGGCGACAGGAGAGGCCGCCGCAAGCCGCGCGGACGCCCAACCATTAAGATCCCGCGTCCATCTCACGGTCGGTGGAGAATAGCGTGTCAAGGTCACTCATCGTTTCTGCTTCGGGCATTCGCGGCGTCGTCGGGCGCGGGCTCACGCCCGACATCGCAGCCCGCTACGGCGCCGCGTTCGCCGCCCACATCGCCGCCGCCGCTCCCGGCCGGGGGCATGTTCTGATCGGCCGCGACAGCCGAGTCTCCGGGCCCGTGCTGCTCGACGCCGTGTCGGCCGGGGTCCGGGCCGTCGGGCTGGACGTGCGCGACCTCGGGATCGTGGCGACGCCCACGGGTCTCCTCGCCGTGGAAGAGGACGAGGCTGCGATCGGCGGACTCCTCGTTACCGCCTCCCACAATCCGGCGCCGTGGAACGGGCTCAAGCTCGTGGCTCGCGAAGGGCGGTTTCTCTCGCCGGCTGCCGGACGGGACGTTCAGCGAACGTTCGCGGGAGAGATCGAGTATGTGGATTCCGCGCGCATGGGACGCAGAAGGGCGCGGGCAGGCGCGGTCCGCACCCACATCGAGCGGATTCTGTCACTGCCGATCATCGACCGCGAACTCATCGCGTCGAACGCCTTCCACGTCGCACTCGACTGCGTGCGCGGCGCCGGGGGGCCGATCATGCGCCCGCTGCTCGAGCGTCTCGGCTGTCGGGTGAGCGGGCTCGACCTCGAACCCGACGGCCGTTTCCCCCGTCCTCCCGAACCTCTCGTCGAGAACCTCGGGAAGCTCTCCGAACGCGTCGAGGAGGTGCGCGCCGACATTGGTTTCGCCGTCGACCCCGACGTCGACCGCCTGGCTCTGGTGGACGAGAACGGGCGTCCGGTGGGTGAGGACTGGACCCTCGCGCTGGCCGTCGAACTCGTCGCGGCACGGGAGCCCGCGCCCGTCGTGACGAACCTCTCCGCGAGCCGCCTGATTCAGGACGCGGCGGATCGCGTCGGCGTACCGCTGCTCCGCACCCCGGTGGCGGAGGCGCATGTCGTCGCCCGCATGCTGGAGGCGGGCAGTTCGATCGGCGGAGAGGGGAACGGCGGCGTGATCTACGGGGGACTGCACCTCACGCGGGACGCCCCGCTGGCCGCCGCCCTGATCCTGCAGTTTCTGGCGGAGAGCGGCTCCACCCTCGGGGCCGCGGTCGACGAGCGACCTTCGTACCGGATCGTCAAGCGGACGATCTCCCGGGACGGACTGGGCATCGAGGAGGCTCTCGCCGCGGTCGAGGCCGCGGCACCGTCCGGCGCGGCGGTGGACCGGCAGGACGGAATCCGGCTCGAGTGGCCGGATGGGTCGTGGATCCACGCCAGGCCGTCCGGGACCGAGCCGATCTTCCGCATCATGGCGGAGGCGACCGGCGAAGCACTGGCGGACGAGCGCGCGGACTGGGTCGACGCGCTGGTCCGGGGCGCGGTCTGAGCGGCGGATGTGCGGGATCGTCGGCTACGTCGGGGCGGAGGAGGCGGCTCCCCTCCTGCTGAACGGGCTTCGCCGCCTCGAATACCGCGGGTACGACTCGGCAGGCCTCGCCGTGCATAGCGGTACGGAGCTCGGGCTCCTCAAGTGCGCGGGCCGCGTCGACAACCTGGCGGACCGGCTCGCCGAGGCCCCGCTGTCGGGAACTGCCGGAATCGCTCACACGCGCTGGGCGACGCACGGCGCGCCCACCCGCGCCAATGCCCACCCGCTGACGGGCGACCGGGGCGAGGTGGCGCTGGTGCACAACGGCGTGATCGAGAACTGCGACGCACTGCGGACCAAGCTCTCCGAGCTCGGCCATCGCTTCACGTCCGAGACCGATACCGAGGTCGTCGCCCACCTGATCGAGGAAGCGTTCGACGGGAGCCTCGAGCGTGCCGTCGCCGCCTCGCTGACTCAGGTGGAGGGCACGCTGGGGCTTGCCGTCATGAGCGTGCACGACCCGGCGCGGATCGTCGTGGGGGGGGGGGGGGGGGGGGGGGGGGGGGGGCGGGGGGGGGGGGGGGGGGGGGG
>VXQX01000019.1:17506-22213 GCA_009838765.1 Gemmatimonadales bacterium
TATTCGGGTCTGGGGGGCTCGTATTTTTTTATAAGACACTGGGGCCGGGGGGGGCTTGCCGTATTGCGCGTCCACGCCCGGGCGCTGGTGGCGGTGCTGAGCGGCGGCGCGCCCCTGCTGCTTGGGATCGGAGAGGCGGACGGAGGAGCGACCTGGGTAGCTTCGGATGTGGCGGCGGTCCTCGAGCACACGCGCGACATCGCGTACCTGGAAGACGACGAAATGGCCGTCGTCACCGCTTCCGGGCACCGGATCGTCGATCTCGGGAGAGGCCGCGCCCACATCGGATGGGAGCCCGTCCCGAAGGAAATCCGCCGCGTCGACTGGGATCTGGAGAAGATCGAGAAGGCGGGATACCCCCACTTCATGCTCCGCGAGATTCACGAACAGCCCGGTACCGTACGCGATGCGATGCGGGGCCGGCTGCTGGCGGAGGAAGGCACGGCCCGGCTGGGCGGGCTCGACGAGTTCCGCCCGGAGATCGACGCAGCCGAGCGCATCGTCCTCACGGGGTGCGGGACGAGTTGGCATGGGGCGCTCGTCGGAGAATACCTCATCGAGGCGCTCGCGCGCCTTCCGGTCGAGGTGGAGTACGCCTCCGAGTTCCGATACCGGAACCCGATCCTCGTTCCGGGGACCGTGGTGGGCGGCATCTCCCAGTCCGGGGAGACCGCGGACACGCTCGCGGCCGTGCGCGAAGCCGGCCGACTCGGGGCTCCCACCTTCGGAGTCGTCAACGTGGTGGGCTCGACGATCGCACGGGAGACGCGCGCCGGCATCTACACGCACGCCGGTCCGGAGATCGGCGTGGCCTCCACGAAGGCCTTCCTTGCGCAAGTCGTTTCTCTCGCGCTCCTCGGCCTCATGATCGCGAGGCGACGCGGGATGGGCCGCGATGAAGGCCGCGTTTTCGTGCGCGCCCTCGACGGACTTCCCGCCCTCATCGAGGAGGTTCTGGCGACGGAGGACCGCATCCGGCCCGTGGCGGAGGAGTTCGCCTCCGCGCGCAACTTCCTCTATCTGGGGCGGGGGCCGAACTTCCCGATCGCCCTCGAGGGGGCGCTCAAGCTGAAGGAGATCTCCTACATCCATGCCGAGGGATACCCGGCGGCCGAGATGAAGCACGGCCCGATCGCACTCATCGACGAAGACATGCCTGTCGTTTTCGTGGCTCCGCGCGGCGCGGTCTACTCGAAGGTGCTGGTGAACATCGAGGAGGTAAAGGCACGCGGCGGCCGCGTGATCGCGCTCGTGAACCGCCGGGAGACCGATCTCGCCCGGAAGGTGGATCACCTGATCCGGGTGCCTGCGACGCTGCCTCTCCTGCAACCGATCGTCAACGTCGTTCCGCTGCAGCTTCTCGCCTACCATATCGCGGTCCTGCGAGGCTGCGATGTGGATCGTCCGCGCAACCTCGCGAAGACCGTGACGGTCGAGTAGCCCCTCGGACGCCAGGGACCCCGCCCCGCGGGGGGAGTGAAGGGGTTACAGGGGGAAAGGGCCGGCTGTATGTTTGCGCGTCGCGCGCGCCGCGCGTACTCATCGGGCTGCCCGCCGGGCCGCGAGGTCCGTCGGGATCGGGATTGGAAGGGGATGCCAAGCGCCTACCTCCAGTGGATGAAGGATCAGGTCGCGCGATACGCGGGTACGCTGCGTGACGTCGTCATCCTCGCGCCCGTCTACGGTTTGTTGATGTTCACCCTCATGAAGGATCCGCGCCTGACCCGGCAGCAGCGGATTCTGGTGGATGCGGCCATCGCTTACCTCGTGAGTCCGGATGACGTGATCCCGGAGGATGAGGTCGGGCCGTACGGTTTTCTGGATGATGTCTTCTGCTGTGCGTATGTGACGCACCGGATCGGAGAGGAGCTTGGCTGGGATGTGGTGGAGGAGCACTGGACCGGCGAGCGCTCAGCCCTCGAAGTCTCGAACAATCTGCTCGCCCGCGAGCGGGAACTGCTCGGCGGGGCGGGTGACGACGTTCTCGAATTCGCGGGGCTCCTTGACCGGCGGTCGGACTCCGAAGCGGAACGCCCGCGGCTCGCCCTCACGGCGGCCGGTTAGCCGGAGCTGCCGGCCGGGGATCGCTGCGGCCCTGGCCGTGCTCGCCGGGCTCGTCGGCGCGGGGTCGGTCGACGCCCAGTATCGTCTGACGGCCCCCTCGGGCAGCTTCGTAGAGTTCGAAGCCGATGTCCTCCTCCGCTTCCGGGACCGTTCCGATTCTCTCATGACCGATCTCGTGGAGGATCCCCACGTTCTCTACTTCCCGTCCTTCGGGCGGAATCTTGATGAGTCCGAGGTGCGGGACGCGTGGCCCTGGAACGCGGTCGAGGTGGTGACGGATTCGAGCGCCGCGCTCGTGATGCCGGGCAACCTGAGGGAGGCCGGGCGGGCGTACGAGAGCTACGCGGTTCTGCGAATGCATGCCGTGCGTCAGGATCCCGACGTGGCCTGCGACCTGCTCGTCTCACGGGAAGTCGAGGCGGTCGACGGATTCGTTGACGGATGGATCGCGGCGCGACTCCTCTTCGGCGGGCCCGCGTACGAGCCGCTCGACGAGCTCGCGTTCGCGCGCGAGGGCGGCGTCCTCGCGGGACTCATCCTCGACCGGTCCGATCGTCAGCTGGGCGGGTGCCTGCAGATCTCGCGCGAACGCGGCGCGGAGGACATTGCCGCGTACCGCGCCTGGCGAACGGAACGCTATCTCCCCCCGGGCGGGCGATGAGTCTCCGCTTCCACGACTCCCTTGCGCGGCGGCTCCGTCCGTTCGAGCCCATCGAACCGGGCCGGGTACGAATGTACACCTGCGGGCCCACGGTTTACGACCGTGCGCATATCGGGAACTTCCGCGCCTTCGCGTGGGAAGACCTGCTTCGTCGCTACCTCCGGTTCAAGGGATACGAAGTCTGCCAGGTCATGAACCTGACGGATGTCGATGACCGGACGATCGCGGCGGCCTCCGCCCGGGGCGTGCCGCTGTCCGAGGTCACCGATCCCGTGATCGAAATGTTCCTCGAGGACTGGGACACGCTGGGGCTCGAGGAACCCGAGCATCGGCCGCGGGCGACCCGCTTCATCGAGGGGATGATCCGGCTGATCGAGTCCCTCTCCGAGCGCGGGCTCACCTACGAGAGCGAGGGTTCGGTGTACTTCGCGATCGGGCGTTCCCCCGGGTACGGACGGCTGGCCGGGATCGACTGCGGGCAACTCACGGCGACGGGCAGGGCCGCAGGGGACGAGGAGTACGACAAGGATGACCCGAGAGATTTCGTCCTCTGGAAGGGTGGCGACCGCGGTGCGGATGGGGCCGTGGCCGTGTGGGATTCTCCGTGGGGTCCCGGCCGGCCCGGCTGGCATCTGGAGTGCTCGGCGATGGCGATGCACCACCTGGGTGAGACGCTGGACATCCATACCGGAGGAGTCGACAACCTCTTCCCGCATCACACCAACGAGATCGCTCAGTCCGAAGGGGCGACGGGGAAGACGTTCTCGCAGTTCTGGCTCCATGCCGAGCACCTTCTGGTGGAAGGCCGGAAGATGTCGAAGTCGCTCGGCAACTGCTTCACGATCCCGGATCTGGTCGAACGCGGACACCCGCCCTCCGCGATCCGGTACCTGCTGCTGAGCGGACACTATCGGACCCAGCTGAACTTCACCTTCGATGGCCTGGAGGCGGCGGCCAAGGCCGTGACCCGACTGCACGAGTTCAGAAGCCGCGTCCGCGCCGCCGGCGCAGCGACGACCGATGCGACGAAGGACATCGGAGAGGTCGCGGCGCGAGCGGGCGCCGCGTTCGAAGCGGCGATGGACGACGACCTGAACGTGAGCGAAGCGCTTTCGGCGGTGTTCGGGCTCGTCCGGGTAGCGAATCACCTGCTCGACGACGCCCATCCCCGGGCCCCCTCGGGCACCGGGGCCGCCCTCGCCGTGATCGAGGCGTTCGATCGCGTCTTCGGGGTGCTGGCTGTGCGGGACCGCGAGTCATCCGGTGGCGATGACGAGCTCGTCGCGTGGGCCACGGCCCTTGTGGGCGAACGCGAGCGTGCCCGGGCCAGCCGGGACTTCGCGCGCGCCGATGCGATTCGTGCGGAACTCGAAGCTCGTGGCGCGATCGTGGAGGATCTGGCGGAGTTCACCCGCCTTCGGGTGGACGGGCGCACGATCCAGGTGCCGCGTCCGCTTCGGACGGCGAGATGAGGCACTGGCGTCCGCGCATGGCGGTCGAATCGAACGCCTCAAAAACACCTTGACGGTCAGCCGTACGCGCCCCTATGTTAGAAGACTGTTGTGCGGAAGGGTCGCTGGCGTAGCTCAACCGGTAGAGCGTCGGATTTGTAATCCGGAGGTTGTGGGTTCGAGCCCCACCGCCAGCTCGGTCGAGTCGGACGAACAGCCGCCCCGAAGCGGCGAACCCTGGAGTTCATCGATCGGGCGTCGATCGGGCGCCAGGTACCGGCGGTGGGGTACCGAAGCGGCCAAACGGGGCAGACTGTAAATCTGCTGGCTTATGCCTTCGGAGGTTCGAATCCTCCCCCCACCACCTTCACGGCACCACCGACGAAACAAGGAACTAAAGAAACAAGGGGCGTAGCCCGCGCGCGAGCAGGAGGAGCGCCCGGCGCGGGGCCGTTCCGCCGAACCCGTAGTCCGAGAGGAGAACGAGGGGCGATGGCGAAGGAAAGGTTCGAGCGAACGAAGCCGCACGTG
>VXQX01000016.1:0-6816 GCA_009838765.1 Gemmatimonadales bacterium
CGGTCAACTTCAGTCGGGGCGGCCGGATTCGAACCGGCGACCTCCTGCTCCCAAATCCGCTAAAACGGGATGCGAAATCTAGGCAAGAAATCTCCTAAGTTCAACTGGGAGTGCACGATCTGCCACTCTTGCCGCTGGGTCGCATTTGAGTCTGCCACACCGATTCGGACGGAAAGCGGGGCCAAATGGCAGGCATTTGGACGTGCCAGCGCAGGATGTCGCGCTCGATCTCCACGCCGGCAATCCGGTTGAAGGCGCTGGCGTCGAGGCGGCGGTCCCGCTGCTCTTCCAAGGGGGTTTGCGCGACCTCCCCGATGGCGCGCAGCAGCGCCTCCCGTGTCCCGAATCGCCCGCGATGTCGGGGCCGGGGCCTGCGGCAACACCGTCGGCGCGAAGAGTGAGAAGCGCGCGCGCGCTCCAGTCGCGTCCGCTGGAATGGTGCCAGGCCGCGCCCCGGTACAGGAGTTCGACGAGCGGCCGGAGATGTTCGGGACAGTCCTCGCCCGCGCGAAGCTGTCCCCGCTCGATCCTTGGGAGATAGACGACCGGAGGGCGGTCGTCGGGGACATCCGGGAGTTGGATCCTTCCGTCGATCACGCAGCGCAGCCAGATGGCGGGGCCAGTGCGGTCATCCGGTCGGTAGTTGCCGAGCACCAGCAGCTCCGGGGCGCGCGCACGCACGGCGGGGAGGGGTTGGCGCCAGTCCCTGATTGGCGTCCGTCCACCGGATGGCGGCTGGACGCACCATGGCCCCGGACACGCCGGACTTGGCGCGGATAGCCCTGGCGAGGAGATCGAGCGCGGTCATGGCCGGTAGGTTAGTGCCTCGCCGAACGGGGAGTGAACGGTCGAAGGGACCACCCCGGCATTCGGCGCGCATATCGGGTAGCGACTGCGCGCATAATCCGGCGAAGTGCCCACAGCACATTGCTTTAGGTGCCGCGCACATGGGACGTAAAGCTGCGCAAATCGTCACTCGGGAGGGATGGTGAGCACGTAACGGGTGCCGCGTCCGCCCCCCCTGCTGGCCAGTACTTTGAGGTCCACGAGCCGACGCAACTCGCGCAAGGCACCGTGGCGGTCGATATCGAACAGTGCCCGGCAGTCGGCGTTCCCAAGCGCCGCTGGGCGGTCGAAGTAGGTACGCTTCTTGGACGAAGCGATGGTCGTACTCGTCTGGATACGCCGCGACGACGCACAGAGGATCATCAGCATGAGGAGAGCCAATGAACGAGAACGACGGCTCTACGGCCCGAGGTCTTGACGCCGACACCGCTCCCGATCTCTCGAAGGACGGCTGGCCTGAGAAGTTCGCCAAAGCGCCCGTCCGTCGGGGGCGTCCCCCAAAGGCGCGACCAAAGGTATCGACCACCATCCGGCTGTCCGAGGAGGTCATCGACCATTTTCGCGCTGGAGGTCGCGGCTGGCAGACGCGGATCGACCACGCCCTACGCGACTGGATCAAGCAGCACGGCGTCGGCTGACGTTTGGGAGGGTCGATACGGGCAACCGATGCTGCCGGACACCGGGTTTCGCGGGTGTATCGGAGGGCAGGCTGCCGTGATCGACTAGGTTCGCTTGCCCGTCCCGCGCACCGCGACCACGTTTATTCCCATGCAAAGGTTCAACACCGCGGGTCCGATCCGGCCCACGCTCGACTACCACATCCCGCCGCTCGACCGCCTCGCTCTGCCCGAAGTGCTCGGCCTAGTTCGGGACGAGCGCTATTTCGTGCTGCACGCTCCCCGGCAAACCGGCAAGACGACAGCGCTGCTGGCGCTTCGCGACCTTCTGAACGATGGAAGTGAGGGCGACTACCGCTGCGCCTACATCAATGTCGAGCCCGCGCAGACGGCGCGGGAGGACGTGGGGCGCGCGATGGGTGCGATCGCCTCTCAAATCGCCCGGGAGGCCAGATACACACTGAACGATCATGCCACGGCCGACGCCGCGGACGAGGTAGACACCAATCGCCGTCCCCACGCCGTCCTGGGCACGCTACTGGAGGCGTGGGCGCGGGCCGCCTCATCGCCGCTGGTTCTGCTGATCGACGAGATCGACGCGATGGTGGGTGATTCGCTGGTGTCGGTGCTGCGGCAACTGCGGGCGGGCTACCCTCATCGCCCCTCCTCGTTTCCGCAGAGCGTGATTCTGTGCGGGGTGCGGGACGTGCGCGACTACCGGATTCACGCGAGTTCCGAGAAGGAGGTGATCACCGGCGGAAGCGCCTTCAACATCAAAGCCAAGTCGCTCCGCCTTGGCGATTTCACGCAGGTCGAAGTCGCGGAATTGCTCGGACAGCACACCGAGGCGACGAGCCAGGAGTTCGCGCCGCAGGCGCTTGAGGCCGTGTGGCAGCAGACCCGCGGACAGCCTTGGCTGGTCAACGCGCTCGCGCTGGAGATGTGCTTTTCGGCGGGGGTGCCGAGGGAGCCCGGGGAGCCCTTCACGGACAGCGATGTCTTCGCTGCGCGCGAGGCGCTGATCCTGCGGCGCGACACGCATCTTGACCAGTTGGCGGACAAGCTGCGCGAGCCTCGCGTGCGCCGGGTGATCGAGCCCCTGCTGAGCGGTGGGGACGCCGAGTACAGCGACCGCGACTTCGAGTATGTGCGGGATCTCGGGCTGGTCGCGCCGGGCCGGACGCTGCGGGTGGCGAATCCCATCTACGGCGAGGTGCTGCCGCGCGAGCTGACCTGGGTCCTTCAGCACGAAATCGCGCCCCAGGAGACCGCATGGTACGTGCGCTCCGACGGGAGTCTGGACATGGACGGCCTCCTTGCCGCCTTCCAGAAGTTCTTCCGGCAGAACTCCGAGCACTGGATCCGGCGCGCGCAGTACACGGAGGCCGGTCCGCAGTTGGTGCTTCAGGCCTTTCTGCACCGCGTCGTGAACGCCACCGGCCGGATCGAACGCGAGTACGCGCTGGGGAGCCGCCGCGTGGACCTGCTGGTCGTCTGGCCCCGGGAGGGAGGTCGGGAGGACCGGATCGTCGTCGAGTGCAAGCTCGTGAAGGAAGGGCGCTCCATGTCGCGAACGGTCGAGGAGGGACTCGAACAGACGAAGCGCTACATGGACATCAGCGGCACGGACGCTGGCCATCTCGTCGTGTTCGACATGCGCCCGGACAGAAGCTGGTCGGAGAGAATCTTCCGGGAGGAACGGGACCACGAGGGTGCCCTGGTGACGGTCTGGGGAGCCTGAGGCGCGATCGAATGAGGGTTGAGCACTGGAACGCGAACACGGCGTACTACCGCGAGTCGGATTGCTCCGGCCTGACCGACAGCATGACGCGCGCGTACGGGCGGCTCATCGCGGGGGCGGGCGCGTTCGAGACCCCCGCGCCCTTGCGGCATCGGGACGATCCGTGGCGGCTTCACGTGCTCGCGCACGAACACGGCCCGCGCGTCCTGCAAGCGCGCATCGTCGCCCCGGACGAACAGCCCGTCGCGGTGCTGGCGGTGGCGGAAGGCGGTGGCGACGGCCCGCGGCGCGCATGGCGCGAGACGGTGGCGGAGGTCCCTTGGATGAGCGCAGAACGCGGACCGAGCGATTTCCTCGACCACCTGCCGGACCGCCCGTGGGTGATTATGGGCTTGCTGCCGGCGCTGGCCGTCCACGGCGAGGCTTTCGATTGGCTGGCGGAACTTGAGCAGTGCATCGCGTGGGCATTCCTCAAGAGCCTCCCGCCGAGGGCGATCGCATGAAGCCGTCCGCCGAGGAGGTGGCGTTTCGTCCTCGGCTGGACGGGACGCATTCGTCGGGTCCGCGAATGCGCGGGTGCGCGATTCGCCTCCGCTTACTCTACCGTAAACGCGCGCGAAAATGCGGGTTTCGCATTTCGACCGCATTTCATGGCCCGGTTCTGCCGAAAACGCGCGGGTAATGCAAGAAGTGCGTCGCTGGCGCACCTGGAGCCTGCCCCCCCGCCGGGTTCGTCCCCGCCAGCCCGATTGATGGCTGCACACCGCGGTCGCTGTCGGCGTTTGAGGGGATCCAGGCTACCCCACAGGTCGGTGCCGGGTGTCGCCGGCGGGCATCAAGAGGCCGCCAATCCCCCTCCGGATTCGTCCGCGATCCTCCGCTCGTGCGCGCGCCAGGCGTCTTCCACGGCCCGCACAAACTCAATCAAACGAGCCCTGCCGGCCTGCCATCCCCCCTCGTCGAGGCGGCAGTACCACTGATTCGGAGCGCGACGGGTCGCAGGCGCGTTCGGCGGCTTCTCGGCTTGGAATGGAGTCTCACCCTTCAGCCGCTCGAACTCCTCATGACACAAATCGACGGCCGCCGGATAGAACGTGATCCGTATCGTCCCTGGTTCGTCGATCGTCACCGCATGCGACCCGCGAACACCCACGTCGTCGGGCAGGGTTGTCTTCCGTTGCAGATAGGTGATGCCCGATTTTGTGTAGTATGTTCGGACGCTGTAGTCCAGTGACTCACGGGCATCCTTCCATATCCCCGCCACTCCGTGCTCGGCGGCCTTCCGACTCAGGTCGGAAGCCCGTGGAGGGCCGCCGGATGGCGGTCGGGGATCGTCGACCGTCCGTACCTGCCTAGCCAACAGGATACCACCGCCCTGCGCGTAGCCGTGGAAGGTGACCAGACCGATGTCGACACCCCTGTCCGCTAGGTAGGAGACCATTCGGTGGGCGCTCTCATCGAGCCCGAGCCCGACGAGGACCATCCGCATCGGCCTGATGGATTCTCCTCTCTGGCTTCCGTACCAATCGTCGAAATCCCCTATCTTCTCGATGCCGGCCTTGCCGGATCGCTCCGCCAAAAGCGCTCCGATTTCCGAGTCCGGCAAGGTCTCCAAGTACGTGCAGTAGTCCAGTATCTGCGCGACGGCGGCCCTCGTGAGCTTCTCGCGCTTGAGCTCGAAGACCACCAGGCGACCGTCTTCGTCGACTCCGAGCAGGTCGACGAAACCTGTCTCGACCGGAACCTGTCTGCCGACCAGAGTGAGTCCACGCATCAGCATCTCGGGATTCGCAACCAAGACGGCTTCCAGCATCTCTTCCGTCTCGATCTTCTCGGTGAGATCGAGCCTGCTTCCGGCTTGGGAAGTGGGGTCGATCTGCCATATCCCCGATGTCAGTCTTCATGCGGTTCGCTCGAAGGCTCGGAACAATTTTCGGCTCATATCTCCGTCGGCTACAGCTTTCAGGAGTCCCGTAAGATAGCATGGGGCAGGTAGGCGCTGATCGTTTACCCCGGAGCCACCGCAACCCACAAGTTCTGTGGGACACCCATCTCCATTCGAGGCCGCACCGCACCGCCGCGGTCCTTCCGCGCGGTGAGGGTCGATGTCACGCCTCCGGCGGCTCGCGAAATGCGTCCTTCACGGCGCCGTGAACCGCCTCGCTTTCCCGTTGGGATGGTTCCGAATCCAAGTGTTTCGAGAGGCGCGCGGCCAGCGCTCGGTCGCCTTCGATCTTCACCAGAAAGAACATGACGCGCGCTTGCTCGAATACCCGCCCCATTGCGAATCCTTGCTCGAGTGCCTTGTCGACCCACTCTTGAAACTCGCGGTCGGTTTCCTTCTGGCGTACCCCGTCCATCAGACCTCCGCCACTGCTGCGGGTAGCGTGAGAACCTCTTCCGGCATCCGAGCGGCGCGCAGACTGCGAATCAGCTTGTCGGCGATTCCCGTCGTGTGCTTCCCCAAGCGCCGGTGGCAGAGCGTACAATGCACGACGTTGTCCGTGGCAACGCTTATGTCGGCGTCGTAGGGTCGGGCGCAGGCTACGGCCAAATGTCGGATGGCGAGCGGATCGGTCAGTCCCATGAGTTGCAACCTCCTCTAGGTTCCGTTTCTTCCGTCCTCGCGTGAGACAGGAGGGCGACGATGGCTCAGCCCGCCGCCTGGCCCTTCGCCAAGGTCTGGGACCTCGCCACGCCGTAGCTGGTCGAATGCTTCCAATACGTACCGCCGAGTCCGGTATTCTCCGAAGCGTCTCATCTCGTGCTGCTTGAGTGACGGGAACGAGGAACTCGGCGGCGGTGCGTCGAGGATCCACTCGACATCGCTCCGATCCAACCGGTACATGTGCGCGAAGGTCGCGTCCAGTTCGCTCTGGAGTTGGTGCCGCCGCGAATCATCCCAAGGGAATGGTCGATCCCCCGGATAGCCGAGATCCGAGGCGAATCCCTCAAGCTCATCGCTCGTGTACGTCAACTCCAACACGCGCGGGACCACCAGTTCCGCCCAGCTACCGCCGCAACGGGCCTCTTCCAGGTACGCTTCCGGGGGCAGGACCGGAAGTTGCTTGACGATGAAGAAGTTCATGTTGACCCCTCCCACAGAGAACCGTGCTGCCCAGTCGAGGGGGATGGCGTTCATGTTGGCAACCACGAGGGCGGCCGCGACTGCCGGCACCGTGTCATAATCGGCTACGGGAGCGCTGTTGCCCACGCCACTTGACGAGAGTCCTGTCGTGATCAGAGTGCGCTCGTCCGTCGCCCTGGTGATCCCTCGGATAGCCTGAAGCCAAGCGCCGTGATCGACGTTGACAAGGGGAGCCTTGTTGCTCACCGCGACGGCTCGGATGGTGGAGAAGATGGCAGTTCGCTGGTTTGTTGGAGCCGAGATGTCCCTGAAGACGACGAGCCAGTCCCAATCAGGATGGTGGCTCCCGAATGGCCCAGACCGACTACCGGAATCATGGCGAAGATCCCCGTGCGTTCGTCGGTCGCTCTCGTGATCTGGCGGTAAGCGACCTGCCAGCCAGTTCTGCGAGCGTGCGGAATACTGCCTGCCTGCCTGCCTGCCTGCCTGCCTGCCTGCCTGCCTGCCTGCCTGCCTGCCTGCCT
>VXQX01000016.1:6826-22181 GCA_009838765.1 Gemmatimonadales bacterium
CCTGCCTGCCTGCCTGCCTGCCTGCCTGCCTGCCTGCCTGCCTGCCTGCCTGCCTATCGAAGATACACTGGCCTCGCCCTTGTCAAGTCTTTGGGCCACTTCGGTTTCCGGCACCCAATACCTCGGAATGACCACCGAATCCGGGTCGGCCTTCTCCTCCGCCGTCATGGGCCGGGCGTTTCCGTTCCGGATGTCCCTTTCCGAGGCTCCGTCGAACGTCGCGAACCTGTGGTCGTACTGGTGGAACAGCTTGGCCTCGTAGAGCGGCAGGTAGCGCTCGTCGTCATCTTCGCGGACGAACACGTTTCCCCGCAGCTCCCATCCGTCCTCCTCCAGTCGCTCTCGCGTCCTGAAGAGGCCAGAGTCGTTCGACATGTCGAACATCCGTTGGAAGCTGACGCCCCACGGATTCTCCTCGGGCTCGGGTCCGCGCTTCTCCTTCCAGAACACGCCCGCGCGCCGGTACATCTTGCGGGCGATCTCCATGTCTCGGCGCGTGCGAAAGATCGGGCAGGTGCGCGTGTTCGGGTTGAACAGCTTGAAGTCCTCCCTCGACAACGTGAACCGGCGCTCGCGCTCCTTCAGTTGTTCCACCTGATGCAGGAAGAACGCGAACTCGGCCTCCGGCACGGGATCGTCGCGCCCGGCGAGCGTGAGCAGGCAGAACTTGTAGGAGCGATGGACACCGGGGAACACGCCCTCCCGGTTCTCGAAGTCGTACAGGGTGGCCAGCCGACGGCTGGTGACGACGTGCTCGAAGAACTTCCGCGTGGAATGGTCCGTGGAGATCCCGGTTGGAACGATCAGTCCGGCGCGTCCCTTCGCGTTGACGAGTTGGAGGCACGTCTCGGCAAACACTGCGTAGGTGTTCACGTCGCCGGTTCCGGTCAGCGGAAACCGGCCTCCCGTTCGGACGAACTGGCTCGCGGCCTCGGCCTCGCGCTTGGCGTCCTGGAACTCTCTGAAGAGCGCCCTCTCGGCTGGCGGGGCATCGTCGCGGTTCAGATGGCGTATCAGCCGGTCGCGCGCGGCCTTGTTCCGCGCGCCCGCGATCTCCGGTGACCGGGTCGCGAAGAACTCCTTTTCCTGGAGCTTGATCCGTTCCCACGGCGGGTTGCCGAGCACGGCGTCGAACCCGCCGTCCTGCATGATTTCGGGGAACCGAAGGTGCCAGTGTAGGAAGCGATGTCGGCTTGCCAGATCGCGCGTCTGGCGCGCGACCCCAACCAGTCCGAGTTCGGTCGAATCCTTCTGTTGAACGTGTTCCGTCAACGGCACGGTCTGGAGGGTGCGCCGCGTCTTGGGCGCAAACCATGCGCCGGCGAACAGGCCGGCCCGGAGCGCCTCGTGCGCATGGACTGGGTCCAGTCCGGTCGCCTCCCACGCGGAGCGCTTGGCCTCCACGTCGTCGAGCGTCTCCTCGGGCATCGCGTCCAGCGAGATGCTCGCGATCGCGACCTCCAGAATGCTCTCCTCATCGAAGAACAGGTCGCCCTGTCCCCCCGAACGGTTCCTCGCCTTGAGGTCCCTGCACACCCCTTTGTCGTCCCCGGTCAGCGGCTTGTACGCGGCGGGCGGAATCCCGTCTTCGAGGACCTCGGGATCGAGGACGCCGATCAGGCTGTCGCCCAGAGCGACGTGGGCGTCGAGGAACGTGAGCGGCTTGCCCGGCTCGATGGTCTCGATCCAGAGCGCCGTCTTGCAGAGCTCGACGGCGAGCGGATTCCGGTCGACCCCGTAGACGCAGTGCTGCACAACCTCTCGGAGCGCGTGTCGGCGCGTCCCCTCGTCGGGGGCGTCATCGTCCGCGTCGATGCGCGCGATCTCGGCGGCGAGCCGCCGTGCGGCCGCCAGCAGGAAGTGCCCCGATCCGCAGGCCGGATCGAGGACCCGGAGATCGAGGATCGCCGCGCGCGGATTCTCCGGCCGGTCGGCGATGGCCCGTGCGATCACGGGATCGAGGGTCGTCCTGACGAGTTCGCCCACGAGGCTGGGCGGCGTGTAGTAGGATCCGCTGAGCTTCCGCGCCGATGCTCTCGTTTTCGTTTGCCCGCTTGCATCCCCGGCGAACGCGAACCGCCACGGCGAGGCCTGCACGTCGATGACGGGCTGAAGTTCGAGGAGGCTCTCGTAGACCGACCCGAGTTCTTCGGTGTCCATGTCCCGGTAGTTGATGCGGGCGAGGCTTCGGCCCGAGAGCGACGGGAAGAACGCGAGCGTGCGAACGGCTTCGAGCAGCCGGTCGTTCGCGATGGCCGCTTTGTCGAGGTCCGGGCATTGGTCGTCCCGGTACAGCCCGCCGAGGGCCGGCAGTCCGAGCCCCGGCGCGCCGCGCGCGAGGGCGCGGAAGGTGACTTGGAGTCCCTGCCAGAGATCCGAGTTCCGGTCGTAGTGCCGCCGCCTCAGTGCGCGTTCGCGAAGCCGCGAGAGCGCGTAGCCCTCGGCGTAGACGCCGCGCTCGCGGCCGGTGGCATCGGGATCGTGGAGGAGGTCGCGTTCCTCGGCGGTGAACAGGAAGAGCATCCGGTAGACGAGTCTCAGAAGCTGCTGGAAATAGTCCTCCGGTGTCAGCCCGCCACCCTCCAGAGCCTCGCGCAGTTGACGGTTCGCCGGATGCCCGAGGAACCCGTTCCCGAGTTGGCGGAGTGCGGCGGTGACGCCCTCGCGGAGGTTTTCCCGCGCACGTTCGCCGGTCTCGTGCGCCTTGGTCCGCCACGTCTCGATGATGCAGCCGGAGGGCTTGCCGTTCGCGGGCCGGAACCTGCTGGCGTGGGCGGCGAGCCAGAGCGCCGCGAAGTCCGGATACAGCTCTTCGGTGAACACGAGGTCGAGATCGGCCTCGATGTAGGACGGCCGCGTGAGGCTCGGGTTGTCCCGAAGGATGCGCAGCCTGGACCCGTTCGAGATCACCCCCCAGAGCGCGGCGGCATCGGCGTTGAGGTATTCCTGCATCAGGGCGTGCGGGGCCAGCCGCCGCCCGTTGCCGCCCAGTCGCGGATCGGCCCTGTCGAGGTCGAAGTCGCGGGTCACCAGAAGCAGCGGAACCGCGCCGCCGTAGGCTCCGTGCGTGAGCCTGAAGACGCGCTCTTCGAGCGTTACGTCCCCGGCGGCCGCCAGATCTTCGTATCCGAGCAGCGAACGCAGGAACGGGATGAGCCAGTCGTCCACGCCCACCCGGGACGCCTGGAGGTCGCGCCTCGGACTGCGCCGGGCGTACCGCGAGTACAGGTCGGTGCCGATCGTCCAGTATCTGGCGATCTCATCCTTGATCGAGAGCGACTCCGAGAGGCCGTAGTCGGCACCGCTCTGCCCCGGTGCCTGGAGGGCGGCCACCTCGGTCAGGAACTCGGGCGGCAGGATCCCGCCCTCAATCCTGAGAGCCGTAAAGCCGCTTCCGTGCCGTGCGCGAGCCATTTTCAGAGCGCGGCCATGGGCATGAGGACGTACACGCCGATGGTGTCCACGGGCAGGGCCGGGACGACCTCGTAGCGCTCGCCCCGGATGTCGCTCGCGTCGCGGATCCGGCGATGGTCCGCAAGCAGTTGCCGCGCGCGATCCTGGGCGAGACGCTCGAACGCGGGTTCGAGGGACGGCAGGGCGGCGAGGGCCTGACGGATCAGGTGCGTCTTCTGCCCGTCGGCCATGTTGCGGCCCGGTTCGAGCGAGAGCAGCGACAGGGCCTCGCCGTCGGACAGCAGCTCCGGTGCGGCCCCGCCCCGGACGGCGACGCCGAGGCACTCCTCGGCGAGCAGCGACTTCGCGGGCGCGTCCCCGTTCCCCGCGCGCCTCGCGACCCGCAGGTGGCTTCGCAGCCGGAGGAGGTAGAGGACCGTGCGGGCGTCGATCCCGCGCGCGAACGCGGCGCACGCGCGGGTGCCGATCGAGGCCTCACCGTAGTCGGGCGAGGGCTCCGCCACATGCGTCGCGCCTTGCGAAGAGAACCGCGCCTTAGCGTAGCCGAAGTCGGTGCCGGTCGTCGGTGCATCCCGATCGAGGGCCTGCTCCGCCACATGGTCCGCAAGCACGGCAACGAGCGGATGGGCGCGGTGTGTGATGACTGCGCCTCCCGGAGCGCCCTGGTCGAACGCGAGCTTCACGGTTTCCCTGAACCCGATGGCGGCGAGGCGATCCTGAAGCGGTTGCGGAAGGTGGCGCACGGGAAACCGCCAGTGGCCGTCGCGCCGGTCGAGCGGCGCGCCGAGGCGCTCCGCGGACTGGCGCACGAAGCGCTTCACGTCCTCCTGGCCTCCGAGGGCGGAGACGGCCCGTTCCCATTCCGGCCACACGTCGCCGGGCCGGAGCCGCCGCTGGGCGAACACGGTGCGCGACACCTTGTCCCTGGCCAGTGTCCAAGCGGCTTCGACCTCCTCTTCGGTACGGCCGAGTTCGAGTTCTCCCTGATCGGCCCACGAGTCGGTCCGGGCGTGGAGGAGAACGGCACGCATGATCGCCTCGACGACCTTGTTGTTGTCGGCCGGCGTGGGCACGGAGACCCCGAGTTCCTTCCGGATCTTCTCGGCCTTGCGGACGATGACGCGGAGCACCGCGCCGTCAACCGGGTTGTCCCGACCGTAGAGCATGAGGGCGCGCACGACCGGCGAGGCCTGTCCGAACCGGTCCGCGCGGCCCTCGCGCTGCTCGTGCCGCGTCGGGTTCCAAGTCAGATCGTAGTGAACGACCGCGTCGAAATGGTTCTGGAGGTTGACGCCCTCGGACAGGCAGTCCGTCGCCACCAGGATCGGGGTCGCGCCGTCGTCGAGTTCCCCCAGGGCTTCGATCCGCTCCTCGCGCTGGTCGGGCGTGAGTTCGCCCGTCACCACGAGGACGTGCGGGCGGTTTCGCCGCTTCCCGCCGAGCGCGGCCCGCAGCTGTTCGCCCACGTAATGCGCCGTCGCGATGTAGCGGCAGAACACCACGGGCGAAAATCCCGCATCGACCAGACGCCGAACCTCGCCGATCAGCACCTTGAGCTTGGGGTCCTTGCCGGGACCCCTGAGACCATCGGCCTCGCCGATCAGTCTCCGCAGGGACTCGGTGCCCTCGGGGTCGTCCACCGTCCCCGCGGGCACACTCTCGCTGAGCCCGAGCGAGTCGTCGTCCGCCTCGTCCATGACCGTGTCGCGCGCGGCAAGGTCGAGATTGGCGAGTTGGCCCTCCTCCGTCTCCCCGGCGGCGGCCTCCAGCCTCGTTCTGAGCGCGAGCGAAGCCGCCGCTGGGCTGGAAGATGCGCACCGCAGCAGCGCGAGCGCTGCCCACCACGACATGCGCTGTTCGAGCTTCGTGCCCCCTTCCGCGCGCCGGACCATCTCCCTCGCATAGGCGAGCACATGCTGGAACAGCTGGCCCCATTCGCCGGTGAGCCGGTAGGTGGCTTCGCGGGTCTCCCGCACGGGAAAGCGGGTGTCGTCCCTCCACTCGGCGATGTCGCCGCGGCGGCGCTGGACGAAGTGCAGCGCGAGTTCCTCGCGGAGCGCCCGGCGCGCGTCGCCCTCGGGTGTGTCGGCCAGCCGCTCGAAGCGCGGGTCCAGAAGGCCCAGAAGGTTGTGGAAGGCCGTGTCGTCGCCCGAGTGCGGGGTCGCGGTCAGCAGCACGATCCCCCTCGGCGGGCGCGCTTCGGCGAGCCCCTTGAGCAACTGGTAGCGCTGGTGGCGGGTGTTCGTGTTCGCCCGCACGCAGGTGTGCGCCTCGTCGACGATCACGAACTCGGGACAGGCTCGGAGAAAGTCGCTACGCCGCCGGTCCGACTTGATGTAGTCGAGCGAGACGACGGTGTGCGGATAGACCTCGAAGACGGACTCGTCCGGCCGAAGTCCTCGCTCTAGCCGCGTCGCCGTGCCGGTGCGGACGACCTCCGCGTCAATGGCGAACTTCTCTCCGAGTTCCGCCCGCCACTGGTCGCAGAGATGCGGCGGGCAGATGACCGTGAGCCGCTCGATCTCGCCTCGGTCGAGAAGCTCGCGGGCGATGAGTCCGGCCTCGATCGTCTTGCCGATCCCCACGTCGTCGGCCACGAGGAGCCGGATGGGGTCGAGCTTGAGCGCCATGAGCAGCGGAACGAGCTGGTACGCGCGCGGTTCGACGTTCAAGTTGCCGAAGCTCCTGAACGGACCGGCCCCCGCCCGGAGCTTGAGGCGAAGCGCGTCGCGGAGCAGCAGTGCCGCCGCCAGGGAACCGGGCGCATCGGGATTCGGCGGGTCGAACGTGGCGGGCACGGGCCGCTCGGGTTCGAGCGGCAGATAGATGAGCGTCGCGTCGTCCTCGGCCCCGCCCAGCGGACGGAGGCGCAGGAGGTCTTCGCCGGTCTCCGGAAGGACCACCCATTCCCGGCCCCGAACCCGGACCAGATCTCCCGGCTTGTATGCGAGCCCCGGATCCGTCACCGCGCGCCGCTCCGTTCCCGCTATCCGGCCGACGAACCGGTGCCCGGTCCAAAGACCCAGGCGTATTCGCACAGCACGGCCTCCCACTTCGTCCGGTCCGCTCCGAACCGCACGACCGTGTACCCCGCGTTCTCCAGCCGGCGCGTCGTCTCCGCGTCCGCGCGCCGCCTGAGTTTCCCGTCGTGGTGCGGGCCGTCGATGAACACGACCGTCTGGTGGCCGGAGTAGGCGAAGTCGGGCCGCGTCCGGAACTCCTCAAGATAGGGTTGCACCCTGTCGGGCCGCCGGTAGCCGCCGAGGCTGACGAACGTGAGCCAAGCCTTCTCCAGCGAGGAGCCGGAGAAGGCCTTCAACTCCGCCGCTGTGTCGCCTGCGGCCGCGGGCACGGACAGGCTCTTCCGCTCACCGCGGATCAGGCGGCAGAACAGGTCGAGCATCTCCTCGTTCCGCCGGTCGATCACCGAGTGATCGGGCTGGTTGTAGTAGCCGAGCAGACAACGGTAGCATCCGGCCTCGCACCCGTGCTCGACGTTGTCGAGATCATCCACGCCGCTCCAGGCGCCCGACTTCGACTTGTAGTGGCAGACATCGAGCGCCCGCCGGGCGATCCGCCCCAGCGCGCCGGGGTCGCTCGCGATGCGCGTGAGCACGCCCGCGCCGCCTTCCGAGGCCTCGTAGAACAGGATCGTCGCGCGGTGCTCGCGGTCGGGAAGCGGTTCGGCGGCAAGCTCCGCCTCTTCGAGCTGGAACTCGCGCTCGATGCCGCGCTTGAGCGCGTATAGCAGCGAGACCATGGCCGCCTCGGAAAGTTCGATTCCCGGGCGCAGAATTAGGACGTTTCGGGTGTCGCGCACGAACGGCGTGATGCGCTGGACGGTCCCTCCCCCGCCCACCCGGTCGTCCTCGGCGTCCGTCGGCGCTTGCGGGTCGCGGGTCCACTCGCCGGTGTTCGTGTCCACGCTGAAGCCGTAGACGGACTTCTCCCGCCTCCGGCGCCAGCCAAGGTTGATGCGCCACAGCCACGCCGCCGGGCTGTACCGGAGTTCGAGCAGCGTCTCGCCGGCCTCCTCGACGGCGAACGCATCGACGCGCGCGCGTCCCTCCTCCTCGCTGAACCGCAGCGTGGTCACCATCTCGTAACCCTGGCGCTGGCGCTCCTCCTCGTCAGAGGTGATCCGGTTCGCCCTCCGGGTCGAGACCTGCTCGATGCGGTAGAGGTTCAGAACGGCACGCCCTCCGTCGAGCTGTTCGTCGCAGTTGGCGCAGCGCTCGAACTCCTTCTGGTCCCCAAAATGCCCGTAGCCGCAGGCCGGACAGATCCGCGCGGCCTCGACCGGCAGCCTCGACGTGGCCGTCGCGGCCGCCTCGTCGCCGACCGTCAGGATGGCGCGGCGGACCCGGTACGTGCTGCCCTCGTGGTAGATGATCGACTGGGGCCCGAACTCGGTCAGCCCCAGGAACCGCGGCCTGCTCAGGAACGAGTCGCGCGCCACCCTCCTGTGGCGTCCGGGGATGAACGCCATGAGCGGCAGGCGCGGGAAGTTGTAGCCGGGCAGGAACCCCTCCGCGGCCAGATAGCGATAGGTGTAGAAGTCGGAGTTCATGGTCGCCCGGCTGCCGAGAAGCAGATTCTGCTGCGTGTAGGCCTCGTCGTACCGGGCCTTCGCCTGGCGGCGCTCCTTCTCGGTCGCGGCTGCGTTGTTGATGACCTCGTTGGCGACCCGGATCTGGCTCGCCGTCGCGCGGAACAGCGAGCGCCACCGGTCGAACGATTCGTCCAGCCTTCGTTCCGCTGACTTCATCGCGCCCGGCAGCCAGGTGGCCGTGTACCACGGAGCCGCGCGCCCGGCAAGATCCTGCTCCAAGGTGGCGAGGATGCGTTCGGCGCGCCTCGTCGCCTCACTCACGGCGAGGCCGGAGCCGATCTGCTCCGCGATCTCCTCGTGGAGGGGCAGCTTCTCGGACCGTTCCCGGTCGAGCACGTCGCGCACCGAGGATCCGAGCTTCACGCCCGTCTCCCCCAGCCAGACCGCTTGCAGGTGGCTGCGGATCAGGTCCTCGTTGGCCAGATCGATGCTGGGCGGATTGACCTCGCCCGCCACCGCGCGAGTCGGATCGGCGAAGAAGTACTGGTCGTGCGGGGAGCGCGCCGCGCAATAGGTCACGACGAGCGCCGGCTGCCCGCTCCGGCCCGCCCGGCCGCTCCGCTGCGCGTAATTGGCCGGAGTCGGCGGCACGTTCCGCATGTAGACGGCGTTGAGCGTCGCGATGTCCACGCCGAGTTCCATGGTCGGCGAGCAGAACAGGATGGGCAGGCCTCGGGTTTCGGAGGCGGCGAGCCCCTGCCGGAACCGGCGTTCCCGCTCCTCGCGGTCCTCCGATTCGACCTGCGCCGTGTGCTCGCGAGCCTCCAGGCGGTGGAACAGCCGGTCGTCGGAGCCCAGGAGTCCGGCTACGTTCTCGTAGAGGTCGCGGAAGAACGGGTTCACGCCCTCCGCCTCGCCTTCGTCCCCATCCCCACCGCCTGAAGCCAAGCGCCACTCTAGCGCCGAGCCGTCGATGCGGTATCCGACGCGCCCGCCGTCGAGTTCGGAAGGCTCGACGTAGCCGTATGTGGTCAACACACCGAGCACATCGTCGATCACTTCGTTGTAGACGCTCTCGTCGAACTTCTTGGGATAATGCCGGTTGTCCGTTCCCCAGTACTCGGTGGACTTGACCTTGCGGCCGAAGGCCGAGCGGTGGGATACGTAGTGCGTCCGGTACTCGGGCTTTCGTCCGCGGGCGCTCGGTCGCGGAACCATGTAGGCGTGCGAGAACGGGATCTCGTCCTCGGACAGTCCCCAGGGCTCCTTCAACTCGTTGTAGCTCCGGTTGCGCATCCGCTCCTGGTGGTTCGGATCCAGGTAGATCGTCTTGATGCAGAGCGCCCTCCGCATGCGTTCCAGAAGCTCTTGGACGATGGCAAACCGGACCTCGGGCGAGATCGATCCGAGCAGGGGATGGCGGGCGCGCCACTCCTCCTCATCCCGGCAGCATTCATCGAGCCCCCGGTAGCCGATATCGAGTAATCCGAGCTGCTCGATGTTGGGGTTGTTGATCCGCCAGCCGCGTTGCAGGTCGAAGTAGAGCCGGTAGCCGAGCACGTCGCGGAGCGCCTTGAGCGTGTTCTGGGCCTTGACGCCCTTGGCCGAGGGGTTGGCGGAGTAGTCCGAGGGATCGAGACGCAGATGGGTAAGCACCTTCTGGGTCAGGACCTCGTCGGTCAGGGGCTCGCCGCCCGCGCCGCGCATCGCCGCGAGTAGCGCGCCCCGCAGCAGCAGGATCTGCACGAAGTCGTTGAAATGGCCCGCCTGAAGGCTCGCGTCCTGCCGGTTGTCGGTGAACGCCAGCAGCTTCTTCGTCCGCTCGTCGAGATCGGTGCCGATCAGGTGCTTGAGCGCGGACAGCGCCAGGATCGTGGTCGCCGAACTCCGGCCCTCGCTGGACAGGCCCGACAGCTTCGTGAACTCGTTTCGCACCGTGCCGTCGAAGCGCGCGTCGCAGTCGGGGTTGAGGCAGAACCGGAACGCCTCCGGGACGTAGTGCGCCGCCAAGCCGTCGCCCGTGACTGACCCATTGGGCTCGACCCGCACCCAACGGGGGCGGCGGCTGCGGAAATGCCGCTTCAGCCGCGCCTCGCCGCCGGGGTGTTCCAACCAGTCCTCCGGGTACCGGTCAAGGTCCGAGGCGTCGAACATCCCGGCCGGATCGGGCATGAGGTAGCCGTACTCGACATCCTCCTCGTCGGTGGACCTTTCGGACAGCTCGCGCGGCTCGAAGGCGCGTGGCTCCCTCCCGGACAGGCTGGCCCAAACGGGCACGTATTCCTGTCCGCACGTCCGGCAGAAGGAGAGCGACCAGAGCGGCCGTTCGCGGTCTCCCGGCTTGAAATGTTGGCCGTCGAGCGTCACATATCGCTCGCCCGGACCTTCGAGCGTCGCATACACGTTCCATGCGCCGCTGATGAACTGATGGAGCCGGAAGGCGAAGAGGCTCCTTCCCTTGTCGTTCCGGCTCCGGTGCGCGGCCAGCAGGAAATCGGCAAGGTGGCGCCGGCAGTGTTCCGCTTCGAGACCGCTGTCGGCCGCCAGAACCTCGGACGCCTTGTGGATCGAGAGAGGACGCGAGAGCCGAACGAGCTTCCCGTCCCGCTCTTCCAAGCCGAGCTTGTGTTCGACCCAAGCCGTCAACGCGTGCTCCGACAACTTATCGTAGTCGGGGTCGCGCGGGATGCCCGCCTCGACGGCCGCCCGAAGATCGGATCCGCTCACGACATCGGACCGTTCGGTCACGGGCCGGAGCGTCTCCGTCACCACGTTGGCCGAATCAACCGGTGCGCCGAACAGCTGGCTCGCGATGTCCGCCACCGCCTCGTTTCGCGACTCCTCCGAGCCCTCCGAGGCCATCGTCGCGGAGGTGCCGATGCAGAGCAGCCGGTCGTTGAACCGTTCACGCACGCGGCGCACGAGCATGGCCACGTCCGCGCCCTGCCGGCCCCGGTAGGTGTGAAGCTCGTCCAGCACCAGAAACCTCAACCCCTCGGCGTGGCGGCGCACCGCCTTGTCCGTCTCGTGGAACCTCGTCATGAGGAGTTCGAGCATGACGTAGTTCGTGAGCAGGATGTCCGGTGGGTTCTTGGCGATCCGTTCGCGCTCCTCGTTCGATTCCTGGCCCGTGTAGCGCGCAAACGTGACCGGCTCGGAGCCTTCGCCGTAGCCGAGCCTAAGGAACCTGTCGAGTTCCTCGCGCTGGCTGTTGCAGAGCGCGTTCATCGGATAGACGACGATCGCGCTGATGCCCTTGTTGCCTTTCCCGACCTTCCGGCGCCGCAGCACATCGTCCACGATGGGGATGAAATAGGCGAGCGATTTGCCCGACCCCGTGCCGGTCGTCAGCACGTAGCTCTCGCGCCGACTGGCGATCTCGATCGCGTCGGTCTGGTGCCGGTGGAGACGGAGTGGCTTGCCGAATTCGTCGTTCTTGTTCTTGAGCCGGAAGATGTTCGCGCACTCGGGATCGAGTATGCCCTCGGAGACAAGCTCGTCGATCCAGCCGCCGGGCTCGAAGCCCGGATTCAGCTGGATGAGCGGTGCGGGCCAGAACCGGCCCGCAGCGTAGGCCGCGTCCACCGCGCGCGAGATGTCGGGGGCGCGTATGCGCGTGAAGCTCCGGGAGAACCTCGAATACTCAGCGACGAGCTCGTCGCGAAAGGCGAAGACATCCATTTGCGGATCGCTACCGACCCGTCGCCAACGGCGCGTCGGTCCCGGCCCCGTTCATGGCGCAGCATCGAATGAGCACGGTCGAAGGGCTCACGGACGACGGCCTTCCGAAGCCAACCGCTCTGGCGAAGGCAACCGGTGGAAACCCACCCGGAGGAACCGGAGAGAATCGTCTGCTGGACGCATGGGGCGAATCATGCGAGCATGAGGCGCTCGCCCTTGGGCTCCGGAACGGGCCGCCCCAACTCCCGCGCCCGGTCGATCCAGAACCGCATCGCATCCTTGATGTTTCCCAACGCGGTCTCCTGGTCGGCTCCGTGCGCCATGCATCCGGGCAACTCGGGCGCCTCCGCGACGAACGCCTCGTCCTCGTTGCTCCAGTAGAGGATGATCTCGTATTTGAACATCAGTCCGCTCCCAGCTTGTACTTGAGGATCAACCGCCGAACCTGCCTCACCTGGTAGGGCTTGGCATGGCCGCCCCGCCTCTGGAGGTTGACGATCTCCACGACCCCTTCCTTGTCGAATAGGTGGTGGCTGCCGCGCACGCGCTCGTCGAATCCAAGATACCGCATCAGCGCCCGAAGTTCATCGAATCGGATGTTCGCGTCCGAGCGGCCCCCGAGGATGGTCCGGACCAGCCGCTCGCGGCGACTCATGGGTTAGCTGCCCCTACCGGCATGTAGACTCCCCGGGGGATGCGCGGGAGCCGATCCGAGCGCACGAGGCGGGATAGCGACCGGACCACCGCGGCGCGGTCGCCGAGGTGCAGCAGGTCGTCCCCCCGTAACGGCGTGGCCTCGGCATGCTCCATGGATCCGCCCAAGGCAGGCTGTATCATCGCGTTCGCGTTCTCCGTCGCAAGTCGAAGCGGTCCAATCAATATATGGGGAGTCCGCACTGTAGCGACTCTCGGGAGCGAACGGCCCGGCCCCCGCCCGCCGCCATGTGTCCCTGCCCGCGATGTACGACGGACCAACCCGTCTCTCCGGTCCTCCCTTCCGGCCATTCCGGCCATGTTCCGCCCCACGGGGGCCGACCGTGTGGCCGAGCTTCGCATCGCCGCTTCTGGAGTTCCAACGGGGGTGTTTCGCCGCCCCATTGGCGGAGCCTTCCGAAAAGCCTGACCCAACATGACCCATCATGATACCCCATAACCACTTAGCCGATCTATCAGCAGTTGACGCTCTTGAAAACATGCATTCACCGTTATGGGCATCGACGCAGAAGAAACGGCGGTCATGGCAACGCTGGAGGAGCTATTCAAATCGCGGGTGAACGCGTTTCGCGAATGGCCGGGCCTGAGGCCTTCGCCATTGGGCAAGGGGGCACTGGGCAATCCGGGTCTGCCGCGCCGGATCGAGGCCGGATGTTCGCGGTCGCTCAGGACGGCGGACCGGGTTCTGGCGTTCATCGGCAACCACGGCCGGGAGACAGGTGGTGCCCGGGATCCTCCCCCCTCGCCCTTCGTAGCGGACGCCATCAACGCGAACGGGGAGGCACGACCAGGAGGAGAAGCATGACCGAGAACCCCGAACAGCAAATGGGACCGCCGACCCGCTTCCTGCGGATGTCGGAAGTGCAGGCCCGGACCAGCCTCTCGCGAAGCACGATCCGAAGGTGGGTCAAACAGGGGATCTTCCCTCAGCCGATCGCGCTGGGCGAGCGCGTGCAGGGCTGGATCGAGGCAGAGATCGACCAGTGGATCCGCGAACGGATCGTGGCAAGCCGGGGCGTCGGAGAGACCGTCGCCCATTGAACCCCTCAGGGAAAGGAAGGAAACGATGAGAACGTTGCTGACGACGGTGCGGGGAGCCGCGTGGGCCGTGCTGCTCATGCTGACGCCCGGCGCGCTCAACGCGCAGGGCACGAGCCCTTGGGTGGACGCGGTGAACGAGCTTCAGACGCAGTTCACGGGGCCGATCGCGCGCGGGCTGTCGCTGATCGCGATCGTGGTGGGCGGGCTGATGTTCGCGTTCGGCGAGGGCGGGAGCAAGCGTACGCTGGCCGGAATCATCTTCGGGATCGGGATGGCCGTGGGCGCGGTGAACTTCCTGGGCTGGCTGTTCTGATGCGGGGTCTCGGGCGCTGGGCCGGTTACGCGGCGCTGAACCGTCCGCTGACGGTGCTGGGCGTGGAGCGGCGGCTGTTTCTGCTGGGCGCGACGCTGGCGGTCGCGGTGTGGAACGCGACGGCTTCGCTCTCGGGGGGCGGCCTGGTGTTCGCGGGCTGCTACGGCGCGGGCTGGCTCGCGGGCCGGAGGGACCCGGCGATGCTTTCGGTGCTGCGGACCGCCGCCCGTTATCCGGCGCGGTACGATCCGGGCAAGTGGGCGGCCGAGCCCTGGCATCTCCGCATCCGGACGGACTCGAAGTGAGGGTCGCGGAGGAACGCCGGGCCTACGAGGCGGCGGGGTCGCTGGCCGAAGAGCTGCCCTATTGGGGCTGGCTCGACGATGGCCGCACCTGTCTGACCCGTGCGGGCGAGTTGGTCGCGGCGGGCCGGATCCGGCCCGCCGCAGTGGACGGGCGCACGCCTGAGCAGATCGACCGGGTGCTCGGGCTCTGGCAGCGGTTGATGTCGGGGCTCGGTTCCGACACGCGCCTCCAGTTCCACATGCTCCGGCGTCCCAGTCTCGCCGAGGATCCAGACGACCGCGGCTCCGACATCGCGTCCCTGTCGGGTCGCAAGCGAAGCGCGTTCCTCGCCGGGCGCGTCCAGCGGCTCGAAGCGTTCGTGGTCTGGTCGCAAGACCCGGGCCTCCGCCCGGCGGGTGGAGGTTCCGGGCCGGGAATCTTGTCGCAGCTCGCGCGAATCCGGAAGCGCCGCAGCAAGACGGCAGCCACCTATCTGGCCTCGGAGATCGAGGCGGCCGCGGGCCGGTTCCGGGCGATGATCGACGCGGGCTGGTCGCTGGTGGCCGAGCACACGCCCGTCGAGATGCTGGGAGCCGTCGAGGCTTCCCGGCTTCTGTCCGAACTCGTCAACCGCCCCGGCACGTTCTGGGACGGCTCGACGGGCAGCGGCATGAACTGGCGGCTCGCGGTCTCGGAGCTGGAGGCGGAGCGGTCGCACCTTCGGCTCGACGGCGAGCCGGTGATCCTCTATTCGCTGCTGTCGCCGCCCGGGCAGGCGCACGCGAACCTGCTCCGGGACCTCTACTGCCTCGACGCGGTGACGACCGTCTCGCTCGAATGGCGGCCGTGGTCGGCCGAGGCTGCGCGGCGGCGGATCCGGAGCGCGCAGCGCCACTACTTCTCTCGACGCTACTCGATGATGGCGCACGCGCAGGACGCCCAGGGTACGGCGGCGGCGATGGTCGATTCCGCCGCTGCCGCCGAGTCCGACCGTCTGGGAGCGGCGCTCGTCGAACTCGAAGCCGACGGCGTGGCCTACGGCGAGGCGTCGCTCACCGTGGCAATCCACGGCGAACTCGAAGGGATCGAGCGGCTGGACGGGGATGTGCGGCGGCTGTTCGCAGCGCACGACGCGAAGGTCATCCGGGAGGGCTACGGCCAGATGCCCGCGTGGTTCGCCCGGCTCCCGGCGCAGCCGCGCAAGCGGCAGGTGCGGAAGGTGTTCGTATCGGCCGGCCTCGCGGCGTGCCTCGCGCCCGTGTTCGGGCCACCGAGGGGGAACCGGAAGAGCCGCCATCTGGACCGCGAGCCGCTGGCGGTGTTCGAGACGCCGTGGCGCACGGCGTACCGCTACG
>VXQX01000046.1 GCA_009838765.1 Gemmatimonadales bacterium
TCTTCGTCGTTCGCCTCGACGCGGGAGCGCGGCCGCCGGCCGAGTCGTGTCGGCGGGCGGCGGGGGCCGGGGTCAGGGCGGCGCGCGAGCGCGGTCTCGGGTCCGTCGGGTTCCGCGTGCCGGAGGCGGCGGACGTCGCGGTATGGCAGGCGTCCGCCGAGGGACTCGCATTGGGGGACTGGCGTTACGACGGGCTCCGCGACGCGGAGGGCCGCCCCGCCGCCCCGGAAGAGCGGGTCCTCATCGCGGGGGGCGGGGCCGGTGCCGAAGCCGAGGCCGCCGTGCGGCGGGGCTGCGTGCTCGCCGAGGCGCAGAACGCCACGCGCGAACTCGTGACGCTGCCGGGCAACGTGGCGACGCCGCGCTACCTCGCGGCCGAGGCGGAGCGACTGGCGGGAGAATACGGCTTCCGGGTCGAGGTGCGGGACCGGGAGCGGCTGGAGGAGGAAGGATTCGGAGGTCTCCTCACCGTGGCCCGCGGGTCGGTCGAGGAACCACGGTTCATCGAGATGGAGCACGAAGGGTCGGGCGGCGACCCCGTCGTCGTCGTCGGCAAGGGAGTGACCTTCGATGCGGGCGGGATCTCGCTCAAGCCCGCATCGGGGATGGAGGACATGAAGTACGACATGGCGGGCGCCGCGGCCGTGTTCGGCGTTCTGATCGCGGCGGCGCGCCTCGATATCCCGCAGCGGGTGATCGGCCTCGTGCCCGCCACGGAGAACCTCCCGGCGGGAGATGCGGTGAAGCCGGGAGACGTGATCCGCGGCCTCTCCGGCAAGTCGATCGAGGTTATCAACACGGATGCCGAGGGCCGCCTCATCCTGTCGGACGCCCTTACCTACGCGCAGCGGCTGGATCCGGTCGCGATCGTCGACATGGCCACGCTGACGGGGGCCTGCGTCATCGCCCTCGGCCACCACGCGGTGGCGGTGCTCGCGAACGACGGGGGCATCGCGGACGAACTGTCGGAGGCCGGCGAGGCGACGGGGGAACGGACGTGGCCCCTGCCGCTGTGGAAGGCGTATCGGGCGCAACTCGACTCCGAGATCGCGGACATCAAGAACATCGGCGGCCGGGGCGCGGGGACGATCACCGCGGGCTGGTTCCTGCGCGAGTTCGTCTCGGATGACGTGCCCTGGGCCCATCTCGACATCGCGGGTACGGCGTGGGCGAAGGAAGCGCGCGGCTGGCAGCCGAAGGGAGCCACAGGGGTGGGGGTCCGGCTCGTTCATGAATGGCTGCGCGTCCGCGAGCGAGGGTGACGAAACTCGTCGTCCGGCTGCTGGGCGCGCTGCTGCTCGCGGTCGGTGAAGCCTCGACGGCGCACGCGCAGGAGCCGCCCGTCCCGGACAGCCTGCCGCCGGTTGCGGACAGCCTGGAGGTCGTTCCCGATTCCGTCCTCGCGGCGTTCGCGGACAGCGTGCGGGGGCGGGCCCAGAGCTTTCCGGGGCGGCTGACGGGGCTGCGCGGCCCGACGCACGAGATCTTCGATTGCGACCGGGAGTGCGTGCACTCGTCCCCTTCGTTCACCCTCATCGAACTCCTGCTCGAGCACGTTCCGGGCATCACGGGCGTTCGCGGCGAGTTCTTCCAGGGGCCGCACCACGTCTTCAACGGCGGCTTCGGGCCGGGGCTCGTGACCCTCTACATCGACGGCCGCGAAGTCCTCCCCCTCTCCCGCACCCAGGCGGACCTCCGGCGCGTGTCGTTGAACTACGTCGACCGGGTGCGCGTGTACCGCGGAGCGGACGGTCTCGTCATCGACGTCGACCTCATCCGCCACGACGGAGTCCAGGCCTACTCGCGCGTCAGCGGGATCACCGGGACCCCGCGCGCCGAGATCCTCGACGCCGTCTTCGCCAACTCGCTGGGCGGGGCGTCCAACGTGGAAGCTTCCTTCGAGCGCTACGACGTTCGCGACCGGCAGAACAACCAGGACCGATTCGCGGTGCAGGGGCGCTTGTCGTGGATGCCGCGTTCGAACGATTTCGGGGTTCAGCTCGACTATCGTTCAGAGAACATCGAACGCACCGGACTCGACACGCTGCATTTTTCGCGCCGGGAACTCGTGCTCCGGACGCGGGGGAACCTCGGCGAACGGGCCCAGCTCGAGGCCTACGGGCAGGCCACGAGCTTCACGGATGTGGTCGCCAATCTGCCCGACAGCATTTCGCCGCCTCAGCGGGGCGCGGATGGCGTCGGCCTGCGGTTCTCCGCGCGACCTGGATCGGGAGGCATCTCGATGGGCCTCCGCTTCGCCGGGCGCGGCGTCTACGCATCGCGTCTCGCGGATCTGTCCGCCTGGCAACCCATCGGCCCCCTGACGCTCGAGGGAGGGGCGGAGCTTGCGAGCTGGAACGAGTTTCCGACAGAGTCCTGGCGGGCGGGGGCGGCCTTCCGGGAAACGCTCCTGTTTCCGATCGAGTTGCGGGCCTTCACCGCGGAGGGCACCCGGGGCGTCGGCTTCCCCCGGCATCCCGCGCTCGACAGCCTGGAGACCTCGGAATTTCCGCTCGCCGACAGCTTGCGCTTCGATTCCCGCGGCGCCTCCGCGGCCTTCGAGATCGGGCCGTTCAACCTCGCCGGCCGCTACTCGGAGCAGTGGATGGACGGGCAGGTCGGCTTCGGCGCCCCCTTCGACGGCCTCGTCGTCGCCGACTCGGGGGAAGTGGACATCACCTCGCTGGAGGTGCGCTTCGACGGGCCGGTCGTGCCCCTCGGCGTGCTGCTTCGGGGCGTGGAACCGATCCGCCTCCGCGCCTCATGGCGGAAGTTCGACTCCCGGGGCGCCGAAACCCTCTTCCTTCCCGACCGCCTGTTCCGCACGGAGCTGTACCTGACCGACACCTTTTTCGACGAGAACCTCCGGATCTGGGTGTCGCTGCACATCGACCGCCGCGGTGAGCGCCTGGTCCCCGTCCCCGGCTCGCCCGACCCGGTGATGCTGGACGCGGACAGCTGGATGGGCGGGCACCTGATGTTCAAGATCGCCGACTTTCGGTTCTTCTGGCGTTTCGGCAACCTGGGGGCGGATCGACTCGGAGATTTCCAGGGGGCGGGGTTCCCGCGGCAGCTCAACGTGTACGGACTTCGTTGGGACTTCTTCAATTGACCGCGCGAGTGCCGCGGCGGGAGAGGTCGAAGTGATTCGGAGCATGACCGGCTACGGCTCGGCGACGGTGACGCGGGAGACCGGGGCAGTCACCGTCGAAGCGCGCTCGGTGAACTCCCGGGGGCTGAAGGTCGTGGTGAAAGCGCCCCCCGGCGTGGAGCGCTCGGAGGGCGACCTTCGCGCGGTCGCGGAATCCCGGGCTCGCCGCGGCCGCCTGGATCTCTTCATTCGCGTGGAGGGCACGCCGGAGGCGCAAGGCGCGAGCCTGGACGAGGCGCGCGTACGGGAGGTGCTCGATGCGTGCGCACGGCTCCGCGACGACTTCGGGGTGTCCGGCGAACCGGACATGGTTTCGCTGCTGGGCGTGGGCGGAATCCTCCGGAGGGCGGGCGGCGAGGGCGCGGAGTTCGTGCCGGAGACGGACGATGTGAAACAGGCGGCGGCGGAGGCGCTCGACCTGTTGGTGGAGATGCGGGACCGGGAGGGGGCTCGGCTCGAGGTCGACCTTCGGGGGCGGCTGGCCGGGCTCCGGCAGGCGGTCGATCGCGCCGAGGCGTTGGCGCCGCAACGGCTTGAGCGCGAGCGGCGCCGTCTCCAGGACGCGGTCGCGGACCTGGCGGGGAAGGGTTTGGACGAGGATCGGCTGCTGCGCGAGATCGCCCTCATCGCCGACCGCTGGGAGATCAGCGAGGAACTCGTGCGCGCCCGCTCGCACGTGGAAGCCTTCGAGGAGTTCCTCGATGCCCCGGTCGACGAGCCGGTGGGGCGGCGCCTCGGCTTTCTCGTGCAGGAGCTGCAGCGCGAATTCAACACGCTGGGCGCGAAGGCGAACGACTCCCGCATATCGAGACTTGTGGTGGAAGCGAAGAACGAGATCGAGCGTCTCCGGGAACAGGTGGAGAACGTCGAGTGATCCCGGCGGAATCCGGGCCCGACTCCCTCTTCCCCGTCATTCTCTCCGGCCCCTCCGGGGCGGGGAAGACGACGATCCGCGACCGGTTGCTCGCCGAACCCCGCTCGCCCGGCTTCCTGTTCTCGGTCTCGATGACGACGCGGGCGCCGCGCGCACGGGAGCGGGACGGCGTGGATTACCGGTTCGTCTCGCGAAGCCGCTTTGAGGCGCTCGTGGACTCGGGCGCCATGCTCGAACACGCGACGGTCCACGGCGAACGCTACGGGACGCCGCGCGAAAACCTCCACCGGGCACGGGAAGGGGGCGCGCATCTCCTGCTGGACATCGACGTGCAGGGGGCCCGCCAGGTGTGGGAGACCGTCGCGGAAGTCCTCTCCATCTTCATCGTCCCTCCCACCGGAGAGCGGATTGCGCGGCAGCTCAAGGGACGGGGCAGCGAGAGCCCGGAACAGCTTCGGCACCGGCTCGCGAACGCCCGGTCGGAGCTGAAGGCCGCGGCGGAGTTCGACCGGCTCGTCGTCAACGATCGTATCGAGGAGGCGGTGGTAGAGGTGTCCGCGCGGGTGGCGGAGGGACTGGCGCCCGGCCGGCGACTCGGGGCGGCGGATCGGCGATACGTGAAGCGCATCATCGGGGAGTTGGATGCGCTGTGACGCATGTGGTAGATTCCTGGGCGGGCGCTGTCGTCCGGACGGGCCCGCGTCGCGGGATTCTCATGGAACGCGCTGGACCGTGATGGTCAAGGGAGAGTCGAGGGAGAGATAGAATGAAGGTGTTTACCCCGGACGCCGTGGCGAAGGCGGCGACCAACAAGTATCTGGGTGTGCTCGTCGCCGCGAAGTATGCGCGCGAACTCAACGCCCTCCCGCTCGAACGCTCGCCGTACGGCGCGGAGAAGCTGACAACCGTCGCCGCGGACGCGCTGACCTCGGAAGAGAAGAAGCTGCAATACCGGCTCGTCCGGGCGCGCCCCACGCTCATTCCCTAGCAGCAGCCCGTGCGGCCCTTTGACGGTCGTCGCGTGCTGCTCGTCGTATCCGGCGGGATCGCCGCGTACAAGAGCGCCATCCTCGTCCGCCGCCTGATCGAGGCCGGTGCCGGGGTCGAGGTCATCCTGACTGCGTCGGCCGAGCGCTTCATCGGACGCGTCACCTTCGAGGGGATTACCGGCCGCCCCTGCCACGCGTCGCTGTGGGAGCGGCCCATGGCGCACCTGGATCTCGGGCTCGAAGCCGATGTCGTCGTCGTCGCGCCCGCGACGGCCAACCTCATCTCCAGGCTGGCGGCCGGGGCCGCGGACGATCTGGCGACGACCGCCGTGCTGGCCTCGCGCTCGCCGGTGATCGTCTGTCCCGCCATGAACACGCGGATGTGGGAACATCCGATTACGCAGGCGAACGTCTCGCGGCTGGTCGACGCCGGCTATGGGATCGCGGGGCCGGCCGATGGTCCGCTCGCGGAGGGGGAAAGCGGGCCGGGGCGGCTGCTCGAGCCCGAGGAGATCCTGCCGCGGATCGGACGGGCGCTCGAGACGGCGACCGGCCTGCACGGGCGCAGAGTGGTCGCGACGGCGGGGCCGACGAGGGCCGCGCTGGATCCCGTCCGCTTCATCACGAACCGCTCCTCGGGGCGCATGGGCTTTGCGCTCGCCGAGGCCGCCTGGCGGCGCGGCGGCGATGTCACCCTTATCAGCGGACCCGGGCCGATGCCGCGACCCGCGGGGCCCGATGTGGTGGAGGTCGAGACGGCTGGCGAGATGCTCGCCGCGCTGGAGACCGCGTTGACGGATGCGGACATCCTGTTGATGGCCGCCGCCGTCGGAGATTTCGAACCGGCTCGCCCGGCGGACTCGAAGATCAAGAAGATGGACAGTGCCGGGAAGGGGTTCGAACTCGCGCTCCGGGCCGGACCGGACCTGCTGCTGGAGACGCGGGCGTTCCGCGAACGGAAGGGAGTCTTTACTCTGGGTTTTGCCCTTGAGACGGAGGACCTTCTCGCCCGCGGACGGGAGAAGCTCGAGCGGAAGGGCATGCAACTCGTGGCGGTGAACTCGGCCGTGGAGCCGGGCGCGGGATTCGAGTCCGAGACGAACCGCATCACGTTGATCGATCGGAGCGGAAGGGTCGAGGAGTTGCCTGTGGCGAAGAAAACCGAACTGGCGGACGCGCTGCTCGACCGGATCGAAGCCGTGATCCCCGCGGCGGCTCGGAGGTGAACCCGCCGGATGCCGAAGCCCGGGCACTCGCGCGCACCTTCATCGAGCAGACCCTCGCCGCGGAGGGGAACGCGCTCATGCTCGAACATGCGACGCGCGAAGAGGTCGTGCGCGGCCTGGTCGCCGCCCGACACCCGGCGCGAGCAGACGCTGCCGCCCTCCCTGACGGAGTTGCCGCTCTCCCGGGCGCGGGAGCGAGCCCCGGCCCCGCGGTGACCGAGCGGATGATCGCGGAAGCGGCGGACCTGGGGGCGCTTGCCGCGCTCGTCGCCTCCTGCTCCCGCTGCACGCTCCACGAATCGCGGAAGAAGCCTGTGTTCGGCGAGGGGGCGGCGGACGCCCGCGTCGTGTGCGTCGGGGAGGCGCCCGGGGCGCGCGAGGATGAGACCGGCCGCCCCTTCGTCGGCCGCGCCGGCGGTCTGCTCGACCGTCTGCTGCTGTCGATCGGGCTGCCGCGGAAGTCCGTCTATATCTGCAACGTGCTGAAGTCCCGGCCACCCCGGAACCGAGACCCGCTCCCCGAGGAGGTCGCGGCCTGCTCTCCCTATCTCCTGAGGCAACTTGCGCTCATCGAACCCGAGGTGATCATCGCCTTCGGCGCCTTCGCCGCGCGCACGCTGCTCGAAACGAAGTCGGCACTGGGGCGGCTTCGGGGCGCCGTGCACCGCTATTCCGGGTATCCCGTCGTCGTCACCTACCACCCGGCGGCGCTGCTCCGCAACCCGGGTTGGATTCGGCCGACGTGGGAGGATCTGCAGCTCGTGCGCCGCATGCTTGACGGCGCCGGAGAGGGCGAGGTCCGCCTTGGCTGATACGGCGATCAGCCTGCCCGGCGACGCCATCGAGGCCCGGCGAACCCCCTGGTCCGAGGAGGCCGAAATCTCGGTCCTCGGGGCGATGCTCATCGATGGCGATTCCGTCGCCGTCGCCCTCGAACAGATCGACGATTCCGCCTTCCACAGGGAGGGCAACCGCCGGATTTTCCGCGCGATGGTGCGCCTCTACGGGCGCGGCGACGTGATCGACGCCGTCACGCTCGCGGACGAACTGCAGACGGCCGCGGAGCTCGACGCCGTCGGGGGGATGGCGTACCTCGCGAAACTCGTGGACGCGGTGCCCACGGCCGCCAACGTTGGCCACCATTGCCGGATTCTGCGTGACAAGACCGTGCTCCGGCGGCTCATCTCCAGCGCCACCGAGATCATCCAGGACGCCTATGGAGCGGGGTCGGGCGAGGTCGACGAGACGCTCGACCGCGCGGAACAGAGGATCTTCGAGATCTCGCAGGCAGAGCAGCGCGGGAGCTTCGTCCGCATCAAGGAAGTGCTGCGCTCCACGATGGACCGGATCGACGAACTGGTACGGAACCCGGGTTCGATTACCGGGGTCGCGTCCGGGTTCCCCGATCTCGACCGGATGACGGCGGGGTTCCAGCCTGCCGACCTCGTCGTCCTCGCCGGGCGCCCCTCCATGGGCAAGACGGCCCTCGCCCTGAACATCGCCCAGCATACGGCGATCGGAGAGGACGTTCCGGTGGCGATCTTCTCGCTCGAAATGTCGAGAGAGTCGCTCGTCCAGCGCATGCTGAGCGCGGAGTCCAAGGTGGATTCGAGTCGGATCCGGACTGGGCGGTTGTCGTCCGACGACTTCACGCGGCTGGCGAGCGGGGCCGGACACCTCAACACGGCCCCGATCTGGATCGACGATACCCCCGCGATCTCGCCCATCGAACTCCGCGCCAAAGTGCGGCGCCTCCACGCCGAGGTCGGCGTCGGGCTCGTCGTACTCGACTACCTGCAGTTGATGTCCGGCGGCGCGCGGATCGAGAACCGCCAGCAGGAGATCAGCGCGATCTCCCGGTCGTTGAAGGCGATCGCGAAGGAAGTCGGCGTGCCCCTCCTCGCGCTCTCGCAGCTCTCGCGGGCGCCCGAACAGCGCGAAGGGAACCGGCCGCGGCTCTCCGACCTGCGCGAGTCGGGCGCGATCGAGCAGGATGCGGACGTCGTCCTCTTCATCTTCCGCGAGGAGATGCACCGCAAGCCGGAAGAGGTGGAGGAACGGGGATTGGCGGGGAAGGCCGAACTCATCGTGGGCAAGCAGCGCAACGGGCCGACTGGAACCGTTGAACTCTACTTCCACAAGGCCTTCACGGCGTTCGAGTCCGTGAGCCGCCGCCCGGAACCCGACTAGTGCCGGCGGGAGGCCCGGCCGCCCCCCGCGGCGTCGGGGCCATCGTCGTCGCGGCGGGGCAGGGACATCGCTTCGGCGCGTTGCAGCCCAAGCAGTTCGTCGACCTCTGCGGCATGCCCGTGCTCGCCTGGTCGGTGCGGACGCTCGTGGATCATCCCGACATCGATCGGGTCGTGGTCGTGCTGGCGCCGCAGCGGGCGGCCTCGCCCCCGGCATGGCTTCCGGATGGGGTGCTCGTCGTGCCGGGCGGCGTCTTCCGGGCCGATTCCGTGCGCGCGGGCGCCGCGGCGCTGGCGGGGAACGTCGAGACCGTGCTCGTGCACGATGGGGCGCGTCCGTTCGTGTCGGCCGAGCTCGTTTCGCGCGTTGCGAACGAGGCTCGCAACGGACCGGTGGTGCCGGCGGTCGCCGTCGAAGACACGGTGAAGCGCGTGGACGAGGGCGGCTGGATCCAGGAGACGGTACCGCGCGAACGGCTCCGTCGCGTACAGACGCCGCAGGGGTTTCCCGTCGAGGTCCTTAGACGTACCCACGCGCTCGACGATGCGGACGCATGGGAAGCGCAGGACCACGCCGCGCTGACGGACGACGCGCTGTTGTGCGAGCGGCTGGGGATCGACGTGTCCACGGTGGAGGGGGACGCGGCCAACCTGAAGATCACGACCGCGCGCGACCTGGCGCTGGCGCGGGCCATGGTTGAGACCGGGTTGATCGCTGCGGGGAACTAATGCGGTGTCCGCGTGACGTGGTGCCGGCAGGGGCGGGAGCGAGTTCGACGTGGTGAAATGGCGGGAGTGGGCGGGCGCTTCGGCGTCGGGGGCGTCGGCCGGGCCGGGCAGGGCGCTGGCGACGGAGGATGACGCGCTGGACCGGGCGGCGGCGCTTCTCGATGCAGGAGGTGTGGTGGCGCACCCGACTTCGACGGTGTACGGGCTGGGCGGCCGGCCGCGGCCGGATGTCGACGCACGCATCGCCGCGATCAAGCGTCGGCCGCCGGGGCCCCTGATTCGGCTTGCCGCGAGCCGCGAAGCGCTCCGTGAAGCGCTGCCCGGGGCACGGTGGACGGAGGCGGCACGCCGCCTTGCCGACGCCTTCTGGCCGGGGGCGCTGACCCTGGTGCTGGAAGACGGGGGCGATACCGGAGTCGCGGTGCGCGTCGACCCCCATCCGGTCGTGCGACGCCTCCTCGACCGGGCCGGCGGGCTGCTGACCTCCACGAGTCTGAACGAGACGGGGAGGCCCCCGGCGAGGACGGGCCGCGAGGTGCGCGCCGCGCTGTCCCGGGTCGGACCCGCGGCTGGAACCCTGGGCTGGCTCGACGCGGGCGATCTCGTCGGTTCGACCCCGTCCACCCTCGTACGCGCGACGAGGGAGGGCGTCGAAGTCCTGCGGGAAGGCGCCGTACCCGCGACGGACGTGACCAGAGCCCTCTCTCGATGAACCTCCTCTTCGTCTGCACCGGCAACATCTGCCGCAGCCCGCTGGCCGAAGTGATCGCGCGGGCGGAGGCGGACGCGCGCGGGTGGGCAGAGGTCTCCTGCGCATCGGCGGGCACCTTCGCGTTTCCTGGCCGGGCGGCCTCGGGTCCCGGCATCGCTGTGGCCGCCGCACACGGACTCGACCTTGCGCCGCACGGCTCCCGGGAGCTCTCGCTCGAACTGCTCGAATGGGCCGATCTGGTCATCGGCATGGAAGCGTCCCATGCCCGGGTGGCCGCGGGCCTGGCTCCAGGTGCGGCGGTGCGCGTCATGACGGATTTCCTGTCCGCGGACGACGAGTGGCGCGGGCGTGGGATCCCGGATCCGTACGGCGGAGATGTCGACGCGTATGAAGCGACCCGGAGGTTACTGACGCGTGCCATGCGGGGGCTCTTCGACGTGCTCGGCGAAGTACGGAGAGAACGAGAGGGGCCCGGGTCGTGACGCTCCGCTTCGCGCTCCTCGGGGATCCCGTGCGGCACTCGATTTCACCCGCGATGCACCTCGCGGCCTTCGAAGTCCTGGGCCTCGACGCGGAGTACATCGCCCGGCGGACCGCTCCCGGGGAGGTCGGGCCGGTGATGCGGAGGGCCGACTTGGCGGGCGGAAACGTGACGCTCCCGCACAAGCCTCGGGCGGCCCGGGCGCTTGCGCGACCGAGCGCCGCAGTGCGGGCGACCGGGGCGTGCAACTGCTGGTGGCGGCGACCCGATGGCGAACTCGCGGGAGACAACACGGATATCGGCGGACTCGACATCGCCTTCTCCCGCATCGGCTTCCGACCGCGGCGCGCGCGCGTGCTCCTCCTGGGCGCCGGGGGGGCGGCCCGAGCGGCGGTCCATGCGCTACTCAGGGGCGGCGTGTCGTCCATCGAGGTTCTGAACCGGACGCCGGCCCGGGCACAGGCTCTGCGCGATCGGGCGCTGGCTCAGGCGGTTGGTGCCGATCAGGCGGCAGACGCCGAGCTATCGGCCGACGCGAACCGCGCGGCGGATGCCGTACGCGTCGTAGCGGCGCCGCAACCCGGTGCCGCGTACGACCTCGTGCTGAATTCGACGAGCCTCGGGCTTGCCCCCGGGGACTCGCTCCCCCTCGACCTCGACGGGGACGCGGACCGTGCGCGGTTCGGTGCCGCTTTCGACATGGTGTACGCGGCGGGAGAAACCGCGTGGGTTCGGCACGCGCGCGCCCTCGGCGTCCCGGCCGCGGGTGGACTCGACATGCTCGTGGGCCAGGCGGCGCTTTCGCTCGAACGTTGGTTCCCGGGCCATGCGGCCCCCTTCGATGTGATGCGAGAGGCGGCCGTGGCGGAACTCGCGCGGCGGACGGAGTCGGAGCCGAGGGCCGGACCGGGCGCCGAGTGAGGGCCGCGGCCGCCGCCGGCCGGCTCCGGCTCGCGGGCCGAGCAGCCGCCGCGGCCTTCGATGCACTCGTGCCCGCGGCGTGCGTCGGGTGCCGCCGGGGCATTGCGCCCGATGGCCCGCCGCTCTGCGCCCTCTGCCGGTTGCGACTTCCTCGGCTGGCGAGTCCCCGCTGCTCGCGCTGCGCGCAGCCGCTCGGCAACCTCGCGGCGGCAGCTGGCGAACTCGTGCGATGCGGCATGTGCGAGGAGTGGCCCGACATTCTGCTGGCAGCCGACGCGCCCTTTGCCTTCGAAGGCCTTGCCGCCGGGACGGTGCGCGCCCTGAAGTACGGCCGCTGGCGCTCCCTCGCTCCGTGGATGGCTGCCTGCATGGTTCCCGCCGCCGAGGCAATCGCGTCCCGGGTCGGCGAGGGCGCGGCGTGGCTGATCCCGGTGCCGCTCACGCCCGCCCGGCAGCGAGAACGGGGCTTCAACCAGGCTGGGGAGCTGGCCCGCGCGCTGGCCGACCGTGGCGTCGGGCCGCTGGGGCCGTTCCTCGACCGCCGCCCGGGCGGCGGTCGCCAGGCGGGCGTCCGCGGTGCACTGCGCCGCGCGAACGTGCGGGGTCGCTTCCGGTTGCGCGCCGGCCTACCGGACGGGCCCCGGAGCGGGATCATCGTCGACGATGTGCTCACGACCGGAGCCACCGCGATCGCCTGCGCCGAGACGCTGGCGGAGGCTGGATTCCGCAGCGTGGCCACCGTTAGTTTTGCGCGCACTTTGCTTCCCCTTAATCCTTCCCGAGAGGAATCCGAATGAGTGTGAGGGTTGCCATCAACGGTTTCGGCCGCATCGGTCGGAATATCCTCCGCGCGGCGCTCCAGAACCCGCGCGGGGACCTTGATTTCGTCGCGATAAACGACCTCACGGATGCGGCGACGCTCGCCCATCTGTTCAAATACGACTCGGTGCACGGCCGCTTTCCCGGCGAGGTCCGCGTGGAGGAGGGCGAACTCGTGCTGGGGAAGGAACGTGTGCGCGTCTTCTCCGAACGCGACCCGGCCGATCTCCCCTGGAAGGGACTCGATGTGGATGTCGTGATCGAATCCACGGGCATCTTCCGCAAGCGGGAGGATGCGATCCGGCACCTGCGCGCCGGGGCGAAGAAGGTCCTCATCTCCGCGCCGGGCATCGAGCCGGACATCACCCTGGTGCTGGGCGTGAACGCGGAAGAATACGACCCGGCGCGGCATGACGTGATCTCGAACGCGAGCTGCACGACCAACTGCATCGCCCCGGTCGTGAAGGTTCTGCTGGACCGCTTCGGCTTCGAGCGAGGTCTCATGACGACGGTGCACGCGTACACCAACGGCCAGCAACTCCTCGACCTCCCGCACAAGGACCTTCGGCGAGCCCGCGCCGCCGCGCTTTCGATCATCCCCACGACGACCGGTGCGGCGAAGGCCGTGGGCCTCGTCCTCCCGCAGGTCAGGGGGAAGCTCGACGGGATGGCGATGCGAGTGCCGACGCCGGACGTGTCGATCGTGGACCTCGTGGCCACTGTGTCGCGGGACACCTCGGCGGGCGAGATCAACGCCGCGTTTCGCGATGCCGCCGAGGGGCCGCTCGACGGCGTGCTCGAATACACCGAGGAGCCGCTCGTTTCCGTCGATTTCACGGGACACCCGGCCAGCGCGATCGTCGACGCGCAGTCGACGTCCGTCATGCACGGCACGCTCGTGAAGGTCATCTCGTGGTACGACAACGAATGGGGATATTCGAACCGCCTCGTTGACCTGGCGAGCTTCGTAGGTGAGCGTCTGCCCGCCACCGTCGGGGCCTGAACACTCCCGGCCCATCCCCGTGACCAGGTTTCTGAGCGCTCTCCCGGCCGACCTGGCCGGGAAGCGGGCGCTCGTGCGCGTGGACTACAACGTGCCGCTCGATGCCGGGCAGGTCGCCGATGCGACGCGCATCGAGGCATCGCTGCCGACGCTTCGGTGGCTGCTGCGGCGCGACGCCCGGCCGGTGCTGCTCTCGCACCTGGGCCGGCCGGGGGGGCGGCCGGATCCCGGGCTCTCGCTGTCGCCCGTGGCCTCCGCGCTCGCCGGCCTCCTCGGGACCGAAGTGCGCTTTTTCGCGCCGTGCGATGGAGAGGGCGCCGTCCGCGCCAGCCGCGCACTGAAGCCCGGGCAGGTGCTCCTTGCGGAGAACACGCGCTTCCTGCCCGGAGAGACGGCGAACGACGCGGCCCTCGCCCGCCGCCTGGCCCGACTCGGCGACCTGTTCGTCAACGACGCGTTCGGCACGCTGCACCGTGCGCACGCCTCGACGACGGGTGTGCCCGCCCTCCTGAGGCCCGCCGCGGCGGGCTTGCTCGTCGAGCGGGAACTGAAGACGCTGAGTGCGCTCGCGCAGCCGCGCCGTCCATTCGTTGTCGCCTTCGGTGGGGCCAAGATCGGCGACAAGATCGAACTCCTGCGGCGCTTCGCGGAACGCGCGGACCTGATTCTCGTGGGCGGCGCCCTGGCGAACACCTTCCTCCGCGCGCAGGGGGTCGAGACCGGCGCCTCGCTGGTCGAGGAGTCTGCGCTGGACATCGCCCGGTCGATCCTGTCCGCCGGAGGGGATCGGATCCGGCTTCCGACGGACGCGATGGTGCTGGTACGGGCTGACGGCGAGGGGAAGCGCGCCGAGAGCGTCCGCAGCGTCGGAGTCGATGCGATCCGACCGGGGATGACTGCGCTCGACATCGGGCCCGAGTCTCGCGTCCGTTACGCCGAGGCGTTGCGCGGGTGCGCCGCCTTCTTCTGGAACGGCCCCATGGGCCTGTTCGAGGACCCACGGTTCGCGGCCGGCACGTTCGCCCTCGCGGAAGCCGGCGCGGCGGCGACGGCCGAGGGCGCGTTCACGGTCATCGGGGGCGGTGACTCGGCGGCCGCCGTTCGCCGCGCCGACCTTTCCGACCGGGTATCGCACATCTGCACCGGGGGCGGAGCGGCCCTCGAATACCTGTCGAGCGGCCGTCTCCCCGGCCTCGACGCCCTCATCGAAAGGAGGCGCTCATGAGTCAGCCGCGCACCCCGGTGTTTGCCGCGAACTGGAAGATGAGCCATGGCCCGGCCGAGACCGGGGCATTCGTCGACCGGTTCGTCACGCGCTACGATCCCCGCGGCGACGCGACGGTCGTAGTGTTCCCGCCCGCCATCAGCCTGGCGGCCTTTTCCGCCGCAGCCGCCGGGCGTCCGGACATCGAGTTCGGCGTGCAGGACGTGCACACGGAGGTCGACGGCGCCCACACGAGCGGCATCTCGGCCGCCATGGTTCCGGCGACCGGCGCCACCTGGGGGCTGGCGGGCCACTCGGAACGCCGGCGGGAGTTCGGCGACACCGACGCGGACGTGGGGTGCAAGCTGCTTCGCCTGGTGGAGGCCGGACTCCGTCCCGTCCTGTGCGTGGGCGAGACGCTCGAGGAACGGGAGGCCGGACGGTTGGCGACGGTGCTCGAAACGCAGGTTCACGCAGCCCTCCACCCCCTCGACCGCGGGGGCCGGGCCCGTCTCGCCTACGCCTACGAGCCCGTGTGGGCGATCGGCACCGGACGGACGGCGAGCCCCGCCGACGCCGCGGAGGCGCACGCCATCGTCCGCGACCAACTCGCGCGGGCAGAAGGCTGCGATGCGGAGCGGGCCGTGATTCTCTACGGCGGGAGTGTCAAGCCGGCCAACATCGACGCGCTCCTTGCGGCCCCCGGCGTGGACGGCGTGCTCGTGGGCGGGGCGAGCCTCGATCCCGACAGCTGGGCCGCGATCTGCGCGGCGGGCCGGTAACCCCGATTCGGGCCGGTCCCGCCCGCGCCGCCGGTCGCGGCCGTCCGCACACATAGCTGGCCCCATCGCCCGGATCTTCCTAGCTTAAGGGGCTGATCCAACCATGGCGGGTAGACGATGTTCACGTTCCTGATCGTAGTGATTTCGCTGATCGCGCTCGTGCTGTGCGTGATGATCCTCCTCCAGTCCGCGAAGGGCGGCGGGCTCGCCGCCTCCTTCGGCGGGGCCTCGTCCTCCACGGACTCGTTCATGGGGGGTCGGCAGGCGGCCAACGCGCTGACGAAGGCGAGCTGGTACGGCGGGGGGAGTTTTCTCTTCCTCTCGCTCGTGCTGACCGTGCTCTCGGCGCGTCCGGATGCGGCGCCCGAATCGATCCTGCGTCAGGGACTTCCCGGCCAGCAGAGCCTCCCCGAAGCGCCGGCTTCGCTCCTGGAGGTGTCGCCCGACCTCGGAGAAGGCGCAGCCCCCGCGGATGAAGCCGCTGCCCCCGGAACCGGGGAGGGCGCCGCGGATCCCGACGGGACCGAGAGCGGGGAAGGGGATCCCGGTTCCGAGGGCGGAGACCCCGGCCCGTAACCGGTCGTCCGCCGTCAGTCGCGTTCGGCCTCGTCCCCGACAGGGGGCCGGAGGTCCGGGGCGAACGCGTCGCTCGGCAGGTCCAGAAACCCGACGTACCGCTCCTTCTCCTGCGCCTCCGCGAGCCAGGTCTCGAACCTGGACGGGACGAGTCCGTCGGTGCCGCGCCGCTCCCGCGCCGCCGTGACCGCCAGGTGGTCCGCGTAGGTGTTCTTCACGTCGTCGGCGTGTCCCCGGGTCCAGCGCCACTCCACTCGGTGCCGGGCGGCTGCCCGCACCAGCTCCCGCCATAGATCGAGGTTCTCGATCGGTCCGCCCTTCCGGCGCCATCCGCGGCGGGCCCAACCGTGTACCCATTCCTTCATTCCACGGACGAGGTACTGGCTGTCGCTGGTGAAGACGACGCGGCACCCCCGCCGCAGGGCGCCCAGCCCGACGATGCCGGAGACGATCGCCATCCGGTTGTTCGTCGTGTCCGGATCGAAGTGAGCGAAGTCCCGCCGATACCACCCGCGGCGCTCGTCGAACTGTTCGATGAGGCCGGCCGCCGCCCCCGGGTTGCTGCGATTCTCGAACTGGTTGCCGAGGCAGGACTCGTCGGCGAAGATATGAACGAGCGGAGCATCGGTCCCGCTCTCCCGCCCGGGTCCGGGGTCGGTGGTCAATGCGCCTCCCGCAGCTTGGGTTTGCCCGGCGCTCGGGCCGCGAGCCGATGCCCGGGTCCCCGCACCTTCAACCGCCACATTGGACGCGCCACGTGAGCGAGACGCAAGCACGCCCCGGATACCTCCTGCTGGAAGACGGCCGCCGCTTCGGCGGCGCCTACGTGGGCCCCGAGACGGAGACCGCCGGCGAAGCCGTCTTCACGACGGTGATGACCGGGTATCATGAGGTGCTCACGGATCCCTCGTTCGCCGCGCAGATCGTCGTCATGACCGCGCCCATGCAGGGAGTCTACGGCATCCGCGATCCCGACGTTCAATCGCGGAGGCCCTGGGTCGCGGGCTTCGTCGTGAGGCACCTGTCGCACGAGATAGGGTCCGGGCCGGCCGATTCCACGCTGCCCGAATACCTCGCCGCGCACGGGATCCCGACGCTGGTCGGCGCGGACACTCGGGCGCTGACGCGCCATATCCGCGATGCGGGCGCGATGCGGGCGGTCATGGCGCACGACGGAGTGTCGGCGCGGCAGGCCGCCGGGCGGTTGGCCGCCGAACCGGAGATGTCCGGCCGCGACCTCGCGACCGCCGTCTCGACGCCCGAGCCGTACGAGCTCGATCCCCTCGAAGGGTCGGCCGAGAGCGGTCTCGTGCTCTGCCTCGACTACGGCGTGAAGACGCGAAGCCTCGACCTCTTCCGCCGCGAGGGATACCGCGTGCGCGTCGTCCCGTGCGACACGGACGCAGATGCGCTGCTCTCCGCCCGCCCGGACGGCGTCTTCGTCTCCAACGGGCCCGGAGATCCGGAGGCGGTGCCGGGCGCGGTCGAGTGCATCCGCACGCTGAGCGACGCCGGGGTCCCGCTGTTCGGCATCTGCCTGGGACACCAGCTCATCGCCCGGACCTTCGGGGGCACGAACTACAAGCTGCCCTACGGGCACCGGGGGGGGAATCACCCCGTGCTGAACCATGCCACCGGCGCCGTGGAGATCACCTCGCAGAACCACGGCTTCTCGGTGCTCGAAAAGGATGGACGGATCGAGGGCGGAGACGATCTCGAGATCACGCACCGGAATCTGAACGACGGCACGGTCGAGGGGCTCGTCCATCGCGAGCGGCCGGTGTTCGCAGTGCAGTACCATCCCGAATCGGCTCCCGGACCCCACGACAGCCGGTATCTTTTCAACCGCTTCGTCGAAACGATGCGAAGTGCCGGAAGCGCGGTCCCGAGTTGACCGTGCGCGATGCGTTGAACGTTGACGACATGTTGTCTAGGTTGCGTCGGGATTCCGCCCACGGACCCACACTCATGGACCGCGGCGCGACGTGACCTACGACAAGCGAAACACGACGATCGCCCTCCTTGCGCTGCTCGGCATCTTCGGCGTGGGCGCGATCCTCTCCATCTGGTGGACGGTGGGGAATACGTCGTTTCTCGCGGGGGGACGCGTCGCGGTCGTCCCGCTGCGGGGCGTGATCACCGACGAAGCGGCCTTCACGAGGACGCTCGACGGCTTTCGCGAAGACTCCGGCGTGCGCGCCTTCGTGATCGAGATCGAATCCCCGGGGGGCACGGTGGGTGCCTCGCAGAGCATCTTCGAAGCCATTCGCGACCTGCGCGACGACGACGACCGGCCCGTCCTCGCCTGGATGGGCGATGTGGGAGCCTCCGGGGGGTATTACGCCGCGGTCGGAGCCGACAGCGTGTACGCGCTGCCCGGCACGCTGACGGGGTCCATCGGCGTCATCATGGAATTCCCCAACGCAGAGGAGCTGTTCCGCAAGGTCGGCGTCGAGTGGGAAGTCGTGGCGAGCGCGGAGCACAAGGATCTGGGCGGCTACGCCCGGGCCCTTTCTCCCGAAGACCGCGCGATCCTCGAGGAACTCGTGAGCGACGTGCACGAGCAGTTTGTCGAGGTCGTGTCCGAGAACCGGAACCTGGATCGGGAGACCGTGCTCGGGCTGGCGGACGGGCGGGTGTTCACGGGCCGGCAGGCGAACGAACTCGGGCTCGTCGACGGTCTGCTGACCCTGCCCGAGACCATCGAACTCGCGGGCCGGATGGCGGGTCTGGGAGCGGATCCGAGAGTCGTGCGACCGCGCGAACCGACCCTGAGCCTGTTCGATCTGATCGGCGGGCTGAGTCTGGGCGAAGCGCGTGCGTGGATCGGGTCGCTGGCGCCCCTGGGCCCGAGCGCGCCGAGACTCCTCTTTGAACTGAGATAGCCGCTCCCAACCCGGAGCGAAACGCCGTTACCCAAGGTTGCAAAACGCTCGGAGGAGAGGGAGATGACGAAGGCGGATCTCATCGAACAGGTCCACGAGGCCATCGGCCCCGGCGTAACGAAGAGGGACTGCGCCGCGGTGGTCAACGCGTTTCTGAACGCCGTCAAGGGAGCCGTCGTACAAGGCAACCACATCGAGATTCGCGGCTTCGGCACGTTCAAGGTTCGGGAGCGCCGGACCCGCATGGCGCGCAATCCGCGCACGGGAGATCCCGTCCGCGTGCCGCCGAGAAAAGTGCCCGTCTTCAAGCCCTCGCGTCTTCTGCGCGACGAAGTGGCGTCTAGCCTCGGGGACTAGAGCCGCCGGGACAGAGCCTGAGGTCAAGCCGCCGGGGCAGAGCCTGAGGTAAAGCCGGAGGGTCAGCCGAAGTAGCCGGCGATCCGCTCCAGTCCTTCCTCCAGGACATCTCGCTCCACCGCGAAGTTGAAGCGCAGGTAGCCCGGAGATCCGAACGGCTCGCCGGGCATGCACGCGACCCTCGCATCGGCGAGCAGCCGCTCGGCGACATCGAGCGACGCGGCCCCGCCATCGCCGATCCGCGCGTAGAAGTACAGGGCGCCGTCGGGCGGGAAGGCGTCGATCCCGTCGATCTCCGCGAACTTCGATAGCCCCATCTCCCTGAGTCCGGAGAGCCTGGCCAGGAGGTCCGCGACGAACGTCTCGCGGGGAGCGGTCTCGCCGAGCGCGGCCGCGGCGGCGTGCTGCGAGGGTCCGACGGCACCGGAGGTCGTCTGCCCCTGCAGATCGGCCATCTTCCGGACCACGGCCCGCGGCCCCACCGCGTAGCCGATGCGGAACCCCGGCATGCAGAACGCCTTCGAGACGCCGTCGAGCAGGATCGTCCTCTCCCCGCGCTCCGCGATGTCGAACACGGACGGCGATGGGGCCCCGTAGGCGAGCCGCCGGTAGATCTCGTCGGAGAGCACCCAGATCCCGTGCCGCTCCGCCCACGCCAGGATCTCCCGCAGCAGGTCTGGCGGGATGACGGCCCCGGTCGGGTTTCCCGGGCTGTTGAGCATGAGTCCCCGCGTCCGCATCGTGCGAGCCGCCTCGAGATCCTCGACGGTCGGCACGAAACCGCCTTCCCACGTCGTCCCCACGATGACCGGCTCCGCCCCCGCGAGTCGGACAATGGTCGTGTAGCTCGGCCAGAAGGGGGAGGGCACCAGCACTTCCTCGCCGGCGCCGAAGAGCGAGTAGCAGCAGTTGAACAGCGACTGCTTCACGCCCGCGCTCACGATTACGGAGGCTGGATCCACCGCCTCGGCCGCCGTCGTCTCGCGCAGGTAGCGCGCGATCGCCTCGCGCAGTTCGGGCAGCCCGGAGGTGGGGGGATATCCCGTCTTCCCCTCCTCGACGGCGCGGATACCGGCGCGCGCCGCGAACGGGGGTGCGGGGTACTGCGGTTCGCCCGCCGAGAGGTCCACGACCGGAACTCCCGCCGCCCTCAGCTTCCGGGCGCGGGCGGCCAGCACCAGCGTGGCCGATGCCTCGAGCCGGGCGACGTTCGGCGAAAACTGCGTAGTGGGCACGGTCGGTCACTCTCGTGGAAGGGGTGGGTCGGATTTGAGAGGGGGCCGCGGCGTCCCTATCTTCGGCTGCAGGATGGTATGTGGGGAGGGTCCATGACGACAGAGACCGTAAGCGCGCTGGCCCCGGCGGATGTGCTTGCCGCCACGCGAGACTTCTTCATCGGGGACGACCGGATGGTGGACGCCTGGGTCGATACCGAGAGCAACACGCACATCGCCTTCTGCACCTTCCGGGGCAACCTCTCGGTCGCCGCCTTCCCGGATCCCGCGGCGCCGGCCGGCACGCGGGTCCGGGTGACGACGCTTCGCGAAGAGGGGATCGTGCCGCGGCTCCTCGCCTACCTCGCGCTCGCGAAAGCGCGTCCATGAACGGGCGCTCCTGATGGATCGGATCTCGGTGCGTACGCTCTTCTTCGGCGTGTACGGCGAACTCGCCGCGCGCAGGGAGGGATCGGCGGAACTCGCGGCGGACAGCACTGTGGCGGACCTCGTCGAGGCCCTGCGCGGGCCGGGAGGGCTCGACTGGCTCCCCGAGCGGGTGGTCGTCGCCGTCAACCAGGGGTACGCGGAGGCCGGCACAGTCCTGTCCGATGGCGACGAGGTCGCGCTCATCCCCCCCGTTGCGGGGGGCTGAGTCGATGTCGAAGCGGGCAAACGACCGCGTGCGGACATGGATTACCCGCGAAAGTCTGGACGATTTCGGGCGATTCGAGAATATTGTACGGGAGATCGGGTCCGTGGAGGACGGCGCGCTGCTCTTTTTTCAGGGGCGGGTCCGCCGAACGAACCGGGGCCGGGCGGTATCGCGCCTCAGGTACGAGGCATACGGAGAGATGGCGGAGCGGGAGCTTGCGGCCATCGGCCACGAGGCGCTGGAACGGTTCGACGTGGGCTCGGTCGCCGCAGCCCACCGGGTGGGCGACCTCGGGCTGGGTGAGGTCAGCGTGGCGATCGCGGTCACGTCGGCCCACCGCGACGCCGGCTACGCGGCCTCGCGGTGGATTATCGAAACGATCAAGGTCAGACTGCCGGTCTGGAAGCACGAGCACTACGAGGACGGCGAGTCGCACTGGGTGGGAGCCCCGCCTCTGGAAGCGGGGACCTCGTCCGGCGGTTCCCGGTTCGAGTAGGGAGGTCCGGTCAGGGGCGATCCGACGGATCCCGGGGCAGCCGGCCTCGGGCGCGGGCGCCCGAATCGAGGAGGACGCCATGTTGAAGATGGTCCGTAACCTGCTGGTCGTCGCGATGATCGCGACGGTCTCGTTTGCCGGAGATTGTGGCGACGACGACGACAATATGATGATGCAGGAGGACATCACGGCGATCGGCTAGCTGTCTCCGCGGCGAGGGGGGCCCCCCCCCCCCCCCCCCCCCCCGCCCCCCCCCCCCCCCCCCCCCCCCCCCCC
>VXQX01000008.1 GCA_009838765.1 Gemmatimonadales bacterium
GCCGGGGGCGCCCGGTACGGGGGCCCGGGGTGGGGATTCGGCGGGGAGGGTGCGATGGACGCGAAAGTCACGAAGGACATGCCGCATGCAGGGAACGGGATCATGGACGATCCGGGCTCTCGCGCGGCGCGGCTCGGCGACCTCGGTCGGCGCATCCCTCCGCCCCGCATCGCGGATGTGTGGCTCTTTCCGCCGCTCCCCCAGGTCGAGGAATCTTCCGAGTTTTTTCTCTTCACGAGCATCCTCGAAGATGGTGGGCGCGCTCTCTACAGCGCCCGCATGGTGCCGGCCAACGGCACGCCCTCCCACCAGGTGGTTGTGGAGCACGGGCGGGCGCCGGCGAACCGCGTGCCCGGCCTGGTGGCCGGCCTGCAGCGGCGGCTCGGACAGCCCGCGGCCGTCCGTCACATACCGATCGAAGGCGACGGCGCGCGCTGGGAGGCTCTCCTGCAACAGTCGCGAGAGGCGGATGCCTCCGTTGATCACGCCGGACCGCATCGTTAGCTTCGGCAAACGCGAGGATCGGCCGCGAAGGCCGAACGAAGGCCCGTTCCTGACAGTGTGATGGTCAAGTGAGTCCTCCCGAAGCTCCACGTCCAGGCGTGTCCCGAGAAGAGTTGCGTCGCGCCCTCGAGGCCGGGGGACACCGGTTTACGACCCAGCGCGCGGCCGTGTACCGCGTATTGTCCGGCACATCGTCTCACCCGACGGCGGATGACGTCTTCACCTCGGTCCGCGAGCGGATTCCCGACATCAGCCTCGCGACGGTCTACAAGGCGCTCGAGGCGTTCGTGACCTGCGGCGTCGCGCGCAAGCTCTCGCTCGGCGTGGGTCCGGCGCGCTACGACGGTCGAACCGATGATCACGAGCATATCCGCTGTCTCTCCTGCGGGCGCGTTCAGGACGTCGAAGGCCTGCGGCCGCGCGACTGGATGGAAGGCCTGGCCGAAATGACGCCGTTCAACGTCGTCGGCTACCGGCTCGAGCTGGAGGGCTACTGCCCCGACTGCCTGCACTGAACGAGGCCGATCTGCCTCGCGGTCTCGCGGAGCACGCCTGGACGGACCGCCACAACTTCCTCGATCTCCCGCCTGAACTGTGCCGCTGGGAGCGGGCGGGCGCCGTCATCCTCCCCATCCCCTACGAGGGCACGACAAGCTGGGGCACGGGCACGCGCGAGGGTCCGGCCGCGATCATCGAGGCGTCCCGCTACATCGAGTGGTACGACGAGGAACTCGATCGCGAACCGTACGAGGTCGGCGTGTGCACGCTCCCCTCGATCGACCTCGGCACGGTCGGGCCGGAGCCCGCGATCGCGAGGCTGCGGGCCCTGTACGACGATCTTCTCGAAGCCGCCGGGGACCGGCTGATCATCGGATTGGGCGGGGAACATTCGATTTCCAGCGCTCCGGCCGGCGCCTGGGCGGATCGGCTCGGTGGCAACCTCACGATTCTCCAGTTCGATGCGCACACGGACCTCAGGGATCGTCACCACGACTCTCCGTGGAATCATGCCTGCGTCATGCGGCGCGTACTCGAGCAGCGGCCGGACGGCGGGAACCGGGGGGACGCAGCCGACATCGTAGCGGTCGGGATCCGGGCGCTTACGCGGGAGGAGCGGGACGTCATCCGCGAGCAACGGATCGAAGTCGTCTTCGCGCACGAGATGCGCGGGCCGGGGTGGATCGAGCGGGCGGCGGAGGCGCTCGGTGAGAACGTCTACATCACATTCGACGTGGACTTCTTCGACCCATCGCTGATGCCGGCCACCGGTACGCCGGAGCCCGGCGGCGGAAGCTGGTGGGACGCGCTGGATCTGCTCTCCCGGGTCTTCAGCGAGCGCAACGTGGTGGGTGCGGACATCGTGGAACTCGCCCCGCGGCGGGGCGAGGAGGCGTCCGCCTTCACGGCGGCGAAGCTCGCCTACAAGATGATCGGGTTCTGGTCGGAGGACCGGTAACCGGGGTCGGCCGCGGCCGTCAGGCGCTCGCGACGCGTCGCTGCTCGATGCGCTCGAGTTCCTCGGCCACGAGCTGCCGGCGAAGCAGGCGGGCGTAGGCGCCGTCGGCCGCGATCAGATCCCCGTGCGTGCCGCGCTCCACGAGGCGTCCGTCTTCCAGGACCAGGATCACGTCCGCCGTGCGCACCGCCGACACGCGGTGGGAGACGATGATGGAGGTGCGCCCGGACATGTATTCCCGCAGCGCCTCCAGGATCGCGGTTTCCGTCTCCGAATCCACGGCCGACAGGGCGTCGTCCAGAATGAGCACCGGCGCGTCCCGGTGGACTGCCCGGGCCAGGGTGGCTCTCTGTTTCTGTCCGCCCGAAAGGTTGATGCCGCGCTCGCCCAGGCGCGTGTCGATCCCGTCGGGAAGGATGGCCAGAGTCTTCTCCAATTGCGACACGGCGAGCGCGCTGCGGAGTTCGTCCGAGACCGGCTCCCCCCCACCCTTCTCTCCGTGCAGGAGTTCGATGTTCGTCCTCAGCCGCATGCTGAACAGGAACGGCTCCTGCGGCACGAAGGCCATCGAGTCGCGCAGCGAACCCAGGTCGAGTTCCCGGATGTCCGCGCCGTCCAGACGAATCGTCCCCTCCGTCACGTCGTAGAGACGGGGGATGAGCGCGGCCAGCGTGGATTTTCCGCTCGCGGTCGCGCCGACGATCGCGACCGTCTGCCCGGGTTCGATGCGGAAGGAGATGTCCCGCAGCACATCGCGCTCCGTGCCCGGATAGCGGAACGAAACGTCGTCGAACTCGAGTGCGCCCCGCACGGGCCCGAGCGAGACCGGAGACTCCGGGTCGCGAACGTCGGGAACGATGTCGAACAGTTCATTGAGGCGGCCCATCGAGGCGGCGCCGCGCTGGAAGAGGTTGGTGACCCAGCCGAGGGCGATCATGGGCCACATCAGCATCGTGAGATAGAAGGAGAAGGCGACGAAATCGCCGAGGGTGATGGCGCCGCGAACGACCTGTCCGCCTCCGAACCAAAGCACGACGACCGCGCCGATGCCCGCGAAGAACATCAGCGACGGGTGGAACAGCCCCCATACACGGGCGAGGGACAGATTGCGCGATCTGTAGTCCCGGTTGAGAGTCTCGAAACGTCGGGCCTGAGCTTCCTCACGCACGTACGCCTTCACGATGCGCGTCCCCGCCAGGTTCTCCTGGGCGAAGTTGGAGATTTCGGAGAACTGGGCCTGGATTCTCTCGAAGCGCGCGTGAATCTGCCGGCCGAAGACGAACACGATCGGGGGGAGGACGACCATCGGGATCATCGCCCGGAGCGTGAGCATGGGATCGATCCAGATCATGAGCCCGAGCGCGAGCGCCGCGACGGTGGCGGTGTTCACCGCATACATGATCGCGGGCCCGGCGACCATGCGGACCGCCTGCACGTCGTTCGTCGCACGGCTCACGAGATCGCCCGTCCGCCAGGCGTCGAAGAACTGCGGCGGGAGCCGGAGGAGGTGCGCGAAGAGGGCGCTCCGGATATCTGTCTCCATGCGGCGGCTCAGCCCGTTGAGCAGCTTGCGCATCCAGAATCTGGTCGCGCCGGCCACGACGGAAATCGCCGTGAGCACGAGGGCGTAGCGCAGGATGAGGTCGGCGCGGAGTTCCCTCTCCAGCGCGTCGACCGCCATCTTGAGCACCCATGGGCCCGCGACCGTGAACAGGTTGCTCACGATCACGAGAGCGAGCCCGGCCGCGATTCCCACGCGGTACGGGCGAAAGTAGGGTAGCAGCGCTGTGAGCGATCTCAAGATGTCTCCGCGTGGAGCCGCCGGGCGTTTACTCTGCGGGGCGCCGTTCGAACGTATGTGCGGGTTGCAGGCCGTACAACGACGCTAGCAGTCCGTGGCAAGACCCTGCGTCCGCGCCGAGAGCGGTGAGGCGCTCGCCTGACAAGGAGCGACGAGCGAGAATAGCAGCGCTATTTGACCGAGGAGCGACGCAGAGCGTAGCGATTCAGGCGAGATGTATCGCCGCTTGAACGCAGCGGGGCTCTTGCCACGGGCTGCCAGGGAAGGGACACGATGGAACGGACAACGTCAGCGATTCTCCCCGCGCTCGGCACGATGATCGCGATGGTCACGGGCTGTGCGCCGGAAATCGGCCCCGGGGCGGACGGGAGCGAGGCTGGCGACGAGGCGTCGGCGGTGAGCGCGCCGCCCGCGTCACCGGTCCGGCGAATGCCGGCTCCGCCTGCGGGTGGGGGGGCGGCGGCCGATCCGGGAGGCGCGCCGGGAATGACCTACACGATGGTCACGGTGCAGGCCGGCGCGGAGTTGGAGGTCGAACTCATCGATCCGATCCGGACGCGCGACCTTCGGCCCGGGGCTGTCCTGAAGTTCGGTGTGACGCGGCCGCTGATCGAGAACCGCATGGTCCTGGTGCCGCTGAACTCCCTGATCAATGGCGAGATCACCGCGGTCGAAGTCCGGAATGACGATGAAGCCGGCGGGGGCGGCGAACACATGATGGCGAAGGTCCGCTTCGTCGACGTCTTCTTCAACGGAGAGTCCTGGCCCATGTCGGCGTCGGTGGTGGTGGTCATGCCGGGGCCGGGAGGCCGCGCGGCGGCCGGAGGGGCGGCCCGCGTGAGTCTGGGCCGAGTCCTCGGCGGCGGTCGTCAAGGCGCCGTCGCGGGCGCCGCGGCCGGGGCCGCGAGGGGCTCCGCAGTCCTCCTCGCGCCCGGCGGAGCGGGACCGGCACTCGCGGCCGGAACGATCTTCAGGCTGCGGCTCGACGAACCCCTGGTATTCGGGCTTCCGAACATCTGAGGACGGAAGTCGGCGCCGGCTTGCGCGCCCGGTCAGACACCGATCGCGGGACACTCGGGTTCGAGCGGACATTCCCCGCAGCGCGGGGCGCGGGCGAGGCAGAGCGAGCGGCCGAACGTGATGAGCAGCATGTGCATGCGGAAGCGCTCGGAGGGGGAGACGGTCCGCGAGAGCGTGGCGTAGGTCAGGTCGGCGGAAGCCCGCGGGGAGACCCACGCGAGGCGCCGTGCGATCCGGAGGACGTGGGTATCGACCGGGAGCACGGGTCGGCGGAGCGAGAAGCAGAGCACGCATGCGGCGGTCTTCACCCCGACGCCCCGGAAGGTCGTGAGGTAGGCGATCGCCTCATCGTCGCCCATCTCATCGAGGTGGTCGAGCGTGATCCGCCCCACCTCGGCGCGGAGCCGCTTCAGAGCGGCGTGGATGGCCGGCGCCTTCCGGTTCGCGAGGCCGGCCACGCGTACGGCATCCTCGAGCTCGGCCGGCGTGGCTCGAAGCACGGATTCCCACGAGATCGGCCCGGTGGAGGACGCTCCGCCCGCCGCCTCCCCCGCTTCCTCGGCCGGATACCGCGCCGCGAGCGTTCGCCAGGCGCGATCCCGGTTCTCGTCGGTCGTCGACTGGCTCAGGATCGTGAGGACGAGTTCGTCCAGAGGGGCCAGGCGAGGCTTGTCGGGGACGGGGAAGCGCTCGGAAAGGCGCCGGAGGACGAGGTCGGTCCCCGGGCTCCGCGTCGTCTGAGGGCTGGCACTCACGTGGCGTCTCTCCCTGGCTCCGGACCGCCGGAACCGGAGCGACTCCCGCCCCCCGGGCGAACCTTCTACGTTTGCGCCTGCACAGTCCGTGGCAAACCAAACGTACCCGGACGCCGCGAACTCCAGCAACGAGCCGCAGGGCTCGTGAGGACTGACGCTTGGATCCCCGTCTGACCGAGGGCCGTAATCCGCGTACCCGCGCCATCGATCGCGCGGACAGCGCGACGATCGTTCGCATGATACAGGCGGAGGATCGCGCGGTGCCGGAGGCTGTCGCTTCGCAGGCGGACGAGCTCGCGCGCGTCATCGATGAGGTCGTGGAGCGCTTCCGTCGCGGCGGACGGCTCATCTATGTCGGTGCGGGGACGAGCGGCCGCCTCGGCGTGCTCGACGCGGCGGAGTGCCCGCCTACGTTCGGCGTGGACCCGGGTCTCGTGCAGGCGATCATTGCGGGGGGCTCCGGCGCGCTCGTGCGGAGCGCCGAGGGGGCGGAAGATTCCCGTAAGGGAGGGGCCGAGGCGGTCCGGGCGTTCGGCGTCTCGCCCTCCGATCTCGTGCTGGGGATCGCGACATCGGGGACGACGCCGTACGTCCTCGGGGCGCTGGCGGAGGCGGCGCGGCGCGGCGCGGGGACCGCGTTTCTTGGCTGTACCGCGCCGCCCGCGGAGGTCGCGGAACTGGCGGATCACCTCATCCTGCCGCTCGTCGGGCCCGAAGTCATTGCCGGTTCGACCCGCATGAAGGCGGGGACGGCGACGAAGCTCGTGCTCAACACGATCACCACCGGGGCGATGATCCGCGGCGGCCGTGTGTTCGAGAATCTCATGGTTGATCTGCGCGCGCGATCCGCGAAACTCGTCGACCGCGGGCTTCGCATTTTCGCTACGCTCACGGGGGCATCGCGCGAGGAAGCGCGCCGTGCGCTCATCCACACGGGCGGCGCCGTGAAGACGGCGCTCGCGATGCATGCGCTGGGCGTCGACCGCGCCCTGGCCGAGCGATACGTCGACTGCGCGGACGGCTCCCTGGGTGTCGCGGTCGAGCGTTTCGGCGGCCCGGAGCGTCCCTGCTATGGCGGCTACGCGGCGGCACCGGGGTGGCCAGACGGCGCGACGCTGCTCGCGCGGCTGAGTGCTGCGCCGGCCCGTCTCGCGGCCGCGCGCGCAGCGGGCGCCGCGGCCGAAGCGAAGGGGCAGCGCATCCCGGCGCGTCGAACGGCCTGGACGCCGGGCCAGCACGCCGCACACCTGTCGGATTTCGAGCGGAGCGCCGTGCGACCGCGAGTCGAGCGGTGGCTCGCCGCCGATCCGGGAGGCCCCCCGCCGGCCTTCGGGGACTGGACGGCGAGCACCCCTCCGCCCGGATGCGGCTTCGAGAGCGGGATCGCCGGTTTCTCCGCGGAAAGGGCCGTCACCGTGGCCGCGGTCGCCGATGGTCCGGAGCCGGTCGTCGCGGCCCTCGCTCGTCGGGCCCGCGTCGGCCCCGAGACATTGACGCTGTATCAGTTTCTGCGGGGCATCGCGCAGCACGACGCCGCGCACGAGACGAGGCTGCGGGAGCGCGTGCACCCGGCGCTGCTGGCCGAGGCGGACACGTGAGCCTCTGGATCGGTGTGATGTCGGGAACTTCGCTGGACGGCATCGACGTCGCCGTCGTCGAAACGGCGGGCGACGACGAGCGGCCGGCAGACTGGCGCGTCGTCGCCTTCGAGACGGAGAGCTACGATCGCGGCGCGCGCGGACGGATCGCCGGGGCCATCACTGAAGGGAGCGCCGCGTCGATCTGCGCGCTCGACTTCGAGCTGGGCGAGAGGATCGGCGCGGCCGTGAACCGGACGCTGGCTTCCGCCTCGCTCCGGCCGGCGGACATCGAAGCCATCGGCAGCCATGGCCAGACCGTGTGGCATGAGCCTCCCGCGGGCGCCCGGGGAGGGTCGACGCTGCAACTCGGCCAGGCGGCGGTCATCGCCGAGCGCACCTCGTGCACGGTGGTGTCGGACTTCCGCGCGAGGGACGTGGCGGCGGGTGGGGAAGGCGCACCCCTCACGGCCTACACCGACTGGCTCCTCTTCCGCGCGCCGGAAGCGCGTGCGATCCAGAACATCGGCGGGATCGGCAACGTGACGGCGCTCCCCGCCGAGTCCGGCGGAGCGACGCCGCAGGCTTACGACACCGGTCCCGGGGTCGTGCTCATCGACGGGGCGGTCGAGTTCCTTACGGAAGGGCGATCTCGCTTCGATCTCGACGGAGAGATGGCGCGGCGCGGCGTCGCGAGCGAGGAGGCGCTCTCCGATTGGCTGAGCGATCCCTTCTTCCGTCGGTCCCCGCCCCGGTCGACGGGACGCGAGCGCTTCTCGCGGGACCGGCTCCTGGAATGGCTGCGGAGACACGCCGCGCTCTCGCCCGAAGACACGATCGCCACCCTGACGGAACTCACGGCGCGCACGGTCGCCGACGCCTACCGCTGGATCGAGGAGCCGCCCGCGGCGTGCTACCTCTGCGGCGGCGGCGCCCGGAACCCGGTTCTCGCAGCGCGGCTTGAGCAGCTGCTGAGTCCGGTGCCCGTCCGCGATCTCTCCGCCCTCGGCCTCGGCGCGGATGCCCGCGAGGCCGTGGCCTTCGCGCTCCTGGCGAGGCAGCATGAGCTGGGGTATCCCGCCAACGCGCCCTGGGCGACGGGTGCGCGCGGCCCCCGCCTGCTCGGAGTGCGCACCGCCGCGTGACCCGGCCCGACGTGGACCCGGCCCGGGTCGTCATCGAGGCGCTTCGACTCGATCGCTGGTCTCCGGATGAAGTGGCGCGGAGAGCGGACCGGGCGCTCGCCCTCGGAGTGGGCGGGTTCATTCTGTTCGGCGGCGAAGCGGAACGCGTCGGTCGTCTGGTGGAACGGATCCGCGACGACGCGGCGCGGCCGCTCTGGATCGGGGCGGACCTGGAGCGGGGCGCGGGTCAGCAGATCCGGGGTCTGATCGAGTTGCCGCCGCCCGCGGCGCTCGCGGCCCGGCCGCGCTCCAGAGCTGCCGTCGCGGCGGCGGGGCGCATCACCGCCCGGGAGGCGCTGTCCGTCGGGATCAACTGGGTGATCGCGCCGGTGCTCGATCTGGATGCGGAACCCGACAACCCGATCATCGCCACGCGCAGTTTCGGCCCGGACCCGCGGCGTGTCGGCGAGCTGGGTGGCCGCTGGATCGACGCCTGCCAGTCCGCCGGCGCCGCGGCGTGCGCCAAACACTTCCCCGGTCACGGCAGGACGACCGAGGATTCGCATATCGGACTCCCCTCCATCGATGCCCCCGCCGAGCTGCTCGAGGAAGATCTGGCGCCCTTCGCGGCCGTGGCGGACCGGGTCGCCAGCGTGATGGTGGCGCACGTCGCCTATCCGGCGCTCGGCGGCCGGCGGGCGGCGACCGTGGAGCCGAACATCGTCTCGGGACTCCTTCGCGGACGGCTGGGCTTCGAAGGGGTCGTGACGACGGACGCCATGATCATGGGCGGTGCCGGCCCCGATGATGCGAGGGCCGCCGTCGAGGCGGTCGCCGCGGGGTGCGATCTCATCTGCTATCCGGCCGATGCCGAGGCGACGGTCGCGTCGCTGGCGCGAGCCGCCGACGACCCGCTCTTCGCCGCCAGGCTGGAGGAGGCCTCGACGCGCTCGACCCGCAACTGCCCGCCCTCCGGCGCGGCGCCGCGGCCGGAGTTCGAGCCGGTCGCGTTCGCCCGCGATGCGATCGCGGGAGATGTGGAGGTTCTGCGCGGCTGGAGACCGCAGGCGGCGACGAGGGTCGTCGGGGTGTCGGACGACCCGGATGTCGGGCCGCCGGCCGGCCGCGCCGGGGCGTTGGGCGCGATCGTCGCCGATGACCTGCGCGCGGCGGGCTGGCGGGTCACGGACAGCTCCGATGCCGGGCAGTGCATCGTCGTGCTCGCCGCGACGCCGCGCGGCTGGAAGGGCCGGGGCGCGCCCGCGGCCGAAGTCGTTGGGCGTACGCGCGCTCTCGTCGGCTCCGCCCGCCGCGGCCTCGTCGTCCTGCTCGGCCACCGCCGCTGGCTCGATGCGCTCGACGTCCCCGGCATCTGCGCCTGGTCTACCGAGACGGTAATGGAACGAGCCGCCGCGGCGTGGCTGCGTTCCGCAGTCGGCGCGGCGGCGGGGATGCCGCCCGCCCGAGGGGACCGTTGAGTTCGGTCGACTGGTGGATCGTGGCGATCTACCTCACGCTCACGTTCGGCGTCGGATTGTGGCTCTCGCGCCGGGCGCGCGGGAGCATCGTCGACTTTTTTGTCGGGGGACGCGCGCTGCCGTGGTGGCTCGCGGGCACGTCAATGGCCGCGACCACGTTCTCGGTGGATACGCCGCTCTACGTCTCGGCCCTCATCGCGCGCCGGGGCATCGCCGGCAACTGGGAATGGTGGTCCTTCGGACTCTCCCACCTCCTTCTCATCTATCTCTTCGCGCGTCTGTGGCGCCGCGCCGGGATCGTCACGGATGTGGAACTGACGGAACTTCGCTACGGTGGCCGCCCCGCCGCCGTCCTGCGGGCCACGCGCGCCTTCCTGTTCGCGGTTCCGATCAACTGCATCTCGATCGGCTTCGTGATGCTGGCCATGCGCAAGGTCGTCGAGGCTCTCGGGCTCCTCCCGGACCTGTCCGGCTGGATGCCGGGAGACGAGCGCCTGTGGGCCGTCGTAGCCCTCTCCATCTTCGTGCTCGCCTACGCGAGCATCGCCGGACTGTGGGGGGTCGTCGCGACGGACTTCTTCCAGTTCTTTCTCGCGCTCTTCGGAGCCATTCTCGTGGCCGCCTTCGCCCTGGCGGAGATCGGGGGGATCGCGGAGCTCAAGGCTCAACTCGCGATGGCGGGGCGGAGCGACGTACTGGGGATGGTCCCCCGGCCGGGGTCCGAAGCCCTCCCGTTCGGGACTTTCCTCGCCTACCTCGGCATACAGTGGTGGGCCTTCCGCCGCTCCGATGGCGGGGGCGAGTTCGTGCAGCGCCTCCTCGCCTGCCGCACCGAGGCGGACGCGGAGCGCGCCGCATGGTGGTTCGTGTGGCTTCACTACGTGGTCCGCGCGTGGCCCTGGGTGCTCGTCGGACTCGTGGCCGTCGTCGTCTTTCCGGATCTGGCCGATCCGGACCTGGGATACCCGATGCTCATGCTGCGCTACCTTCCCGCCGGCCTTCTGGGGCTCGTCGTCGCGTCGTTCTTCGCCGCCTTCATGTCGACCGTCTCGACGCAGATCAACTGGGGCGCGAGCTATCTCGTGAACGACCTCTACGCCCGCTTCGTCGACCCCGACGCGTCGTCCGCGCGACTGGTTCTGCTGGGCCGGCTCGCTTCCGCCTGCATCGTTGCGGCCGCAACGGCGGCGGCGTTCTTCGCCGATGACATCGGGGCGCTGTTCCGTTTCATGATCGCCATCGGCACGGGGCCCGGGGCGGTGCTCATCCTGCGCTGGTTCTGGTGGCGGGTGAACGCCTGGGCCGAACTCGCCTCCATGCTTGCCGGCTTCGCCATCGCGCTCTGCTCCTATCTTCCGGCATTCGGTGCGATGGAGTTCGGGACGCGGCTCGCGCTCACCGCCTTCGGCTCGGCGGCGGTCTGGCTTCCCGTGATGTGGTTCACGCGCGCGGAGGACGAGGCGACCCTGGTGGAGTTCTACCGACGGGTGCGGCCCGCCGGGCCGGGCTGGCGCACGATCCGCGAGCGCGCGGGCGTTTCTCCCGACCTTCCCCTCCGCGAGGCGCTCCTGCGGACGGCCGGGGCCACGCTGCTCCTGTTCGGCGCGATGTTCGCCCTCGGAGGCACGCTATTGCTCGAGCCGCGGACCGCGTGGCTTTCCGCCGGTGTGGCCGCGCTGGGCGGCGCCGGGCTCTGGATCCTGCGCACCCGGTAGCCCCCCGTCCGTCACGGTCCTCGCTCCGCCCGCCCGGCGCAGCTTCTCCGGCTTGACCACAACATATGGTGTAGTTATCATTTGAGGGCCACCACATATAGCGGTACGTGTGGAAAAAACACGGATTTTGCGTGGAAAAGCTGTGGAGTTGTGGAAAACCGCCCGACGATCCACAGCGATCACATACGGAAGAACCAGAACGATGGGCGCGGGATAGACGTCGATCTCCGCGCCCGTCAGGCTTCCCGGCCTAGGCCGGCATTCGACTCGCGCGGTCGTCGGGTCCCGGCCGAAGCCGGTTTTTTCCGCGGATTGACCCGGTTAGTGGACGGTCGAGAACAGGAAGGCGGGGGCGGCAATGAATCCACCGGATGTGGCGGTGCGGGAGGGTGCGGAGACGGGCGCCCCGGTACGGGGTGAGATGCGGATGGGATCCAATGCCAGGCCGGCCGACCTCGCCGAGCCGGGACTTTCCGAGAACGCCGGGACGGTGCTGGCCCGCCGGTATCTGAAGAAGAACGACCGCGGGGAGCCCATCGAGGGGCCGCGAGACCTCTTCTGGCGCGTGGCCGATGTCGTCGCGTCGCAGGATGGCCGCTACGGGGCGACGGACGAGGCGATTCTCGAACGCACGGAGCAGTTCTATCACCTGATGGCCGACGGCATCTTCGAGCCGAACAGCCCCACGCTCATGAACGCCGGGCGTCCTCTCGGGCAACTCTCCGCCTGCTTCGTGCTTCCCGTTCCGGACAGCCTCGACGGCATCTACGAGACGCTGCGGGACATGGCCCTCATCCACCAGAGCGGGGGCGGCACCGGGTTCGGTTTCAGCCGCCTTCGTCCGTCCGGTGACGTCGTCAAGTCGACGATGGGGGTGGCGAGCGGCCCGGTCAGCTTCATGGAGGTCTACGACGCCTCGACCGAAGCCGTGAAGCAGGGCGGCACGCGGCGGGGCGCGAACATGGGCATCCTGCGTGTGGACCATCCGGACATCCGCCATTTCATCGGGTGCAAGGCGGACAAGACCCGGATCACGAACTTCAACATCTCGGTCGGCGTCACCGACGCCTTCATGGCGGCGGTCCGGTCGGGCTCGGACTACGATCTCATCAGCCCCCGGACGGGCGATGTCGTGGATCGGCTGAACGCCGGAGAGGTGTTCTCGAGCATCATCTCCAGCGCGTGGCGGAACGGCGAGCCCGGGGTCTTCTTCATCGACGAGGCGAACCGCTACAACCCGGTCCCGCACCTCGGTGACTACGAAGCCACGAACCCCTGCGGCGAACAGCCGCTGCTCGCCTACGACGTATGCAATCTCGGCTCGATCAACGTCGGCTACTTCGTCGACGATCGGGGTCGGATCGACTGGGACGGGCTCGGCGAGGCCGTCCACGCATCGACCCGCTTCCTCGACAACGTGATCGATGCCAACCGCTACCCGCTCCCCAAGATCGAAGATCTGTCCCAGCGGATCCGCCGCGTCGGCCTGGGGATCATGGGATGGGCCGACATGCTCGTCAGGATCGGCGAACCCTACGGTTCCGAGCGCGCGGTCGAACTCGCCCGCGAGCTGATGGAGTTCGTCGACGAGGAATCCAAGGTCGAGTCCGAACGGCTGGCCGCCGAGCGCGGCGTCTTTCCCGAGTGGGAGCGATCGATCTGGGGTCCCGACGAGACATGCGCCCGGGACGCCGACGGCCATCGGATCCGCTCCGAACGCCGGCTCCGCAACTGCAACCTGACAACGGTCGCCCCCACGGGGACCATTTCGATCATTGCGGGGTGTTCAAGCGGGATTGAACCGCTGTTCGCGGTCGCATTCATGAGGAATCAGGCAGGCGTGCTGATGCCGGATGTGAATCCGGACTTCGTGCGCCGTGCGAAGGAAGGGGGTTGGTACTCCGAGGAGCTGATGCAGCGCATCGCCGACGAGGGCCACATCCACTTCGATGAAGTGCCGGGGGATGTCCAGGGGATCTTCGTCACGGCGCACGATGTTCCGCCCGAGCAGCACATTCGCATGCAGGCGGCGTTTCAGGCGCACTGCGACTCCGCCATCTCGAAGACGTGCAATTTCGCGACGACCGCCACGGAGGAGGACGTGCGCAAGATCTACGAGATGGCGTACGAGTTGCGGTGCAAGGGGGTCACGGTCTACCGCGATGGGTCCCGTGACGAGCAGGTGCTGTCGGCGGGCCGCACGGCCAAGGATGTCCAGCGTCAGACGAGCGAGAGCGGCTCGGCCGTGGCGGCGGACGGAGTCGAGTTCGAGGCCGTCGATGTGGAACCCGAGTTCGCCGACGATCTCGCGAACACGCTGACCCGGCTCGCCGCCGCGGAGGCGCAGAACAGCGAACTGCAGGCGCACAACCGGAAGCTCGAGAACGCGGTCGAGCAGAAGCAGCGGCGGATCACCGAACTCGAAGGTTCGAGAATGCGCCGCGTGGAGAGGCGGCAACGACCGGCCGTTCTGCGGGGTCACACCCGGCAGATCGAATCGCCGCTGGGTACGATGTACGTGACGATCAACGAGGACGATCAGGGACGCCCGTTCGAGGTCTTCGTCGCCCTCGGCAAGACGGGAGGGGCGGCGATGGCGGATGCCGAAGCCATCGGACGGCTGTGTTCGCTCGCCCTGCGCTCGGGGATTTCATTGCGCGACGTGCACAAGCAGTTGCGCGGGATTTCTTCCGACCGGGCCGTCGGACTCGGGGCGAGCAAGGTGCTCTCCGGCCCCGACGCGATCGCTCAGGTCATCGAACGCTACCTCGAGGAGAAGGAGGGGATCCAGCAGACGCTTCCCATCGAAGACGTCGAGACCGCCCGGAAAAAGAACACCAATGGGGGCGCCCGGTCGGCGCAGCGCCCCGTGATCGAACGTTACCAGGAGTCGGCGGCCCGGCTTTTCCTGGGCGTGTGCTCGGAATGCGGGAGCAGCCTCGCCTTTGAAGAAGGCTGCGCGAAGTGCTACGCTTGCGGCTACAGCGAGTGCGGCTGACGCCACAGGTTCAACCACCGGCGTAGCGGCCTCCGGCGGGGTTTCCGCCGGGGGCTGCGGGATCCGCGCAAATCCGTCGGGGGCCTGCCACTTGAACACACCTTCTTCTTCACGCCGCTCGACGAGATCGGTCGATATCGGAGGCGTCCGAGTGGGCGGCGCCCACCCGATCGTCGTCCAGTCGATGACGAACACCGATACGGCGGACGTCGCGGCCACGGCGGATCAGGTCCGGGAACTGTTCGAGGCGGGCTCCGAAATCGTCCGCATCACGGTGAACACGTCGCGCGCCGCCGCGGCCGTGCGGAAGATCGCGCGGCGTCTCGAAGACCAGGGGTTGGATGTCCCGCTCGTCGGCGACTTCCATTTCAACGGGCACATCCTCCTGCCCGGCCATCCCGACTGCGCCGCCGCCCTCTCCAAGTTCCGCATCAATCCGGGGAACGTCGGCCGAAAGCGGCGCGATGAGCAGTTTGCGACGATCGTCCGCTGCGCGATCGAGCACGACAAACCGGTCCGCATCGGGGTCAACTGGGGCTCGCTGGATCAGATGCTCCTGACCCGGATGATGGACGAGAACGCGCGCCGGGCAGAGCCGCTCGATGCGCACCGGGTGACCCTCGACGCGATCGTGGAGAGCGCGCTGGCTTCCGCCGAAGCCGCGGAAGGCCTCGGTCTCGCGCCCGACCGGATCGTGCTGAGCGCGAAAGTGTCGCGCGTGCCGGATCTCGTGACCGTGTACCGGGAACTCGCGTCCCGCTGCGACTACCCGCTGCACCTCGGACTCACGGAAGCGGGGATGGGGCGGAAGGGCACGGTCGCGTCCTCGGCCGCTCTCGCCATCCTGCTCTCCGAGGGGATCGGCGATACGATTCGCGTGTCGCTGACGCCGGAACCCGGCGCCGACCGGACCGAGGAGGTCCGGATCGCGCAGCAGCTGCTGCAGTCGCTCGAGCTGAGGAGTTTCAAGCCTCAGGTCACGGCGTGCCCCGGGTGTGGAAGGACGACGAGCACCTTCTTCCAGCAGTTGGCGCTAGACGTCGAAAGCCACATCGCGGATCGTCTCGCGGCCTGGCGGGAGCGCTATCCCGGCGTCGAAGATCTCTCCGTGGCCGTGATGGGGTGCGTGGTCAACGGGCCCGGCGAGTCGAAGCATGCGGATCTCGGCATCTCGCTGCCGGGGGTGGCCGAGGCGCCGACCGCGCCGGTCTATGTCGATGGCAAGCACCACTCGACGCTGCGCGGCGATGGGATCGTGGAGGAGTTCCTGCAGATTCTCGACGGGTACGTCGAACGCCGCTTTTCCTGAGACGGCGGAGAGAGCCGCCGGCCAGGTCGGGTCTTCGGCCAGCGGCGGGGCGTTCGGCTAGCGGCGGGCCTTCTGGCGACGGCGACGGCGACGGCGACGGCGTTCCGCCGCCTTCATCTTGCGGCGACGCGCCTCGCTCGGCTTCTCGTAGAACCGATGCTTCTTGATATCCCGGAAGATCCCGGCTCGCTGAACCTTGCGGCGAAATTTTCGCAGCGCGCGATCGAGTTCTTCGTTGTCGCGTAGCGTGTACTGCAAAGTGTATGCCTCCTGACAGGGCAACCCGGACGGCCCGTAAGCGCAACAGGGGCGAAGTTTAGCGGCCCCTGCGGCAGCGCGTCAAATATTCCGCCCGTGTTCGGTCCCGCCTCGATCCTCTCCCGAGCGGTGTCGGGGGTCCGCACCCGGCGCGAGATGGGGCGGGAAGTTTGCATCGAGGGCACGTTCAAGCCTATAGTAGATTCTGGAAGCCCGAGGACCGTGCGGCTGGGATGAAGGGGAATCGAGGAGATTGTCCGACCTTCCGGCGGCACGGTCTTTTGCGTCTCTGGCTGCTACGTAAGACGTAAGGAGGCTGAACATGGCAGGTCCCGTCGCCATCTCATCCGACGGCACCCTCGAACTCGAAGGCCACGCCTATCTGATCCCCGCCGAGTTCTCCGCCCGCGAAGTCTACAGTTACCGCCGCCTCATGGAGCCGATACCGGACATCCCCGGCGGAACGAGCCTCAACCCGGAACAGCGCCGTCGCCAGCGCGCTTACTTTCTCCGCCGTGCCGCCGCCTGTATCATCCCGGGCTTGCAGGTAAAATCCCTCGAGGGGCTCCCGCTCGGCCAGCTGCAGCACATGCACGAGTGGATCGTAGCCCACCGACCCGATCTCTCGGAGGCCGGCCGGCTGCCTGGATAGGAACCGTGGTCTCCCACGCCGCTTGGGCCACGGATGAGCGCAGGTTTCCGCAGAGCGAAGATCGTCAGCACGATCGGACCCGCCTCCTGGGATCCGGACGTCCTCCACGACCTGATTGAAGCCGGCACCGACGCAGCCCGCATCAACTTCACTCATACGCCGACGGATCGCGCCGCCGGCCTGGTACGCAGGATCTCCGATGTGGCCCGGGATGTCGGCCGGCCGGTGGCGATCATCGGAGACCTCGGGGGACCCAAGATCCGGGTCGGGGATCTGCCCGGCGACCAGCTCGAGATCGAGCCCGAAGACACATACTGGTTCTTTCCCGAAGGCGAAGACGCTCCCGCGGGCAGCTCTCCCGGCCGACAGATTCCGACCACCTATCCGGAGTTGGCCGAGGAGGTCGCACCGGGCAACCGGATCCTGCTCGACGATGGCCATTTCGAGTTCGCGGTCCGGGAGGTCTCCGACGACCCGCCGTGGGTCTCGGCCGTGGCTTTCAGCTCCGGTGTCCTCAAGTCGCAGAAGGGGATCAACCTCCCGGGCGTGCGCGTCGGGGCGCCCGCGCTGACCGAGAAGGACATCGCGGACATCGAGTTCTCTGTCGAACAGGTCATCGACTACCTGGCGCTGAGCTTTGTACGGCAGCCGTCCGACCTCGAAACGACCCGCCAGAAGATGGACCGGGGGTGTCTGCTCATCGCGAAGATCGAAAAGTCGCAGGCGCTGGAGAACCTGGGGGAGATCCTGCCTCTGAGCGACGGCGTCATGGTCGCGCGGGGCGACCTCGGCGTAGAGTTGCCCTACGAGGAAGTCCCCATGATCCAGAAGCGGATCATTGGCCTGGCGCAGGAACGGGCGCGTCCGGTGATCACGGCGACGCAGATGCTCGAGTCGATGATCGAGAGCCCGCAGCCGACTCGGGCGGAGGTGTCGGACGTCGCGAACGCATTGCTCGACGGCACCGACGCGGTGATGCTCTCGGCCGAGACCGCCGCGGGCGGGTATCCGGTGCAGGCTGTGCTCACCATGGACCGGATCATCCGTCGTATCGAGCACGAGCGGCTGGGACGGACCGGGCGGGCCGGCAAACAGGTGGAGGGGTTCTCGAAGATCCAGCAGACCACGTCGGGAGCGATCGCAGCGTCGTCGCTCATCGCGGTCGAGCGCGTGGGCGCCCCGTTCATCGTGACGTTCACGCAGAGCGGCTATACGGCCCGCATCGTGTCGGCGCAGCGTCCTTCCGTCCCGATCCTGGCGATCACGGACCAGTGGAGGACGTACAACCAGCTGGCGCTCGTGTGGGGCGTGCAGCCGATCCTCTTCCACGGCGGCATCAGCTATTCCAGCATGCTCGACAAGGCCCGGGATGTGGCTCTCGAACTGGGCATGGGTGAGGAAGGGCAGCGTTTCGTGGTGACGGCCGGAGTCCCGTTCCACGTCCCCGGCACGACCAACATGATGCGCGTCGAAGAGTTGTGATCCGCCGCTTCCGCCGCTGACGCCCGTCCTGTGAGAGTCCGTTTTCTCGGCACCGGCACTTCCTTCGGGGTTCCGGTAATCGGCTGCGACTGTGCGACCTGCCGCTCGCCGGACCCGAGGGACCGGCGCACCCGCCACGGACTCCTCGTTGAGACCGCCCGGACCCGCCTGCTCGTGGACACGCCGCCCGAGCTCCGGCTTCAACTGCTGCGGGCGGGCGTCGAGCGGCTGGACGCCGTTTTTCTGTCGCACGAGCACGCGGACCATACGCACGGAATCGACGACCTGCGGATCTTTTCGCTGCGGCAGCGCCGGCCCATCCCGCTGTACGTGGCGCGAGAGTTCGAAGCCGGGATCCGAAGGCGCTTCTCCTATATCTGGGGCGACGCTCGTCCCCAGCCCGGATCTGCGGTGCCTCGACTCGATCTGACGTTATTCGACGACCGCGACATCATCGAGCCCGGCGGACTCGTCCTGCAGGTCGTGGCGCTTCCGCACGGAGCGTACCGCAGCTACGGGTTCCGCCTCGGCGGTCTCGGGGTCCTGATCGACGCGAAGTCCGTGCCCGAGGATGCGATGGAGGTATTTGCGGGCGTCGAGGTCCTCGTCGCGAACGCGCTCTGGTTCGGCGACCCGCACCCCGGACACTTCTCGATGGAAGAGGCTGTGGCCACGGCACGTCGACTCGGGGCGGGACGCACGTACATTACGCACATCGCGCACAGGACGAGACACGAGGAGATCGAGCGGCGCCTCCCGGCCGGCGTGGCGCCCGCGTACGACGGACTGGTGGTGGAACTGTGACCCCACCCCCAGGCACGGAGCGCATCCGGAACTTCTCCATCATCGCGCACATCGACCACGGGAAGTCGACGCTGGCCGACCGGCTGCTCGAGCGTACAGGCGCGGTGGACGCGCGCCGGATGCGGAAGCAGGTCCTCGACTCGATGGAACTCGAGCGGGAACGCGGGATCACGATCAAGCTCAACGCGATTCGCATGGCCTACGGCTACCGGGACGGCGTCGGGTATCAGCTCAACCTCATCGACACCCCGGGACACGTCGACTTCGCCTACGAGGTGAGCCGCAGTCTCGCCGCGTGCGAGGGGGCCCTCCTCGTCGTCGACGCCACGCAGGGCATCGAGGCGCAGACGCTCGCGAACCTCTACCTCGCGCTGGAGGCGGACCTCGAGGTCGTCCCCGTCATCAACAAGATCGACCTCCCGGCGGCCGACCCGGAGCGCGTGGCGGCGGAGATATCGGAGCTGCTCGGCGTGGATCCCGCCTCGACGATCCATACCTCCGCAAAGGAAGGGGCGGGGGTCGATGCGGTTCTCGACGCCATCGTCGAACGCATCCCGGCCCCGCGCGGAGACCCCGGGGCGCCACTCCGGGCGCTGATCTTCGACTCGCAGTACGACCGCTATCGCGGAGCGATGCCCATGCTGCGCGTCGTCGACGGCGAACTGCGCGAGGGCATGCGCATCGGCTTCGGACGCCACGAAGCGGTCTACGAGGTCGACGAGGTCGGCTTCATGCGTCTCGGGTTCGAGCGCACGGGCGCCCTCCGTTGCGGAGAGGTCGGGTACCTTACGGCCCAGATCAAGAACGTGGGCCATACGCGTGTCGGCGACACGGTGCTGGACTCCGGAGACCGCGCCGCGGAGGTCCTCCCCGGCTACCGGGAAGCGAAGCCGATGGTCTTCGCCGGCCTCTATCCGACGGACTCCGACCAGTTCGAGGAACTCCGGGAGGCGCTCGAAAAGCTCCAGTTGAACGACGCAAGCCTGCACTACGAGCCGGAGACCTCGGGCGCGCTCGGCTTCGGGTTCCGGTGCGGCTTTCTGGGGCTCCTCCACCTGGAGATCGTACAGGAGAGACTGGACCGCGAATTCGGGGTCGACCTCATCACGACGCTGCCCAGCGTGGAGTACCAGGTGACGCTTACGAACGACGACGAGATCCAGCTCGAAAACCCGTCGAAGATGCCGGACCGCGTCCACATCGGCGAAGTGCGGGAGCCCTTCGTCCGGGTTCGCGTCGTGTCGCCGGCGGACTACATCGGCGCGATCCAGAAGATCTGCCACGACCGGCGCGGGAGATACGTCGACCTTCAGTACCTGGATCCCACCCGGGTCGAGATCTCGTATTCGATGCCCCTGGGCGAGATCGTGCTCGATTTCTACGACAAGCTGAAGTCCGTCTCTCGCGGATACGCCTCGCTCGACTACGAAATGACGGGCCACGAGCGCTCGGACCTGGTCAAGCTGGACATCCTCCTCAACGGGGCGCCCGTGGACGCGCTGAGCGTCATCGTGCACCGGAGCCGGGCCTACGACTTCGGGCAGAAGATGGCCCGCAAGCTCAAGGAACTCATCCCGCGGCAACTCTTCGACGTGGCGATCCAGGCCGCGATCGGGCGGGACGTGATCGCGCGGACGACCGTGAAGGCGCTGCGCAAGAACGTGACCGCCAAGTGTTACGGAGGCGACATCACCCGAAAGCGGAAGCTCCTCGAGAAGCAGAGGGAGGGGAAACGTCGCATGAAGCAGGTCGGAAGCGTCGAGATCCCCCAGGAGGCTTTTCTCGCCGTCCTGCAGGTCGAAAGCGACTAGTGCTATGATTCTCCGAAGCGGGTCGGCGGCGGGTAGTCCCACCAGCGAGACGCGGGCAGGGGTGTGAGCGGAAGAAAGCACGTGATCGGTGTCGATCTGGGGGGGACCACGATCAAGGTCGGCGCCGTCCCGGTCGACGGCGGCACCGTGCTCGGCATGCGTACGCTGCCCACGGACTCCCACGTCGGGGCAAAGTTCGTCGTGGACCGGATTGTGTCGATGATCGGTGACGTGAGGCGCGATGCGGCGCGCGAGGGCGGATTCGGGGAGGAGGCGATCGTCGGAGTCGGGATGGGGGCGCCCGGGCCGCTGGACCGCGAGACGGGTACCGTGATCGAGACGCCGAATCTCGGGTGGCGGAACTTCCCGCTTCGCGACCTGATCGCGAAGGGGACCGGACTCGAGGTCGAACTCGACAACGACGCGAACGCCGCCACGCTCGGCGAGTGGTGGCGGGGCGCGGGGCGCGGGGTCGGCAACCTCGTGGGCGTCACCC
>VXQX01000078.1 GCA_009838765.1 Gemmatimonadales bacterium
CGCGGCGTTCACGTTCGCCCTCACCTTCAGCGAGGAGATCGAGGGCCTGAGCTACGTTACGCTGCGCGATAGCGCGTTCGTCGTCTCGGGCGGCGACGTGAAGAGGGCCCGGCGCCAGGAGCAGGGCAAGAACAAGGCCTGGACCATCACGGTCCGGCCCGACGCGGCCACCGCCACGGTGGCGATCACGCTGCCGGCGACGACCGACTGCACGGCGAGCGGCGCGATCTGCACCGCCGACAACCGCAAGCTGTCGGCGGCGGTGTCGGACACGGTCGTCCCCGCCTCTTCGTCGAGCGACATGGCCGGCGGCGACATGGCGAACGCGGATGCAGAGGAGGACGCGCTCACGCTCCTGGACGGGGTGAGCCCGGAGGCGGCCTCGGCGGCGCTGTTCGGCGAGCGAACGCTGAGCGACGCCCAGCTCGACGCCCTGGACCGCCTGGGCAACCGGAACGGCCGCTACGACCTCGGCGACATGCTCTCCTGGACCGACCGGTGCCGCAGCGGCGAGGCCAGCTGCGGAAGCACGCCCCGAGATGCCGGTGCCGCGTCTTCGGCCCTCCTCCCGTTCGGCGCCGCCGCGACCGCACGCCGGCTGAGATCCGGGCGCACGGGACGGCGAGGTTCGCGGCGCCGCCGGGCACGGGGATCAAGGCTGGCCGTGCTCCTCGCGGCGGCCGCGGCCTGGTCGTGCGGCGGCGACCTGGTGGAGCCGTCCACCGCCGGGCGGGAGCCGGGAGCCCCGGCCGCCGAGCTGCCAGCGCCGGCGGCCATCCCACGGGGTCCGGGGTTCCTGACGGTCGAATGGACGGCACCTGCCGGCCGCGCCGCCGGCGTGCTGCTCGAGCTCGATGGCCCCGGCATCACCGCGTTCGAGCCTGCCGCCGGTCTCGATCTCTACCGTTCCGCAGCCCCGGGACGGCACCGAATCGTCGTGGCGGGCCCGCTCCCCGAAAACGGTCCGCTCGTCCGGTTCCGGGTGCCGGACCGCGGCCGGCTCGCCCTCTACCGGGTCCGCGTGCTGCAGGTCACGGGCGAGGACTACGCGCTCGGGGACCCGGGCGAGTACCGGGCCGTGGCCGGCCTCGGCGCGGGGTAAGCCGCCCAGGGGATCGGCGAGGGGGGTCCAGTTCCGTCACCCCTCCAATGGATCCGAACCTCGGCGGCGAGCTACGCGATTCGGGCGAAGCGTGCTCCGAGGCTCTGGAGGCGAGACACCGGTTCGTTGCTGAATACGAGGCGGAGTTGGTACTCGGCGTCGGGGCCGCCCCAGGCGTCCATGGGGGTAGCCGCGACAGCCGCTCGGGCCAGCAGTCGTCCCGACAGCTCGCGTGCCGTGACGCCGAGAGGCCGGGTGTCGACGAGGAGCGACCAGCCGCCGGCGGCGGGGCGAACCGGGTAGTCGCGAAGCGCGTCGAGTACCGCGTCGCGCCGCCGCTCCCACCGCCGCACGCCCGCGGCCACGTCCTCCGCTTCGTCCGCGGCGGTCAGCGCCGCCAGCGCGCCGGGCTGCCCGATCCCGACCCCCGTCACGACGTTGTAGATCCCGACCTTCGCGACGGCGGCCATGGCGGCGGACGGTCCGACGATCCAGCCTGTGCGCCAGCCGATCATGCGGTGCTCCTTGGAGACCGAGCCGACCGTAAGCGTGCGCCCCCGCATGCCCGGGAGGCTGGCCGGGTGCAGGTAGGGGCGGCCGTCGTACAGGATGCGTTCCATGGCGGCGTTGTAGAGCAGCCGCAGGTCGTGGCGCCGGCAGAGTTCCGCCACGACGGCCCAGTCGTTGGCGTCGAGCACGCCGCCGGACGGCATCGACGGGTTCATAATGAAGAGCGCCCGGGTCCGGTCGCCGATGCACCCGGCGAGGGCGTCAAGGTCGAGGCGCCAGCCCTCCCCCGCCTCGTACCGCCAGGGCGCGAGCCGGGGGCGCGCACCCGCCAGCCGCACGCGCTGGAGCATGCCGGCGTACGTGGGGTCGGTGACGACCACTTCGTCGCCTGGGTCCACGGTGGCGAGCAGCGCGTTGAGCAGGCCCTCCGTGCCGCCCGCGGTGATCACGCACTCCCGGTCCGGGTCGTAGTCCCGCCCGGCGAGCCGGCCGACGTGCCGGGCGGCCGCCGCGCGCAGGTCGGCCCGGCCCGTGAAGGGCAGGTAGCTGTTGGCGGCCGGCGATTCGAGCGCGGTGCGGGTGGCGGCCACGGCCGCCGCGGGCGGGCGCAGGTCGGTGTCGAGGTTCTCGAGCCGGAGGATGCCGGGATCGCTCTCCGCCGCTCGCGCCACCCCGTCGATGTCGAACCCCGGAATGCCGGCCAGCCGCCTGGGCGGCGTGGGCGCCCCGCCATCCGCGCCGCTCGCCCGCCCATCCTCCGGGCTCACCCGCCCATCCTCCGCTGCAGGGCGTCGAGCGCCGCCATGAGGTCGGGCTCGTCGGAAAGCACGCCCAGCAGCGGATCGGTGTCCAGCTCCCGGGCCCTCGCGGGCATCGTCCGGATCGTGAAGTCCTCCATGGAAAGCCCCTCTCCCACCTCCGCCCAGGCCAGCGGCGCCGACACCGTCGCCCCGGCGCGCGGGCGGACGGAATAGGGCGCCACCACGAGCCGTCCCCGACCGTTCTGGACGTAGTCGATGTAGATCCTGCCGTCTCGTCCCGCGGGGTTCCGCACGATGGTGGCCCGCTCGGGAATCTCCGCCGCCACCGCCTTCGCGAGCAGGAGCGCGAGCGTCCGCGACTGCTCGTAGTCGAGCTGCCCGCCGAGCGGGATCATCACATGGATCCCCGACGATCCGCTCGTCTTCGGGTAGCTGGGCAGCCCGATCTCGTCGCACATGTCACCGATCGTGCGCGCGACCTCCACGACGTCCTCGAAGGGAGCGTAGACCTCGTCGCCGTCGCGCTTGTGCTTCGGATCGAGGTCGAGGAGGCACCAGTCCGGCCGGTCCAGGCTCCCGATGCGGCTGGCCCACACGTGGAGCGGGATGGCGCCGAGGTTCGCGACGAACACGAGCGTGGCCGGGTCGTCGGCGATGAAGTAGTGGATGTCGCGCTCGGACCCCTCGCTCCAGATCGCCTCCGTGCGCACCCACTCGGGCTGGAACCCCGGCGCGTTCTTCTGGAAGAAGGATTTTCCGTCGATCCCGTCCGGATACCGCGTCAGCACGAGAGGCCGGTCCTTCAGGAACTTCAGCAGCCAAGGCGCGATGTCCCGGTAGTAGGCGATCAGGTCGCCCTTCGTGTATCCCTCCTCCGGCCAGAAGACCTTGTCGAGATTCGAGAGCGGCAGCTCCTCGACGGGAGGAGGCGAAGTGTCGACCCGCACCGGATCCGCGAGCGCCGCACGCGGGTGGCGCGGAAGCCGACAGTCCGTCGGAGGTACGTGCTCTCGATTGTCGTCCCCGTCGCGGGGCCCGCTCCCGCTCTCTTCCTCCGGGAACGGGATGAGGCGCAGGAAGACGGCGTGCCGGAGCAGGCCGCCCTCGGTGACTTCCTTGTAGCGGATTTCGGCGACGAGGCGGGGCTCGACCCAGGTGTGATCGTCGCCCGCGGGCGCCGGGGTCGCGAACGCGGGGCCATCCGACTCCAACGGGTCGAGCCGGGCCCGGAGGTCCGTCAGCGTCTTGTCGTCGAAGCCCGTCCCGACGCGGCCGACGTAGTGAAGGGCGAGGTCGTCGTCGCTCGCGGCGGCTCCCGAAGCGGAGTCGGCGGGACCGTAGGCGCCGAGGTGGAGCGCCCCGAAGCCCGTCCGCGAGCCGGCCGGACTCGTGAAGCCGACGATGACGAAGCGGGCCCGGCGGTCCGCGTGGATCTTCCGCCAGTCGGGCGAACGGCCGCCGATGTACCGGGAGTCGGCGCGCTTGGCCATGATCCCCTCGAGGCCCATCTCCTGCACCTGCCCGAAGAGCGCTTCGCCGCACCCCTCGAAGTGCTCGCTGAAGCGAATAGGGCCTGCCTCGGGTACAACGTCGCGGAGGAAGCGGCGGCGCTCGGAGAGCGGAAGATCGCGCAGATCGCGGTCGTCGAGCGCGAGCAGGTCGAAGGCGTAGAAGCTCGCCGGCGCCTCGAACGAGGCGCGCCGGATATCGTGCGGACGCGAGAGCCGGGCGCGCTTCTGAAGGCGCCGGAAGCTGGGGTAGCCGGCCGCGTCGTGGACGACGACCTCGCCGTCGAGGACGACGCGACGGAAGGGGAGTTTGCGCAGAACGCGCGCGATATCCGGGAACGTCGGGAGCGCGTCGTGTCCGTTCCGGGTCAGCAGGCTCCCTTCGCCCGCTACGGCCGAGGCCAGCATGCGGTAGCCGTCCAGCTTGAGTTCGAAGTGCCACGCGGGGTCGTCGAACGCGTCTTCGCGCGGCTGGGCGAGCATGAACTCCACCTCCGAAGGGTCGACCCGCCGCTCCGCCGCGCCCGCCGCCTCGAGCGCCGCGGCCACGTCGTCCCCCGGATACCACCCCGCCTCCCGCCGCGCCATCTGCTCGACGGTGAGTCCGGAGAGGATGGAACTCTCGGGGAGCGACCCATCCTCCAGGATCGGGTGGCCCCCGCGCCGCTCGCGGATGAGGAGCCATTCCTTCCCCGTCTCTCCCTTCTCGAGCCGCACGAGCGTCCACACGCCCTTGAGCTTGTGGCCCCGCAGTTCGAACAGGAGCTCGCCCTTCTCCAGCCCCTCCTCCGGATCCTCGAGCATGAGGCAGCGGCCGATGTCCCACACGATCATCTCGCCGCCGCCGTACTCACCCGCCGGAATCACGCCCTCGAACTCGATGTATTCGATCGGGTGGTCCTCGACGTGGACGGCGAGTTTCCTGTCCGCGGGATCGGCCGAGATCCCCTTCGGCACCGCCCACGAGACGAGGACGCCGCCGATCTCCAGGCGCAGGTCGTAGTGCAGCCGGGTCGCCGCGTGCAGCTGCACCACGAACACGCCCACGCCCGTCCCGGGCGTGCTCCCGAACGGCTCCGGAGTGCGCTCGGACGCTCGCTTCTCACGGTACTTCTCGAGTTTTTCGCGGGGCATGCTCGCGGCACCGCCTCCCGATGCTGATTTCGGTCCGCCGGCTTCGGATTGCGCGCGCTCTGTGCGACAATCCGGGCCGCAACCTATTATTCGGCCCCCCGGTCCGGCATCACGCGGGGGACCGGGCATCGCGCCGGGCGGTTCCGGCGCGCACACGGAGGCGGAGGATGTCACCTCGACCCATCGCAACGGCGACGATCTCGTTCGGGCTCGTTTCGATCCCGTGCCAGCTCTACTCGTCCGCCGAGAACTCGCAGAAAGTCCGCTTCAACTTTCTCTCGCCCGAGGGCACGCGCGTAAAGCAGCAGTACGTGGATGCGAAGACCGGAGAGCCGGTCGAGCGCCGCGACCTCATCAAGGGCTACCAGTTCGCGAAGGACCAGTACGTGACCTTCAAGCCGGAGGAACTGAAGGCGCTGGAGGCGGAGGCGACGCAGGCGATCGAGATCGTGGAATTCGTGCCGGTGGACCAGGTCGAGCGGGCGTATATCGGGAAGACGTACTACCTCGGACCCGCGCGGGGAGGCGACAAGGCCTACGGCCTCCTCGGGGCCGCGATGAAGAAGACGGGCTGGGCAGCGCTCGCGAAGTACGCGGCGCGCGGCAAGCAGTATCTCGTCCTCGTGCGCCCGGTCGGGGACCACCTCGTGCTGGAACAACTGCACTACGCGCACGAGGTGCGAGACATCGCCGACGTGCCGTCGGGAGAGGGCGAGGTCGCCGAGGCGGAACTCGGTCTCGCCGTACAACTGATCGAGCAGATCGCCTCGGAGAGCTTCGATCCGTCGAAGTACGAGGACGAGGTCGGGCAGCGCATGCTCGAAGCTGTCGAGCGGAAGGTCGCGGACGGAACCGAGATCACGGCGCCCGCCGAGGAGGAGACGACGGCTCAGGTCATCGACCTCATGGCCGCGCTCCGGGCGAGCGTCGGCGGTGAGGGCGAGGCGGAGCAGAAGAAGGCTGCCGGGTCCTAGCCGGCAGCGCGGGAAGGCATACTCAGAAGAGACGACCAAGGAGAATCCGATGCGGGTTCGATCCGTCGCGCTGTTCGCGCTCATCCTCCTCCTGCCGGTCCTGCGAGGCTCCGGTGGACACCCGCCCGGCGCGCCGACCGTCGACGACCTTCGAGGCGGCCTTCCGGATCGGGTCGCCGCCTTCGATCGGGTGGATACGGAGACCCTGCGGGTTCCGGGGCTCGAGGCCGGGGTCGAGATCCTCAAGGACCTGTGGGGCGTCAGCCACATCTACGCGGAGACGGAGCACGATCTCTTCTTCGCGCAGGGGTACAGCGCCGCGCGCGACCGCCTCTTCCAGTTCGAGCTCTGGCGCCGCCAGGCCACGGGTACGGTCTCCGAAATCCTGGGTCCGCGCGAACTGGAGCGGGACCGCGGCGCGCGGCTGTTCCGCTTCCGCGGCGACCTGGAAGCGGAGTTGAACCACTATCACCCGCGCGGCGCCGACATCATCCGGGCCTTCACGGACGGGATCAACGCGTACATCGCCGAGACGGAGCGCGACCCGGACCTGCTCCCGGTCGAGTTCGAGATGCTGGGCATCCGCCCGCAGCCGTGGACGCCCGATGTCGTCATCTCCCGCCACCAGGGCCTCCTCATGAACATCGGGCAGGAACTCGACCTCGGGATCGCCGTCGCGGCGGTGGGGGCGGAGACGGTGAAGGAGGTCTCCTACTTCCATCCCGGTGAACCGGACATCGACCTCGACCCCGCGGTCGACGGGTCGCTCCTGCGGCGCGAGATCCTCGACGTGTACCGGGCCTTCCGCGGGCCCGTCCGCTTCCAGCCCGAGGACATCGATCCCCGCTTCCGCGCCACTGCGTCCGACGCGGAGGCCTTCGCCCTGCGGACGCTCCGGGAGGAAGCCGAGGCCGAAGCGTACGAAGCGGAGCGCCTCGAGGCGGAGCGGATGGGGACGGGCAGCAACAACTGGGTGGTGGCGGGGAGCCGCACCCTGAGCGGCCACGCGATCATGGCCAACGACCCGCACCGGGTGCAGGCGGCACCGTCGCTGCGCTATCTCGTCCACCTCGTCGGACCGGGCTGGAATGTGATCGGCGGGGGCGAGCCGGTCCTCCCCGGCATCTCGATCGGGCACAACGGGTACGGTGCGTGGGGACTCACCGTCTTCCAGACGGACGCCGAGGATCTCTACGTCTACCGCACGCACCCCGACGACCCGGACCGCTACTGGTACCGCGGCGACTGGGAGGAGATGCGGGTCATCGACGATGAGATCCCGGTCGAAGGGCGCGCGGCCGAGCGGGTCCGGCACCGGTACACGCGGCACGGACCCATCGTATACGAGGATCGGGACAACGATCTGGCCTACGCGGTGCGCGCGGGGTGGATGGAGATCGGCGGCGCGCCGTACCTCGCGAGCCTGCGCATGAACCAGGCGAAGACGTGGGAGGAGTTCCGGGACGCCTGCAACTACTCGAACATCCCCGGCGAGAACATGGTGTGGGCCGACGTGGAGGGGAACATCGGCTGGCAGTCCGTGGGGATCGCGCCCATCCGCCGGAACTGGTCGGGTCTCGTCCCGGTACCGGGGGACGGCCGCTACGAGTGGGACGGCTACCTCGAGATCCGGCACAAGCCGCACGTGTTCAACCCCGAGAAGGGCTTCTGGTCGACGGCGAACCAGAACCTCGTTCCCCCCGGCTACGAACACCGCGACGCCGTCGGTTGGAGCTGGAGCGACCCGTTCCGGAGCGCGCGCATCGACGAAGTCCTCGCTTCGGGGAAGCGCTTCACGATGGCGGAGATGATGCAGCTCGCGACGGACTACGTGTCGCTCCCCGCGCGCTCGCTGGTGCCGATGCTGCGCGGCGTCGAGCTGCCCCCGGGAGCGGAGGCGGCGCGAGGCGAGCTGCTCGACTGGGACTTCGCGCTCGCTCCGGGGTCCCGCGAGGCCGCGATCTACGTGTCGTGGGAGCGTGAGCTCCAGCGACAGATGGCGCCGCTCGCCGTCCCCGCGGAAGTCCGCGGGTCGCTCGGCCGCCTTTCCATGAAGAAGATCATCGACTGGCTCGGCTCGCCGCCCGTGTGGTTCGCGCCCCTCGGAGACGGGGACCCCGTGGCCGGCCGCGACGCCTTCCTCGCCCGCACGCTGGCCGACGCCCTGGAGGGACTCGAGGACCGTTTCGGCGGCGACCCCTGGCGCTACGGCGACGTGCGCTTCAAGCACGCCCGGTTCCGGCACCCGCTGTCCGGGATCGTGAACGCCGAGATGCGGGCGCGCCTCGAGGTGGGACCGCTCCCGCGCGGCGGCAACGGCTTCACCGTGAACCAGACCGGCGGCGGGGACAATCAGACGTCGGGCCCGTCGTTCCGGATCATCGCGGAGGCGGGGGACTGGGACACGGCCGTGTTCACGAACACGCCGGGGCAGGGTGGAGATCCCGACGACCCCATGTACCGGAACCTGTTCGAGGGCTGGGCGAAGGACCGCTTCTTCCCGCTCTACTATTCCCGCGAGCGCGTGGAAGCGTCCGTCGCCGACCGCGTGCTGCTGACGCCGAACTGACGCTCGTACGCCATCGAAGAACCGGTCGCGTCGCAAGGTTTGCAGCGGCCGCGCCGCCCCGGCTAGGTTATACGGCTGTTCCGCAGACGCCTCCGCCGGGAGGCAGACAACCAGCGCGTGGGGAAGACATGAAGGCAGGCATACATCCGGATTACGCACCCGCGAAGATCACCTGTGCGTGCGGCCGGGAAACGGAGACCGCCTCGACCGTGGGCGAGATCCACGTCGAGATCTGTTCGCACTGCCACCCCTTCTTCACGGGGCGGCAGAAGCTCGTCGACACGGCGGGCCGCGTGGAGCGGTTCATCGCCAAGTACGGCGACAGGAAGGCCGGCGGCGGCGAAACGGAGAAGACGGAGGAGGAGGCGGGGGAGGATGCGGCGGAGGAGGCAGTGGGGGCGGATGCCTGAGCCGGGGGCCTCCGGCGCTCGACACCGCATTGCAATTGACGGGGTTCCTCGCGGACCCCGTTTTCATATGGGGAACGAATGACGGACCGGGATACGCTTGAGGGTCGCCTGCGGGACGCCGCCGAGCGGTACGAGGCGCTGGCGCGCCGGATGGCGGAGCCGGAGGTGCTGTCGAACATGGCCCTGCTGCGGGACCTGGCGCGCGAGCACTCGGCGCTGGAGCCTGTGGCGCGCGCGGCGGAGCGCCACTTCAAGCTGCTCGACGACCTGCGCCAGGCGCGGGAGGTCGCGGCGGAATCCGACGGTGAGCTGGCCGAGATGGCCGCGGCCGAGGTCGCCGAGCTGGAGGCCGGGCGCGAGGAGGCGCGGGAGGAACTCCGCCGGCTCCTGGTTCCGAAGGATCCACTGGACGACCGGCCCGCCGTGGTGGAGATCCGCGCCGGAACGGGCGGGGACGAAGCCGCGCTCTTCGCGGCGGACCTGTACCGGATGTACGCGCGCTTCGCCCAGGAGTCCGGCTGGGACGTGGAACTCATCAATACGAGCGAGGGAACGCTCGGAGGGCTCAAGGAGATCGTCTTCGTCGTGCGCGGTTCCGACGCCTACGGCCGCCTTCGCTACGAGTCCGGCGTCCATCGCGTCCAGCGTGTGCCCGCGACCGAGAGCCAGGGTCGGCTGCATACCTCCGCGGCGACGGTGGCCGTCCTCCCCGAGGCGGAGGAAGTCGACATCGAGGTCGACCCCGCCGACCTGAAGATCGACGTGTTCCGCTCCTCCGGCCCGGGTGGACAGTCCGTGAACACGACAGACTCCGCCGTGCGGATCACGCACGGGCCGACCGGGCTCGTCGTGTCGTGCCAGGACGAAAAGTCGCAGCACAAGAACAAGGCGCGGGCGCTCAAGGTGCTGCGGAGCCGGCTGCTCGACCGGCTCGTCGCCGAGCAGGAGGCGGCGCGGGCCCGCGAGCGGCGCACGCAGGTGGGGACGGGCGACCGCTCCATGAAGATTCGAACGTACAACTTCCCGCAGAACCGCGTGACGGATCACCGCATCCACTTCACGAGCCACCGGCTGGAGGCGATCCTCGCCGGCGACCTGGACGAGGTCGTCGAGGCGCTGCGGCTCGCCGGGGCGGAAGAGCGGATGGCGGCGGGGGGCGGATGATCGATCCGCCGCCGGGCGGACAGGGACGCCGCCCGGTGGGTCCGACGCGCCGGGAGATCGTGCGGGGCGTTCGGCGCGAACTCGAACTCGCCGGCCTGGAGTCACCGCGCGTCGAGGCGGAGCGGCTCGTGGCGGCGGCACTCGCCATGTCCGTGAGCGAACTCGGCTTATCGGGTGGGGAGCGCGTCGATCCCGCCGCCGCCGCCGATGTGGCGCGGGCAGTCTCACGCCGCCTGGAGGGGCAGCCGCTCCAGCACATCGAGGGCACGGTCGACTTTCGGCGCGTCCGCCTCGTGTCGGATGGCCGCGCCCTCATCCCGCGGCCCGAGACCGAGCAACTGCTCGACCTCGTCGCCGCATGGCGTCGCGCCCGGAGCGCGCCCGTTGACGCGCTCGACATCGGCGTCGGGTCGGGCGCCATCGCGATCGCGCTCCTCGACGAGGGCATCGCCGCACGCGTCGTCGGGCTCGACGTATCGGATGACGCGCTCGACCTTGCCCGCGAGAACGCCCGCCGCGCGAGCGCCGACGGCCTCGGACTGCGCCGCTGCCCGCCCGGCATCTGGTCCGCGCTCGAGACCGGCGAAGCCTTCGACCTCATCATCTCCAACCCGCCGTACGTGACGACTCCGGAATGGACCGACCTCGACCCCGTCGTCCGGGACCACGAGCCCCGCGTAGCACTGGACGGGGGGGGAGACGGACTGGACGTGATTCGCACCGTCGTCTCCGGCGCCGGCACCCATCTCCGCGAAGGCGGCGCTCTCTTCCTCGAGATCGCCACCTCCCAGGCCCCCGCTGTGCTCGCACTGCTTGAGGCTGAGGCGATCCTCACGGACTGCCGCGTGCGCGTCGATCTTGCCGGCCGGCCGCGATTCGCATCGGCCCGGAAGGGACGCTCCGACTAGCGGTATCCCCCGGTCGATCAAGTCGCGTGGGGGTCGAAGCCGGGTTATACTCGGGCGTCGAATCGTCGGCCCGGGCCCGCGGGATGGACAGCGGAGAGGGCACGGGAGATTCGAGCCTCCGCCCGTCGCCGGCCCGACCTGCCGGCCCGGGGCGCTTCCCGATTCCGTTTCGAGCCGGAGACATGGACGAGCGAGACCGCATGCTGGAGAAGGCGCAGGAGTTGGGGCGCATCATCTCCCAGTTGCCCGAGTACGCCTACCTGCGCGCGGCCCGCCGCGAGATCGACGAGGACCGCGACGCGACGGAACTGCTCAACCGGATGCGCGACCTGCAGAGCACGCTCATGGAAGCGGTCGGCCGCGGCGAGCGGCCGAGCGACGAGCAGGAACGGGAATTCGCCGAGCTCCAGGAGAAGGTCCAGACGAACACCCGCTACCAGGCCCTCATTTCCTCTCAGGCGAACTTCGAGAAGCTCATGGAGCGGGTGGATCGAGCGATCGGGGAGGGAGTCCGGAAGGGGGAGGAAAGCCGGATCATCCTCCCGACATGAAGGCGGCCCGCGACCTGGGGGAGCGCGCGCTGCGCGCGACCTTCGAGCCGGCCATGGCGTGGCTCACGAAACGCCGCGTCCACCCCAACGTCATCAGCACGCTCGGTTTCGTCATCACCTGCAGTTCCGGCTATTTCTTTCATCAGCATCATGTGAGCACGGCCGGCTTCCTCGTCCTCCTCGGCGGCGTGTTCGACCTCTTCGACGGCACGGTCGCGCGCCGCACGGGCCTGGCCTCGTCCTTCGGGGCCTTCTACGACTCGACGCTCGACCGGCTGTCCGAGATCGTCGTGTACCTGGGACTCCTCTCCCTGTACAACGACTACCGTCTCGAACTCGGCGACGTGGGGATGATCTACTGGATCGTTCTCGCGCTCGCCGGCTCGCTGATGATCAGCTACACCCGCGCCCGGGCCGAGGCGCTCGGCATCGCCTGCTACGTCGGGCTCATGCAGCGTCCGGAACGGGTCATCCTCATCGGCTTCGCCGCGCTCATCTTCGGCGAGACGACCATGTTCGGGCACCAGGGCCTCGTGCTCCGCGTCGTGATCATCGTCCTCGCGATCCTCACCAACCTGACCGCCTTCCAGCGGATCTGGTGGGTGTACCGGAATACGCGGCCCGATGGCGAGCCGCCCCGCAAGTCGAACTGAGAACTGAACAGACACGGAGTGAACGGGCATCGTGGATTCGGATAGATCACCTGCAACCATTGCCTCGGCCGAGGGAAAGCTCGGCGTTCTTCTCGTGGGGCTCGGAGCGGTCTCGACCACCTTCATCGCCGGCGTGGAGGCGGCGCGCCGAGGGCGGAACCGGCCCATCGGATCGCTCACGCAGATGAACACGATCCGGCTCGGGAAGCGGACGGAGAACCGCACCCCGCTCATCCGCGATTTCGTGCCGTTGGCGGAACTGGACGACCTCGTCTTCGGCGCCTGGGATCCGATCCCGGACAACGCCTACGAATCCGCCAAGGTGTGCGGCGTCCTCCGGCCCGAGGACGTCGATCCGCTGGCGGACTTCATGCGGGGCATCGAGCCGATGCCGGCCGCTTTCGACCGCGCCTACGTGAAGAAGCTCGACGGCTCGAACGTGAAGACGGGCGCGAACAAGCGCGAACTCGCCGAGCACCTCCGCGCGGACATCCGCCGGTTCAGGGAGGAGAACGACTGCGACCGCCTCGTGATGGTGTGGGCGGCCTCGACCGAGATCTTCATGAGGCCGAGTCCGGTGCACGACAGCCCGGCCTCCTTCGAGCGCGCCATGGAGGAGAACCACCCGGATGTCGCGCCCTCGATGCTCTACGCCTGGGCCGCGCTCATGGAGGGGGTGCCGTTCGCGAACGGGGCGCCGAATCTGACCTGCGACATCCCCGCCCTGCTCGCGCTCGCCGCCGAGCGGGGCGTGGCGATCGCGGGGAAGGACTTCAAGACGGGCCAGACGCTGATGAAGACGATCCTGGCTCCCGGCCTCAAGGCGCGCATGCTCGGCCTCAACGGCTGGTTCTCGACGAATATCCTCGGCAACCGGGACGGCGAGGTACTCGACGACCCGGAGAGCTTCAAGACGAAGGAAGAGTCGAAGCTCGGGGCCCTCGAATATATCCTGCAGCCGGACATGTACCCGGACCTTTATGAGAACATGTATCACAAGGTCCGTATCAACTACTATCCGCCGCGCGGCGACAACAAGGAAGGCTGGGACAACCTCGACATATTCGGCTGGATGGGGTACGGCATGCAGATCAAGATCGATTTTCTGTGCCGCGACTCCATTCTGGCCGCGCCCATCGTCCTGGACCTGGCGCTCTTCCTCGACCTCGCGGCGCGCTCCGGACTGTCCGGGATCCAGGAATGGCTGTCGTTCTACTTCAAGGCGCCGCAGACGGCTCCGGACCTGTATCCGGAACACGACATCTTCATCCAGCACTGGAAGCTCAAGAACACGTTGCGCTGGCTGAAGGGGGAGGAGCAGATCACGCACCTCGGCGTGGAGTACTACGACTGAATGTACGACTGAATGAAGGGGTGCTTCCTCGTATTCGAGGGGCCGGAGGGGTCGGGCAAGTCGCTCCAGATCGAGCGGCTCGCCGAACGGCTGTCCGCGGCCGGCGTGCCGCGCACGGTGACGCGGGAGCCCGGAGGCACGGCGGCGGCGGAAGCGATTCGAAGCGTGCTCCTCGACCGGCCGGAGCTGCGGCTCGACGGGATCGCCGAACTGCTGCTCTTTTCGGCGGCCCGCCACGCCCACGTGGAGGAGGTGATCCGGCCCGCGCTGACGCGCGGCGATGTCGTCCTCTGCGACCGTTTCGAACTTTCCACGCGGGTCTACCAGGGGTGGGCGCGCGGGGTCGCCGCCGAGACGATCGAACAGGTGACCCACGCCGCGACGGGCGGTCTCCTGCCGGAACTCTACCTCGTGCTCGACGTGCCGGTGAACGTGGGCCTGGGTCGTCAGGGGCAGGATCAGGACGACCCTGGCCAGTTGGGCTTCTTCGGGCCCGCGCCCGACCGGATCGAGCTCGAGGAGCGGTCGTTCCGCGAGCGCGTGAGAGAGGGGTATCGGGAGTTGGCGGCGGCGGATGAGAGGATTGCGATCCTCGACGGCTCCGGGACTCCGGATCAGGTGGAAACCCGGATTCTGGTGGCCCTGCAGCAGCGGCTTCCGGGCCGCTTCCAGGCGGTGAACTTTCCTCGTTGACCGTGCGGTGTGACATTGACGGTAGCGGCGGAGTGCCGCTCGAACGCGGCCCGGCATGACGCGGGGCCGCCACCACGGAGGATGCATGAGAGTGCAGCGATCCTGGACGACGGGAGTCCTGGTCGGCGCCATCGCCCTTGCGACCGGCGGCTGGCTTATCAACCAGAGCGGGGCCGCGAGCGGCGGGGAGAGTCGCCGGCTCCTGGATGAGATCCACCGCCTGATCTCCGCCCGCTTCGTTGACGAGATCCCCCCGGAGGAGTTGTACCGGATGGCGATCGACGGGATGCTCGAGAACCTGGGCGACCCGTACACGACTTTCCTCGAACCCCGCGATTCCGAGGATCTGCGTCTCACCACGACGGGCAACTACGGTGGGCTCGGCGTCCGGATCGACGTGAAGGACGGGTGGATCACGGTCGTCCAGGTGCTCCCGAGCTCGCCGGCCCTCCGCGAGGGACTCGAGGTCGGCGACCGCATCATCGAAGTCGAGGGCGAGTCCGCCGAGGGCTGGTCGGTGGACAAGGCCGTGGACACCCTTCGGGGGGAGAAGGGGGCGCCCGTCAACATCACCATCGCGAGGGTGGGCGTGGACCGGCCGCTGGCGATTCGGATCGTGCGCGATGTCATCCAGGTGGCGCAGGCGCAGGGCTTCGTCCTGGACGGCGATATCGGCTACGTGACGCTGCGCGGCTTCAGCCGCGAGGCGAAGGAGGAACTCGTCGCGACGCTGGACCGCCTCGTCGATGAAGGGGCCGGCGGACTGATCCTCGACCTGCGACGCAACCCCGGCGGCCTGCTGCCCGCGGGGATCGACGTCACGGATCTCTTCCTGGAGCGCGGCACGCCCGTGGTCGAGACGCGTTCACGCCTGGACGAGCAGAACTACCTGTTCCGCGCCTCCTCCGAGGATCGCTACGCCGATGTTCCCATCGTGGTCGTCGTGGACGGGCTCAGCGCGAGCGCGTCCGAGATCGTGGCCGGCGCGCTCCAGGACCATGACCGCGCGGTGGTCGTGGGCACGACGACGTTCGGGAAGGGCTCCGTGCAGACGCTGTACGGGCTCTCCGGCAACAACAGCATGAAGGTCACGACCGCCCGCTGGTACACGCCGGCGGGTCGCTCCATCACGAGGGACTTCGACCGCGAGAGCGCGCTCCGCGATCTCGCGGCAAGCGCCGTGGCGATTTCGGGCGAACCGATCGCGGCGGCGACGGAGCTGGAAGACCGGGAGGAGTTCACTACGGCGGGCGGCCGGACGGTGTACGGCGGCGGCGGGATCACGCCGGACCTTATCGTCTACCGCGACACGCTCTCGACCGAGGAACAGGAGCTGCGCCGCCTCGCGACGCGCTCGGGGGCGATCCCGCGGAACGTCGTTTTTCGGTGGGCCGTCGAGTACTCGAACGAGCACGATTTCAACGAAGGGTTTTCCGTCACGCAGGCCATGCGGGAAGAAGTCTGGACCGCGCTCGCGGAAGCGGGGGCCGAGGTCGAGAGGGAACTCTTCGACCAGTCGCAGACCTATGTCGATTGGCTCATCGCGGATGAGCTGGCCGGCGCGGAGTTCGGGGAGGTGCCCCAGCTCCGGAGCCGGGCCGTGCGTGACGCCCAGATCAAGGTCGCAATGGACCTTCTGAGGGAGGCGGATTCTCCCGAAGCGCTGCTCACGGTCGCGGCGCGCGCCGCGGAGGAGCAGGGTGCGGAGGGTACGCGGAGCGACGAACCCGCCGGGGATCGTTAGCAGCCAGCGGCTGGAGGAAGTGAGGAGACGAGCGATGAAACAGCGCACGCGACGGTCGGCCGCGATTGCAACCACGGTGGCTCTGATGGCGGCAATGGCGTGCGCCGGCAACCCCCGCCCCGGAACGTACACCCGGCTCCTCATCACCGGGAGCGAGATCCGTGATGACGGATACCGTTCGGCCTACGAGGCGCTTACCCATCACCGGCAACTGATCGTGCTCGAGGGTGAGATCAGTTTCCGGGGCGGAAACGACAACCCGTGGACGCGAGACGGAAGCGGCAGGGTCCAGCCGCGGGGACGAATGTCGCAGACGTATTACGTTCCGCTCCTCGTTGTGGACGGCGACTTCAACCAGAACGATGCGGTCACCACGCTGCGGCGGATTCCGGCGGAGGAGATCGTGTCGATCCGGCTGTACCACCAGAGCATGGTCCCGCCCCGATATCGCCGGCCGGGCGCGGAGGGCGGAGTGATCGAGGTCAACACCCGCTAGACGGCGGGTCGGTACGCGCCTGAACCCCCGCCTCCTCGTCTTCGGCCGCCTGCCCGAGCCGGGCCAGGTCAAGACGCGCCTCCATCCCGTACTGACCGGGGAGGGAAGCGCCGTTCTGTACGGGGCGTTCCTCGACGACGCCATGAAACTCGCGCCGGACGGAGTTGCCGTGGAGTTGTGGGTCCCCGATCGCCCCGGAGCGCTTGAGCGGCTGAGCTCCCGGTATCCGGCGGCGCGGGTCCGGCTGCAACCGGGAGGTTCGCTCGGCGACCGGCTCGACGCGGCGTTCGCCCGCGCCTTCGCCGAGGGCGTCGATCGGGCGGTGGCGCTAGGAAGCGACCATCCGACGCTCCCGGCCGATTTCGTGGTGCGGGCGTTCGACGCGCTGGCGGATGGCCCGGTGGCCCTCGGTCCGAGCCTGGACGGCGGATACTACGCGGTCGGACTGCGCGGGTCGGCTTGGCCGCGGGCCCGCGGTCTCTTCACCGGAGCCCCCTGGTCGACGTCCGGGCTGTTCGCCTGGACGCGTGCGCGTGCCACGTCGCTGCGGCTCGATTGCACGGAGCTGCCGCCGTGGTACGATGTGGACCTTCCGGCCGATCTGGCCCGCATGGCCGGCGACTTGACCGAAGGGAGCGCGACGGCCGGAGCCTGGGCCCGGCTCGCGCCGCCGACCGTGGGAGCGGAAGGGCGATGAAACCGATCCGCGTCACGGTGGATCGGGCCGGAACGCCGGAATCGTCGCACCTCGTGTACGGCGTGGTCCACGAAGTCGGTTCCCCGGGCGGGCGCCGCGCCTTCGGCGATCCGCGTCTGATGGCCTTCTGGCGTTCGTCGATGAAGCCGCTCCAGATCCTTCCGGCGGTGAGAGACGGCCTGTTCGGGCGACTCGGGCTCGGAGCGGAGGCTCTTGCGCTGGCGTGCGCTTCGCACCATGGGACGCCGCGGCACCTGGAGGTCGTGCAGTCGGTGATCGAAGCGGCGGAGCTGGCGCCGGAGATGTTCGTCTGCGGGCCACACCGGCCGTTCGACGATGGGGCGGCCCGGGGGATGGACGAGGCCGGGCGCCTGCCGGGGCGGATCCACAACAACTGTTCGGGTCAGCACGCGGCGCTGTTGGCGCTCTGCGTCGCCCGGGGCTGGCCGTTTCAGGGATACCACGAACCGGGGCATCCGCTGCAGCGCGCGATCCGCCGCGAGCTTTCGGCGTGGCTGGGTGAAGACTGCGAGCGCCTAACCTGGGGGACGGATGGGTGCGGCCTTCCGACCCCGGCCCTTGCTCTGCGGGACATGGCGCGCGTGTTCGCGGATTTCGGCGCCTCGCCGGAGGCGGCGGTGCGATCCGTTGTGACGGCGATGACGGCGCACCCGACATTGGTGTCAGGTCCCGCGGCACTGTCGGCGAACCTGATGCGGGCGAGTTCCGGACGGATCCTCGCCAAGGAGGGGGCGGAAGGAGTCTTCTGCCTGGCGAGCGCGCAGGGGGCGTGGGGGGCGGCCTTCAAGGTGCTGGATGGGGCCACGAGGGCGCTGGGGCCGGCGGTGGTGCACGCGCTTGAGATGCTGTCGCTGCTGGCGCCGGATGAGGTAGGGCGGCTGGAGAGCTTCGCGCACCCGGTGGTGCGGAACACGTGCGGGAACGAGGTCGGGGTGCTGTCGGTGGAGGGAGAATCTTGTTCGTCGACGTAGCGAGAATACACGTAGCCGGCGGGGCGGGCGGGGCGGGTGCCGTCGCCTTCCGGCGCGAGAAAGGTGTGCCCCGCGGGGGGCCCGCCGGCGGGCGGGGCGGAAACGGCGGCGGCGTGATCCTCGTTGCCGATCGCCGGCTCGACACGCTGCTGGACTACTCGTACCGCGAGCACTACAAGGCTGGACGCGCCGGTCACGGGGAAGGGAAGAACCGCGATGGGGCCTCGGGGGAAGATCTGCGGCTCCCCGTACCTCTCGGGACGCTCGTGCGCGATGTCGAGACGGGCGAGCGGATCGGCGAACTGCTCGAGGAGGCCGACGAACTCGTCGTGGCCCGCGGCGGCCGCGGAGGAAGGGGCAACGCGAGTTTCGCTTCGCCGACGCGACAGACGCCGCGCGAGTGGGAACCGGGGGAATGGGGGGAGGAGCGGCACATCGAACTCGAACTCAAGCTCATTGCCGACGTGGGTCTGGTGGGGGAGCCCAACGCCGGAAAGTCGACGCTCCTCGCCCGCGTCACGGCGGCGAAGCCCCGGATCGCCGAGTATCCCTTCTCGACGCTGACGCCCAACCTCGGGGTCGTGGGCCTGAGCGGGAGCCGCTCGTTCGTGATGGCGGACATCCCGGGCATCATCGAAGGGGCGCACCAGGGACGCGGCCTGGGCACGCAGTTCCTTCGGCACATCGAACGCACGCGCACGCTAGCGCTCCTCGTCCCGGTGGACGACGAGGATCCGCAGGCGACCTACGATCTGCTGCGCGAGGAACTGCGGGCGCACGACGCGGCGCTTGCGGGCATATCTCACTGCGTTCTCCTGACGAAGGCGGACGTGAATCCCACTGCGGCCCGACCGCCGATATCGCTCGAAGCCCCCGGGAGCTGGGGCCAGTTCACGATCTCGGCCGTGACCGGGGCCGGTCTCGATGGCGCGCTCGAGGGTCTGTGGGCACGCGTGCAGAAAGAGAAGGAGGCCGCGTCGGCCGATGCCGAAGCGGATCCGTTCGGGAACGGCGAGACGTGGCGCCCGTAACGGAGAGGCGTTCCGCGGAGGGGCGAGCGATGGAGGCGGAACTGGCGGCGCTCGTCGTCCTGGCCCGCGTCCCCGGCATCGGGCTGCGGACCGTCCGGCGCCTGGTCGACCGCCACGGCGGGGCTTCGCAGGCGCTCATGGCGGTGCGCCGCGCCGCGCCGGACGATTTGCGCGCGCTCCGCGAAGGCGGTCGGACGCCGCCGGCGAGGAGGGGCCGGGCCCCCGGCCCGGCCGGCGAGAGCGCGGCGCGGTCGCTGCTGCGCGAAGCGCGCGCCAAGGGGATCCGCGTGGCGGGGTACACCGACTGTGGGGAAGCCGCATATCCCGCGGGGCTGCGCGATCTGCCTGATCCGCCCCCCGTCCTCTTCAAGCGCGGCCCCGGGATCCCGGACTCCGGGCGGACGCTCGCCGTCGTGGGCACGCGGGCCGCGTCGTCCTACGGGCTGCGCACGGCATATGCACTGGGAAAGGAACTCGGACGCTGGGGCTGGACGGTCGTCAGCGGCATGGCGCGCGGCATCGATGCGGCGGCCCACGCCGGCGCCCTCGACGCGGGCGGGGGGACCATCGGCGTTCTCGGAACCGGAGTCGATCGCGAGTACCCGGCGGAAAACCGGGACCTCTACCGGAGAATGCAATCGCACGGCCTGCTGCTGAGCGAGTTCGAGCCGGGGGCGCCGCCGACCCGTTCCGCGTTTCCGCGGCGCAACCGGGTGATCGCCGCCCTCGCCCGCGGCGTCATCGTCGTCGAAGCGGGTGGAAAGAGCGGGGCCCTGAACACGGCGGACCATGCCCTGGACCTGGGACGCGAAGTGCTCGCGGTGCCCGGGCGGATCGATGATCCGGGCGCCGCCGGGTGCCTCCGCCTCCTGCGCCAGGGCGCCGGGCTCGTGGCCGGCGTGCGAGACGTGTTCGACGCCCTGGACTGGCTGTGCCTCGAGACGCCGCCAGGACCGGAAGACGGATCCGCCTCGCCCGTCGATGGATCCGCCGGCGACCGCCGTCTGCTCGGAGCGCTGTCGCGAGGACCCCGTTCACCGGATGAACTCGCCGTCGGTCTGGAGATGCCCGTCACGAAGGTGCTCGGCGGACTCGGACGGCTGGAACTCGAGGGGTGGGTCGAGCGCCGACCGGGAGGGAACTTCGCCGCCGTTCGGCGGCGGGGCGGCCGCTGATGTCCGGCAAGCGCCCACCCCGCTCCCTGTATGTGCATTTTCCCTTCTGCGCGCATCGCTGCCACTACTGCGATTTCTCCGTCCAGCGCGCGTCGGCGCCACCGGTATCCCGCTGGCTCGCGGCGATCGAGGTCGAACTCGCCTGGTGGTTCGAGCGCAACGGGTGGGATTCGGGGGACACGCTCGATACGATCTTCGTCGGGGGCGGGACGCCTTCGCTCATGGGGTCCAGCGGGATGGACGAGCTGGCCTCGCGAATCTCCGCCTGGTTCCGAATCGACCCAGCGCACACCGAATGGACGGCTGAGGCGAATCCCGCATCCTTCGACGCACGTCTCGGGTCGAGCTGGCGGACGGCGGGCGTGAACCGGCTGAGTCTCGGCGTACAGGCTCTGGACGATGCGGTTCTGGCGTGGCTGGGCCGGCTGCACGACCGGCGACGGGCCGCGGAAGCCGTAGCGGAGGCGAAAGATGCCGGGTTCGAACGCGTCAGCGTGGACCTCATCTTCGGTCTCCCCCCGGAAGTGAGGCGGGACCTCGCGGCGGAGGTGGAAGCGGCGGCCGCGCTCGACGTATCTCACCTGAGTCTCTATGGCCTGACCGTGGAGCCGCGCACTCCGCTGGCCGAGTGGATCCGCCTGGGCCGGGTCGGAGCGCCGGACGAGAAGCGCTATGCGGAGGAGTACCGGCTCCTGTCGCGCGACCTGCGCGCGGCCGGGTATGAGCAGTACGAGGTGTCGAACTTCGCGCGGCCGGGAGCGCAGTGTCGCCACAACTGGTCGTACTGGAACCGGACGTCGTATCTTGCCCTCGGCCCGTCCGCGCATGGATTCCTCCCGCCGATCCGCAGTTGGAACGTCTTTCGCTGGGACCGGTATGAACGCGCGCTGCGGGATGGTCGCGGTCCGCTCGAAGGTTGGGAGCGCGTGGGGGTGGAAGAGGAGGCGCTGGAACGGATCTGGCTGGGTCTTCGTACGAATCGCGGACTGACGCCCGATTTCGCGCGGAAGACCTCGTCGCACGGGCTCCGCCTCGACGATTGGGCCGAGGCCGGGTGGATGGAGGAGCGGAACGGACGCTGGCGGGCGACGATCGAAGGGTGGCTGCGCCTGGATGCGATCGCCGCCGAACTCGCCGGGGCTGAGAGAGCATGACCCTGCCAACATTGACAGAGCGCGAGCGGGCCGTCCTCGCGGCGGTCATCGACTCTTTCGTTCGCACGGCCGCCCCGGCCGGCTCGCGAAGGATCGGCAAGGAGTACGCCCTCGGCGTATCCCCGGCGACGATCCGCAACACGATGGCGGACCTCGAGAGGAAGGGTCTGCTCTCACACCCCTACACCTCCGCGGGACGCCTTCCGACGGACCTCGCGTACCGGTATTACGTCGATGCGCTCATGCGCTGGGGCGGCATCCGGAAGCGGGACCAGGCCAAGCTCGAACGCGAGTTGGGGGACGCGGAAGCCGGCGGCGTGGAGGATCTCATGGGCAAGGCGGCGCGCGTCCTCAGCCTCCTGACGGGGGAACTCGGCCTCGCCGTGGGTCCGACGCTCGCCACGGCCACGCTTGAGCGTCTCGAGCTCGTGCCGCTTTCGAGCGAGAAGGTGCTCCTCGTGTTCACGATCGAATCCGGCGTGGTGCGCACCGTATACGTGGACGTGACGACGCGGATACCGCGGGCGACGCTTCAGGCGGTGTCGCAGGCGCTGAACGAACGGTTGGCGGGCAGCGCGATCTCCGAGATCCAGGCGACGCTGCGCGAGCGACTGGGCGACCTGAGTTTCGGCAACCGCGGCGCCGAGGAATTGATGAACATCTTCGTGCACAGCGGTCCGGATATCTTCGAGTGGGCCCGCCGCGAGCGCGAGATCCACCTCGGGAGCGCCGCGGCGCTGACCGAGCAGCCGGAGTTCACGACGAGCGAGCGCCTGCGCGAACTGCTCCTCCTCACGGAGCGCCGGGAGCTGCTCGCCTCCGTGCTGGGCGACCGGGGCGGCTCGGACGGTCCCCATGTGACGATCGGCGCCGAGCATGGCCAGCCGGAACTCGATGATCTGACCATCGTCACGGCCAACTATGCCGTCGGCAGCCTGCAGGGCACGGTCGGCGTGATCGGGCCGACGCGCATGCCGTACGACAAGGTCGTCTCCATCGTCGACTGGACCTCCGACCTTCTCACGCGGCTGACGCCGTGAGCGGACACCGCGACTACTACGAACTGCTCGGCGTCTCCCGCGATGCCGATGCGGACGCACTGAAGCGGGCGTACCGGCGCCTCGCCATGGAGTACCATCCGGACCGCAATTCCGCATCCGACGCGGAGGAGCGGTTCAAAGAGGTGACGGAGGCGTGGGAAGTGCTCCGGGACCCGGGCAAGCGGCAGCTGTACGACCAGTACGGCAAGGCCGGCGTGCGGCGCGGCGGTGGAGGCGAGGCGCCGTTCTCCGGATTCAACGACTTTTCCGACGCGTTCGACGTGTTCATGCGGGAGTTCGGAGGGGGCGGCTTCGGAGGAGGCGGCTTCGGGGACCTCTTCGGAGACGCACGATCCCCCAACCAGCCGCGCCGCGGCTCCACCCTCAAGGTCTCCGTCGCGATCACGCTGGAGGAGGCGGCGAGGGGGGCCCGGCGTTCTCTCCGCGTCTCCGCTCTCGATCGGTGCGAGCGCTGCGATGCGACGGGCGCCGAGCCCGGAAGCACGGCGTCCACGTGCGGGACGTGCCAGGGTTCCGGCGAGATCCGTATGGTCCAGCGCTCGATGCTGGGACAGTTCGTCTCCGTGCGTCCCTGCTCCGCGTGCGGCGGAGAGGGGACCTGGGTCGCGGACGAATGCCGCGACTGCCGGCGAACGGGGCGCGTGCGGGTCGACCGATCCGTGGACATCGAGATTCCCGCGGGGATTTCCTCCGACGACTACCTGAAACTGCGCGGGCGCGGGAACGTTGGGCCGCGCGGCGGGCCGGCCGGGGACCTTATCGTGCAGGTGGAGGTCGAGCCGCACGACCGCTTCGAGCGCAGGGGCGATGATCTCGTGCTCGACCTTCCCGTCACGTTCTCCCAGGCGGCGCTGGGTGACGAACTCGATGTGCCGACGATCCTCGGACAGGCCCGGCTCAAGGTGCCCGCGGGGATCCAGGCGGGGCAGGTCCTCAGGCTTCGCGGCCAGGGAATGCCGCGTTTGCGGGCCGGGGGCCACGGGGACCAGCTGGTGCGGGTGCACACGTGGACGCCGAGCGAGCTGTCCCGGCGCCAGCGCGACATCCTGGAGTCGCTGCGGGAGGTGGAGGATGCGCCGCCCGAGCCGCGCCGGGGCGAGGATCCGAGCTTCTGGGAGCGCGTAAAGGCGGCGTTTACGGCGTAGCGGTCCCCGACGCGACAGCCGTGGCGGGTTGCGACGCCATCCGGTCCGCGAGGCTCGCGAGGAGTCGGTCGAACGGGACGGCGAACTTCTCGACGCCCTCCGCCAGCAGTTGATCCGTGACCTCGTTCAGGTCGATCCCGACAGCCGCCAGCTCCGCCATCGTGCGACGGGCCCCGTCGACGCCGTCGGTCAGCGTGCCGGCGACCCGCCCGTGATCCCTGAAGGCGTCGATCGTCTTCTCCGGAAGGGTGTTGACCGTCATGTCGCCGATGAGCGGCTCGACGTACATCACGTCGGAATACGCGGGGTTCTTCGTGCTTGTGCTCGCCCACAGCATGCGTTGCGGACGGGCGCCGAGCCGGGCGAGACGGGCCCACCGGTCCGTAGCCAGCCGCCGCTGGAAGCCGACGTACGCGAGTTTCGCGTTGGCGACCGCCGCCTTGCCGAGCAGGGCCTCGCAGCGAGCGGCGTCGCCCTCCGGAGCGTCGGCCAGCTCCGCGAGCCTCCGGTCGGTCAGCCCGTCGATCCGGCTCACGAAGAAGCTGGCCACCGAGGCGACATCGTGGACGGACCGGCCCGCTTCGATCCGCTGCTCCAGCGCCTCCGTGTGGGCGTCCGCCACCGCCTCGTAGGCGTCGATGGAAAAGAGGAGCGTCACGTTCACGTTCACGCCCTCGAACAGCGCCTGCCGGATGGCAGGCACTCCGGCCGGCGTCCCGGGGATCTTGATGAGGACGTTGGGGCGGGCCACGTCGTCGTGGAGGCGGCGCGCCGCCCGTACCGTGCCCTCCGTATCGTTCGCCAGGTGGGGAGACACCTCGAGGGAAACGTATCCATCGACGCCGGCCGAACTCTCCCATACGCCCCGCAGGATGTCGCACGCGCCCTGAACGTCGGCGACGGTGAGCCGGTCGTAGACTTCGTCCACGCCGAGACCCGCGTCGGCGGAGCGGGCGATGTCCTCATCGTACTGCGCGCTGCCGGTGATGGCGTTGTGGAAGATCGCGGGGTTCGAGGTAACCCCTCTCAACCCTTCGGTCTCGACCCTGCGGGCCAGCTCTCCGTCGACCAGCATCCCGCGCGTCAGGTTATCGAGCCAGTAGCTCTGGCCGTGTTCCTGGAGCTGAAGCAGCGCGCTCATCTCTCTCCCCTCCGCATCGTGTGTCTCAGGTGTCCGATTTCAGGTGTCGGGCCTCGATGTCCAGAACTTTTTCGAGCCGCCGTCGATGCCTCGGCTCGGCCGAAAAATCCGCGGCCAGGAATGCGTTCGTGATGGCGCGCGCGAGGGCGATGCCGATTACGCGTTCCCCCATGCAGAGGACGTTCATGTCGTCGTGATCGACCCCCTGCGTCGCCGAATACGTGTCGTGGCATACGCCCGCCCGGACTCCCGGCACCTTGTTTGCCGCGATACAGACGCCCACGGCGGATCCGCAGATAACGATACCGCGTTCGACATCGCCGCGCGCGACCCGCTCGGCGACGGCGAAGGCGAAGTCGGGGTAGTCGACGGAGTCAGTGCCGTGCGTGCCGACGTCAACGATTTCGTGCCCCGCGTCGCGAAGCTCCGCGGCGAGGACATCCTTGTAGCTTACGCCCGCGTGATCCGCCCCGACCGCAAGCTTCACGCCCGTCGCTCCGCCGCGAGCGCCTCCAGGGCCCGGGCGACGAGAGCCTCCGCCGTGAAGCCGAAACGGGCGAAGTTGTCCGCGGCAGATGCGGACTGGCCGAAGCGATCGATTCCGATGACGGCGCCGTCGCGCCCCACCCATTCCGTCCAACCGAGGGTGGCGCCGGCTTCAATCGCAACCCGCGGAATGCCCGGAGGAAGGACTTCGTCCCGGTAGGACGCCGGCTGAGCGCGGAAGAGTTCCCAACTCGGGAAGGAGACCACGCGCGCCGATACCCCCTCCGCCGCAAGGACTCGCGCCGCTTCGACCGCCACCTGCAGCTCCGAACCGGTCCCGAGAAGCACGACCTGCAGGGGGCCGGGCTCCGTTCCGATGACGTAGGCGCCGCGTCCCACCCCATCGCGGGCGGCGCCGGCCACGCGCTCGAGATGGGGGACTTTCTGGCGCGTGAGTACGAGAATCGTAGGCCCCGTGCGGCGCTCGATCGCGAAGCGCCACGCCTGAACGGTCTCCTCCGGGTCCGCGGGACGCAGCACGACGACCCCGGGCATCGCCCGGAAGGAGGCGAGGTGCTCGACCGGCTGGTGCGTCGGGCCGTCGGCCCCGAGGCCGATCGAGTCGTGCGTCATCACGTAGATGTTGGGCAGCCCCATCAGGGCGGCGAGCCGCATCGACGGCCGGGCGTAGTCCGTAAAGGTGAAGAACGTCGCGATGTACGGCCGAATGGCGCCGTGGAGGACGAGTCCGTTCGCGATGGAGGCCATCGCGTGCTCCCGGATGCCCCACCGCAGATTGCGGCCCTCGGGCGCGTCCCTCGAGAAGTTCGGCGAGTCGATCAATGTGTTGTTCGAGCCCGACAGGTCGGCGCTCCCGCCGATGAGTTCGGGGAGGCGGGGCGCCAGCCCGGCCAGGATTCGGCCGGAAGCGGCCCGCGTGGCGATCGGATCTTCGTTCGGGCCGAAGCTCGGCAGGTTCTCGTCCCACGCCGCCGGCAGCTTCGACCGGATGCGGCGTTCGAGTTCCGCGGCCAGCTCCGGGTGCTCCGCGCGGTAGCGCTCGAAGCGCTCCTCCCACGCCGCGACGAGCGCTTCGCCGCGCGCGACCTGTCGGCCCATGTGGCCTCGGACGCTGTCCGGCACGAGGAACGGAGGTTCCGCCGGCCAGCCGTACACCTCCTTGGTGAGCCGGACTTCCTCCTCGCCAAGCGGCGCGCCGTGCGCGGCGGCCGTGTCCTGCTTGTTGGGGGCGCCGTATCCGATATGCGAGCGGACGATGATGAGCGAAGGGCGGTCCGCCACGCTCCGGGCCCCCTCGATCGCCGCGTCGAGCGCCCCGAGGTCGTTTGCGTCCCCGACGGACTGCACGTGCCACCCCAGCGACTCGAATCGCCCGCGCACGTCCTCGGAAAAGGCGAGGTCGATGTCGCCGTCGATCGTGATCCTGTTGTCATCGTAGAGCCAGACGAGCTTGCCGAGGCCCAGGTGTCCGGCGAGCGACGCGGCTTCGTACGAGACGCCTTCCATGAGGTCGCCGTCGCTGCAGATGACGTACGTCCGGTGATCGATGATCGAATGGCCCGGCCGGTTGAACACCGCCGCGAGATGCGCTTCGGCGATCGCCATCCCCACGGAGTTCGCGACGCCCTGGCCGAGCGGGCCGGTCGTCGTCTCGACGCCGTCGACGTGCCCGTACTCGGGGTGGCCCGCCGTGCAGCTCCCCGCCCGCCGGAAGTTGCGGATTTCCTCCAGCGGAAGGTCGAACCCGGTGAGGTGGAGGACGGCATACTGGAGGATCGCGGCGTGGCCGGCGGAGAGCACGAACCGGTCCCGGTCGAACCAGGCGGGGTCTCGCGGGCTGTACCGCATGTGGCGCATCCACAGGGTGTACGCCACGGGGGCGAGCGCCATCGCGGTGCCGGGATGCCCGGATCCGGCCCGCTGGACGGCGTCCATGGCGAGCGTGCGGATTGTGTCGATGGACTGGGTTTCTACGGAAGGGGCCGCGCCCGGAGCGGCGGACCCGGAAACGGCCTGGACGGTCCCTGTCTCGTTCAATAGCCCCCTCGTGCGAGTTGAATCGCCCTTGGCTGGCCCAATGCCGGGAAGCCGGAGGCCGCGCGAGACAACTCGTAACGGGCGGGCCGCTTCGGCGGAGCGAACATAAGGGTTCGAGGCGCTGCCGGAAAAGGCTCCGCTGCGAAGCGCGCGAGGTTGGTGGCGATGGCCCGCCGGCGACGGATACGTTGCCCCCGTGAGCGATCAGACGTTCTTCGCCGATGGTCTTTCGGGCCTGGAAGCCGGCGCGCGTGCCGAACTCGCGAGCGACGACGCGAGACATGTCCGTGCCGCCCGGCTCCGGCCCGGTAGCCGCCTCGCGGTCACCGACGGCGCCGGCCGCCGTTGGGAGGCGGAACTCGTCTCGCTGGAACGCCGCCGCGCCAGTTGCCGGCTGCTCGCTCCCCTTCCGCCGGTACCCGCGCTCCCGCTCCACCTCTGGGCTCCCGTGGCGAACCGCGACCGTTCCCTGTGGCTCGTCGAGAAGGCCGTGGAGCTGGGTGCCGCCACGATCACCTGGATCGAGTGGGAGCGGTCTCGCTCCGTGGCCGACGCCGGGCGCGCCGACGGTTTTCTTCGGCGGGCGGAGGCCCGCGCCAGGGCGGCGCTGAAGCAATCGGGCCGCAGTTGGCTCCCCCGGCTGCACGGGTCCCTTCTGCCCGAGGAGGTCCTCGGACGCTACGACGGAGCCGGGTGGCTGGCCGACGCGGAAGTACGACCCTTGCTCGACGCCGGGATCGCCCGCCGCCGGGCCGGGCGAGGTGCCGGAAATGCGCTGACCGTCGCGGTGGGGCCGGAGGGAGGCCTAACGCGCCCGGAACGGCGTCTCTGCCTGGAGGCGGGCTTCGAGCCCGTTTCGCTGGGTCCGGCGGCGTTGAGGTTCGAGACCGCTGCGGTGGTCGCCGTCGCGGTGGCGGCTGCGATGCTGGCGGACGACGAAACGGAGGCAGGCGACGAGGGGACGACATGACGGACTGCGTGTTCTGCGGCATCGCCTCGGGGGCGGTCCCGGCGACGATCGTCGCCGAGGCGGACGACTGGGTGGCGTTCCGGGACCTCGAACCCCAGGCACCGGTGCATGTGCTCGTCATCCCGCGGGCACACGTGTCGAGCCTCGCGACCCTCTCGGAAGGGCCGCTCGGAACCCGACTTCTGCGCGCTTGCGCGGCCGTGGCGGACGCGGAGGGGCTGGACGGCGGGTACCGCGTCGTCACGAATGTAGGCGGCGATGGCGGCCAGGCCGTGCCGCACCTGCACTTCCACGTGCTCGGCGGTCGCCGCATGGGCTGGCCGCCCGGGTAACCGCCGTGGATCATGCGCTCAGGGTAATCGAGTTCGACCGCGTGCTGGCGGCGGTCGGCGAACGCGCCGTGTCGGAGGCGGGTCGCGCGGCGGTGCGCGGGCTGCGGCCGCTGCCGGATTCGGCATCCGCGCGACGCGCGCTCGCGGGCGTGCACGAACTCCGGGAGCTGATCGGAAGCGGCGACGGTTGGATCCTGGATCCGATTGCGCCGCTGGACGGGGCTCTCCGGCGGCTCGCGATCGAGGACGCCGCGCTGGAGCCGGCTCAATTGCTCGCGTGTGGACGGGTCATGGCGGTTGCACGCGCCGTGCGGCGACTGGAGGCGCGCCTCGACCCCGATGGCCTCCCGGCGGAGCACGTGAGCCGGTTGTGGGGCGAGGCGGCCCTCGAGAAGCGGATTGCGCGCACCTTCGACGCGACGGGCGCGGTCGCGGACGGCGCCTCCCCGGAGCTTCGGCGCATCCGCCGCGCGCTTGCGACGCGGCGCGGCCGGCTCGTCGACGAACTCACGCGCTACGCCCGCTCGCTCCCGGAACGGGTTCGCGTGCCGGACGCCTCGGTCACGGTCCGAAACGGCCGCTACTGCATCCCGGTCCGCCGCGAGGGCAAGGCGGTCGCGGGCGGTCTCGTGCACGACGCGTCGGCCAGCCGCCGGACCCTGTTCGTCGAGCCGTCACGCGCCATCGAGGCGATGAACGAGATTCGTGAACTGGAGCTCGGCGAGGCCCGCGAGGTGGACAGAATTCTGCGGGACCTTTCGACCGCCGTGCGCGCCCGCGCCCCGGAACTCGCCGACTCCCACGCCGCCCTCGTGGACCTGGACTCGTTGCGCGCCCGCGCGCTCTTCGCGGACGAGATGGACGCGGCGCCGCCGGCATTCGTCGAGCCGGGGTCCGAGGGGATCCGCGTTCGCGGCGCCCGCCATCCGCTCCTCGCGCTCGATCCCGGCGGGGCGGTCCCGTTCGACCTCGACCTCTCGGCGGACGAGCGCGTCCTTCTCGTGTCGGGCCCCAACGCGGGGGGAAAGACGGTGTTCCTCAAGACGCTCGGCCTGCTGTCCGCGCTCTCGCAGAGTGGGGTGCTGCCGCCGCTCGGTCCCGGAAGCCGGATCCCCTTCTTCCGTCGCTTTTTCGCCGTCATCGGCGATGAACAGTCGATCGAAGCGTCGCTTTCCACCTTCGGGGCGCAGGCGCGCAACCTGGCCGGGATTCTGCGCGAGGCCGGAGACCGGGACATCGTCCTCTTCGACGAGATCGGCAGCGCCACGGATCCGGCCGAGGGGGGCGCGCTCGCGGCGGCGTCGCTGCGGCGGCTGGCTCGGCAGGCGCGTCTGACGGTGGCCACGACGCACCTCGGCGACCTCAAGCGCCTCGCCGACGAGAAGGCCGTGGCCGTGAACGCCTCGCTGGAGTTCGATGGAACGCGGCTCGAGCCGACGTACCGTCTGGTCAGGGACCAGCCGGGCCGCAGCTACGCGCTCGTCATTGCGGCGCGGCTCGGGGTCCCGGATGACGTGCTCGCCGATGCCCGCGAACGACTCGGGCCGGAGCACGTCTCGCTGGACACGCTTCTCGCCCGGCTCGAGACCGAGCGAGGCGAAGTCGAGGACCTTCGGGTCCAACTCGAGCGCCGGGCGGGAGCAACGGCCGAGCGCGAACGCGACCTCGCGTCCAGGGAGACCGCCCTGGCCGATTCGGAGCGCTCCGCCGCCCGCAGGCGGGAGGCGGAGCGGATCGCGGCGCTGCGCGAGGCGCGAGTGCGGGTGGAGGCCGCGATCTCACAGCTCGAAACCGAATTCGCCGCCGGCGATGAGATGCGCCGCAGGGAGGCGAAGCGGGCCGCACGGGGGGAAGTCGAACGGGCGCTCCGGGCGTCCTCCGGCGCGCTTCGTGCGCTGGGCGAGTCCGCGCCTCCGTCGGCGGAGCGAACCGTCGGGGTCGGCGATGCCGTGCGCTGGTCTGCGTCCGACCGGCCCGCGCGGCTCGTCGAGATTCGGGAGGACCGCGGCGTCATCGAGGTGGGCGAACTGCGGCTGACGGTACCGCTTGGAGACCTGACGCCCCATTCTGCTCTGGCGGGCCCTTCGTCCGGATCGGCCGGGGTCCGCGAAGCCGGCGGAACGGAGCAGCGCCGGCCGGATTTCAGCATCGCCGCGGAGGTCGATCTCAGGGGCCTGCGCGTTGAGGAGGTGGAGGGGGCGCTCAACCCGGCCGTCGATGCGGCGGTGGTTGGAGACCTGCCGTGGCTCAGGATCATTCACGGAAAGGGAACGGGCGCGCTGCGGCAGAGGGTGGGGCAACTGCTCTCCGGGGACCCGCGGATCCGGCACTTCAGAGCTGGTGAATCGAACGAAGGGGGCACGGGCGTCACGGTCGTGGAATTCGAGTGAGCGCGCGTTGCGCGCGGTGCGCGGGATGACGGGCCGTTCAGGTCCCGGTTCGGAGGCGGGATCGTGGTGAGCGACAGCATCGTAGAGGACATCCGCGCGCGGGCGGACATACTCGAGATCGTGGGGGAGTACGTCCAGCTCCGACGGTCCGGAAAGAGCTACCGCGGACCCTGCCCCCTGCACGGCGGAGACGGGCCGAACTTCGCCGTCGACCCGCAGCGTCAGATCTTCAAGTGCTTCGTGTGCGGGGAGGGTGGAGACGTTTTCGGCTTTCTGATGAAGCACCTCGGGTTCGACTTCCCGGAGGCGGTGCGCCACGTGGGCGCGAGGGTCGGGATAGAGATTCCCGACCGGGAGGAGCGACGCGAGGATCCGCACGCTCCGCTGCGCGGAGTGCTCGCCTTCGCGGCCGAGTGGTTCCAGGGCCGGCTGCGTGAGCCGGCCGGCGCCGGCGCGCGGGATTATCTGCGGGGGCGCGGACTGTCGGTCGAGGAGGCGCTCGACTTCGGGCTGGGCTACGCGGACGACGAGTGGCGGGCGCTCCGCTCGGCCGCGGCCCGACACGGGATCGAGGAGCGGACGCTGCTCGACCTCGGGCTTCTCGCGACGAGCGAGAGGGCAGAGGAGCCGTACGACCGGTTTCGCGGACGTCTGATGTTCACGATCCATGACCTGCGCGACCGGCCGATCGGCTTCGGCGGCCGCATCCTCGATGCCTCCTCCGACGCGCCCAAGTACATCAACTCGCCCGAATCCCCCGTTTTTCACAAGGGGGAAGAGCTGTACGGACTCAACCGCGCGCGGCACGCGATGCGGCGCGAGGGCCGCGCCGCGATCGCGGAAGGGTTCACCGACGTTATCGCGCTGCACCGGGCCGGCCTCGGCTTTGCCGTCGCCGGGCTGGGGACGTCGTTCACCGCGGACCAGGCGCGCCGCATCGGCCGATACACGAAGCGGGCCTATCTGCTCTACGACAGCGACCTCGCCGGGCTGCGCGCGACGTTCAGAACCGGAGACATCCTCCTCGCCGCCGGGATCCACCCGATGGTTGTGTCGCTCCCGTCCGGCGAAGATCCCGACTCCCTCATCCACCGGGACGGTCCGGCCGCCATCCGGCAACTCCTCGACGATGCGGTGGATCTTCTCGAGCGGAAACTCCAGATCCTTCGCCGCGAGGGATACCTCGACCGGGTGGAGGGGCGCCGACGCGCGGTGGATGGCCTGCTCAGCACCCTGAGGGCGGTCTCCGATCCGGCGCTCCGCGACATCTACGTGGACCGGGCGGTGGAAGGGCTGGGAATACGGCGCGACACGCTCGTGGATGAGATCGCGCGTCTCGCACGCTCCCGGCTTCCACGCCGTCGCCCCGCCGACGGCACGGACCGCCCCCGTCGCGGGCCTTCCCCGGCCTCGCGGACCGAGCACGATCTTCTTCTCCTTCTCGTTCGCGACCCGGCGCTCGCCCGGCAGGCCGTGCGCGTCGGACTTGCACCCGACCACATGTCCGACCCGCGGGGCCGCGAGCTGTTCGAGATCCTGTCGGCGGCAGCGGACGAGGGGGTCGATTCTCCGGACTGGACGTCGGCCTCCGCCGCGGCCGGGGAATTGGCGAAGGCGCTGCGCGAATCCGACCGGGAGCTTCCGGACGCCGCCCGGGTATTCGACGCCGTGGTGCGCCGCCTCCTCTATCGGCGGCATCGCGAACGGATCGAGGAGATCGGCCGCGCGATCGAGCTTGCGGAGCCGGAGCAGCAACGTCGATTGTTGGGTGAGAAACAGGAACTCGTGCGCGAACTTCGAGCCGCGGGCGAGTCGGGGGCGTTCATGCCGGCGGCGGAGCCGAGACGCCCCTCGGAACCGACTACGGCGCAGGGATGACAGCCGGGGAGAGTATGCAAGCGAGCGATATCGTCGAGGAATTACTCACCCTTCAGGAGATCGACCACAGGATCCTGAAGATAGAAGGCGAACTCGAGAGTCTGGGCCGGGAGGAGACCACGCTCAGGGAAACCGTGGAAACGCTGGAGTCGCAGGTCGCGCGGATCCGGGCGGACGCGGAGGCGGCGGAAGGGCGGGTGCGGCAGTTCCACCGGGCCGTGGAAGCCGGCAGGGCGACGCTCAAACGCCTCGAGGCGCGCTCCGTCGCGGTGGCGAACATGCAGCAGCATCTCGCCGTTCGGAGCGAAACGGACACGGCCCGGCGCAACCTGCGGGCGGCGGAGGATGACCAGCTCGACGCCATGCAGGACGTGGAGACCGCGCGCGGGGCGCTTGACGCGGCGGAAGCGGAGCTGCGGGAGGCCGCTGCGCGGCTGGCGGAGCGGAGCACGGCCGCCGGGGAACTCCGGGCGACGCTGGAGGGAGATCTTCAGCACTGCGGCGACAGCCGGAGAACCCAGGAGGGCCGACTGGACCGCCGGGCGCTGCAACTGTACCGCACGGCGGGTGGAGGGGGGCGCCAGGCGGCGCTCGCCGAACTCACCGTCGATGGGGCGTGCGGCCGGTGCTATACGGCGATACCGAAGCAGATACAGGCCGAGGTCCGAGCGCGGCGGAATCTCGCTGTCTGCGAGGGTTGCGGGATCATCCTCTACCCCGGGGCTCTGGTCTGACGCCCCCCGTCAGCCCCGTCATTTGAGGCTTCGTATCATCGCGGGCGATCTGGGAGGCCGTTTCATCGACGCCCCCCGGGGAACGCGGACCCGGCCCACGGCGGAGCGGGTGCGGGAGGCTTGGTTCTCCGCGCTCGCGGGCGATCTCGAGGGCTCCCGGGTCGCCGATCTCTACGCCGGCTCAGGAGCTCTGGGATTCGAGGCGCTGTCGCGAGGTGCGGCGTACGTCCATTTTGTCGAGTCGGATCGTCGGGCGGTGGCGCTGCTGCACCGCAATGTCGCGATGCTCGATCTCGCGAACCGATCGCGGGTAGTGCGAGACGATGCCCTCGCCTGGGTCCGCGGTCTCCACGAACCGGACGACGGGGCGGGTCCGGGTGCGCCTCTCGACCTGGTCTTTGCGGATCCACCGTATGCTTCCACCGGCGGCGCGCGACTGGTCGAGCGCTTCCGAGCCCGTCCGTTCGCCTCGCAGCTGTGGGTTGAGCACCGTCCGGACGCCGAATTGGCGGCGGCGGCCGACTGGACGAGGGAATACGGTGACACCTGCGTCAGCCGGTTCCGGGCTCCGGCGGACGCGTCAACCCGAACACTCTCACGGGGAACCCGATGAACAATGCCGTCGCCGTGTACCCCGGGTCGTTCGACCCGCTGACGGTCGGGCACGAGGACATCGTGCGCCGGAGCCTGGGGGTCGTGGAGCGTCTGATCGTCGCCGTCGCGGAGACGGCCACGCAAGCCAAGTCGGGACTGTTCGAGATCGAGCAACGCGTCGATCTGATCCGCGAAGTGTTTGCGGAAGAACCGCGGATCGAGGCAACGTCCTTCTCCGGCCTGCTCGTGGATTTCGCGCGCTCCCGCAGGGCCCGGATCATCGTGCGCGGGCTGCGGGCCGTGAGCGACTTCGAGTACGAGTTTCAGATGGCGCTCATGAACCGCTCGCTCTGGCCCGAGGTCGAGGTGCTCTTCATGGCGCCCTCCACGCGTCACACGTTCCTGAGTTCCTCGCTGGTGCGCGAGGTCGGACGCCTGGGCGGAGATGTGACCGACTTCGTGAGTCCGGTCGTGAAGGCCCGCATGGACCGTGCCTTCGGGCGCGACGCAGCAACGCACAGGTGAGGCTGCCGACCCGGTCCCCCTTCATTGACCGGCTGAGGGCGCGGGCCGCCGTCCTCGAGCGGCGCATCGGCTTTCCGGAGGCGGACGAGCCCCGCACCGCGCGGGCGATTCGCCGGTTGCGCGACGAGGGGTGGGTCCGCCCCGTGGAAATCCGGGCCGGCCCGGGAGGCCTCGAGCACGCCGCGCAACGCCTCGCGGCGGGGGAACTCGACGGGGTCGTGGCCGGCGCCGTGCACGCGACGGCCGACGTGATCCGGGCCGGGCTGCGGATCGTCGGGCTGGCCGAAGGCGTGGACACGGTCTCCGCCGCCTTCTACATGGTGTTTCCCGACCCGGGCGAGCGGGTGCTCACGCTCGCGGACGCCGCCGTCGTCCCGGCGCCGACCCCGGCCCAGATGGCTGAGAGCGCCTCGGCGGCTTGCAACGCGCACCGAGCCATTGCCGGCGAGGAGCCGGTCGTTGCGTTTCTCTCGTACTCCACCCTCGGCTCGGCCGCGGGTCCGGCGGTCGAACATGTGCGAGAGGCGCTGGATCTCTTCCGCCGCCGCCGCCCCGAAGTTGCGGCGGACGGCGAACTTCAGGCCGATGCGGCGCTTGTCCCGGAGGTCGCGGCGCTGAAAGCGCCCGGGTCTCCGGTTGCCGGCCGCGCGAACCTGCTCGTCTTCCCTGGCCTCGACGCCGCGAACATCGCGTACAAGCTGCTCGAGCGACTCGCCGGAGCGCGCGCCCTGGGGCCCGTCCTTCAGGGGCTCCGGCGACCGCTGAACGACCTCTCCCGCGGCGCGTCCGCCTCCGATATCGTGGATGTCGCCTGCATTACGGCCCTCATGTCACCTGGGAGCGAAGGATGACGTTTTCGATCGAAACGCTGGGGACGAATACCCTTGTCGCCGTGGGCGGCCAGCTCACGATCAACAACCGCGGCGAATTCAAGGAGCGCGTGCTCGCGCGCCTGGCGGTCGGGGACACCGACTTCGTGATCGACTTCACCGAGGCCGACTACATCGATTCCTCCGGCCTGGGGGTGCTCGTCAGTCTCTCCAAGCACATCCGCGACGCGGGAGGGCGCTTGACGCTGGCGGGGCTGAACGAGGATCTACAGCGGCTCTTCGCCCTTACCCGACTGGACTCGCTGTTCGAGATCGCCGAGTCCCGGGCAGCCGCGCTCGGCGAATCCTGACCGGAGCTGCAGCTCCGGCATGAAGGACGGCGCGCCGGCCCGCATCCTGGTCCTCTCAAGCCGCCCGGACATTCTCCGGGCCGTCGCGGACGCCGCCGCCGAAATCGATCCGCCTCCCGAAGTGAGAGGGCTCTTCGGGCGTCCCCTGAACGTGCTTCCGACGGATCTCATCCTGGTCGATGTCGCCGAGCCGCGGGCGACGATGCCGTACCTGCACCGGCGCTTCGGCGCCGCGTCGGCGCTCGTGGCGCTCATCGACGGAGCATGGGTCGACCGTCTGGGCTCGGCGCTCGCAGGGGACTGGACCGACTACCTCTTCCATCCTCTGAACGCGGCCGAACTCGGGTTCGTGTGGAAGAAACACACCTCGCCCGCGGAGGCGCCCAATCTGAACCTGGATGTCGACGAGTCGGGCCGCATACGCGTCGTTTTCCCGTCGCACGTTCGCTACCAGCGCGCCGTAGTGGAGAGGGTCGTCGTGGCGTGCCGGCACCTCGCCGATCTGGATCGCGAGACGGCGTTCAGACTCCGGGTCACGCTCGGCGAGGCCGTGGCCAACGCGATCCTCTACGGGAGTGGGGACCGTCCCGGCGCGGTCGTTCGAATTTCGGCGAAGGCGTACACGGCGGGCTTGCGCGTGAAGGTGTCGGACGAGGGGAGCGGCTTCAACCCCGAGGCCGTGCCGGACCCCGTCTCGGCGGAAGGCATCGGGCGGCCCCGGGGGCGCGGCCTCTTTCTGCTGAGGCAACTCGCCGACGGCGTGGCGTTCAACGAGACCGGCAACAGCGTCACGCTCTCGTTCCGGGGCGCGCCGGATCCGCTTGTGAGGATCGAACCTCTCCTGAGACGTTTCGCCGATGTCACGGGTCTCAGGTTTCGGCTCGACCGACTGTTCGAGGACGGCTCGCAGGTGCTGTTCGACAGCTGGGAGGACGGTGAGGACCCGGGCGGCCCGCCGGAGGTGCGGGAGACGTGGCCGCTGGGCGACGCGGGACGGCTGCGCCTTGTCCACGAGCCGGTGAGACGTGGCGATGCCGCCGCGGCGCTGCTCGCCGGCTGGATCGGGGCCGTCGCCGAGGGCGAACAGTCGCAGGAGCGGCTCCTCGCAAGACGGCTGCGCCGGGAGCGGGTGCTGGCCGAGCTGGAGATCGCCCGGGACCTGCAACTGAAACTCCTTCCGCCCCCCGAGGATTTCCGCGATCTCGGTCGGATCGCGGCCCGCTGCGATCCGGCGCTCTCCCTGGGCGGCGACTTCTACTACCTCGTCCGGCTTGCCGACGGTTGTCTGGGGGTCATGCTCGGCGACGTGAGTTCGCATGGCCCCTCCGCCGCGCTCATCATGGCCCGCACGCTGAGCGCCGCGGTCCTGGCGACCGGCGTGGAGGCCGAACCGGCTGCCGTCCTCGACGCCATGCACGGGCAGCTCCGGGCGGCGCTCGACGCGACCGAGATGTACATGACGCTCTTCTACGGAGTCATCGACCCGGAGCGCGGGGAACTGCGCTACGCGAACGCGGGCCACCCGTACGCGTATCTGCTCGGACCGGATGGGGTCCGCCGTCTGACCGCGCTCGATCCGCCGGTTGGCGTCGCCGCGGTCCGGTCATTCCGGCAGACACGGCTTCCGTCCGGGGGCGAAACGCTGTTGGCGTTCACCGATGGTCTAGCCGAACTGAGCGATCCCCTCGAAACGCCGGATTCCAGGGTGAGGAGGCGCATCGACCGCGGCGATCTCGATCCCGAGGTCCTCGTGGCGGCGCTCTTCGCGGACAGCGATGACGAGATGAGGCTGGACGACCGGACGGCCGTCGCGGCTTCGCTGTGACCTCCGGGAAGACCCGACGCCCCCGGCCGAAGCGCGCGCTCGGCCAGAACTTCCTGGTCGATCCGAACATCCAGCGCAAGATCGTGCGGGAACTGGATCCGCAGCCCGCGGACGCCGTGCTCGAGGTCGGGCCGGGGCACGGGGAACTCAGCCAGTACCTCGTCGGGCGTTGCCGTCGCCTCGTCCTCATCGAAAAGGATCGCGACCTCGCCGGCGAGCTCCGCGAGCGCTGGGGGGACCGTCGGGACGTGGATGTGGTGGAAGGCGACGCACTTCGCCTGGGACTCCCGGACTTCGTGGGGGGCGCCGCCGCGGTGCGCGTGGTGTCGAACGTCCCCTACAACATCACGTCGCCGCTCGTCTTCGCCTTTCTCGAGCTCGAGCCGGCCGCCATTCGCATCGTGCTCACGGTTCAGAGAGAAGTGGCGGAGCGGATCGTCGCGCCGCCGGGCATCAAGGCGTATGGCGCGCTCTCTGTCGGGGTGCAGGCGCTGGCGGATGCGTCGCTCGCCTTCCGCGTGAGCCGCCAGGCGTTCCGTCCCGTCCCCGCCGTCGATTCGGCGGTGGTCCGCCTGGAGCCGCGCCCGGACGCCGCCGACGTCGACCGTGCGGCGCTGAGGACGTTGACGCGCGCGTGCTTCAACCGCCGCCGCAAGCAGCTGCAGAAGACGCTGCGCACGGCTCCGGAGCTGAAGTTCGCCGGAGATGCGGGGGCGGTACTGATGCGACTTTCGATCGATCCCGCGGTGCGGCCGGAGACGCTGGATCCCCCCACCTTCGTGCGCCTGGCAGCGGCGCTTCAAGCCGGAAAGGGAGGGGGCGCGCCGCGTTGAGTTGACGACGAACCGGCCCTATCTTGGTTTGTGAAACCTTTCACAAGGGCGGGCATGAGCGGCAGAATTTCCGATTCGACGGTTCGACGCCTCTCCCTGTATCTCCGCATGTTGCGCGACCTTGAGCGAGCCGGCGCGGAGTTCGTGTCCAGTTCTCAGCTTGCCGGACCCTCGGGTGCCACCTCCGCCCAGGTCCGGAAGGACCTGAGCCACTTCGGCTCGTTCGGGAAACGCGGGCGTGGATACTCGGTCCAGGGGCTGGTGCGGGCGCTGGAGGAGATCCTCGGGCTCTCGCGCAGTTGGAGGATCGCGCTGGTGGGCGTCGGCAAGATCGGGTCCGCGCTGCTCGGGTATGGCGGATTGGCTGCGCGCGGATTCGATGTCGTCGCGGCCTTTGACGTTGACGAGGCAAAGATCGGGACCACGGCCTACGGACTCAGGATTCGTCCCATGACGGACCTCGGGCCGGTCATCGCGGAGTGCGGAGCGGAGATCGGAGTGGTCGCGACCCCGACGGAAGTGGCCGCCGAGATCGCCGCGGAACTCGAGCGCGCGGGCGTAGGCGCGATCCTCAACTTTGCGCCGACCGAGCTCTCCGACGTGAACGGCGTACCGATTCGGACGGTGGACATCGTGCTCGAACTTGAAGGCTTGAGCTACTTGATGTCCGAGGCGAGCCGGCGAACCGGGAGCGATACGTGACGGGCGTGCACTTCGCGCCCGACGGAGTGCTGGTGCGCGAGGCGGTGCGCCGGCTCGGGGGCCGTCCGCGCTCGTCCGTGGAACTCGCGGCCGAGGTGCTCGGAATGCCCGGATGTCCACCGGCCATGGCCCGCCGGCTCGTCGCGCAGCTGCTCGACGGGATACCCGGGGTGGCTCGTGACGGGGAGGACGGCGATGCCTGGCGCCTGGCCGGGGGAGGGGGGCGGACCGCGAAGCGGGCTGCCCGGGGGCTGCGCGACCTCCGATACGCCGTCGTGGACGTCGAGACGAGCGGCGGCGTGGCGGGGGGGAACGGTCGGATCGTCGAAATCGCGATCGTGGATGTGGACCGTGGCGCCATCGGGGGATGCTATTCGACTCTCGTGGATGCCGGCGCGGCGATTCCGCCATGGATCACGCGCCTCACCGGCATCCGTACGGAAATGACGCACGGCGCGCCGAGTTTCTCGCAGATCTGCGACCAGGTGCGCGGGCGCCTCCGCGGCCGGGTTTTCGTCGCGCATAACGCGGCGTACGATTGGGGTTTCGTGCGCGCCGAGATGCGGCGGGCGGGGGCCGGCGTCCCGCGCGGGCCTCGCCTGTGTACGGTCCACATGGCGCGCCGACTGCTTCCGGGGCTCGAGCGTCGAGGCCTGGATTCGGTCGCTGACTACTACGGGATCGAGATTCGCGAACGTCACCGCGCGCGGGGCGACGCGGTCGCGACGGCCCGTATCCTCGTCCGGATGCTCGCGGACGCGGAGCGGCGGGGCTGGACGACGTGGCCCGCGCTCCGGGAGGCTCTCGGGCCGATTCCGACCCACGGGCGCGGCAGGCGGCGGGGCCGGCGATCCGGGCGGCAGGGACACGTGAACGACGGCATGAGCGATGCGACATGAGCGATGCAATATGAGCGATAGCGAAAGAAGCCCGGTCATCGTTTCCGCGGCGCGGCTCCCCACGGGCCGCTTCATGGGCGGACTCTCCTCCCTCGAGGCCCCGGACCTCGGCGGTCTCGCGATCTCGGCGGCGGTCGACCGCGCCGGGGTCGACCCGGGCGAGATCGACGACGTGATCATGGGGAACGTCGTGCAGGCAGGGGTCGGACAGGCGCCGGCTCGTCAGGCGGCGATCCGCGGCGGAGTGCCCGTGACGGTCCCGGCCGTGACCGTGAACAAGGTCTGCGGCTCCGGCCTGAAGGCCGTAATGCTGGCGGCGCAGGCGATAAAGGCCGGGGACGCCCGGGTCGTGGTCGCCGGCGGGATGGAGTCGATGTCCAATGCCCCCTATCTCCTCCGTGGACACCGGGAGGGCGTGAAGTTCGGGGACCGTTCGCTCGTCGACGGTCTCATACACGACGGCCTGTGGTGCGCCTTCGGCACCTGCCACATGGGCGGCCACGCCGAGTACACCGCCCACAAGGCGGGCGTGAGTCGCGAGGACCAGGACGCCTACGCGCTCGCCAGCCACGAGAAGGCGATCCGTGCGATCGATGCCGGGGAGTTCGCCGAGGAAGTCGTCCCTGTCCACATCGAGAACCGCAGGGGAACCGCGACGATCGAAGCGGATGAGCCGCCGCGGCGCGGCACGTCGCTCGAGGCCCTCGCAAGGCTGAGACCCGCCTTCGCCGGAGATGCGCCCCCGGAGGTGACCGAACTCAGCGTCACGGCCGGAAACGCGCCCGGACTCAACGATGGGGGCGCGGCCACGGTCGTCGCGTCCGAGGCGTACGCCACCGCGCACGGCCTCCCGATCCTGGGGCGGATCCGGGCCTATTCCGTCGGGGCGACCGCGCCCCGGGACCTCTTCTTCGCGCCCGTCGCCGCGGTGCGGAAGCTCATGACGCTCGATGGGACGGTCGTCGCCGACTACGGGCTCGTGGAGATGAACGAGGCGTTCGCCGTCCAGTGTCTCGCGGACGCCCGCCAACTCGGACTGGACCTCGATCGTGTCAACGTCCGCGGCGGCGCGATCGCCCTCGGCCACCCGATCGGGGCCTCGGGCGCGAAGATCCTCACGACGCTCCTCCATGCCATGCGGGACCGCGATGTCGAGAGGGGGATGGCCACCCTCTGCCTCGGCGGCGGGAACGCGGTCGCACTGAGCGTGGAGCGCCGGTGAACGCCAAGCCTGAAGGCTGGGCCTGGGCCGGGAGGCTGACGGCATTCGCCGGTCTCTTCATCGCCCTCGGACTCGTGCTCGGGTTCGCGGTCGCCGTCATCGCCGGTCTTCCGGGCGCCGAGGCGACGGAGGTCATCGACTGGCGGAACGTCGCGCCCGTACTGCTCGCGGCGTGCGCGGCCACCTGGCTGCTGGCCGTCGGGATCGACAGGCGCCCGCTGTCCGCGCTCGGATTGAGAGGCGGATCTCCCGGTCTCGGGGAACTCGGCTCCGGCGTGCTGGCGGGTCTAGCGATCGTTGGCGCCGCCATCCTCGCCCTGGCCGTGCCGGGCTGGGTTTCGTGGTCCGCGTCTGCTGCATCTGTCCTCACGGGAGTGAAGGTTTCGGCCCTGCTGCTGGCGGCGGCGTTCACGGAGGAACTCCTCTTTCGAGGGTATCCCTTCCGCGTCCTTCACCTCCGATTCGGGCCCGTTCCCGCCGTCGTCGCGACATCGGTGGCGTTCGGTCTCATGCACGGCGCCAACCCGGGGGTGACGCCGCTGGCGCTGGTCAACCTGACTCTGGCCGGTGTGTTGCTCGGCGTGGCGTACTGGCGTTCCGGCAGCCTGTGGTTCGTCACGGGCCTCCACTTCGGCTGGAACTGGGTGATGGCGGCGAGCGGCCTGCCCGTGAGCGGGCTCGAGGTGTCGATCTCCGGTCTCGAAGCCGCCGTCACGGGCCCGATGCTGTGGACAGGTGGTGCCTTCGGGCCCGAGGGTGCGCTGAGCATCACGTTCGTGACCGCGGTGGGAACCGTCTGGCTGTGGCGGGTGGCGGGGTCCCGAAGCCGCGCCGGTTCCCGGTTGTCGACGACAGCGGGAAGCCCCGGCGCCGATGGGAGCCTCGATGCGCGCGGGTGAGGTGTCGCGGGTCGGCGTCGTGGGTGCGGGTACGATGGGAAGCGGCATCGCCCACGTCTTCGCCCTCGTCGGTATCGATATCCGCCTCGTGGACGTGGACCCGGAAGCGCTGGCCCGCGCGCGCGCCTCCATCGAGGGAAACCTCGCGCGCCAGGCCCTCCGGGACCGGATCTCCGCCGAAGAGGCCGCGATGGCGCTCGAGCGGATCGCGACGGAGCGCTCGCTGGCGGCGCTCGCGGACACGGAGGTCGTCGTCGAGGCCGCGAGCGAGGAACCGGCGCTCAAGTTCCGGCTGTTCGAGGAGTTGTCCGCCGTTGTGGGTCCGGAAACGCTGCTGGCGTCGAACACGAGTTCGATTTCGATCACCCGCATCGCCGCGCACGCCGCGGACCCGGGGCGAGTGATCGGGATGCACTTCATGAACCCGGTGCCCGTCATGCGCCTCGTCGAGGTCATCCGGGGGCTCGAGACCTCCGACGATGCGGCCGACCTCACGCTCAGCCTCTGCGCGCGGCTTTCGAAGACGGCGGTCCTGGCGAACGACTATCCCGGCTTCGTTGCCAACCGGATCCTGATGCCGATGATCAATGAAGCCGTGTATTGCCTCATGGAGGGCGTGGCCGAGGCCGAGGCGGTGGACACCGTGATGAAGCTCGGCATGAACCATCCCATGGGCCCGCTGGCGCTCGCCGACCTCATCGGATTGGACACGTGCCTCGCGATCATGCGCGTCCTGCACGCCGAAATCGGCGACTCCAAGTATCGTCCCTGCCCACTGCTCGCGAAGTACGTCGCGGCCGGCAGGCTCGGCCGGAAGACGGGTCGCGGCTTCTACGACTACTCCGCGGCATGATGACCGGCCGCCGCCCCTGGTCTGCCCTCGAACTCTCGTCCGAGGCGGAGCAGATTCTCACGCTCGCCCGCCAGTTCGCCGAAGAGCGGCTGCAGCCCACGGCGGAAGCCCGGGACGCGAACGAGGACCGCTTCGATGCCGACATCCACCGGGAACTGGGCGAACTCGGCTTCCTCGCCATGCGGGTGCCGGAACGGTACGACGGCCTCGGGCTCGACCTCGTCACGTACCTCTACGTGCTGGAGGAACTCGCGTGGGGAGATGCGGGGGTCGCGGTCTCCGTCAGCATCCACAACTCGCTCGCCGCCGCGATCCTGCTTCGCCACGGAAGCGAAGCACAACGCGACGAATGGCTTCCCCGGATGGCCAGCGGTGATGTGCTCGGCGCCTTTTCGCTCTCGGAGGCCGGCGCCGGCACCGACGCCGCGGCGCTTCGCACCCAGGCCACGCCCTCGGAAGGCGGCTGGATCCTCAACGGCGAGAAGATGTGGGTGACGAACGGCGCCTCCGCGGATGTGGTGCTGACCTTCGCCAGGACGGACACGGCCGAGGACCGGCGTGGATCGCGCGGCATCAGCGCCTTCCTCCTGCCGCGGGGGATGGACGGCCTGTCGGTCGGCAGGAAAGAGAGAAAGATGGGGCAGCGGGGTTCGGAGACGGTCGCCTTGTCTCTGAAGGATGTGTTCTTGCCGCAGGAGTTCATGGTAGGCGAGGCCAACCGGGGCTTCAGCTATGCGCTGGAAGGCCTCGAGGCGGGTCGGCTCGGGATCGCAGCCCAGGCCCTCGGCATCGCTTCGGCCGCGGTGGACGCGGCGTTCGAATACGCGGATGCGCGGCGCCAGTTCGGCCGCCCTCTGCGGAAGTTTCAGGGGCTGGAATTCAAGCTCGGCGACATGGTGACGCGGCTCGAGGCTGCCCGGGGGCTGCTCGAACGTGCGGCCGCGGCGCACACCATGGGAGACCCGCGCGCCCGCCGCCTCTCCAGCGTGGCCAAGTTGTTTGCGAGCGAGACGGCGATGACGAACGCCCGCGAGGCCGTCCAGGTGTTCGGGGGTTACGGATACTCGCGGGAATACCCCGTGGAACGCCTGTTCCGGGACGCGAAGGTCACTGAGATCTACGAGGGAGCCAACGAAATGCACCGTAGCCTGATCGCGCGACAACTCTACAGAGAGAGGGGATACGTGTGAGTGCGACGGCGGAACGTACAGCTATTGGCGCCCTGGACTCGCGCCCGCTCCGCGAGGTCGATCCCGCGGTCGCGGCCTCGATCGACCGGGAGCTCGAGAGACAGCGTATGGGCCTGGAGCTGATCGCGAGCGAGAACTTCGTTTCCCGGGGGGTCCTCGAGGCGACGGGCTGCGTGATGACGAACAAGTATGCGGAGGGCTATCCCGGACGCCGCTACTACGGCGGCTGCGAGTTCGTGGACGAGGTCGAGAACCTGGCCCGCGAACGCGCGCGCCGACTGTTCGGGGCGGACCACAGCAACGTCCAGGCGCACAGCGGCTCCGGTGCGAACATGACCGCGCTCCAGGCCCTCACCGAACCCGGAGCGACGCTCCTCGGGATGGATCTCTCGCACGGGGGACACCTGACGCACGGTTCGCCGGTCAACTTCTCGGGGCTCTGGTACCGGGTCGTCCCTTATGGCGTGCGATCTTCCGACCGGACCATCGATTACGACGCCCTCCGGGCTACGGCGCTGGAGGTGCGCCCCGCCGTCATCATCGCGGGCGCCAGCGCCTATCCGCGGCGGATCGATTTCGAGCGTTTCGCGGAGATCGCCGAGGAATGCGGCGCCCGCGTTCTCGTGGACATGGCGCACATCGCGGGCCTCGTGGCGACCGGGCACCACCCATCGCCGGTGCCGCACGCTGATGTGGTGACGACGACGACGCACAAGACGCTGCGCGGGCCGCGGGGAGGGCTGACCCTGTGCCGCGAGGAGCACGCGAAGGCGGTCGACAAGTCCGTGTTCCCGGGACTCCAGGGCGGTCCCCTGATGCACGTGATCGCCGCAAAGGCGGTCGCGCTCGGGGAGGCGTTGCGTCCCGAGTTCGGCGAGTACTCGGATCTCGTCGTGCGAAACGCCCGCGCCCTTGGACGGCGGCTCGTCGAACATGGCTACGACCTCGTGGCCGGCGGGACGGATACCCACCTCCTCCTCGTGGATCTCCGGACGACGGAGCTCACAGGCAAGGATGCGGAGGCGCTCCTCGGTCGGGCGGGCATCACCGTCAACAAGAACACCGTGCCGTTCGAGACCCGTTCGCCCTTTGTGGCGTCCGGCATAAGGATCGGGACGGCGGCGGTGTCGACCCGCTCCATGGGCGAGAGCGAGATGGAGAGAATCGCCGATCTCATGGACCGCGCCCTGCGCTCGGAAGGCGATGATTCGACGCTTTCGGCGGTCGACGCCGAAGTACGGACGCTGTGCGAGGATTTTCCGCTCTACCCGGAGAATGACGGCGTTCACGGGGGGGCGTAGCTTGACGCCAACTTTTTCGCCCGTCTAACTTTGCCGTTCATGTCCTTGCAGGCGGTGCGCATGACGGCCGGGAAAGGGGCCTGGGACGAGGTGAGAAGAGGTGGACACAGCGGGCGTTCTGACGGGCATCAGGAGGGGCAACCCCAGGTATACGGAAGCCGCGTACCTGTTCCTGCTCTCCGCCCTCCAGCGCCGGCTGTCCAGCCTGGAACTGCCTCGTCACATCAGCGGCGCCGAAGTCGCCGACGCAGTCCGGGAACTCGCGCTGGAGCGGTTCGGCCCTTTGGCGCGGACCGTACTCGAGCACTGGGGCGTGCACGGCACGACGGACATCGGCGAGATCGTCTTCGCGCTGGTTGAATGTGGAGTGCTGATCAAACAACCCGACGATTCGCGAGAGGACTTCGAGGGGCTCTTCAGCTTCGACGAAGCTTTTGAGGACAGCTACCCCTGGAGCGCGTAGGGGAGGAACTGGAAGGGGAGGGGTGAACGCGTGGCCGATTCGGGGTCGTTCACGGAGTGCTTGAGTTGCACGAAGGGGGTCCTGCTCCCGCTTTCGGACTATGGACGCGACGGGGCGCCGATCCGGTACAAGGCTTGGGTCTGCTCGAACCCCAACTGCGGGTTCAACATCCGGATCGACAACGGTGAGATCAGCTTCGGGCGTAACGTCCAGCAATCCTACAAGTAGCCTCCCCGGCGGAGGCTCCGCTGCCGCCCGGAGCCCCGCCATGCGGGTTCCGGGCCTCCCGCCATCAGACTGGTGGCGCTGCGCCGCCCGCGAAGTGTGGCTGCCGACCGCGGCCGAGATGGCGGAGATCGACCGCGTCGCCGTCGAATCGGGAGCGATACCCGAACGCGCGCTGATCGAGAACGCCGGTCGAGCGTTGGCGCGCCACGTGCACGAACGGTTCCCGACCGGCCGCGTCTCGGTGCTGGCGGGAAGCGGCCACAACGGCGCCGACGCCCTCGTGGCGGGCCGGACCCTCTCCGCCTGGGGGCGGTCGGTCGGGTTCGTGCGGTGCGGGAGTCGAGCCCCGGATCCGAATGTCCTCGCGGGCTGGAGCCTGGCCCTCGATCCGCCGGAAGCGCTGGCTCGGGAACTCGCCGCGGCCGATGTCGTCATCGACGGCATTCTGGGGACGGGCCTGACGGCGGCGCCCCGCCCGCCGCAGGCGGGGATGATCGAACGCGTGAACGCGGCCCGGGCCGCCGTGGTGTCGGCCGATGGCCCCAGCGGCGTGGATTTCACTACGGGCCGCGTGCCGGGCGCCGCGATTCGGGCCGACCTGACCGTCACTTTCGGGTGGCCGAAGACCGGCCTGCTGTGTTTCCCGGCGCGCGAACGCATCGGCGACCTGATTTCTGTGGAGATCGGCTTTCCGCCGCCGGAGCCGCCACCGTCCGCCCGGGCGGCGACCGCGGCCTGGGTGGCCGACCTCCTCGGAGTGCGGGCCGCGGACGGCCACAAGGGCGACTCGGGCTATCTCGCGATCGTCGGTGGAGAGCGGGGCATGGCCGGCGCCGTGGTGCTTGCCGCCCGCGCTGCGATCCGGGCCGGGGCCGGCATCGTGCGCGTCGTGAGCTCCCCGGAGAACCGGAAGATTGTGCAGACCGGCGTGCCCGAGGCCGTGTTCGTGGACTGGTCCGCGCCGGAGGCGGTGCGGTCGGCGCTGAACTGGGCCGGCGCGGTCGCCGTCGGACCGGGCCTGGGAACGGGACCGGGGCGAGCGGAGTTGATGCGGCGCGTGTTGGAGGTCGGGTCCGTCCCGCTCGTGATCGATGCGGACGCGCTGAACCTGCTTTCGGCGGAGGCGGCCGAGGTCGGGGGGGCGCCCGGGCCGCTCGCTCCGGGCCGCTCGGTCCTCCTGACGCCGCATCCCGGTGAGATGGCGCGGTTGCTCGGCACGTCGGTCGGCGAAGTACGCGGGGATGCCACGGGCGCGGCCCGGCGGCTGGCCGCTGCGACGCGGGCGACCGTGCTGCTCAAGGGGGCCCCGACCTGGGTGGCTCGGCCCGGGGGCGAGCTGCGCGCGACCACGCTGGTGAGTGAGGCGTTCGCGAGCGGCGGCATGGGCGACGTGCTGACGGGCGTGTGCGGCGCCTGCCTGGCGTCCGGCCTCGACCCTGCCGATGCGGCGTCCGCGGCCCTGACGCTTACGGCGCTCGCCGTTCTGCGCGGCGTGGACGAGATCGGCGGGTCCGCGGCGGACGTTCCCGACGCGCTGCCGGACGCCCGCCGGGCGCTGGGCACGGTGCGATCCGGAGTCTGGCCGGGGGTCAACCTCGCCCTTCCCGCCGTGCCGGTCGCCGCGGCCGGGGATCGGGTCGGATGAACTTCGCCGGTCCGGCGCTCGCGGAGGGGCCCGAAACGGCGCGCATTCGGGCCTTCCTGAACGGAGCGGGCGCGGCCGGCGGCACGGACCCGGCCGTCACCGTCACGCTGCCCGTCGGGGATGACGCGGCGGCCTTTCGTCCTCCGGATGGTGCGCAGGTCGTGGTGAGTTGCGACGCGAGCGTCGAGGGGGTCCACTTTCGCCGCGAATGGATGACGTGGGAGACGATCGGATACCGTGCGGCCGCGTCGGCGTTGAGCGACCTCGCGGCCATGGCTGCGGCGCCCGTCGGCCTCGTCGTGGCGGCGGCGCTGCCCCCGGAACTGGACGTGGAGATCGCCGCGGCCCTCGGACGCGGAGTGGGGGAGATCGCCGGCCGGGTCGGCGCGGAAGTCCTCGGCGGCGACCTGGTCGCGTCGCCGGGCCCTGCGTTTCTCGACGTCACGGTGCTCGGTTGCGCGGCGGCCCCGACGACGCGGAGCGGAGCGCGTCCCGGCGACGAGTTGTGGGTGACCGGTGAACTCGGCGCGGCGGCCGCCGCCCTGTGCGATCTGGAGCGGGGACTGGAGCCGGACCTGCGGGCCCGTCGGGCCTTCGATCGCCCGCGCCCACGGATCGACGAGATGCGGTGGCTCCGGGACCGGGTGCGGATCCATGCCGCGATCGACCTTTCGGACGGAATCATGCGGGATGCGCGCCAGCTCGCGGTGGCTTCCGAAGTCGCTCTGGAAGTCGAGGCGGATCGCCTCCCGGCCGCCCCCGCCCTCGAGGGCTTTCGTCGGGCGCCGGCCGGGGAACGCCTCCTCCTCGCTGGCGGTGAGGACTACGAACTGCTCCTCGCCGTGCCCGCCGGAGCCATGCGGGACGCGGAACGGGCATTCGCCGCCACGTTCGACCTCCCGCTCACGCGCATCGGGAGCGCGCGCGAAGGGGAGGGGCTGACCGTGAGCGGACGGTCGAATCCGGCGCTTCCCGCGGGCTTCGACCATTTCGAGGTCGAGCGTTGACCAGGACGGCGATCTTCTACGTTACGCTCGTGCTCTCGACGATCTTCTTCGGAGCCCTGGCGGCGACGGTCTCTCTCGTCGGAGGCGGCCGGGTCTGGATGGATCGGGCCAACCGGGGCTGGGCTCGCTCCGTGCTTTCGGCCGCGGGCGTGCGCGTCACAGTCCACGGCCTCGAGCACCTCCACCCGTCGGGGGTCCAGGTCATCGCCGCGAACCACCAGTCCTACTTCGACATCTGGGCGCTCATCGCCGGTCTCCCCGCGTCCGTACGCTTCATCGCGAAGCGGGAGCTGGGGAACATTCCGATGCTCTCGGTGGGGATGCGCTCTGCCGGACATGTGCTCATCGACCGCGACCAGCCCCGGAGCGCGAGGAAGACGCTACGGGAAGCGGGAGGCCGGATGCGGGCCGAGCAGCTGACTCTGGTGCTGTTTCCCGAAGGGACCCGGTCGCGTGACGGCCGACTTGGGCGCTTCCGGCGAGGCGCCTTTGCCCTCGCGCTGGAGACGGAGGCGCCCCTGGTCCCGGCGGCGGTCGATGGCGGCCAGCGCATCTATCCGCCCGGCGCGAAGCGCGTGAGGCGCGGCGCCATCACGGTGCGGCTGGGGCCGGCGATTCGGCTGGACGGGGCGGAGCCGGCCGACCGCCGGACGTTGATGCGCAAGACCCGCGCCGCCATCGAAGCGATGCTCCCGGGGGGAAGGTCCGGCGGCGGCGGGTCCGGGTAGCCGTGGTACCTCCGGCATGCGCGAGGGTGGTCCGCGCGACTTGTTCCGGGGGCGCGTGGCCCTATCTTCCGGCACGGGTGGAGGAAGACGCGATCGCCGGGATCGCCGGGGGAGGGGACACGCCTGCATGAACCGCCCCATGCATCATCGAAGCCGAAGCGTACCGTGACGGCCATCGTCCAGGTCACGGGCCGCGAGATCGTCGATTCGCGCGGCAACCCGACGGTCGAGGCCGATGTGCATCTCGACGGCGGCGCGATGGGCCGCGCTGCCGTGCCTAGCGGCGCATCGACGGGGGAGCACGAAGCGGTCGAGCTGCGTGACCGCGATCCCGCGCGCTACCACGGCAAGGGCGTCCGACGCGCCGTCCGGCACGTCAACGGGGAGATCGCCGCGGCGGTGCAGGGGCGAGACGCCTCGGACCAGCGCGGGCTCGACTCTGCGCTCATCGCGCTCGACGGCACCCCGAACAAGGGTCGCCTCGGGGCGAACGCGATCCTCGCCGTTTCCATGGCGGCGGCGCGCGCATCCGCAGCGTCGGCGGGGACGCCCCTGTTCCGGCGCCTCGGCGATGGAGATCCGCACGTTCTCCCGGTTCCGATGCTGAATGTCCTCAACGGGGGCGCGCACGCGAACAACACCGTCGACGTACAGGAGTTCATGGTTCTGCCCCTCGGCGCGCGCAGTTTCTCCGAAGGTCTTCGGGTCGGCGTGGAGGTATTCCATGCGCTGAGGCGCGGACTGTCGGCTGCGGGATATTCGACCGCCGTCGGAGACGAAGGCGGGGTTGCGCCGGATCTGTCGTCGAACCGCGAGGCACTGGACCTCATCATGGCCGCGATCGCGGACGCGGGCTACGACCCCGGCTCGGAGGTCGGGCTCGCGCTCGACTGTGCCGCCTCGGAGTTCTACGACGCGAAGGCCCGAACGTACCGGCTCGAGAGCGGCGGCGAAGCGGGAGAACTCGACGCGCAGGCCCTCGTGTCGCTCTATGAGGACTGGCTGGACGCGTACCCCATCGTCTCGATCGAAGACGGACTCCACGAGAACGACTGGGAGGGATGGGCGACCCTCACCTCCCGGATCGGAAGCCGCGTGCAGCTCGTCGGGGACGACCTCTTCGTGACTGACGTGGATCGTCTGGCTCGCGGTATCGAGGCCGGGGTCGGGAACGCGATCCTCATCAAGCTCAACCAGATCGGGACCGTGAGCGAGACGCTGGATGCGATCCGCCTCGCCGCGGAGGCGGACTTCGGCGTCGTCATCTCGCACCGCTCGGGAGAGACGGCCGACACGTTCATCGCGGACCTCGCCGTGGCGACCAACGCCGGGCAGATCAAGGCGGGGAGCGCATGCCGTTCGGAGCGCGTCGCGAAGTACAACCAGCTGTTGCGGATCGAAGAACGGCTCGGTTCAGGGGCGACCTATGCGGGGTCCGCCGTGTACGGAGGCCGCTGATGGCGGAGGCAGCCAACCGTCGGCTCGCGCGGGGCATCACGTTCATCGCCCTGATCGGTGCGGGATACTACTGGATGGTGGGCGGGGAATACACGAGAGCCGGCCTGGCCCGGCTCGAGGAGGAGATCGAATCGCGGAGGGCGGCGAATACGGCCCGAGGGGATGAACTGGCGTCGATCCGGGCCTGGGCCGACAGTCTCGTGTCGAATTCGTGGGCGATCGAGCGCGTGGCGCGGGAACGGTACGGATTCGTCCGGCCCGACGAGATCCTGGTCCGGTTCGTCGAGTTGGGCGACCGGGAAGATCCTTCTGCTCCGCCCCCGCAAGCGAACACGCCTCCGTGAGTCTCGAATTCTCCGGCAGCCCATGGTGGAACGCCGCGTCGGCGCCGCGGACGGGCCTCTCCGGCACCGGCGGCTTGCCCCGCACGCCACGACGTGTAGGATTGCGGACCCACTGGTGCAGAATCGCACAATCCGCGAAGGCTCATGCAACACTGCACCAGCACGGCAGGGTAGCTCAGCCTGGTAGAGCAAGGGACTCATAAGCCCTGGGTCGGGGGTTCAAATCCCCCCCCTGCCACTCGTTATGGCGGCGCAACACGAACTCGGAGCGGGGCCCGTCCGGGCCCTCGTACGGTTCTCCGGCGAGCTCTCGACAAAGGCCCGCCGGACGCGGTCGCGCTTCCAGAACCGGCTCGCGGCCAACCTGCGCGACGCGTTCGACGCCGAAGGGATCGACGCCGCGCTCGAGTGCGGCTGGAGCCGCTTCCACGTCGAGAGCCCGGACGCGGCCTTCCTCGATCCGCTCCTGCGCACCTTCGGCGTGTCCAGTTGTTCCGTGCTGGCCGGCGAGTGCGAGGCGGACCTCGACACGATCGTCGCCGCGGGCACGGCCTTCTTCGCCGAAGCGGTGCGGGGCCGAAGCTACGCGGTGCGGGCGCGCCGCTCCGGCTCACACGACTTTTCCTCCTCCGACATCCAGCAGCGTCTCGGGGCGGCTCTCAACCCCGGCGCCACCGTGGACCTCGGGAACCCCGACGTCACCGTGTTCGTCGAGGTCCGTGACGAGCGTGTCTTCTTCCACGAGGACAGGGTCCGGGGTCCGTCGGGCCTGCCGCTCGGAGTGCAGGGACACGCCCTCGCCCTCATCTCCGGCGGCTTCGATTCGGCCGTCGCCGCCTGGATGGCGCTACGCCGGGGGATTCGCCTCGACTACGCTTTCTGCAACCTCGGCGGGAGCGCGTACCAGCGGATGGTCGTGGAGGTCACGAAGATCCTGGCGGATCGCTGGAGCTACGGGACGCGGCCCCGGCTGCACGTCCTCGAGTTCGGCCCGGTCGTCGAGGCGATGCGGGGGCGTGCCAGGCCCGCGTACCTTCAGGTCGTCCTCAAGCGGATGATGTATCGGGCGGCGGCGACGATCGGGGAACGGGTCGGGGCCGACGCGGTCGTCACCGGTGAGTCCGTCGGACAGGTTTCCTCGCAGACGCTCCGGAATCTCCGCGCGATCGAGAACGCTTCCTCGCTCCCCGTACTGCGGCCCCTGCTCGGATTCCACAAGGAGGAGATCCTCGACCGGGCGCGCGAGATCGGCACCTACGACCTCTCCGCCCGCGTGCGCGAGTACTGCGACCTCGTACCGCAACGGCCGGTCACCGCGTCGTCGCCCGAGGCCGCCGAGGCGCAGGAATCGGCCGTGGGCTTCGCGGAACTCGACGAGGCGATCGCCCGCGTCGAGATACACGACGTGCGCGCCCTGCGTCCGGAATCCATGGTCGGGGCGTCCCTGTACGTGGCCGAAGTGCCCGACGGAGCCGTCATTCTCGACACGCGGCCCCGCGACGCCTACGACGCCTGGCACTGGCCGGGGGCGGCCCTCCGCGAGCTCCAGCAACTGGAGCGCGACTTCGGCGACCTTGATCGGGACGCGACCTACGTGCTCTGCTGTGCGGAGGGCATGCGCACGGCCTATCTGGCCGAGGTCATGCAACGCGCGGGATACGAGGCATACTCCTTCCTCGGCGGGGCGCCCCGCATGCGGCGCGTCGCGCGGGGCGGGACGGGGATCGACTGATCGCGACCCGTTTTGACACCCCCGCCCATGCGGAGCGAGCTTGGGCCGCATGAGCGGGAACGAGCGGGGAACGACGGCGGCCCTGGAGGCCGTGCGGCAGGGCGAAGTGCCGACCCACGTCGCGGTCATCATGGACGGGAACGGCCGCTGGGCGAGACAGCGTGGCCTGCCGCGATGGGAAGGGCACCGCGCGGGCATGACGGCGGTGCGGGAGATCATCGAAGGAGCGGCGGAGGCCGGCGTGGCGCACCTCACCCTGTACGCCTTCTCTGATGAGAACTGGTACCGGCCTTCCATGGAGGTGGAAGCGCTGATGACGCTCCTCCAGGAGTACGTGAGGAGCCAGCGCGAAGCGCTCGTCCGGCACGGAATCCGGGTCACCGTGTTCGGCGACCGCCTGCGGCTTCCGGAGGAGGCCCGGCGGGCGATCTCGGAACTCGAGGGGTCGACGGAGGGCGGTACGGCCCTGGAGGTCCACCTCGCGATCAGCTACGGATCGCGGGCGGAGCTCGCGGGGGTGGCGCGAACGCTCGCGCAGCGTTGCCTGGAGGGCGAGCTGGCCCCGGAGGAGATCGACGCCGAACGTTTCGGGGCCGAACTCCTGACGAGGGACTGGCCGGATCCGGATCTCCTGATCCGCACCTCGGGCGAGCAGCGCATCTCCAACTTCCTCCTCTGGCAGCTCGCGTACGCGGAACTCTTCGTGACGGGCGTCCTGTGGCCCGACTTCACCCGGGAGCACCTGTTCGGCGCGCTCGTCGACTACCGGCGCCGCGAGCGGAGATTCGGGCTGGTGAAGACGTGAGGCCGCCGGGTCCGGCATGAGCTCCAATCTTCGCAAGAGACTCGCGGTCGCCGGGGTCGGAGTCCCCCTCTGTGCGCTGTCGACCTACGCGGGAGGGATCGTCTTCGTCGCCGGGATGGGCGCGGCCGCCGCGCTCGGCTACCGGGAATTCGCCGCGATGATGCGCGGGACGGGGACACGGGTCCTCGTGCTCCCGGGTGCGGTGGCCGCGTTTCTTTTTCCGTTCGCCGTGTTCGCGGGCGGCCTCGCGGGCGGCGGATCCTATGCGGCGGGCCTGATGCTCGCCTTCCCCGCGCTCGCGCTCTCGACGGTGGGTCTCTCGGAGCGGCCGATCCGGGCCGCCGCCTGCACGACGTTCGGCGTCTTCTACGTCGGAGGCCTGCTCGCGCTGGGCGTCCCCCTGCGCGAGGGCGGACTTCTGCTCCCGCCCGGCGGCGATGCGAGCGCCGGACGGATGGCCGGCACGCTTCTCTTCTTCCTTCCGGTCGTCATCACATGGCTTGCCGACACCGCGGCGTACCTCGGCGGACGAGCGCTCGGGAAACGCCCGCTCGCGCCGCGCGTGAGCCCCAACAAGACGGTGGCGGGAGCCGTGTGCGCGCTGCTGGCGGGCATCGCCACAGCCGTCCTCTACCCGCGATTCCTCCTCCCGGACATCTGGCCGTTGGACGTGGTGTCCACGCTGGCCTTCGGGCTGGTCGTGACGGGGCTGGCGGTCATCGGGGACCTTGCGGAGTCCGCCCTCAAGCGCGAGTGCGGCGTGAAGGACTCATCGGGTCTGCTCCCCGGACACGGGGGCATGCTGGACCGGCTCGATTCCCTCCTGTGGGCGCTCCCGGCCGCGCTCCTCTTCCTCCTCTTCGCGTGACGGCGGCCGGAGGCGGGCCGGGTTTGCCGGAGGTCCGAGCTTGAAGCACGTCGCCGTCCTCGGTGCAACGGGATCCGTCGGCGGGGGCACGCTCGAGGTGATCCGCCGCCACCCGGCGCGGTTTCGCGCCGCCGTCCTGACCGCAAACCGCCGTTGGGAGGCGCTCGACGCGCTCGCCCTCGACGGGGACCCCGATTTCGTCGTGCTCGGAACTCCGCCCCCGGAGGATTTCGCGCCGCGCTGGGCCGGAGAATGGCGCTTCGGCCCCGCCGCGCTCGCGGAGGCCGCCGGATCGTCCGGGATCGACATCGTACTCAATGCGGTCGTGGGCTTCGCCGGGCTCGACGCGACGCTGGCGGCGCTCAGCGCGGGAAAGCGGCTGGCACTTGCCAACAAGGAGTCGCTCGTGGCGGGAGGAGACCTCGTGATGCGGGCGCTGCGCCGCGGCGGCGGCGAACTCCTGCCCGTGGACAGCGAACACTCCGCGGTCCACCAGTGCCTGGCCGGGCGTCCCGTGTCGGAGGTCGCGCGGGTCACCCTCACGGCTTCCGGCGGTCCCTTCCGCGAGTGGCCGGCGTCGCGGCTCGCCACCGTGACGCCGGCCGACGCCCTGCGTCACCCAACGTGGTCGATGGGAGCCAAGATCACGATCGACTCCGCCACGCTGGCGAACAAGGCGCTCGAAGTCATCGAGGCGCACACGTTGTTCGACCTCCCATACGAGCGCATCGAGGTCGTCGTGCACCCCACGTCGATCGTCCACTCCCTCGTCGAGTTCAGGGACGGTTCCTCGCTCGCGCAGTTGGGCCGGCCCTCCATGGAGATTCCGATCCTGTGGGCTCTCGGCTACCCCGACCGGCTGGATGACGCGCGTCGGGAGACGGGGTTCGATCCCGTACGGGATGGTCCGCTGGAGTTCGAGCCGGTGCGGGAAGAGGATTTTCCCCTCTTCCGCGCGGGGGTCGCGGCGGGAGAGGCGGGAGGCGAGTTTCCCGTGGCTTTCAACGCGGCCAACGAGGTTGCGGTAGAGAGGTTCCTCTCCGGGGACGTCGGCTTCAGGGAACTCGCCGATGTCGTGCTTCGTACGCTGGAACGGTTCTCGTCGCGCGCCATCGAATCGGTGGAGGATGCGCGGCGCGTCGACGCCCGGGCGCGCGCCATTGCCCGCGACCCACAGGGGGAGTCCAAGTCGGGAGACGCTGAGTGATCGTAACGATTCTGGTAACCATTCTTGTCCTGGGAGTGCTCATTTTCGTGCACGAGCTGGGGCATTTTGCCGCTGCGAAGAGCGTCGGGATCGACGTGCCGCGGTTTTCGATCGGCCTTGGCCCGAAGATGGTGGGGTTCCGGCGCGGTGGAACGGAGTACGTCCTCTCATGGATCCCGCTCGGCGGCTACGTGAAGATGGCGGGGATGGCGGACGAGGAAGTGACGTCGACGCTCGAGGGCGGACCCGCCCCGGAAGAAACGGCGCGTCGCAGCGTGCGGCCGGGGCCCGGGGACTTCGACGGGAAGCCGCTCTGGGCCCGCGTCTACGCCATCTCGGCCGGCGTCATCATGAACTGGCTGTTCGCGGTCGTCGCCTTCGCGGCGCTCGCGATGGGACGTGGCGTGTTCGAGCCGCGGATCGCCGAGGTCGCGCCCGGGTCACCCGCTGCGGAGGCGGGGCTGCGGAGCGACGATCTGATCCGGCGCGTGGATGGCGCCGCGGTGCACGACCCCGCGCAAGCGACGATGCGGATCGAGCGCCGTCCGGGCGAGTCGATCGACATCGTCGTCGAGCGGGGAGGAGAGCAACTCACGTTCGTCGCGACGCCCGAGGCGGTCGAGCAGTACTCGGACCTCACGGGAGAATCGAGGACGGTCGGGCGCGTCGGGATCACCATCGGCGCCGACGGAGGTCGGGCGGGTCCCATCGCGGCGCTGGGTCGCGGGTGGTCGGACGCAACCTACTGGGGCGGCGCCGTCCTTCAGTTCCTCGGGGACCTGGTCACCGGACGAAGTTCGGCCCGCGAGGTCGGCGGTCCCATCCTGATCGGGGAGATATCCGGCCGCGCCGCGCGCGCGGGGTTCTGGGAACTCCTGAGCTTCATGGCGATCATCAGCATCAATCTCGCCATCTTCAATCTGTTGCCGATCCCCGTCCTGGACGGGGGCCACCTTCTCTTTCTGGGGATCGAGGCGGTTCGGGGCCGGGCGCTCAGCGTCCAGGCGCGGATGCGGTTCACGACGGTGGGGATGGTCTTCGTCCTCGCCCTCATGGTGTGGGCCGTCGGGAACGACGTGCTGAGGGTGCTCCTCCGCTAAACCACCGACCGCTACAGCAGGGAGAGCTGTTCCGCGCCGACGCGGGCCCTCGCGAGCGCACCCACGTCGTAGCGGGGGCTGGGTTCCTCCTGAGCGGCGGCGTCCAGCAGCCCATCGTATCCCGTCGGCGCCAGGCTTTCCGCGACCCTCTCGAGGGCGAGTTCCCGGTCGTTGCACTCTTGGCTCAGGTGGGCGAGCAGGATACCGCCGAGCCCGGGGTGCGCGAGTTCGCGCGCGAACTCGGCCGCGTGACGGTTGGAGAGGTGTCCGCGGCTGCCCCCGATCCGCTGCTTGACCCGCCAGGGGTACGGTGCGGCTCGGAGACGGTGTTCGTCGTGGTTCGCTTCCATGACGAGAAAGGCGCACTCCCGGAGCGCCACGCGGACCGGCATCGTCGGTCTCCCGAGGTCCGTCGCGATTCCCACGCGCAGGCCCGTGGGCCGGTGCAGGACCGTGACGGCGACGGGCTTCGCGGCATCGTGCGCTGTGGGGGCGGCCTCGATCGCGAGGTCGCCGACCTCGAGCCCCCTGAGCGGAAGGTCCCCGCACCGCTCCTGCCCGCGCAGCAGGGGGGCGCAGGCGCGGCGTGTCGGGGGGTTCATCGCGAGTGGCCAGCCCCAGCGGCGCGCTCCGATGCCGATGCCCGCGGCGTGATCCCGGTGCTCGTGTGTGACGACGACGAGGTCGATGGCCTCGGGCTCGACGCCGAGTTCGGCGAGGCGGCGGGCGAGCTGAACCCCGGAGAACCCCGCATCGACGAGCACGCGGGCGCGGTCGCCCTCCACGAGGAACGCGTTGCCGCGGCTGCCCGAGCCCAATGAGGCGATGGTCAGGCTCACGGGCCGCGGGCCTCGTCCCAGACGTCGCCCAGCCAGTCCCGGAATGTCCGGGTCTCTTCGAGCCCTCGGCGCTCGGCGACCCGGACGGCGGTGGAGAGGAAATCGCCGCGACGGTGCGGCTCCGGGCTCCGGCCTCCTCCCCACGAGAAGGGCTCCACCCACCGGGGCGGCGACTCGGGGCCGAACAGGCTGGAGCCGCCGCCGACGACCGTGCCGGTTTCGAGCCGGGTGCCCACGCCGGTCTTCACGTGGTCACCGAGCAGGCAGCCGAACTTCAGGAGTCCGGTGTCCCGCCGCGCGCCGGGCGGTCCCACCCGAACCGAGCCATAGGTGTGTTTGAGATCGCTGTTTACCGTGGCCGCGCCGAGATTGACCCAGCGACCGAGGTACGCATGTCCGAGAAACCCGTCGTGCGCCTTGTTCGAATAGCCGAGCGTCGTGACGCCGTCGACCTCGCCCCGCACGCGGGAGCGGGGTCCGCCCGAAAACCGGGAGATGTGATCGCCGAGGAGCTCCGAGCCGGCTCCGGCGTAGAGGGGTCCGCCGAGGCGGGTGCCGGCGCGGACCTGGACTCCGGGACCCAGTTCGATCGGGCCCTCGCGCACGTCGAAGAGCACGCCGGGTTCCGCGTGCGCCCCTTCGCCGAGGCGGATCGGGGCGTTTCCGAGGCGCCAGCAGCCGCGCGGCAGCTCCGACGCCTCCGGGCCCGGCACGGCCGCCAGGTCTGCGGCGAGCTGGTCGGGTCCGGCCGACACGAGGTCCCACGGGTGCCGAAGCCAGGTCCCGGGGATCGCGCGGTCGGGTAGCCCGGGCCGGGGGCGGGGCGCGGCAAACCAGTCCGCCCGCGGCGGCTCGGCGTCGGCGCCCAGGCGGATGCCCGCGAGCCGGTCGGCGACCCAGAGGTTTGCCGGCGCGTCGTCCCACGCCGCGTCGAGCGACGGCACGGCCCGCGCGTTCCATGCGGCACAGGGCGCGGACAGCCCGCCCGCATCCAGGCAGCGCGGCGCTCCGGGCTCCGCGAACCGGCGCAGCCAGGGGCGCGTCACGTGACCGGCCACGCGCGTTCGCGCGACCCGCTCCAGCCGCTCGCGCAGCGTCCAGCGGCCGAACAAGAGCTCGCCGCACGGTCGGGTGAGCGCGAAAGGGGCCCAGCCGTCCGCCCGCCCGTCGTCGAACATGACCAGCGTCGTCAACGCGGTGCTTCGGAGGAGGAATCCGTGTCGAATCGTCCCAGGCGGGCGTCGAGTCCCGCGGCCTCCTCGCGCGGCATCACGAGGAGCTCTCCGTTCGCCTCCACGATGACCAGACCCGACACTCCTATGACCGTGGCCCGGCAGGACTCGGTCCACACGACGTTGTCCGCGGCGTCGATGAGACGAGTGGCACCGACCGAAGCGTTTCCCGCTTTATCCACCTCCCGGGAGCGCAGGAGCGCGCTCCACACGCCGAGGTCGTCCCAGGCGAAGCGGGCCGCCACGGCGGCCACGCGCTCGGCTCGCTCCATCACGCAGACGTCGATCGCGACCGGCTCGGCGCGCGCGAAGAACCCCTCCGGATCGCCGCGTTCGAGAGCCGGCCAGGCTCCCGCGAGTTCGCGCGCGCAGCGCCGAGCGGCCTCGAGCAGGTCGGCGGCCCGCCACACGAAGATGCCGGAGTTCCAGAGGAAGCGTCCGGATTTCAGGTATTCCCGGGCTGTGGCGGCATCCGGCTTCTCCACGAAACGCCGCACCTCCCGTGCGCCTGACGCGGTCTCTCGCCCGGTCTCCACGTAGCCGAAGCCGGTCTCGGGGCGGTCCGGCCGCACGCCAACGCAGCACAGGTACCCGTCCCGAGCCGCCCGGAGCGCCGGACGCAGCGTCTCGGCGAGCGCCTCGGCGGGTTCGATGCGGTGGTCTGCGTGCATGGAGATCATCAGGGCGCCCGGGTGTGCCCGCTCGATTTCGGCGGCGGCCCAGACGAGAGCCGGCCCGGTTCCGCGCGCCTTCGGCTCGATGAGCGCATCGACGCCCGCCGCATCCAGGCTCGGACGCATGAGCTTCACCAGGCGTTCGGTCGCGACCACCCGGACCCGCGCGGCGCCCACCAGCGCGACGGCGCGGGCAAGCGTATCGTCGATGAGCGGGTCGGGGCCGGCGAGAGGCAGGAGCTGCTTCGGACGGGCCGGGGTCGACGCGGGCCAGAACCGGCGGCCGATCCCGCCCGCGAGGACCGCGCAGTACGCCTCGAGGTGCACCGACAGAGCCTCCCTCCCGTCCTCCGAACCGCCCTTCGCGTGCGCCGGGATCTTCCCGCCGCGGGCCGGCCGCGACGCGGCCAAGCTACGGACGCCGAGGGTGCCGCGCCACGTTGCCGGCCCGGTCGGCCGATCCCGCTTCGCCGGGGTGTTTTTTCTTGCCCGAGTCCCCCCCGGGCGACAGTTTTCGCGCCATGCTCTCCCGACACCGAACCCGCCCGTCCGTCCGGCTCGGAGCGCTGATCCTCGCGCTCACGGCCACGGCCTGCGACGATCCGTTCGATGCCTTCCTCGGCGATGTTCCGCTCACGCCGACGGAGGTCACGCTGTATGACTACGTGACGGGCCGCCTCGAAGATCCTCCGGCGTTCGACATCGTACTCGCCGTGCCGGCTCGCGTGGACCAGACGCTGAACTGGGATTTCCTCTTTCGGATCCGGGCCGGGGCGCCGGAACTCGTCCCTTTCTCGGCGGTCGCGGACAGCGTCACGGACGCGGGCCTGCAGATCACCGGCGAACGCTTCGACGCCGTGCTCGAAGCTCCGGAGGAAGGGTACACCCTGAACGCGCCCGTCGCCGTGCAGCCGGGGGACGTACTCATCGCGCGCAGCCGCGTCGACCCGAACAACTTTCTCGCGTGCAGCCGCTACGCGAAGCTGCAGGTGCTCTCCATCGATCCGGACGCGGGCACGCTCGTCTTCCGCCACCTGGTGAACCCGAACTGCGGAGACGTCGTCCTGGAACCGGGAACGCACGGTTCGCTGTGACGCCCTGTCCGGCCGGTCCCGCCCCGCACCGACATGCTTGACCTCAGAACCCTGCGCGACGACGCCGACCTCGTCCGCGACGCCATGCGGAAGCGCGGCGACGAGCACGCCGCGCGGCTCGTGGAGGAGACGCTGCGGACGGACGAAGTCCGCCGCCGCCTGATCCGGGAAGTGGAAGTCCTCAAGGCCGAGCGGAACACGGCGTCGAAGGCGATCGGCGTCGCGAAGGGCAGGGGAGAGGACGCATCGGTGGAGATCGAGGCCATGCGACATGTCGCCGCGCGCATCCGGTCCCTCGATGCCGACCTCGCGCGCACCGAGGCGGAGTTGCGGGATCGCCTTCTGCAGATCCCGAACATCCCCGACCCCCGCGTCCCGCCCGGCGACGAAGGCGAAGGGCCGACGGTCGCGGAGTGGGGCGCCCCGCGGAGAGGCGCGGTGCCGCCGCACTGGGTGCTCGGGGCGACGCACGGCCATGCGGACCCCGGCGGGGGCGCGCTGCCGGGGGGCAGGACGCCCTCTCTGGATATCGAGCGCGGTGCGAAGATCGCGGGCTCCGGCTTTCCGCTCCTCGTCGGGGGCGGCGCGCGCCTCAGCCGCGCGCTCGTTCAGTTCATGCTGGACCTGCATGTCCGCGAGCACGGATACCTGGAGGTCCTGCCCCCTCTCGTCGTCTCGCGGGATTCGATGGTGGGGACCGGCCACATCCCCAAGTTCGAAGACGACGCCTACCGGACGGAGCCCGACGACCTCTTCCTCGTGCCCACGGCCGAGGTGCCTCTCACGAATCTGCACCGGAGTGAAATCCTCTCCGCCGGCGACCTCCCGCTCGCCTACGTCGCGCACACGCCCTGCTTTCGGCGCGAGGCCGGCGCCGCGGGCCGCGATACGCGCGGGCTCCTGCGGGTTCACCAGTTCGACAAGGTGGAAATCGTCCGCATCTGCCGGCCCGAGGACTCGAAGGAGCAACTGGAGCTCCTGACCCGCCACGCGGAGCGGGTGCTCGAGCTCCTGGAAATCCCGTACCGGCGGGTCCTGCTCCCGCTGGGAGATCTCGGATTCGCGAACGCGATTACGTACGACCTGGAGATCTGGGCTCCCGGCGTCGAGGCATGGCTCGAGGTGTCCAGCTGTTCATCGTACGCGGATTTCCAGGCGCGGCGCGCCGACATCCGCTTCCGGCCCGAGGGCGGGGGACGCCCCTTGCACGTGCACACGCTGAACGGTTCGGCGCTGGCCCTGGCGCGGCTAATTGTGGTGTTGCTCGAGACGGGCTTCCGCGAGGGTGAGGGGATCCTGCTGCCGGAGATCCTCCACCCCTACCTCGGGTTCGAGCGGCTCGAGTCCTGCCGGTGATCCGGCTCTGGAACCGGCGGGGCGGCGCGCTTCTGCTCGCGGTGCTGTCCACGGGTGTCCTCGTCTGGTCCGCCATCTTCTCGCGTCAGCAGGCCGAGGAGCGCCGCCTCGACGCTGCGGTCCTCGGGCAGTTGATGGCGGTGAGCACGGCGGCCGCGGCGGGCAATCTCACGGTCGAGGAACAGAACGAGCTCTGGAACCAGGCCTCGCAGCAGGTGGGCGCCCAGGTCCGGCGCCTGCGGATCCCCATCGTGATCACGGACACGCTCGGCAATCCGAGCAGCTCCGCGCACCTGCCCGACGACTTCCCGCTCGGCCCGACCGGCGACCTGGACGACCAGGCGTTGCGCGAATTCGTGGCCGAACTCGACGCACTGAGGCCGCCCTTCGAGGCGCCCGGCCTCCAGGTCCACTTCGGCGATCCCGAATTCACGAGCCGCCTCCGTCTGATCCCCTGGCTGCAGGCGGCGTCGCTCATCGCGATCCTCGGCAGCGGCGGCTGGCTCCTCTTCCTCTCCTTCCGGAGCGAGCGCGAGCGCATCTGGTCCGCCATGGCCAGGGAGTCGGCCCATCAGATGGGGACCCCGCTCAGCTCGCTCGTCGGCTGGCTGGAGGTGCTCGAGGCCCGGCCGCGCCCCCGCGGATCGGAAGTCGGGGAGCCCGACCTCATCGACGAGATGGCGGCGGATGTGACACGCCTGCAGAAGGTCTCGCGCCGCTTCGAACTCATCGGCCACAAGCCGAAGCTCGAGCCCATGTCCGTGCGCGCCACGGTCGTCCATCTCCGACAGTACTTCGAGGCCCGTCTCCCCACGCTCTCCCGCACCGGCAAGATCGAGATCGCGGTGGAGATGGAACCCGAACCGCCGGAGGTGCTGGGCAACGCGACGCTCCTGGAGTGGGCGTTCGAGAATCTGATCAAGAACGCGATCGACGCGCTGGCCCCGGAGGGCGGCCGGATCGTGATCTCCCATCTCGGACCGAACGGCAAGCGTTCCGTGTTCCGGGTGCTCGACACCGGGCCGGGGATCCCTCCCGCGCTCCGGGACAAGATCTTCAACATCGGCGTCACGACGAAGAAGCGTGGCTGGGGCGTCGGCCTCTCCCTCGTGCGGCGCATCATCGAAGACATGCACGATGGCTCCATCCGTCTCGAAGACACCGGGCGGGGTGCGAGCTTCCGGATCGAACTCCCGCGTCACCGTCGGGGGAAACGGGGGACGTGAGGAGACTCCGCCTCAACCCGGAACAGCGGGACGCCGTCGAACACGGTGACGGACCGCTGCTGGTCCTCGCCGGGGCGGGTTCCGGCAAGACGCGGGTGCTCACGGCGAGGGCGGCCCGGCTCATCGAGGAGGGGCTGGAGCCCACGCGCCTCCTCGCAGTCACCTTCACGAACAAGGCCGCCGGCGAGATGCGGGAACGGATCGAGGGACTCATCGGCCGTTCCACGCGGGGCCTGTGGATCGGCACCTTCCACTCGGTCGCCGCCCGCATCCTTCGCATCGAGGCTCCGCACACGTCGCGCACGCGCGCTTTCACGATCTATGATGAGGATGACTCCATCCGCACACTGAAGGACGTGATGGAGTCGGAGGGCTACGACCCCAAACGTTGGGCGCCCCGAGCCCTGCGCGGCCGGATCTCCGGCGCGAAGAACGCGCTCATGGGACCCGCCGAGTACGAGTCCGAGGCCTTCGACCTGCTCGCCGAGGTCGTGGCGAAGGTCTACCCCGCCTACCAGCGCGAACTCGCGCGTCGCAATGCCTACGACTTCGACGACCTCCTCTTCGAGGCGGTGCGCGTGCTGGAGACCGTCGACGGAGTGCGGGATCGCTACGCCGCCCGCTTCGCCCACGTGCTGGTCGATGAGTACCAGGACACGAACCACGCCCAGTACCGGATGGTGAAGGCGCTGGCCTCGAAACACGGGAATCTCTGCGTCGTGGGAGACGATGATCAGGCGGTGTACGGATGGCGCGGAGCGGACATCCGGAACATCCTCGACTTCGAGGCGGACTTCCACGGCGCGCACGTCGTGCGGCTGGAGAGGAATTACCGCTCGACGGAGTCGATTCTCGAGGTCGCGAACGCCGTCATCTCCCGCAACCTCGCGAGGAAGCCGAAGCGGCTTCACACGGAGCGGGAGGCCGGCGATCCGATCGAGGTCGTCCGCTGCGATGACGAGCGGGCGGAGGCTGCATGGGTGTCGTCACGAATCGAGGCGGTCCGCGCCACCCGTCGCCTGAACGAGTTTGCGGTGCTGTACCGCACGAACGCCCAGTCGCGGGCTTTCGAGGAGGCGTTCCGGCGGTCCGGCATTCCGTACCGGATCGTCGGAGGCGTCCCGTTCTACGAACGTCGCGAGGTGAAGGATGTCATCGCCTACCTGCGCCTTCTCGTGAATCCGGCGGACGACGTCGCCTTCCTGCGTGCCGTGGGGTGGCCGAGACGCGGGGTCGGGGCGAAGAGTCTGGAGCGGCTGGAGGAACTCGCCCGCTCGGCCGGCGACGCGGGGGAGACCGTCGAACCCCTTGCACTCGTCGCGGCGCGGGCGCGGCACGAAGACGGCTTCCCGAGGGCGGCGGCGCGCGGCCTGCGGCGGTTCGCGGACGGGCTCGCCGACGTGCGGGCTTCGCTGCCCGACAGCGGCGCCCGCGAAGCGCTCGAAGCCTGCGTCGCGACCTTCGGCCTGGCCGCGGCGCTGGCGGAGGAGGAGGACGGCGCGGACCGCCTGGAGAACGTGAGCGAACTGTTCGCGGCGGCGGAGGCGTTCGAGCGCGACGATGTCGAGGATCCCGACGACGAAGCCACGGACCTCGAGTTGTTCCTCCAGTCCGTTTCGCTGCGTTCCGACCTCGACGAGGCGGACTTCGACGGCGAAGCGGTGACGATGATCACGCTGCACAATGCGAAGGGACTCGAGTTTCCGGTGGTCTTCCTGGGCGGGCTGGAGGAGGGCCTGTTTCCCCTCTCGAGGGCCATGGAGGCGCCGGGCGGGCTGGAAGAGGAACGGCGCCTCTTCTACGTGGGGGTCACGCGCGCGATGGATCGTCTGAGCCTGACGTATGCGGACCACCGCTGGCGGGCGGGGATGGCGAGCCGCTCGGCCCCCTCGAGCTTCATCGATGAACTCCCGGAGGAACACGTGCTTCCGCGGCTTGCGGCGCCGCGACGGGGGCGGTGGCGTGCGCGGGACACCCGCGGGGCCGGCCGGCCTCCGGCGGGCGGAGGCGAGCCGCGTGGCCGCTCCTTCGCCTGGCAGAGGAACCCGGGTCGCGGATCGGGCCGCGCCGTCGGCTCCGGCGCGGATGGAAGACGGGGACCGCCGGGCGAACTTGAGTACGACTACGAAGACTCGCAGGTGCCGCTCTCGCTCGCCCCGGGCGTCCGCGTGGTGCATCCGCGCTTCGGGGCCGGCGAGGTGCTGCAGGTGTACGGCTTCGGGAGGGAGGCCAGGGCCGACATCGCGTTCGAGAAGGTCGGCCGGAAGAAGGTCGTGGTCGCGTACGCGGGGTTGCGCCCGGATGGCTAGCCGCTGCCGGGCCCGTGTGCCCGGTCAGTCTCCGCCGCGCTGCCCCAGCGCCCGGGCCACGCGCTTCGCGGTCGATGCGTGGTCCTTGCCGCGCCGGAGTCCGCGCAGCAGGGAAGCCGTGGTGAGGAACGTTTCCTCCGCCTCCTCCTGGACGACGGCCAGCAGGGCCGCAATCTCCACCACCCGCTCCTCGACCAGGTCCACCATGCGGCCGGTGGATTCGCCCGCGCTCTTCAGCGCCTGTCCCACGCCGTCCGCGTCGTCGCGGAGCCTGCCCGCGATCCGCAGGGCCTGGTCGCTCGCCTGTTCGACGTTGTGCAGCACCGGCTTGAGGCGGTCGCCGAGGTCGGTGACCGTGCCCGAGATCCGTCCCAGCGGCTCGCGGGTCTCGCGCAGCAGACGGATCGCCTGCAGCAGGACGATGAGAATCGCCAGCGCGACGACGAGCCAAACCGCCATCCCGGCCACGACCGCGATCTCGTATGTGGTCACTGCGGCTCCCCCGGAAGAGAGTCGGCCTGCTAGGTGAGGAGAGTATAGGCCGCCCTCCGTCCGCCGGCTACTTTGGCGCGCGGCGCCGGCAAAGGCCGGATGCGGGTACGGGGGGAGGAGGCGCGATGCACTATCGGATCGAGGGTGGAAACGAGCTGAGCGGCGTGTTCACGCCGGTCGGCAACAAGAACGCCGCCCTCCCGATCCTCGCCGCCACGCTACTTGCGCGCGAGCCGGTGCGGATCGAGAACGTCCCGCGCATCACTGATGTGGAGACGCTGCTCGATCTTCTCCGCAGTCTCGGCGTCGAGGGTGGCTGGACGGCGCCGGGCGTGCTCGAACTCGACGCCGCCGGCGTGACTCCGCGGGCGATCCCCGATGCGGACCTGGCCGGCCGGATCCGCGGATCGGTGTTGCTCGCCGGTCCCATGCTCGCCCGGATAGGCTCGTGCCAGCTCCCGCACCCCGGCGGGGACTTCATCGGGCGCCGCCGTCTGGACACCCACATGCTCGCGCTGCAGGCACTCGGTGCGACGGTCCACGTCGGAGACCGCTACGTGCTTCGCGCCCCCCGTCTCCGCGGCGCTTCCGTGTTTCTCGATGAGCCGTCCGTCACGGGGACGGAAAACGCCGTGCTCGCGGCGGCGACGGCTGCGGGCACGACGGAACTTCGCAACGCCGCCACCGAACCCCACGTGCAGGATCTGTGCCACTTCCTCGTCATGCTCGGCGCCCGCATCGACGGCATCGGGACTTCGCGGCTCGTCATCGAGGGTGTGGAGGCCCTGGGTGGCGGGACCTTCCGGATCGGGCCGGATCATATCGAGATCGGAAGCGTGATCGGGTTGGCGGCGGCAACGGGCTCGACCCTTCGGATCGCCGGAGCGGACCCGGCCCACTTCGATCCCCTGCGCGTGGGATTCCGACGCCTCGGCCTCGAATTCGCGTGGCGCGATGACCACCTCCTCGTGCGCGGCGGGGGAGAGCTCGAGATCCAGTCCGACCTCGGAGGCCAGATCCCGAAGATCGACGACGGGCCGTGGCCGGCGTTCCCCGCGGACCTGATCAGCATCGCCCTGGTGGCCGCGACGCAGTGCCGCGGCACCGTCCTCATTCACGAGAAGATGTTCGAGTCGCGGATGTTTTTCGTCGACAAGGTGATCGCCATGGGCGCCCGCATCGTCCTCTGCGATCCGCACCGGGCCGTCGTCGTGGGACCTTCGCCGTTGCGCGGAGCCACGCTCGAGAGCCCCGACATCCGGGCCGGCATGGCGCTCCTCATCGCGGCGCTGGCCGCGGACGGCGGGAGTCGCGTGCACAACATCGGGCAGATCGAGCGTGGCTACGAGCGTATCCATGAACGCCTCGCGTCGTTGGGGGCCCGCATCGAACGCGTGGCGCCGGAGGGCGCATGACGGAGGTCGCGGAGATTGCCGGGGACGGGATGCTGCGGCTTTCGCGGTGGGAGTCGCTCGACCCGAACGTCGTGTGCGGGATCACGACGGCAAAGCGCGGGGACCTTGCGGTGGTGGACGCCTCGCCGGAGCGCGTGGCCTCCGCCTACTCGGACCTGGCCCGGGAACTCGGCTTCCGCCAGGTCTCGGTGCCGACGCAGGTCCATGGGACGGATCTCCGGGAGATCGGAGCCTCGCCCGTCCCGGACTCGGAAGGCTGCACGGTCCACCTGGCGGGCCGCGTGGACGGCCAGCTCGCGGATGGGTCCGGTTGGCTGCTGGCCGCGACGGCGGCGGATTGCGTGCCCGTCTATCTGTGGTCGCGCGAGCTCGGGCGCATCGGGCTGATCCACGCGGGATGGCGCGGGGCCGCGGGAGGCATTCTGCCGCTCGCGATCCGCCGGCTCGTTCGCGGCTTCGACCGCGACTCCCCCGGCGCCGCCGGGGATCTCCGTGTCCATCTGGGGCCCGCGATCTGCGGGCGCTGTTACGAGGTCGACACTCCCGTGCTCTCCGCCTTCGGTCTCGGCGGCAGGCGCGCGCAACTCGACCTGAGGGGCATCCTCGTCGCCCAGGCTGCGACGGCCGGTGTCGCACCCGAGGCCCTTACCAGCTCGCGTTACTGCACGTCATGCGGTCCCGGCGACCTTCATTCACACCGCGCGAGCGGCGGCAAGGCGGGACGGATGGCGGCCTTTCTGGGGCTGCGGAGCGACTGACGCGCCGTCGCTGACGAGGCGTGTGGGCTGTTGCAGCGCGTCGGACCCCGCCGTATGTTGCCGGTCGCATGTCCACATACGTCCGCGCGGGCCGGCGGGCGATGGCGTTACTCGAAGTGGGGAAGCTGTACGGGCCCCACTTTTTTTTGCAGTAGGGCGAACCGGATTCGCCGAAAGGGCCGGTCATGCTGGACTCGGCGGACATCGAACGCGCGGTCGAAGCCCTCGGCTTCGAGGTGGTGCAGATGGAGCGCGGCGGAGGCCGCCGCCGGCCGTTGCTCCGACTCCGGATCGATCGGCCGGGTTTTTCGAACGCGCGGTCGGGCGTGACGGTTGACGATTGCGTTGCGGTGACGAAGGAACTGCGTGGGGCACTTGAAGATGAGGCCGACGCGGACTGGGTGCTCGAAGTGTCGTCTCCGGGCGTGGACCGGCCGCTGGTCAAGGCTGCGGACTACGACCGCTTCGCCGGGTCGCGGATTCGCGTCCGGGGCTACGGTCCGCTGGCCGACCGAGGCCGAAAACTGGAAGGCACGCTGCTCGGGATGGTGGACGGACTTCCCGGGACGTTCGCGCTGGAGATCGAAGGGGATCGTGTGGAGATCCCGCTGGAGCTCGTGGCCTCCGCGCGCCTGGTCTACGACTGGGACGCGGCGGGGGGCGTGGGTGGGAGATAGAGAGAGGCAATGAACGATCAGATCCCGATCGTTGAAGCGTTCCGCATGATGGCGGCGAACAAGTCGCTGACGGAGCTGGAGCTGCATGATCTCATACGCGACGGGATCCATGCGGCGCTCGCCCGTCGGTTCGGCGGTCCCGTTGAAGCGGAAATCGACGTCACCGATGGAGGCGACATCTCGATCGTCGTCCTCAAGGAAGTCGTCGAGGAAGTCGAGGATCCGGCGCGGGAAGTAACGCTTGAGCAGGCGCGCTGGGATGATCCCGACTTCCAGGTTGGCGACCTCATGGAGATCCCGGTCGACTTCAGGGACTTCGGACGCAGCGCGGTCATGGCCGCCAAGCAGAGGATCATCCAGCGCATCCGCGAGGGAGAACGCGACCGGATCCGCATGGAGTTCAACGATCGGGTAGGGGACCTCGTTTCGGGCGAAGTCCAGGCGAGCGAGCGCGGCAAACTGGTCGTGATGCTGAACCGGTCGCGTGAAGCCGAGGCGATCATTCCGTGGCGGGAACAGAACCCGCGGGAACGCTTCCGGCAGGGCGAACCGATCCGTGCCGTGTTGAAGCTGCTGGAGGAGACGCCGCGCGGTCCGCGACTCATCCTGTCGCGGGCGGACCCCCAGTTCGTCGCTTCCCTGTTCGCGCTCGAGGTGCCGGAGATCTACCAGGATATCGTGGACATCAAGGAGATCGTCCGTGAGGCGGGGGGGCGCACCAAGGTGGCCGTCGCGTCCCGGGATGAGTCCGTCGACCCGGTCGGAGCCTGCGTCGGCCTGAAGGGCTCGCGCGTCCAGGCGGTCGTGTCGGAGTTGAGCGGGGAACGGATCGATATCGTCCCGTGGCACCCGGACCCCGAGATCTTCGCCCGACGCGCTCTGGCTCCAGCCCGGGTAGCGAAGGTGATCTCGGATCAGGAGCGGCACGTCATTACGGCGATCGTGGACGAGGACCAGCTCTCGCTTGCGATCGGACGAAACGGGCAGAACGTGCGGTTGGCGTCGCAGCTCATCGGATGGCAGATCGACCTGTATTCCAGCCGTGACTGGATGGAACGCGGCGGAGAGGCCGGCCTGTTCGGCAGCGATGACGAATACGAGATGTCCGACTTCCCGCTCTCGGAGCTCGAAGGGATCGCCCCCGCGACCCTTGCCGCGCTCGAGGCGGCCGGGATCGGCAGCTTCTACGGACTCCTCGACATGGATCGGAGCGATTTCCTTCAGGTTCCGGGGATCGGGCCGGACGAGGCGGATACGCTCGAAGCGCTGATCGACGAGTTGACCGTTGTGGACGAGGCGCAGGCGGAGGGCGCCGCAGCCGCGAAGACGGCTGCCGAGGCACCGACGGACGCCGAGGCCGCGGAGGAACCAGTGGACGCGGAGGAGCCACCGGAGCCGGTATCCGGGGAGGCGGCCGATGCGCTGAGCACGGCGGTCTCGAGCGAGGGGTCCGCCTGAAACGCGGCGGAGGTCGGCGACGGGCGGGGGCGACGCTGGGCTTGCTCGGCATCGCGACGCGCGCGGGCCGGGTCGCGCTCGGAACGCGGGCCGTGGACATCGCGGCGCGCAGGGGAAGGCTCGCCCTGCTCGTGGTCGCGGGCGACGCATCGCGGCATGCGGTGAGCCGCCTCACTCCACAGGCGCGGCAGGCATCGCGTGTAACGGTGGCGAGTCGCAAGGCGCTCGGACGAGCGCTCGGACGGAACAATGTAGCCGTCGTCGGCGTCACAGATTCGGCGCTGGCGCAGCGGATTCTCGAAGGGGAGCGCACGCCTTCGCGGCGTGACGAAAGCTCCGGGTCGCGGGGAGATCCGGAAGGGCGGGTGCCTGGACAATGAAGCGTGTCTTCGAGGTCGCAGAGGAGCTGAGACTCGACACGAGTCACCTCATCCAGTTGCTGCGGGAGATGGATGTGCCCGTGCGGAGCCACATGTCGAGCGTGGACTCGGCGAGCGTGGCGCGTCTGCACGCGCGGCTCGAACGCGAACGGAGGGGTGAGGCGGTCACCGGAACCGCCGCCCCCGTGCGGCGACGCCGTCGCCGGCGAAGGGCCGCTCCCGCGTCGCTTACGACCAGCACTCCGGACGCCGAAGCCGAAGAAGGGATCGCACCATCGGCCGAGACGGCGGAGGACGAGGCCGCGGCTGCGGAGGTGCCCGAAGTTGCCCCCGCCGAAGCCGAGATCGAGGTCGGAGTGGAGGTCGAGCCCGAGCCCGAGCCCGAGCCCGAGGTGGGAGTCGAGGCTCCACAGGCGGAAGCCGAAATCGAGCCTGAAGCCGAAGCCGCCCGGGAGCCCGCCGAGGCGCCGGACGACCCCACCGAGGCGCCGGACGAACCGGCGGAGCCGGAGGCGGGCGTCGAGGTCGCGGAGCCGACGGAACCGGCTGTCGCCGAACCCGAGGCGGACCCCGCGGAGGCGGAGGCGGATGCGACGCACGCTCCGACTCGCCCCGCGCGTCGGCCCAAGCCCGTCCGCCGGGACATGCCGTCGCCCGCCGCCCCGTCGGCGCCTGCGGGCCCCAGGGCTTCGGCGGGCCCCGGCGGCAAGGTGCGGATCTCGGCCGAAGGTTACACCGTCGATGGTCGCAAGAAGTCTCGCGGCGGCGACGGGAAGAAGCGGCGTCGCGTGGATCGGAACGCCGTCCAGCAGAACTTCCGCAAGACGCTGGCCGCGATGGGGCAATCCTCGCCCCGGAAGCGGCGTCGCGAAACGCAGCAGCAGCAGCGCGAGGCGGAGCGCGAGCAGCGCGAGCTCGAACAGCGCACGGAGAAGGCGACAGTCCGGGTCAACGAGTTCCTCACCGTTTCGGAGCTCGCCGATCTCATCGACGTTCCGCCGCAGGCGATCATCACATCGGCGTTCAAGAACCTGGGTCTCATGGTGACGATCAATCAGCGGCTCGACTTCGGCCAGATCGAACTGATCTGCGAGGAGGCCGGCTTCACGGCGATCCGCGAGGAGGGGTTCGAGGCCGATGTCGCGAGCGACGACGAAGACCTGCCCGAGGACGAGAGCCAGCTGGTGCCCCGCCCGCCCATCGTGACCGTGATGGGCCACGTCGACCATGGAAAGACGTCGCTGCTCGACCGTATCCGGAGCACGAACGTCATCGCGGGGGAGGCGGGGGGCATCACGCAGCACATCGGCGCCTATCACGTGGTTCTCTCGGAGGGCCGCACGATCACCTTCCTCGACACGCCCGGCCACGAGGCGTTCACGGCCATGCGTGCGCGCGGCGCGGAAGTCACGGACATCGTGATTCTCGTCGTGGCGGCCGACGACTCCGTGATGCCGCAGACGATCGAGGCGATCAGCCATGCCCGGAACGCGTCGGTGCCGATCATCGTCGCGGTGAACAAGGTCGATCTCCCATCGGCGGATGTGGATCGGGTCAAACGGGAACTCCTCGCCCGTGAGGTAGTCCTCGAGGACTTCGGCGGCGAGATCCTGGGCGCGAATGTCTCGGCGAAGACGGGCGAGGGGCTGGACGACCTTCTCGAAAAAGTCCTTCTCCAGGCGGAGATTCTCGAGCTGAAGGCGAACCCGGAGCGAGAGGCCCGGGGGACGGTCGTGGAGGCGCAGTTGGATCGCGGCATGGGGCCGGTGGCGACCGTGCTCGTGGAGCGGGGAACCCTGGAGGTCGGCGCCGATTTCGTCTGCGGACTCCATGGCGGGCGGGTTCGCGCACTCCTCGATGAGCGCGGCCGGAAAGTCACGAGCGCCGGCCCGGGGATCCCCGTGCGAGTTCTCGGGATCGAGGGGGTGCCGCAGGCGGGCGACTCGCTCGTCGTCCTCTCCGCGGCGCGGGTCCGCGAGATCGTCTCGCGGCGCCAGCAATTGGAGCGGGAGAAGGACATCCGCCGCCGGGCGACCGGAACGCGACTCGAGGATGTCTTCGCCGCCGTCAAGGCGGGCGAGGGCGCACGGCTGAACGTCGTTATCAAGGGCGACACGGACGGCTCGGTCCAGGCGCTCTCCGACAGCCTGGAGCGGCTGTCGACCGACGAGGTCTCGGTCGAAGTCATCCACCGGGCCGTGGGCGGCATCAACGAGTCCGACATCCTTCTGGCCTCGACTTCGGACGCGATCATCGTCGGCTTCCACGTCCGGCCCGATGCCGGGGCGGCGGCCGCCGCGGAACGTGAGTCGATCGAGATCCGGATCTACAACGTGATCTACGAAGCGGTCGAGGAGATCCGCCTCGCGCTCGAGGGTCTGCTCGCGCCCGAGCAGCGTGAGATCACGATCGGCATGGCCGAGATCCGCGAGCTCTTCCGCGTCCCGAAGGCGGGGACGATCGCGGGCTGCTACGTCCAGACCGGCACCATGCGGCGCAACCTCCCGATCCGCCTCCTGCGCGACCAGATCCAGATCTACCAAGGCCGGATCGACAGCCTCAGGCGGTTCAAGGAGGACGTGCGCCAGGTGAAGGACGGGTACGAGTGCGGCATCTCCATCGAGAATTACAACGACATCAAGGTCGGCGATGTGATCGAGTGCTACGAGGTGGTGGAGGTCGCGCGCACCCTCTCCGGAGCACCGGCAGGCTGACCTGCCGCCGGGGCATCATGGCCGTCATCGGGGTGGGCCGCTGGGTGTTTCACCTCCCGGGCTGCCGGTCGCTCAAGGCGAAGCGTTCGGTGATCCGCGGGCTGCGCGAGCGCACGATCCTGAAGTTCCGGGTTTCCGCCGCCGAGACCGGCCTGCGCGACCGGGCCTCGATGTCCGAGATCACGGCCTGCGTCGTATCGGGCGAACGTCGGCACGCGGAGTCGGTTCTCGGACGCGTCGACCTCTTCCTGAGATCCGACCCGAGGGCGCACGTCGTCGAGTCGGAGACCGAGTTCCTGTGAAGGCCGGCGGCCCGGCGCGGGGGAGCACGTGACCCACCGCCACCGGAGCGAACGGCTGGGCGAACTGTTCCGGCGCGAGCTCACGCGCCTCCTTCTCGGATCGCTCAAGGACCCGCGTCTCGACGGAGTGACGGTGACCGACGTGCGGGCGACCCGGGATCTCTCCTTTGCCACCGTCTACATTCGCTCGGAAGAGGATGTGGCGGAGGGCATCGAAGGTCTGGAACACGCGGTGGGGTTCATACGACGGGAACTCGGCCGGTCGCTCCGGCTGCGGAAGATCCCGGAATTCCGCTTCCTGCCCGACGACACGCCCGAGCACGCGAGCCGGATCGAGGAACTGCTGCGCCGGGCTCGCGAGGAGGCGGGGCCGCGTGACGACTGAAGCCGGTCTGCTCCTGGTCGATAAGCCCGCCGGGGCGACGTCGCACGACATCGTCCTTCGGATGCGGCGGAAGCTGGGCGTGCGCCGGATCGGCCACACCGGGACGCTCGATCCCTTCGCGACGGGGCTCCTGCTGTCGCTCGTCGGGTCGTTCACCCGCCTCGCCGACCTATACCACGGGCTCCCGAAATTCTACGATGCGACGATGGTGCTGGGACGGGAAACGGACACGGACGATCTCACCGGGAAGACCGTGTCGGAGGATGCCGGTTGGCGGAAGCTGGACGGCGGGGCGATCCGGGCTTCCTTCGCGGCCCGCGAGGGCGCCGGACGCCAGGTGCCCTCCTCCTACTCGGCGCGCCGCACCGGCGGCGAGCGCGCCTACGCGCTGGCCCGCCGCGGGGAGCGCCCCGAACTCGAGGCACGCGACGTGACCATCCACGAGATCGCGGTCACGGACCTGAACCTCCCTCGAGTGCGCTTCCGCGCGAGCGTTTCCACCGGCACCTACGTGCGTGCGCTGGCCCGTGACATCGGGCGTGATCTCGGACCCGGAGCGCACCTTACGGCACTCCGCCGCACGGCGATCGGCCCCTTCCGGGTGGACGACGCGACGTCTCCGGACGCGGCGCGGGAGGCGGTGGCCACGGCGTCCGGCGCCTGGCGCCCGGGCGTGGCCGCGCTGCCGTGGGTGCGGCGCCGCGCACTGGACGGGGGGGAACGGGACGAGATCCGGCACGGGAGGTCGGTCGAGCGCGGGGACGTGCTGCCCCCCCCGGGGCGCGCGCGCGACTCTGCGGGTGGCTCGACGAACCCGGTCGCGCTGTACGCCTCCGACGAGCTCTTCGCCATCGCCGAGGAGCGCGACGGTCGCCTCCATCCGAAGAAGGTGTTTGCCGCGTGAACGGACTCCCCGCCCACGTCCGGGGCAGCGTCGTCACGATGGGGACCTTCGACGGCGTCCACCTGGGGCACCAGGCGATCCTGCGCGACGTTCGGCGGCGGGCGCGCGCACGAAACGGCCACGCGGCGCTCCTCACCTTCGACCCGCACCCCCTGAGCGTCGTGCGCCCCGAAGTCGCCCCCCCACTCCTCACGCTGCCGGACGAGAAGAAGGAAATCCTCGCCCAACTCGGGCCGGACTATGCCGCGTTCATCGCCTTCACGCCGGAGTTCTCCCGCTATTCTCCCGAAGCGTTCGTGGAGGACCTCATCGTGCCGCGCTTCCGCCCGGCGGAGATCGTGGTCGGGTACGACCACGGGTTCGGGCGCGGCCGTGCCGGGGACGTCTCCGTGCTTGAACGGCTGGGCGGAGTCCACGGGTTCGAGGTCTCCGTCGTCGGAGGCGTCGAAACGGACGGTTCGCCCCTCTCGTCCACCTGGGTGCGGCGGGCGGTGGCGGCGGGCGACATGGAGGGCGCGGCCGCGGGCCTCGGTCGCCCGTACTCGTTTCGCGGGACCGTGATCCGGGGGCTGGGACGGGGCACGACGCTCGGCTTTCCGACCGCCAACCTCGCGCCGCCGCCTCCCGACAAACTCCTTCCGGCGGAAGGCATCTACGCCGTGCGCGCCACGCTGGGTCCCGCGCGGGTCGATGGGCTGCTGCACCTCGGCCCCAGGCCGACCTTTGCGGACGCTCCACCGGCCATCGAACTCTTCCTCATCGACTTCGAGCGCGACATCTACGGGGAGCGCGTGATCGTCGATGTCCTCCACCGGCTGCGGGAAGTGCGGTCGTTCGAGTCGGGAGACGACCTCGCCGCGCAGATGCGCCGGGACCTCGCGGCTGGTCTCGCGTACTTCCGGGAGATGGGCGGATGAACCGCAGGTTGCCGCGGGCTGCCGGGCCTCCGCGGCTCATCGCCTTCGTCGTCTGTACGGGAGTGGCGGTCGTCCTGGCGGGGATTCCGCAGCCGGCCGTTGCTCAGTCGCTCCTCGCTATCGCGGACGAGGCGGGCGAATGTGCGGTTGAACTCCGGGAAGTGCTGCGTCTCGGCGCCCCGGCTGACCCCGGAACGATCGGAAGCCGACCCGAGATCACGCGGACCGCGGCGGGCGAGTACATCGTCGCGAGCGTGGAGAACCGCGGACAACTGCTCGTATTCGACCCGGATGGCGGATTCCTGGCGGCCCGTGGAGGGAACGGCGACGGGCCCGGCGAGTATCGCGTCCCGGGGCGCATGCGTGCCGGAGCCGATGGCGGCCTGCGGATCCTCGACCTCGTCAACCGCCGCATCACGCGCTTATCCCCGGATGGGGCACTGCTTGAAACGACGGATATCCGGAGCCTTCACGGGCTCGATTTCGTGACCCTCGCCGCCGGGGACCGCCACGCCGTCTCGGGGTTCGGTCAGATCGACGGTCGGTTGAGCACGACGACGGAAATCGTCGATCGCGACGGAGTCCGGCTTGCGAGCCTCGGTTCCGTGCCCGTCGCCTCGTGGGTCGTGAACTTCTTCCGCGCCCCCGTCGCCCTCGACGGGCAGGGCAGGGTATGGACGACCCGGGCGGGGGAATACGCTTTCGAAGCCTGGGATCCGGGACGGGCTGCCGAACCGGTCACGCGCCTCGCCGGAGAGCCCGACTGGTTCGACCCGGGACCGCCGCAGCCGGGGGCGCCCGTCTCGGCGCCGGCTCCCTCCATCGTCATCAGTCTTCGCGTCGACCGGGGGCTGTTGTGGGTAGGCACCTGGGTCGCCGACGAGGACTGGGAGGCGGGGGCCGGTGCGGCGCCGTCGCCGCTCGAGCTCGACCGTCTCCTCGACACCGTGCTGGACGTCGTCGATACGGCGAGCGGACGACTCATTGCACGCTCACGTCGCGATGAGGCGCTAAGGGGTACGGGCGACGACCTGCTCCTGTTCGGCGTGCGCGAACAGGGAGGCATTGCCCGCGCCGTCATCTTCGAGCCCGCGCTGGCCGGCCCCGGCTGTCCCTCCTCGCCAGGGATGTGAGCACGATCTCTTCCAGGGTGGCCGAACCGATCTTCGCGGCGGAGGGGTTCGCAAAACGATTCGGCGCCGCGGAAGTGCTCAGGGCGGCTTTGGTGCAGGCGTGGCCGGGGCGCGTGACGCTCCTCCTGGGGCGCAACGGATCCGGAAAGAGCACGCTCCTGCGCTGCGCCCTCGGGCTTCTCGGTGCGGAAACCGGCGCCGTCAGGTGGCGTGGTCGCGCGACGCTGCGCCCTCGAGTCGCCCGCATGGCGCGCGAGGGCCTGTGCTTCGTGCCCGATGCGGGGCTGGCCGTTCCGCGCCGGCGCATTCGCGCCCATCTGGCCATGCTGGCTGCGGCATTCCCGGAGGCTCGTCGACTGACCGACCTGGACCCCTTCGACGTGTCCCCGCTGCTCGAGCGCCGGGTGCGCGAACTCTCGGGCGGCGAGCGGCGTCGCGTGGAACTCACGCTCGGACTTCTGCGCAACCCTCGGTGCCTGATCGCCGACGAGCCCCTCACCGGTTTGGCTCCGGCCGACCAGCAGCGGACGGTGCGCGCCCTGCGGGACGCGGCTGGACGTGGCGCGGCGGTGCTGATCACGGGACACGAGGTCGAACTGCTCATGCAGGCCGCGGACGAAGTGGTCTGGATCACGGCCGGAGGAACACGCGTCATGGGGACTCCGGAACAGACCTGGAGACATCCCGAGTTCGTCAGGGACTACCTCGGCCCCCGCGCACGCACGGGGCTGCGAAGGGCCTGGAAGCCCCATCATGAGGATCCGGATCGACGTTGGGGAGGAGATGTCGGCCCGGGAGCGTCCCCAACGCGCTGGCCGAGCCGCCTGCGCCGCATCTGGCTGCCGATGGCTGGCGCCGCGGCGGGGATCTGGATCACGGTCCGGCTCGCGATGGCCGCGTTCGGGGCGGAGACGGGAACGCTCACGGTGCCCGTCGTCGGAGCATGCGCCCTTCTCTCGTAGGTCGACCATCTCCGGCGGGGCGAGGGCGCTTTCCTGTCTGCACTCGGAGTCGGCCGCGGGCCCGCGTTCACCACCTGGACCGCGACTTGTCTGACCTTGGAGATGATGGCTGCCACGCTCCTCGCCGCCCTGTGAGCGGGCGGGCGGACCGGCGACCGAGTGGCGACGTGCATTTGACGTGCCTTTACAGAGACGCGTGCCGATTCTAGTTTTATGGACTGTATGTGAAGCGGCACGGCGACGGCGGGAGTTCGCCATCCTGCCGATCGCTCCGCGGGTTGAAGCGGGGCGATGGATCGAGGGATCATAGAGAGACGTGGAAAAAACAGCGAAGCAGGGAATCATAGAGAAGTTCTCGCGGCGCGAGAACGACCAGGGGTCGGCTCCGGTGCAGATCGCACTGCTCACGGCTCGCATCGAAGAGTTGACCGGGCATTTCCGGGATCATCCCAAGGATCATCACAGTCGCCGCGGACTGCTGAAGATGGTCGGACGGCGCCGTCGGCTGTTGAACTACCTCCGCCGGACGGATCTCGACCGCTACCGAACGGTCATCGAGGAGCTCGGGCTGCGCCGTTGAGGCGCCGCACCGCTACGCAGCCACCGCCTCCGCCGGTCCGCATCGTCGGGCCCCCCGTTATCCTTCCCTCGTACCGCTCCGGATCCCCCCAGTCGGGGCACTGAATCGAAGACCCTGAATCGAAGACGCTGAATCGAAGACGCCGATGCAAGGTTGAGAAGGCATTTCATGAGCGTCGGCCTGACGAAAGGCCGACGCGGCGCGCGGAGTCCCGCAGCGCCACACCCGAAGAAAGAAGAGAAGAAAAAGAATGACACACCGAATTGAAACCGAATTCCACGGACGGCCCCTGATCCTCGAGACGGGCAGGATGGCCCGGCAGGCCGATGGCGCCGTCTATGTGCAGTACGGGGAGACCGCAGTGCTCGTCACCGCCACGGCGGACCGCAAGCCGACGCATCTTCCCTTTTTCCCCCTCACGGTCGAGTACCGCGAGAAGACCTACGCCGCCGGCAAGTTCCCCGGCGGGTTCATCAAGCGGGAAACGCGGCCCGGCGAGAAGGAGACCATCTCCGCGCGGCAGATCGACCGGCCCCTCCGGCCGCTCTTCCCCGCGGACTATCGGAACGACACCCAGGTCGTCTGCTTCATCATCTCCGCGGACCAGGAGAACGACGCGGACGTCGTCGGCATGCTGGGGGCATCGACGGCCCTCCTCCTGTCCCCGATCCCATGGAACGGGCCCATCGCCGGCGTGCGGGTCGCCCGTCGCGAAGGCGAGTGGCTCGTGAACCCGACCTTCGATGACCTCGAACTGTGCGACATGGAGATCGTCGTCGCCGGTTCCGAGGACTCGATCGTGATGGTCGAGGGCGCGTGCCTGGAGGCCACCGAGGATGAATTCCTCGAGGCGATGCAGGTCGGACAGAAGGCCATCGCCGATCTGATCGGGCTCCAGCGCGAGTTGGTCCGGCAGGCCGGCGCCCCGGAGACCTTCGAGTATGAGCCCGTCGGACCCGACGCGGAGGTCGTGGAGACGGTCACGGCGCTGGCGGCCGGCAAGGTGGGCGAAGCGTTGAGGATCGCGGACAAGGAGGAGCGCGGACGAGCCTTGTCCGCCTTGCGCGAGGATCTCGCCGTCCGGCTCGAACCCGACCACCCGGACTGCTCGAGAGATGTCGGCGCCGCTCTGCGAAAGCTGGAAAAGGAGACGATGCGCCGGCGCATTCTCGAGGACGGGGAGCGCATCGATGGTCGCGGCATGAACGACGTCCGCGACATCGCGTGCGAGGTCGGCCTTCTGCCGCGAACGCACGGTTCGGCGCTCTTCACCCGGGGGCAGACGCAGGCGCTCGCGGTGACGACGCTCGGGACGGTGCGCGACGAGCAGCGAATCGACTCCGTCGATGTGCGCGAGGAAACCTCGAAGTCCTTCATGCTCCACTACAACTTCCCCGGCTTTTCGACGGGCGAAGTGCGGATGTTTCGGGGCACGAGCCGCCGCGAGACGGGACACGGAATGCTGGCCGAGCGGGCGCTTCAGGCGCTCCTCCCGGCGTACGAGGACTTCCCCTACACGATCCGCGTCGTCTCAGATATCCTGGAATCGAACGGGTCGAGTTCGATGGCCTCCGTATGCGGCGGATCGCTCTCCCTGATGGATGCCGGGGTGCCGATGCGGGCCCCGTGCGCGGGGATCGCGATGGGGCTCATCAAGGAGGGCGACCAGGTCGAAATCCTCACCGACATTCTCGGCGTGGAAGACGCCCTCGGCGACATGGACTTCAAGGTCGCCGGGACCGAGCGCGGGATCACGGCCGTCCAGATGGACATCAAGGCAGACGGACTCTCCGTCGACACGTTGCGGGAGGCCCTGGCCCGGGCGCGCGATGCCCGGCTGCGGATCCTCGCGGCGATGAATGAGACGCTCGAAGCGGCCCGCGAGGAGATGTCGCCGCACGCGCCGCGGATCGTCACGCTGCAGATCAACCCCCAGAAGATCGGCGAGGTCATCGGGCCGAAGGGGAAGACGATCCGGATGATCCAGGAGGAGACGGGCACCGAGGTCAACATCGACGACTCGGGTACGGTCACCATCGCGGCGCCCTCGGGCGCGGGGGCGCAGCATGCGCGCGAGATGGTGGAGGGCATCGTCCAGGAGCCGGAGGTGGGGCGGATCTACCGCGGCGTCGTAAAGAACACGACGGATTTCGGCGCGTTCGTCGAGATCATTCCCGGCGTCGAAGGCCTGTGCCACATCTCGGAACTGGAGGAAGGCCGCACCGCCAGGACGGAAGACGTGGTGAGCCCGGGCGACGAGGTGAAGGTGAAGCTGCTCGCCGTGGACGACCGCGGCCGTCTCAAGCTCTCCCGGCGCGCGGCGCTCGTCCCCGCCGAAGAGGCCTGATCGCGCCGCCTCCCGGCCCGCCTGCGCGCGGGCCGGCCCGAGATCTGCGGCCGGCGGTCGGAATGACAGGCCGGCTCGACCGGGAGGTGTACCGCACCTGCCTCCCGGATGGCCCCATCGTACTCAGCGAGCACATGGATTCAGTGCGCTCCGTCGCCATCGGCCTCTGGGTGCGGCAGGGCCGCGTTCATGAGGATGCCGGGCACGGCGGCGTGTCCCACCTGCTCGAGCACATGGTGTTCAAGGGGACGCACCGGCGCTCCGCGCGCGATCTCGCCTGGGAGCTGGAGCGGCTCGGCGGCGCGCTCGACGCGTATACGACGCACGAGTTCACCGCCTTCCAGGCGCGCGTACCGGCGGGGGCGCTCGGTGTTGCGCTCGACGTGCTGTGCGACCTCGCCTTCTTCCCACGGCTCTCCGGACAGGATCTGGACGTGGAACGCGAGGTGGTTCTGGAAGAGATCGCGGCTGCGGCGGAGGTCCCTGAGGACATTGCTTTCGAAGAACACGCGCGCGCTCTCTACGGCGGGCATCCGTACGGCGAACCGATCCTCGGCACCCGCGAGTCGGTGCGGACGCTTACCGTGTCCGCGCTGGCGGAGGTGCACGATCGCGCGTACCGGCCGGGGAACGTGGTCGTGACGGCGGCGGGCGCGGTGGAGCACGAGGACCTCGTGGAGGGGCTGGCGCGCTGGCTCCCCCGCCGAGCCGCCGCTCCCGCCCCCGCGGACCCGCCGGCGCCCGTCGCCGAGTCGGGCTTCCGGCGCATGCGACGCGAAGGCGGCCGGCAGACGCACATCGTGCTGGGAGGCCTCTCCGTCCCGTACCGCGATCCCCTTCGCTATGCCCTCCATGTCGCGGCGACCGCTCTCGGAGGCGGAATGAGTTCGCGGCTCTTCCAGAGAATCCGCGAAACGCGCGGTCTCGCGTACGCTGTCTACAGCTTCCACGGGTTTCATGCCCAAGCGGGCCATGTCGGCGCCTACGTCGGGACCCGGCCCGAAACCGCGGAGGAGGCCCGCAAGGCGGTGGAGGGAGAACTCGCCCTTCTGGCGCGGGAGGGATTGACGCGCGAGGAGCTGGACGACACCCGCAGCCAGCTGAAGGGGCAGTTTCTCATCTCGCTCGAATCGCCCGCGAGCCGCATGAACCGGCTTGCCGGCGTTGCCCTGTACGGCCACGCGTATCGCACCCTGGACGAGGTGGCGGCGAGAATCGACGCGGTCGACCGTGCGCAGTGTCTCGAAGCCGCCGCATACTTCGCACCCGAACGGCTGGCGACCCTGGAGCTGGCGCCGGGCAACGCGCCGGAGCGCACCGTAAGGAATGCGACCTGAACGTCCCCCCCCGGGAGGGAACGAAATGATCGTTGGCGTACCGAAAGAGATAAAGGCGGACGAAAGTCGAGTGGCCCTGGTTCCGGCCGGCGCGACCGCGCTCGTCGCGGCCGGACACACCGTGTGCGTCGAACGCAACGCGGGCCTGCGCAGCGGCTTTCCCGACGACATGTACGTCGCTGCAGGGGCGGAAGTGCTGGATTCGGCGGACCGGGTATGGGACCGGGCCGAACTCATCGTCAAGGTGAAGGAGCCCGTCGAATCCGAATACGCCCGGATGCGCGCCGATCAGGTCATCTTCACGTACTTCCACTTCGCGGCCGACCAACGCCTGACGCGCCGTACGCTGGAGAGCGGGTGCGTCGCGATCGCCTACGAGACGGTTCAGCTTCCGACGGGCGAACTCCCCCTCCTCACGCCGATGTCCGAGGTGGCGGGGCGGATGGCGATCCAGCAGGCGGCCAGGAACCTGGAGCGCATCGCGGGCGGGTACGGGATACTGCTCGGCGGCGTGCCGGGGGTGCTCCCGGCGGAGGTCGTCATCCTCGGGGGAGGGGTCGTCGGCGCCAACGCGGCGACGATCGCGGCGGGGTTCGGCGCTCACGTGACGGTTCTCGACGTCAATCTCCCGCGTCTCCGGTACCTCGCCGAAGTCATGCCCGCCAACGTGGATACGCTCTACTCGAACCGACACTCGATCCTCGAGCAGATCGAACGCGCGGATGTCGTGATCGGCGCCGTGCTCGTCCCGGGCGGGAAGGCCCCGAAGCTCGTGCGGCACGACGACCTGCGGCGGATGAAGGACGGTTCCGTGATCGTCGACGTGGCGGTGGACCAGGGCGGCTGCGTGGAGTCCGCGCGCCCGACCACGCACAACGACCCCACCTACACCGTCCACGGGGTCATCCACTACTGTGTGGCGAACATGCCGGGGGCCGTCCCGCGGACCTCCACGCTGGCCCTGACGAACGCCACGTTCCCCTACGTCCTGCACCTGGCGAATCGGGGATGGAAAGTCGCGTGCGACGAGGATCCGGACCTCGCCCTGGGGGTCAACATCGCGGGAAGACGGGTCACCTACGAGGCCGTCGCGCAGGCGTTCGATCTCGACTACACGCCCCTCGAGGCGCTCTCCGCGTGAGTCCGGGCGGCCGGGAGCGAGCAGGCCCACGAGGCGACTTTCCTGTGTCCGAAGGTACGTTTACATTTCGGCGTCCTTCACCCGGAGTCGCAGTTTCCGGTACGATTCGCCGCCTTGGAGGTGTCCCACCCGTGTCCTTCGGCCCACCGATCCCGCGCCGGCCCGGAAAGGCGGCCTGCTAGATGGGAAAGTGGTCGCTGCGGGGCAACTTCCTGCCGATCAGCAAGATCGGAGTGGATCTGGGGACCGCGAATACCCTCGTTCACGTCGAAGGCGAGGGCATCGTCCTCAACGAACCGTCCGTCGTCGCGGTCCGAAAGGAAACAGGCCGCATCGAAGGGATCGGCCTCGCCGCCAAGCGCATGCTCGGCCGCACGCCGAGCGGGATCGAAGCGGTCCGGCCGCTGAAGGACGGGGTGATCGCCGACGTGGACATCACCGAGATGATGATCCGCTACTTCCTCAAGGAAGTGATGACCACGCGGCTCTTCAAGATCCGTCCCCTCGTCGTGGTCGGCGTGCCGTCCGGCATCACGGAACTCGAACGACGGGCCGTCCGGTCCAGCGCGCACGCCGCCGGCGCCAAGGAAGTCTACATGGTGGAGGAACCGATGGCCGCGGCCGTCGGCGTGGGACTGCCGGTGGAGACACCGACGGGCAACATGATCATCGATGTCGGGGGCGGGACGAGCGAGATCGCGGTGATCGCGCTCTCCGGATCGGTCGCGGACACGTCGATCCGCGTCGGCGGCGACGAACTGGACTCCACGATCGTCGCATTTCTCCGCAAGAACTACAACCTCCTCATCGGCGAGCCGACGGCGGAAGCCGTCAAGATCCAGATCGGATCGGCCTATCCCACGGACGACGACAAGGAGATGCTGGTCAAGGGGCGGGATCTCGTCTCCGGCATTCCGAAGACCGTGCGGGTCCATTCGGCCGAGGTCCGCGAGTGCCTTCAGGAGCCGATCCAGCAGATCGTCGCCGCGGTGCGGAGGGCGCTCGAGATCACGCCGCCGGAACTTGCATCCGATATCGTGGACCGGGGCGTCGTCATGACGGGGGGCGGCGCCCTCGTGCGGGGGCTGGATACGCTGCTGGGCGAAGAAACGGGGCTCCCGATCCACGTCGATGCGGAACCGCTTACCTGCGTCGTTCGGGGCTGCGGGAAGATCCTCGAGGAGTTCGGACGGTATCGTGGAGTCCTCACGAGTTGACGTCGATCCCCTGCTGAATTGCCGCCCGTGAGTTATCAGGGCGTCCGGCCGCCGGGTCGCGGGCCGCTCGATGTCTTCGTCTTTTCCCTCGCCCTCATCCTCAGCGGCGTCGCCGCGGGTCTGCCCAGCCCGCAGCAGAGCCAGGTGGAATCCGCGATCCGCGCCACCGCGCTCTATCCGTTCCTGCTGCTCCATCGCATCGCCGCCGAGCGGGGCCAGGTCGAGAGCCGCGTCGAGGGCCTGCTGGCGGAGCGCGACTCCCTCACGGAACTCCTGCTGCGCTACCGAGACCGCCCCGCGCCGGTCGAGGACGCTTCGCCCTGGCGGGATCTCGCGGCGCTCCCCGCCGGTTCCGTCGCGCCGGCGGTCGTCTACCCGGGACGCCCGCGTGTCGGCAACCCCGACCTGTTCGTGTTGTCCGGACCCGATTTCCGGGATCGTGAGTTTCCTGTCGGTGTCTTCACCGGGATCGGGCTCGTCGGTGTCGTGAGAGCCCCGCACGGACGCGGGGGGCGGGGCGAATTCTGGAGCCATCCCGACTTTCGCGTCAGCGTGCTGGCCGAAGGGCAAGGCGTGTCGGGCTTCGTGCGGCCGCTGCGAGCCGACGGGGGACAGCCGGTGCTCCTCCTCGAGGGTGCGCCTTTCCAGGCGGACATTCCGGTGGGGACGCTGCTGGTCACGACCGGGATCGCCGGCGTCTATCCGCCGGGCGTACCGGTGGGGCGCATCCGGGAACCCGACGAGCCGGAGGCGGGCTGGATGAAGCGTTACGTCGTCGAGCCCTCCGTGCGTCCGGAAGAGGTCAGGGATGTGTTCGTGTGGAACCGGCCGGCGTTGCCGGCAAACGTCGAGGCGGACACGGTGTCCGCTCCGGTGGAACCGGAGCCCGTGCCGACGGACACGGCTTCAGCCCGTCGATGAGCCCAGCGGGAAAGTGGTTCGTCGCCGCCCTCCTGCTGGTCCTGCACTTCGCCCTGCATCCGCTCTGGAGCCGATGGCCGATCGCACCCGACCTCGTGGCCGCCGGTTTGATTCTGATCTCACTCGAGCTTCGCTGGGGACGGGCCGCCGGCTTCGGGTGCGTGATCGGCCTCATGGAGGCGTCGATCTCACTGGGACCGATGGGCCTCACGATGTTACTCTTTTCGCTGACGGGGGCGCTCGTCGGCTGGGTGCGACACCTGATCTATTCCGATTCGGATTATGCGACGCCGGTTTTCGTCTTTTTGGGGACGTGGCTGCTGCGGTTTGCGGTCACGGTCGTCGTCGTCGGAGATTCGTCGGCGGGCGCCCTGCTCGCCCACGGCGCCGGATCCGCCGCGCTGACCACGGCGCTGTACTGGATTACGGCGAGGCTGGTTTCGGCCGTCACGAGGTGAAGGGGAGGATGTGAAGGGCGACAACGAACACCGCGCGATCCGGAAACAGCGAAGCCGCTGGGCGGCGGGCGCGATCTTCTTCTGCCTCTCGATCGTCGCCGCGGGTTTCATCAATCTCCAGATCTTCAGCACCGAGCTGTACACGCTCCTTTCGAGCGAGAACCGACTGCGGACGATCACGGTCCCGGCCCCGCGCGGGACCATCTACGACCGGTCTGGGCGGGCCATCGCGGACAATGTGCCGGGGTACGACGTGTCGATGCTGCCCGGGCCGCGCGACTCCATCGCTTCCGAACTCAATCGCCTCGAGGACCGGCTGGATCTGTCGCCCGAGCGGCGCGCCGCGCTGTTGTCACGCAACCGGGAGCGTCCCGGCGAGGCTCTGGTCGTGCGCGAGAACGCCAACTTCGAGCAGGTCGCCTTCATCGAGGCGCGTCGACCCCGGTTTCGGCGCGTCGTCGTAGATCAGAGGCCGCACCGGCGCTACCCGGCGGGGCCCGCCGTTGCGCACATGATGGGATACGTAGGGGAGATCAGCCCGGAAGAACTGACTCGACCCGAGTATGCGGGCTACGAATCCGGCCAGTCGATCGGGAAGACGGGGCTGGAGCAGCAGTACGAGCACAGGCTGGCCGGCCGGAACGGGATCCGCTACGCGGAAGTGAACGCACTGGGTACGATCGTTCGGGACCTCGGAGTGGCGCAGGCACAGGCCCCGGTGCCCGGAGAGGATCTGCACCTCGGCATCGATCTCGACCTGCAGGTGTACGCGGATTCCGTGTTTCCGGAAGAGATGCGGGGCGGCGTCGTGGCGCTGGATCCGGTCACCGGGGAGGTGCTTCTGCTCTACAGCCATCCCACGTTCGACCCCAACGCATTCATCGGTGGCATACCCCTGGATCTGTGGGACTCTCTTCGCGAACACCCGGACCAGCCCCTGCTGAACCGGGTATCCAACGCTTCCTACCCCCCGGGATCCACGTGGAAGCTCGTGATGTCCGCCATCGGGATGAAGATGGCCGACCTCACGATCGACACGTACCAGTCGGACACCTGTGGGGGCGGGCTCTGGTATCACACCCGCTACTTCCGCTGCTGGCTGTCGAGGGGACACGGCCGCCTGAACCTTTCCGAAGCGATCAAGCACTCCTGCAACGTCTGGTTCTATCAGGCAGGGCAGCGGATCGGCCTCGACCCGCTCCTCGCGGGGGTCGGGGAGCTCGGCTTCGGGAGCGCGACGGGGATCGACCTCCCGTCCGAGCGGCCGGGTCTCTTCCCCGACACCAGGCAGTGGTACGACGAACGGTTCGGGCCCGGGGCGTGGACCGAAGCCGTCGTCTGGAACCTCTCCATCGGGCAGGGCGAGAACGCGCAGACGTTGCTGGCGATGGCCCAGTTCTACGCGGCGCTGGCGACGGGGAGGGCGCCTGTCAAGCCTCACCTCGTGCGCGATGAGACGCTCGCGCAGCGGCGCGTGGACTGGACGTTCGACCTCCCGGACGCTCAGCGGCGCCAACTCGTCGACGCGCTGGCGCGTGTCGTCAACGAGCCGGGAGGCACCGCGTACAGCAGCCGGCTGGCCCGCTGGACGCTGGCCGGAAAGACCGGCACGGCCCAGAATCCGCACGGCGCGCCCCATTCCTGGTTCGTAGGGTTCGCGCCCGCGTACGACCCGCGCATCGTGATCGCGGCGATCGTGGAGCACGGGCATCCGGACGGGGCTCCGTCGCTTGCGGTGCCGCTCGCGTCCGGGATCGTGGACCGCCACCTCGAGACGCTCGGTCTGCCGCCGGAGGCAACGCCCGGCGTCCGTCCGATGGAAGCGGCTCCGGCCCCGGCGGGCGGATGACCGACCGCCTGCGGATCCCGGGCATCGGAGATCCGGTGCTCCTCGCGCTGATCGTGTTCATGACCGGGCTCGGGATCGCGATGATCTACTCGGCCGGACAGGTCGACGTGCAGTCGCTGGCCACGGGGATCTGGGTTCGCCAATTCTACTGGTTCGGCGTGGCGATGGTCGCGCTGGCCGTGACATCCCGCTTCTCGCTGCGTTTCCTCGAATGGCTTGCGCCGTGGGTTTACGGGGTCACGGTGCTCCTCCTCGTCCTCGTGTTCTTTGTCGGGACGGGCCCGAACGGGAGCTGGCTCGAACTCGGCCCGGGGCGACTCCAGCCGGCGGAAGTCGCGAAGCTGGGGACGATCCTCATGCTGGCGCGCGCGATGGGAGGCGCCCAGGGACCGTATGAGCGGCTGCTGGAGTTCTGGAAACCCGGCGTCATCACCCTCATCCCGTTCGTCCTCGTGCTGCTGCAGCCGGACCTCGGGAGCGCCATGATCTTCGGGGCCCTCTTCCTTGCCGCGCTGTTCTGGAGCGGCGTCCCGTTGCCCAAGATCTTCCTGCTCGCGTCGCCGGGCCTCAGTCTCCTGCTCGGCTTCAACTGGATCGCATGGGGCCTGGGCTTCCTCGTCGTCGCGGCCTGCCTGTACGTGCACCGCCTCTTCATCCTCGAGGCGGTGGGCGTGCTCCTCGCGAACGTCTTCGCGGGCGCGCTCACGCTTCGCATATGGGATTCGCTCGCCGATTACCAGCGGAACCGGCTCCTCGTCTTCCTGGATCCGGAGATCGATCCCCTCGGCGCCGGCTGGCACCTCATCCAGTCGAAGGTCGCCATCGGCTCAGGCGGACTCATCGGAGCCGGCTTCGCCGCCGGCCCGCAGAAGCGGCTCGCCTTCCTCCCGGAGCAGCATACGGACTTCATCTTCTCGGTCGTCGGGGAGGAGTTCGGATTCATCGGCGTGATGCTCTTCCTGGTGCTCTTCGCCTTCCTCCTGTGGCGCGTGCTGCGGGTGGCATCCTCGATGGACGACGGGTTCGGAAGCCTGATCGCATTCTGCCTGTTCGCGGTTCTTCTGACCCACATCGTGGTGAACCTCGGGATGGCGGTCGGCATGATGCCGGTGACCGGACTCCCCTTGCCGCTCCTCAGCTACGGGGGGAGCTTCCTGCTCGTGCTCTACGCGGGATTCGGGATCGTACAGCGCGTGGCCTGGGAGGCCTGAGTGTCCTGGTTCAGCAAACCGAAGCGCAAGCTGGTTTCACAGAAGCGTGAGCTCCCGGGCGACGTGTGGGACCGGTGCGCCGGGTGCGGCGAGATCCTCTACAGCGGACGGCTCGAGGAGAACCTCCACGTCTGCCCGAGCTGCGGGCATCACTTTCGCATCACCGCGGAAACCTACGAGGCCATGCTGCTCGACGGCGGAAGCCTCGCAGAGCTCCACGACGAGCACCTGCGATCCGCCGATCCGCTCGGCTTCGTCGATTCACGGAGCTATGCCGAGCGCATCGCGCAGGCGGAGCAGCGCGGCGGCGATCAGGATGCGATCCGCACCGGGCGCGGCGAGATCGGCGGGAGGGAAGTCCACCTCGGGACGATGGACTTCCGTTTCATCGGGGGCTCGATGGGGTCGGTGGTGGGCGAGAAGATCCGCCGCCTCGCCGACCGCTCCCTGGAGCGGCGTGTGCCGCTCATCATCATCTCCGCTTCCGGCGGCGCGCGGATGCAGGAAGGAATCCTCTCGCTCATGCAGATGGGGAAGACGGCGGCGGCGCTCGAACAACTCGCGGGCGCGGGCATCCCCTACGTGAGCGTCCTCACGAACCCGACCACGGGGGGGGTGACGGCGTCGTACGCCATGCTGGGTGATGTGATTCTGGCGGAACCCGGCGCCCTGATCGGCTTTGCCGGCCCGCGCGTGATCAAGGAAACGATCCGGCAGGACCTTCCGGAGGGGTTCCAGACCGCGGAGTTCCTGGAGGAGCACGGGATGATCGACCGCATCGTTCCGCGTCCGGAGATGCGCGGCGCCCTCGCGAGCCTCCTGGACCACATGTGCTGACCGAGGGCGGGGACGCCCTCGCGGCTCTGTTCGATCCCCGCCCGGCCACCACGATCCGTTGGGGCCTCGACAGGATCGAAGCGCTCCTGGCGGAGCTGGGCCGGCCGGAACGGAGCTTCGACGCCCTTCACATTGCGGGCACGAACGGCAAGGGTTCGACCGCGTGCTTCGCGGCGTCGATGCTCGAAGACGGCGGTACCTGCACGGGCCTCTACACTTCGCCGCACCTCGAGGACGTTCGGGAACGGTTTCGGGTCGACGGGGCGTGGGTCGAGGAGTCGGCGCTTCAGTCCGCCGCCGCACGCGTCAGCGGCTGCGAGGCGGCCGCGGACTGCACGTACTTCGAGTTGGCCACCGCGCTTGCCTTCACCTGCTTCGCGGAGTGCGGCGTGGAGGTGGCGGTCGTCGAAACCGGGCTCGGAGGCCGCCTCGATGCGACGAATGTGCTTCGTCCCGCCGGCACGGCGATCACCCCGATCGGTCTCGACCACACGGAATGGCTCGGCGGGTCTCTCGAGGCGATCGCGAGGGAGAAGGCGGGGATCTTCAAGGCGGGCGCACCGGCCTGCCTCGGCCGCATCGAACCGGGTCCGCTCGCGGCGCTCGAGCAGGTCGCGCGCGACGTCGGCGCGCCCGTTGCGCGCCTCGGAAGGGATGCGGAAGTGTCGGAGGTCGCGGTGCGGACCGATCCCGTGGAGACGCGCTTTCGATATGCTTCGAGGTCACGTCCCGGCGGCGTGTGGCTTGCCACGGGCCTCCCGGGCCGGTACCAGGCGGACAACGCGGCGCTGGCCCTCTTGCTGCTGGATTGCTCCGGCTATCCGCCGGAGGAGAGTTGCGCGCGCCGCGGGATCGGGCGGGCGCGCCTGGCCGGCCGCTTCGAGGTCCGGCCTCCGGGCGCCGGGCGTCCGGGCTGCGTGTTCGACATCGCGCACAATCCGGCCGCCATCCGGGTACTCTGCGAGACGGTGGCGGAGCTGTCGCTGCCGCGGCCGCTCGTCGCCGTGGCCGGCATGCTGGCCGACAAGGACTGGAAGCGAACGCTCGCCCGACTCGCGCTTGACAGCGACACTATGATTCTCACTCGATCCGCCGTCCCTGCGGAGAGACGGTGGGACCCATCCCGGGCGAGCGAGTGGCTCTCGCGTGAACGGAGCGTTGAATCGATCGTGTGCCCGAACGTGGCCGAGGCGGTGGGGCGGGGACTCACGCTCGCCGGTGCGGGAACGCTGTTGATCACGGGATCCGCAACTACCGTGGGAGAGGCCCGGGCATTGCCGGCCCTCGCCCGCGTACCGACAGGAGACGGATGAGACATGCTGTACGATCCCAGGCTGGTACAACCGATGCGAGACGAACTCACCCGCCTCGGCGTGCGTGAGCTTCGGACCTCCGATGAAGTGGACGAGGCCTTCGAGGCCGATGGGGAGACGCTGGTCGTCGTGAACTCCGTCTGCGGCTGCGCGGCGCGCAACGCGCGACCCGCCGTGGCGATGGCCATGAACCACGATGGCAAGCAGCCCGACCGCGTCGTCACGGTCTTCGCGGGGCAGGACGTGGAAGCGACGGCGCGCGCACGGCAGTACTTCACCGGCGTCCGACCCTCTTCGCCCTCCCTCGCGCTGCTCTCGAACGGCGAACTGCAGTTCATGCTCGAGCGGCACCAGATCGAGGGCCGCGAGGCGCGGGATATCGCGGCCGACCTCACAAAGGCGTACGACCGATACTGCGCGACGAGCTAGCTCGAGGGGCGCGCCTCGGACCGCCGGCGCCCTTCGGGCCGCCGGGGCCGTGAACTCCGGCGGGATCCGCGGCCTGCCCGGCTTTAGAGATTTCTTTCCCGAGGAACTCGCCCTTCGCCGACACATCTTCTCGGCCTGGCGGAGGGTGGGCGCCCGCTACGGATTCACCGAGTATGACGGACCGCCGCTCGAGGCACTTGAACTCTACACGCGGAAGTCGGGCGAAGAGATCGTAAGCCAGCTGTACGAGTTCGAGGACAAGGGGGGGCGGGGGGTGGCGCTGCGCCCCGAGATGACGCCCACCTTCGCGCGCATGATCGCCTCCCGCGCCGCAGGAATGGCAAAGCCGGTACGCTGGTTCTCGATCCCGCAGCTCTTCCGCTACGAACGGCCGCAACGCGGCCGACTCCGCGAGCACTTCCAGCTCAACATGGACATCGTCGGCGAGACGAACCCGCTCTCCGATGCGGAGATCATCGGCGCGGGCATCGACGCGCTGCGGGAGCTCGGCCTGGGGGCCGCGGACGTCGTGGTCCGCATCTCCGACCGGCGCCTCATTGCCGCGCTCCTGGACGCGCACGGAATCTCCGCCGAGGACCATGTCCCGGTGTTCGGCGCGCTCGACCGGCTCGAGAAGGAAGGGGAGGACGGCGTCCGCGCGCGGCTTGCGGAGAAAGGCGTCGAGAGGGAAGCGGCGACGCGCCTGCTGGCGGCCGTTCGACTCCCGCTCGCGGAGCTGGCGGCGGCGCACGGGGAGGACGAAGCGATCGCCAGGGCGGCCGATCGACTGTCCACGGTGTTCGCGCATCTCGGCGCGGCGGGCCTCGCCGACTTCATCGAGTTCGACGCGGGGCTGGTCCGCGGACTTGCCTACTATACCGGGACCGTGTTCGAGATATGGGACCGTCGGGACGAGCTGCGCGCGATCTGCGGGGGTGGCCGTTACGATGATCTGCTGAAAGCGCTGGGGGGCGTGGATCTTCCGGCGCTCGGCTTCGGCATGGGGGATGTGGTCCTCACGGAACTGCTCAGGGATCGGGACCTCGTGCCCGCCGCGACCGGTCGCGTGGACGATTACATCGTATGCGTCTCCGATGCGGAGCGTCCGCTGGCGCTCGGCATCGCCCGTGCGCTGCGCGACCGGGGACGGCGGGTGCTCTACGACCTCCGCCCGCGCGGGGTCGGACGCCAGTTCAAGGCCGCCCATCAGGCGGGCGCCGGCCGCGCTGTCGTGCTGGGGCCGCGAGAGGCCGAGCGGGGCGTCGCGGTCCTTCGCGACATGGCCTCGGGCGAGGAACGGGAGGTCGCGATAGAGACTCTGACCGGCTCGCCCTCCGGCGAAGCCAAAGGAGAGGAAGTGCGGTGAGTCGCGTGCTCATCCTCGATTTCGGGTCGCAGTTCACCCAACTCATCGCGCGACGCATTCGCGAGGAAGGCGTGTACTGTGAGGTGCACCCGCCGACGCGGAGCCCGGCGTGGGTCCGCCGCTACGATCCGGCGGCCATCGTCCTCTCGGGAGGCCCCGCGAGCGTGTACGATGAAGGCGTCCCCACGGCCCATCCCGAGACTCTTGCCATGGGCGTCCCGATTCTCGGGATCTGCTACGGCATGCAGCTCGTCGCCGATCTCGTCGGGGGCGAGGTGCAGCAGGCCGAGCGCCGGGAGTACGGACGGGCCGAACTCAGGGTCCGGTCGACCGACCCCCTCTTTCGCGGGTTCGCCGAAGACGAGTCCACCCAGGTCTGGATGAGTCACGGGGACTCCCTCCACGCGCTGCCCCCGGGCTTCGAGGTATCGGCCACCACCGAGAACTCCATCGCCGCGATCCGCTCCGAGGAGCGGCGGATCTGGGGCGTGCAGTTCCATCCGGAAGTCGCCCATACGACGCGCGGCGGAGAGATGCTGCGGAACTTCCTGTTCGAGATCGCCGGCTGCGAGATGAGCTGGAACGCGGCGAACATCATCGATCATCAACTCGCGGCCGTTCGCGAGACCGTGGGAGCTGGACAGGTGATCTGCGGACTCTCCGGCGGCGTGGACAGCTCCGTCGCCGCCGCGCTCGTGCAGCGGGCAGTGGGAGATCGGCTCACCTGCATCTTCGTCGACACGGGTCTGCTGCGGAAGGGCGAGCGCGATGCCGTGGAGGCGGTGTTCGGCGAACGCATGGGGATGCGGCTCGAAGTCGTCGACGCGGCGGATCTCTTCCTCGACCGCCTCGCCGGCGTCGAGGAACCCGAGGAGAAACGGGTCATCATCGGCCACACGTTCATCGACGTGTTCGAGGAGGCGGCGGGCCGGCACGGCGACGCGCGTTTCCTCGTGCAGGGTACGCTCTACCCCGACGTGATCGAATCCGTCTCCGTGTGGGGACCGTCGGTCAAGATCAAGTCCCATCACAACGTGGGCGGACTCCGTCCGGACCATCCATTTGAACTCATTGAGCCCCTTCGTGAGCTCTTCAAGGACGAGGTGCGTGCCGTGGGTCGCGAACTCGGCCTGTCGGAGGAAATCGTCGGCCGCCACCCGTTTCCGGGGCCGGGCCTGGGGATCCGCATCCTGAGTGACGTGACGCGCGAGAAACTCGCCACGCTGCGGGAAGTGGACGCGATCTACCTCGAGGGCATTCGCGACGCGGGGCTCTACGACGAGATATGGCAGGCGTTTGCCATCCTGCTGCCCGTTCAGTCGGTCGGCGTGATGGGCGATGCGCGCACGTACGAGAATGTCGTCGCGCTGCGCGCCGTGACCTCTCTCGATGGGATGACGGCCGACTGGTTCCAGTTCCCCCACGACGTGCTGGGCCGGATCTCGAACCGCATCATCAACGAGGTGAAGGGAGTGAACCGGGTGACCTACGACGTGTCTTCGAAGCCCCCCGCGACGATCGAGTGGGAGTAGCCTCCATGGCGGAATCCTGTGCCGCAAGCGGCGGCGGGCCGGGGCGGCGCGCCGGGTGCCGCGAGATCGGAGCGTGGGCGGACGATCTCCTCCGCGTCGCCGAGATCGAGGACTATCCGTTCGCCTTCAACGGCCTGCAGGTCGACGGACGCCGTCCCGTGGCCCGCATCGGCGCCGCCACCGATGCATGCCTGGCCACGATCGACCTCGCCGCCGAGGCCGGGTGCGATCTTCTGATGGTCCACCACGGGCTGTTCTGGGGCGGGGCCCGCCCCCTTGTCGGTCCGTCGTACGAGCGGTTTCGCCGGCTGTTCGAGAGCGGGATGGGGCTGTACTCGGCGCACCTTCCGCTCGACGCGCATCCGCAGATCGGAAACAACATCCTCCTCGCCGCCGAACTCCGCGTCGCGGATACCGAACCGTTCGGGTGCTTCAAGGGGAATGATGGGATCGGCGTCATCGGCGCGGTCGACACGTCTCTCGGCGAACTCGCGGCCCGGGCGGAAGTCGTGTGCGGACGAACCCCAATCGTGATCGCCGGCGGTCCGGAGAGCGTGTCACGGCTCGCCATCGTGACGGGCGGCGCGGGTTCGATGATCGAGGCCGCCGCCATGGCGGGCGCCGACACCTTTCTCACCGGGGAGGGGAACCACCACACGTACCACGAGGCGATGGAACTCGGGATCAACGTCATCTACGCGGGTCATTACGGGACCGAGACGCTCGGTATCCGCACCCTGGTGAAGCGCGCGGCGGAGCATTTCGGGGCGGAGCACACCTTCTTCGACGTCCCCACCGGGCTCTAGCTGGCTGAACCCCGCTGCGTTCGAGCGGCGCTGACGCCGGCGCTGACGCGCGGTCCTGGTACGGACTGCCAGCCGGAAGGCGGTGCCTGGCCCGCCGCCGCTAGAAGACGGTGACCTTGAGGTCCGTCAGGTAGCGATCCGGCCGCTCGCGGATGTCCCGTAGGAGGAGGGCGAGTTCCTCGCCCGAGGCGCGGAGCGTCCCCAGCGTCTCCAGCAGTTCGTCGTGAACCGCGTCTTCGCGCAGGAGCTTTCCGAGCGTTCCTTCGCCGCCTTCCAACCCCCGCGCGATCTCGGCGAGGGACCGGCCGGCCGCCGAGAAATCCGTGCTGGCGGCGGCGAGCCGCGTCGATAGCGTGTCGAGGTTCGCCAGCGTGCGATCGACTTCCTCGGATCCGGTCATGCCCGCGAGCTGGTTCGACAGGGTGTCCATGTTGGCGAGCAGGCTGCCGATCGACGCGCGCTCCGTCTCGAGGATGCCGGCGAGTTCCCGCATCGCGAGCGTGAAGGCCTCGGACCCGGAGGTGACACTCTCGGCCAGCCCGCCTCCGAGCAGCGTTTCCAGCTCGCCGATCAGGGAGCCCACCTCGTCCCCGAGCGTCGAAGCCAGCGACGTGAGGTCGGATCGGCGGTCGAGCGAGAGCGTATCGCCCTCTGCCAGCGCTCGGGCACTGGTTCCCGGTGCGAGTTCGACCAGTTGCTGGCCCAGGAACCCATCCGGCTGGATCGTGCCCCGCGTGTCCGCCGGCAGCCGGACGCGCGCGGAAAGCGTCATCGTGAGGACGACGCGCTCTGCTTCGAGCGCGACTTCGTCCACGGTGCCGACCTCTACCCCGCGCAGCAGGACGGGAGACGCGGTAGCAATTCGGTTCGCGTTGGCCGCGATTCCCCACACGCGGATGGTCGGGCCTCTGAACGGCGAGCCCGATATCCAGAACAGGCCCGCTACGATAACGGCCGCGGCGAGGAGGACGAACGCGCCGACACGGACCTCGGCGCCGTGGTCGCGCAGCCCCGGATCCCTCACGCCGGACCTCGCGCGGGCGCTGCGTCGAGAAACTCGCGCACCGCCCGGTTGTCTGTTTCGCGCAGTTCGTGAGGCGTCCCCTCCGCCGCGACGACGCCGTCCGAGAGGAGGGCGATCCGGTCGGCCAGAAAAAAGGCGGACTCCACGTCGTGGGTCACGACGATGCTCGTCGCATCGACTTCCTCGCCCACGCGCGCGATCAGGCGGTTGATCCGGGTCGCGTTTACGGGATCCAGTCCCGTCGTGGGCTCGTCGTACAGGACGTAGCGGCGCTTGCCGATGATGGCGCGCGCGATGGCGACCCGGCGCTGCATGCCTCCGGAGAGTTCGGCCGGCAGGAGCGTCAGCACGTCCGGCTCGAGGTTCACATGATCGAGTGCGGCCCGGACCAGTTCCTCGCACTTGGCCGCGCGGCCGCGGCAGAAACCGGGCGGGAGGCCCATCCGCAGGTTCCCGCGCACGGTCATGGAATCGAAGAGGGCGGAGTTCTGGAACACGTAGGCGGTCCTGGTGCGAACGGCCGCCATCTCGGCCCGGTCGGCCGAAGGTACCGAGATCCCATCGACGAGGATGTCTCCGGCGTCGGGATCGAAGAGCCCGACGATGTGTTTGAGGAGGACGCTCTTGCCCGTCCCTGACGGACCCATGATGGCGAGGGTCTCGCCCTCCCGCACGTCGAGGTCGACGCCGCTCAGGACCGGGCGTCCCCCCAGCCACTTGTGCACGCCAATGATCCGAATCACGTGAGCGTCTTGTATACCGGCCCGAGTACCGTGTCGAGGACCATGATGGAGACGATGATCGCGACGACCGCCCTCGTCGCCGTGCGGCCCACACCCGCAGCCCCGCCGGTCGCGCGAAGTCCCACGTGGCTCGAGATGAAGGTGATCGCGAAGCCGTACGCGACCGCCTTCACGAGCGAGAAGACCAGCGCGCCGTGGTGATAGTACCCCTTGGCTCCATCCACGTACTCTGCCGTGCTCAACCCGAGGATGCCGACCGATGTGACGTAGCCGCTGAAGATCCCCATCACGTTGGCGAGCATGACGAGAGGAATCAGGATGATGGTCCCCGCCACGACGCGCGGGACCACGAGTTCCACCACGGGGTCCCGGCCCATCGTCAGCAGGGCGTCGATCTGGTTCGTCACCTTCATCGTGCCGAGTTCGGCTCCGATGGCCGCCCCGACGCGCCCTGCCAGGACGACCGCGGTCAGTACGGGGCCGAGTTCCGTCAGCATGCCGCCCACGACGCCGCCCGCGACGATCTCCCTCGGCAGTCCCGGAGAGAGCTGGTACATCGTCTGCTGGGCCATGACCGCACCCGACAGGGCGCCCATGAGCAGGACCAGCGGGAGGCTGTCGAGGCCGATGAACTTCGCGTGATGGACCGTCTCCAGCGCGTACCGCCGCGGATACGCCAGCGCGCGGAGCGTCGCGACCCCGAGCATGCCCGCCCTTCCCGCATGGAGCGCTGCGGCGCGGGCGGAACGGCCCGGCGCCGCGAGGAGGCTCGGCGCCTTCAACGGCTCTCGCGCCTCTCCGCGTCCGGCAGCTCCAGTTGCGATTCCGGTCGCGAGACCCCGTCGAGCACCTCCACCTCCAGTCGGATCGCCTCCCACAGCCGGTGCATGCGCGCGGGGTCGTCTCCGAGCCGGGCGACGAACTCCTCGAGTTGCTGTCCGGTCACGCCGTGCCCACCGAGCGCCGCGGCCCGCACCGAGTCGCCCTCCGCGGTATCCGCGTACTTCGCCCGTGCCCAACTGAGCCTGGCCATGACCTGAATGTACGTGTCGTCGTCCAGGCCGCCGCCGGAGTCGCCGCAGCCAATACCCGCGAGGCATGCGACGAGCAGGATCGGTCTCGGGATGGGCCGGCCCCCGCGCGGGTGCCTCATTCGGAAGCCCGAAGCGAAGCGAGGTAGAGCCAGAAGACGAACCCGACGGCGACCGCGGCGCCGATCCAGCCCGCGGCCGCATCGAAGCCATCGGGCGCGAGGTTCAGCACATCCGTGCTCTGATAGACGGCAAACGGGATCGCGAGGAAAATGCCGACGAGCGCCTCTCCCGTGATGAGCCCGGAAGAGAAGAGGAGCCCGCGATGGTTCGCCTGCCGGATGGCGCCTTCCCCGCCTCCGCCTCGACGCACGGCCCGGCCCACCAGCCACGCCACGAGCCCTCCCACGAAGATCGGGACTTCGAGTTCGATGGGCAGGTAGATCCCGACCGCGACGGCAAGGACCGGCACCCGCAAGCCGGAGCCGCGCGCCTTGAGCGTCTGGTCCAGGGCGATCACGCATGCGGCGATGAGCGCACCGATCCCGATCATCGCCCACGGGAGATTGCGCGAAAACACGCCATCGGCGACGGAGGCCATGAGCGTCGCCTGCGGCGCCTGCAGCATCTCTTCCGGGTCCATCCCTGCGCGCGGCAACACGCCGCCGAGCCCGTACGCCTCGAACAGGAGGCCGAGGATCGGCGCAATGACGAGCGCGGCGGCCGTGACGCCGACGAGCTGCATGATCTGCTGCTGCCGCGGCGTGGCGCCGACGATCCGGCCCGCCTTCAGGTCCTGCATGTTGTCCCCCGCGATCGCGGCGGCGCAGGCGACGACGGCCCCCACGAGGATGGCCGTCGCGGCCGCCGAGAGCGCCTGGGGCGCGGAAACGGTGAAGTCGACCTGCAGTCCCAGCAGGAGGTAGAGAATGAGGGAGATCGTGAGAATCGTCGCGATCGTCACGCCCGAGATCGGGTTGTTCGAGGAGCCCACGAGGCCCGCCATGTAGCCCGCGACCGAGGCGAAGAGGAAGCCCGCCAGGAGAGCGAACACGGTCCCCAGCGCGAGCACGAGCCAGTAGAGCCCGGGCGTGATGGAGAGCGCGCCGCGGTCGATGACGAGCACGAACACCGCGAGGATCGGCGCCGCGAGCGCCACCGTCCCGACCCCGACCAAGTTGATCGGCATGTCGCGCTCGGTGCGGAGGATCTCCGGGCCGCCTCCGGCCGTGCGCGCCGCGCGCAGCGCCTCGACGGAGGACCGCAAGCCATCCCGCACGTGGCCCAGGAGCGAAACGAGAGCCCATACTCCGCCCACGACCATGGCGCCGACGCCCATGAAGCGAATCTGCGCGCTCCAGATCGCGGCCGCCGCATCGTACCCGCTCGCACCCCCCGTGATGCCGGCCACGACCTGCGGATCGGTGATCGCCATGTAGATGGGGATCCCCGCGAGCCAGGAGATCGCGCCGCCCGCGAGCACGAGGCTGCCGACGCGGGGTCCGACGATGTATCCGACGCCGAGCAGGGCGGGGGAGAGATCGCTGCCGATCCCGAACACGGAACGACCCAGGGCGAAGCCGTGTTCGATCGAAGAACCCGCGATCTTGAGGCCCGTCTGCGACAGCTTGAGCAGGGCCGCCGCCACGCCCCCGAGCGCGATCAGCTTCGCGCCGGAGCCACCGCTGGCACCGGCCTTCAGCACCTCCGCCGTCGCGACGCCCTCTGGAAAACGCAGGTCCGCCTCGACGATGAGAGCGCGCCTGAGGGGTATGGTGAAGAGGACGCCGAGAATCCCGCCGCAGAGCGCGATTCCCATGGTGGGCAGGAACGGGAACCCGGCCCAGTGGCGGAGGAGGATGAGCGCGGGCAGGGTGAAGATCACGCCGGCCGCCAGCGACTCGCCCGCGGATGCGGCCGTCTGGACGATGTTGTTTTCGAGGATGTTGTGCTCGCGGAACACCCTGAGGATCGCCATGGAGATCACGGCGGCCGGGATCGACGCGGATACCGTGAGGCCCACCTTGAGGCCCAGATAGGCATTCGCCCCCGACAGGACGGCGGAGAGGAGGATGCCGAGGACGATCGCCTTGCCGGTGATTTCGGGCAGCGATTGCGACGCGGGAATGTACGGCTTGTGCGCGCGCGATTCCGATGCGCCGGCTGCTGGGTCCGACATGGGCATCCCTCCAGATTGTCCCGGGACCGACACGGAAGACGACCGAATCCTCATGGCGCGGGATCGACCGATGGGAGGCTAGTCGCGGGCCCCGCGAGGGTCAACACGGCGGCCCCTGCCGAAGTGGCACCAGGGCGGCGTCCCGAACGGGGCGGTTCACCGCCCGATCGGCGGTCATCCCGCCGTTCCGGCGGACCGGACCCCCGAACCCGGCGGTCGGCAGGGCACGGGGATTGCTCATGTAACGTGGAGGCCGCACTCCGATGGCAGCGGTTCGACCCGATAGCGGCGGTTCGGTGCGAGGACCAAGGCAGGATTCCGAGGCAGAGAACGGACGATGATCCCGAACGACAGACTCACGCTCAAGGCCCGCGAAGCCCTGAACGACGCGACTCTCGCGGCCCGCCGGTCGGACAACCCCGCCGTCGAGGACGTGCATCTCCTCGCGGCGCTGCTCGCGCAGGAGGGCGGCGTGATCGTGCCGGTGCTCCAGACCGTGGGCATCGACCTCCCCGACCTGGAGGCGCGGCTCGAGCGGGCCATGCGCCGGCTGCCGAAACAGAGCGGCGCGGCTCCGGCCTCCAGCCGCGAGCTCGATCGCGTGCTCGCTGCGGCGGACGCCGTCGCCGGGGAGATGGGCGACTCGTATGTGACGACCGAGCACTTCCTCCTGGCCCTCGCCGGCGAGAAGGCCTCCACCACGGGTCCGCTGCTCCGGAACGCGGGCGCGGGCCCGGAATCGGCACGCCGCGCGGTGGAGGAGGTCCGGGGGCCGCATCGCGTGACGGATCAGGATCCGGAAGGCAAATACCGCGCCCTCGAACGGTACGGCGTCGACCTCACGGCCGAGGCCCGCGCCGGGAAGCTCGACCCCGTCATCGGCCGGGATGCGGAGATCCGCCGCGTCATGCAGGTGCTCTCGCGGCGGAGGAAGAACAACCCCGTCCTCATCGGCGAACCCGGCGTGGGCAAGACGGCGATCGCGGAAGGGCTCGCGCAGCGTATCGTCGCGGGTGACATCCCCGAGTCGCTGCGGAACAAGCAGCTCGTGCAGCTCGACATCGGCTCCATGCTGGCCGGCGCCAAGTACCGGGGCGAGTTCGAAGAGCGTCTGAAGGCGACGCTGAAGGAGATCACGGAATCCGGCGGCCGTTACGTCATCTTCCTCGACGAGCTTCACACGGTGGTCGGAGCGGGGGCCGCCGAGGGGGCGGTGGACGCCGGGAACATGCTCAAGCCGGCCCTGGCCCGGGGGCAGCTTCGCATGGTGGGCGCGACGACGCTCGATGAATACCGGGTGCATATCGAGAAGGACCCGGCTCTGGAGCGGCGGTTCCAGCCCGTCCTCGTCGGCGAACCCGGCGTGGAAGAGACCGTGGCCATCCTGCGCGGACTCAAGGAGCGCTACGAGGTGCACCACGGCGTACGGATCACGGATCCGGCGCTCGTGAGTGCCGTGCGCCTGTCCGACCGCTATATCGGCGACCGGTTTCTGCCCGACAAGGCGATCGACCTCGTGGACGAGGCCGCGTCCCGGCTCCGCATCGAGATCGACTCCATGCCGGAGGAGATCGATGAACTGGATCGCAGGGTCACGCAACTCGAGATCGAGCGCGAGGCGCTGCGCGAGGAGGGCGACGCACGGAGCCGGGGACGGCTCGCGGAGCTGGAGGGCGAACTCGCCGCTGCGCGCGAGTCGCTCGCGGGGCTGAACGCACGCTGGATCCGCGAGAAGGACACCATTGAGACGGTCCAGCGCTTCAAGCGCGAGATCGAGGAACTCGGCGTGGAAGCGCAGCGGGCACAGCGGCGCGTTGACCACCAGCGTGCGGCCGAGATCCTGCACGGAGAGCTGCCGAAGCTGCGCACGGAGCTCCTCGCCGCGGAAGCGAAGTTGAAGGAGATCCAGGACGACGGTTCCTTCCTGAACGAGGAAGTCGGGCCGGGCGAGATCGCCGAGGTCGTGGCGAGCTGGACGGGGATTCCGGTGGCCCGGATGCTCGAGGACGAGAAGGACCGTCTCGCCACGCTCGAAGAGCACCTGCACCGGCGTGTGGTGAACCAGTCGCACGCCATCACGGCCGTGTCCGATGCCGTGCGCCGCAGTCGCGCGGGGCTCCAGGACCCGAACCGTCCCATCGGGAGCTTCATGTTCCTCGGCCCCACCGGCGTCGGGAAGACGGAGACGGCGAGGGCGCTGGCGGAATTCCTCTTCGACGAGGAGTCCGCCATGGTCCGGATCGACATGTCCGAGTACATGGAACGGCACGCGGTGGCGCGCCTCATCGGAGCGCCGCCCGGGTACGTCGGCTACGAGGAGGGGGGACAGCTCACCGAAGCCGTGCGACGGCGGCCCTACACCGTGGTGCTCTTCGACGAGATCGAGAAGGCGCACCCGGAAGTCTTCAACGTCCTCCTCCAGATCCTGGATGACGGGCGGCTGACCGATGGCCGTGGGCGTAGGGTGGACTTCCGCAACGCCGTGCTCATCATGACGAGCAACATCGGAAGTCCCATGATCCTCGCGCGTTCCGAGGCCGGCGAGTCGTGGGCCGGAACGGAGGCGGAGGTCGAGGGCGCGCTGCGCGGCCGCTTCAAGCCGGAGTTCCTCAACCGGGTGGATGAGATCCTCGTCTTCCGGCCGCTGAGCCGGGAGCACCTCGAGTCGATCGTCGGGATCCAGGTGGACCGAGTGGCCCGAATGCTGGCGGAGCGCGATATCGGGATCGAGGTCGTCGAGGCCGCCAGGCGGCGGATCGCGGAGGTAGGGTACGATCCCGCGTTCGGGGCGCGTCCGCTGAAGCGCGCCATCCAGCGGCTGATCGCGAACCCGCTTGCGATGGCCTTTCTGGAAGGGCGTTTTCGGGAGGGCGACGCGCTACGCGTGGAACTCGATGAGGACGGCGACGGGCTCCGCTTCGTGCCGTCGGGGGCAAGCAATCCGGGGAAGGGGGAGGGAGAGGAATGAGTGCAGCAGGGCTCTTGTCGCGGGCTGTCGGCGTTCGGGAGGGGCCGGGAGTCCGCGTTGCGGTGGTCATGGCCGCGGCAGCTTTCGCGCTTGCCGGCTGTGCGTCGCGCGAAGGCGCCGGGGCGGAATACGGCACGGACCTGTATGGGGCGGAGTCCGCCGAAGCGGCAGTCGGGCGGTTTCTCGAAGCCGCGAAACTGCGCGACCACGCGGCCATGGCGCGGCTGTTCGGAACGGGCGACGGCCCCGCGGAACGTCGCTGGGGGCGGGCCGAGACGGAGCAGAGGATGTTCGTGTTGGCGGGCCTCCTCGCGCCGAGCGGCTACGAACTCCGCCCGAATCCCGTCGTCGGGGTCGGCGGCGCCTCCCGCTGGATGGTCGATCTGAGAGGGACGCGAAACGGAGTCGTGAGCGTCCCGTTCCTCATCGTTTCAGATGGGAGCCGCTGGTTCGTGGAGCGCATCGGGACGGAGGGACTCCGGACTCCGTGATCCCGGCGGGCCGTTCATGATAGCGCCGAAGCCGCCGCGGGTCGGCGCCTGCGAGGAATGCCACGCGCAGCGCCCAGTGCCTGGCGACGGTTCGCAGGAAACCGGTCTCCCAGCGCCGGCTCGAGGTCCGCACCGCGAGGGCGAGAAGGCGGAAGCGAGCGACTCGCCGCACAGCCCGGACGAAGGTCACGTCCTCGAAGAGGGGAAGGTCGCTGAAGCCGCCGCAGGCCTCGTAGGCGTCGCGCGTGGCGAAGAGGGCCTGATCGCCGGTAGCGGTGCGGAACCGGCGAGTACGCCAGTTCACGCCCCGTTCGAGCAGGCGATAACGCCATCCGTGCGCGTGCGAGTCGAGGGCGAAGCGAAAACATCCTGCCTCCGCGCCCGCGCGAACGGCGGTGCGGATGGCCGTTCCGGCGCTCTCGGGAAGCCACGTGTCCGCGTGCAGGAAGACGAGAATATCTCCGGTCGCGGCACGGGCCCCGGCGGCGAGCTGGACGCCGCGATTCCGGCGGGTCGACAGGACGCGGCCATGGTCCGCCGCGATGGCCACCGTCCGATCCCGGCTGCCTCCGTCGACTACGATGACCTCCGCCTCCGGACCGAGAGCGGACTTTGCGCGCCGGAGCGTCTCATCGAGCCGCGCTTCCTCCTCGAGCGTCGGCACGATGACGGAGAACTCCGGCCCGGGGTGCACCGGTCGCCGTGGCGGTCCTGTGGGGGAATCCGGCTCCCGTGTCACCCGCGCTCGGGGTCCTCCCGCATCTCCAGGAGAACTCCCTTCAGCGAGCGCGGATGCAGAAACGCGATGCGGGCGCCGCCGGCGCCGCGGCGGATCCGGGGCGGAACGGTTTCAGCACCGGCCGCTTCGGCCGCCCCGAGGGCATCCTCGAGATCGTCGACGCGGACGCAGACATGGTGAATGCCGGGACCGTGCCGGTCGAGGAAACGGGCGATGGGCGACTCCGGGGTCAGAGGAGCGAGCAGCTCGATCCGCCCGGAGCCCTCGCCGAAGAAGGTGGCGCGAATGCCCTCCGAGGGAACGGTTTCCTCGCCGGACGGCGGCCGGCCGAGGATGGCGGACCACTGCCGCACGGCGTCCGGCAGCGAGTTGACCGCGATTCCCACGTGGTCGATTATGGGCGCGCCCGGAATACGGTTGCCTTGATTCACAGCGGCCGGGACCCCTCTTCTCGATTCTGGAGCGATGGAAAACACGGGCGTTGGCGCCGGGTATGATACCTCCCTCCGCCCGCGCGCGGGAACGTATTCCGGACCCGGCGCCGGAGCCAGTGAATAAGTGAATAAAAGCCTTACTTCCCGACCGGGTGAGCCGGGCGGCGTGGAAACAGGAGATTCGAATGGCTGATGCTGCGAATGGAGGACCCCTCGAGATTACGGATGCGAATTTCGCGGACGAGATCGAGGGCGCGGATGGTCTGGCGATGGTGGATTTCTGGGCGGCGTGGTGCGGCCCGTGCCGGCTCGTCGGGCCGATCGTCGAAGAACTTGCGCAGAAGTATTCGGGACGGGTCACGATCGGGAAGCTGGATGTGGACGCGAACCCGCAAACCGCATTCCGCTTCAACGTGCGTTCGATCCCGAGCATCCTCTTCTTCAGGGATGGCGAGGTCGTGGACACCCTCGTGGGGGCGCATCCCAGGGACTCTCTCGAGAAGAAGATCCTCGAGCACGCCTGAGGGGCGACGCCGCTGCGGGCCACGCCGACTCCGCGCCCCCCGACCCCGATGGCTCGGGGGGCGCGGGCGCATCGGGCGAGTGACCGGGAAACGAGGACGTGTCGTGACGGGAACGCTGTACGTGGTGGGCACGCCGATCGGCAATCTGGACGACATGCCTCGGCGCGCGGTTCGGATTCTGCGTTCGGTCGATGTGTGCTACGCGGAAGACACGCGGCGCACTGGCACGCTGCTCGCGCGGCTGGAGGCGAACGTCCGGCTGCGGTCGCTGCACCGGCACAATGAGCGCGCGCGTGTGGACGAGTTGCTCGGCGTCCTCGCCGCCGGACGGTCCGCGGCGCTCGTGTCCGACGCGGGCACGCCGACCATCTCCGACCCGGGCTGCCGGGCGGTGGCCGCCGCCCGCGAAGCGGGGCAGGAGGTGCTTGCCATCCCCGGTCCCTCAGCCGTGCTGGCCGCGCTCTCGGTGTCCGGCTTCCCCGCCGACCGGTTTCTCTTTCTCGGATTCGCTCCTCGGCGGGGTGGCGAACGCTCCGCCTGGATCGACGACCTCCGCGGATGCGCGGATACCGCGGTCGCGTTCGAGGCGCCTGGGCGGCTGGCCGCGCTCCTGGACGAGTTGACGAAAGCGGGTCTGGGTGAGCGGGCGGCCGTGGTCTGCCGGGAACTGACGAAACTGCACGAGGAGAGCACGGCCGGATCCGTGCGCGCGTTAGCGTCCGTCTTCGCGGCGCGCGAGGTCAGGGGCGAGGTGACGATCGTCTTCGGAAGCGGTACGGCAGGCAACGAAGCGCCCGATCTGGCGGTCCTGATGGAGGAGGCGCGACATTGGTCGCGCGATGGCCTGCGGCGGCGCGAGATTGCCGACCGCCTGGCCGCGGAGTTCGGTCTGAGCCGGAACGAGGCCTATCGCGTGAGCTTGCAGGTTCAAGAGGCGCCCTCGGAATGAGTGACGGATTCGGCTTCGAACGGCTGGCCGCCGCCTGCGCGGCGGCCCGGGCGCGCGCCGCGGGGACGGCGGCGGCTTCGGCCATTGCACTGGGTGGAGCGCTGGTCCTTGTCCTTTCGCTGCTCCCGGTTTCCGCCCGCGAAGGCCGTGGTTCGCTCGTTCCACTCGCCCTCGCCCTCATCCTGTGGGCCGGTCTCGCCGGGCTGGCGTGGATCGCCCGCCGCGTGTGGCGGGTGCTGCATCCGCATGCCGTGGCGGAGGAGGCCGACGCTGCGGCGGGACTGGGGGTCGGCGATGTCCGCTCCGCGATCGAACTGGAACGGGCGGAGAGCGTGGCGGGCGCCGGATTGGCCGCGCTCCACCGCGCGCGCGTGTCTGAGGCGCTGGGGGAGGCCGCCTCGGCCGGACTCCTGCCGGTCACCGGCCCGGGATGGAAGCGGCGGATTCGCCGTTCGGGCGTCGCCGTGGCACTCATGCTGCTTGCGATCTCCGTGGCCGCGCTGCTGCGGCCGCAGCCCACCTTCTCCGCCGCCGCCGCGCTGGGGGCGCCGTGGCGCACGGCCTTTCCGGCGCCGCTCCCGCCCCTCGGTCTGACCGGCCCGCCGGGCGTACCGCGGGGAGATGCGGCGGCCGTGTCCATCTCGGCCACGGGACGCGAACGGGTCCACCTGGCGTGGCGCGCTGCCGGGCGGGTGCCGGAGCGAACCCTTCTCGAGGTATCGGCGGCCGGCTCGTCGCAGGGCCGCACCGGGCCGGTCATCTCTCCCACGGCGGTGTGGGTGGAAGATGGGGAAGGCTTCACGAGCGACACCCTCCGCGTCCGTCCCCTCGAGCCGCTCCTGGTCCAGGATCTCCAGCTTACCGTCGAGTTCCCAGCCTATCTGGGGCGCGGATCCGAGCGCTATCGCGGGCGGATTCCGCCGCTGGTGGCGCCGGAGGGTACGAGGTTGCGGTTGAGCGGAGAGACGAACCTCCCTCTCGATGGCGGGGCCCTCGCATGGCAGCCCGGCGACGGGGAAACCGGCGAGGCGACTGCCCCGATCCCGCTCGAGATCGCGGGCTCCCAGTTCGCAGTTGCGTGGATTCCCGAGCGGACGGGCGCCTGGGAGTGGGAACTGCGGGCCGAATCGTCGCTCGGCGCGCCCATCCTCCCCGACCCGATCCGGGTGCTCGTCGTCCCCGATGTGCAACCGCGCATCCAACTCCTCTACCCGGCTCCGGACACGACCCTGGGCTACCAGCGCGTGATGCCGGTCATCGTGGACGTCGAGGACGACATCGGTCTCCGGCGGGCCTTCGTTCGTAGCTGGCGCTCGGGTTTGGGGAGCGAGAACGCGGAGCGCCGGGAGGCGCTTTCCCCCGATCCGGCCGGGGCTGAGCGGGCGGTCTTTCGGCACCTGCTGGACCGCAGCGCGGAGTCCTTCCTCCCCGGGGATACGCTGTTCTACCGCTTCGAGGCCTTCGACGGACATCCGGCCAGGGGTCCCGCGCTTTCCGACGTGTTTCTGCTTCGCGTACCGACGTTCACCGACATCAGGGACCGGCGCGCTGAACAGACCGAGGCCCTTTCCGAGGACGCGCAGGCCCTGGAAGAGAGGCTGGAGGCGCTGGCCGAGGCGGCGGCCGACGCGGCCCGGCAGACGGACGCGGACGGGGACGACAGCGAGGACGTTCGGTTCGAGGCCACGGAGGAGGCGCGGAGCGTGCTCGACGACGGGCAGCGCGCCGAGGAGGAACTCGCGGGAATCGAGGAGCAAATCGAAGCCTTGCAGGAGGAACTCGAAGCTTCGCCGCTCTCCGACCCCGCGCTGCAGGAACAGTTGGAGCGGCTGGCCGAACGCTACAGGGAACTGACCGAAAGCGGACTCGAGGAGCAGATCGAGGCGCTCGCGCAAGCATTGCGGGAGCTGGATCCGGAAGCGGTTCGGGAGGCGCTGGAACAGCTCTCCGAGGATTACGAGAATCTGCGGGAGCAGGTCGACCAGACGCTCGGCATGCTCGAGCAGGCCGCGCTCGAACAGGCGATGAAGTCGGCGCAGGCCAGCGCGGATGAACTGGCGCGGGAACAGCGGGAGGTCGCCGGGACGGAGGACGCCGAGGTGTTCCGGGAAGGCCAGGATTCGCTCGTCGAACAGGCCGAGGCGCTGGCGGACCGCCTTGCGGAGCTGGAGGCGGAACTCGCGGCGGCGGACCGCGAGGCGGCTGCGGATTCGGCCCGCGCCGCCGGAGAGCGCACGCAGGAGGCGCTGGGGAAGATGGCGGACGCGCAGGGCGGAGCCGAGCCAGCGCCGTCCGGGGAGCCGGGAGATGTCGGCGAAACGGAGCGTCGGGCGGCGGAGGAAGCCGCGGAGGCGCTCGAACAGGCGGCGGGCGCCCTCGGCTCCGCGCAACGGGAGATGAGCGGAGAGCAGGGAGAGGCTGCCGTCGAATCGCTGGCTCGCGCGCGCGGCGAGGCGCTCGCGCTGGCGGAAGAGGAAGGCCGCCTGTCCGATGCGACCCGGGGCGAGAACGCGACCGATCCGGCATCCTGGCGGGCGCGGCAAGGGGCCGTGCGCCAGGGGCTCGAGAACCTGGTCGAGAGACTCTCGGAGGCGGGGAACGAAGCGGCGATGCTCGACCAGCGTACGGGGGCGGCGGCGGGCGAGGCGGCGGAGCGCATGGATCAACTGCTGGACCGGCTCGCGGGGGATGCGGCACGGCGTCTCCCGTCGCGGGCGGAGGTCGAGGGCATCCAGGAGTCGCTGAACTCGCTGGCCCGGCACCTGCTGGCGAGCGAGGAGGCGGCGCGGGCCGCCGGGCAGCAGTCCGCCGGACAGGACGCGGCGGATCAGATGAACCAGCTCGCGCAGCAACAGCAGGCGGTGACGCAGGAGACGAGTTCGCTCCTCATGCCTGGTCCGCGGCCATCGGGCGAGGAGCGGCGGCGCGAGGAAATCGCCCGGCGCCAGGAGGAGGTCGCGGAAGAACTCGGAGAGATGGAAGACCCGGAGGGCAATCTCCTGGGACGTCCCGAGGAGATGTCGGAGGAGGCGGCCGAACTCGCGCGGCAGATCGAGTTGGAGGGGCCCACGCAGGAGACGCTCGAACGACAGCGGCAACTCTTCCGGCGCATGCTCGACGCGGGACGCTCGCTGGAGGACGAGGATCTCGATCCAAACGAACGGGAATCGCGCGAGGCCACGGCCCCGCCGGGGATTCCGCCGCCGATCGATCCGGAGTTGCTGCGAGGACGCCGCTACCCGGCGCCTTCGGAGGCAGTGCTCCGCGAGCTGCCACTCTTCTATCGATCGCTGATCTTCGAGTACTTCGACCGCCTGAACCGCGTACCTCCGGCGGGCTCGGCGGATCGGCGGGAGCCCTGACGTGGATCGTCCCCGGTACCGGTTCCCCGCGGGAGCGATCCGCGGCGCCACGCGGACCGTCGCGCTCCTCGCGGCGGTTGGCGGCGCGCAGTGGCCGTTGGGCGCCGAGGTGGTCGGTCAGGCATCCGCGGCCTCGGAGCAGCGCACGGTGGCACGCGCGGAGCGCCTCCGCGCGAGCGGACGGGCCGCCGAGGCCGCATCCGCCCTGCGCGAGCACCTGGCGCGGGCCCCCGCGTCGTCGGGCGCACTCGCGCTGCTCGGCGAACTGGCGTTGGAATCGGGTGAGGCGGCCGCCTTCGTGCCCTACGCCGAAGCCGCCGTGGTCGCGGCCCCGGACGAGGAGGTTTCTCGCCTGTGGTGGGTGCGGGGGCTGACCGGCGCGGGGCGGGTCGATTCGGCCCTCGCCGTGAGCGACCGCTGGCTGAAGGAGGCCTCCGGACTTTCCGTGGCGCGGCTGGCCCGCGCCGATGCCCAGCTCGCGGCGGGGGACTCCGCGGGGGCGGTTCGCACCCTCGGCGACGCGGCGGACCCCGACAGAGAGCTGCTAGCCCGCTTCGCCGGCCTCCTTCGCGCGGCGGGTGACGGCGACCGCCTGGCCGCGGTCTGGGTCCGGCTTCTCGCCCTCACGCCGCCGGCGACGGATGAGGTGGAAACGGGTCTTCGGACCGCCGCGGCCGACGGGGCGGGCGTCCGCGCGGCCTCTTTCGAGCGGCTGCGCGCGCGTTTGGCCGGTCGGTCGGACCGGTCATCCCGGGCGGGGGCCATCGTCGCGCTGCGACTGGGGCGCGCGGAGGCCGCCCGGGCATTGGCGGAGACCGCGCCGGCGCCGGACGATTCCGAAGCGGCCGCATTCCTGAGGGAGTATGTGCGCGAAGCGGAGGCAGCGGCTTTGCCCGGGGAAATCGCCTGGTCCGCACGGCGGCTCGCCGAACTGAGTGCGCGACCCGCGGATCGCCTGCGCTGGCTCGCGCTCGCCGGCGACCAGGCGTTGGCGGCGGGGGATACCGCGTCGGCGCGGCGGGTGCTCGAGGAACTGATGCGGGAGAGCACTCCAGGCGACGGTCCCCATCAACTGGCGTCGCGCCGCCTGTTCGCGCTTCTCGCGGCCAAACCCGCTTCGCTGGCCGAGGCGGCCGCGGCGCTCGACCGCTATGTGAGACAGTATCCGGACTCGGCGGCGGTCGAGGCAGGGCTGCGAGGGGACCTCGCGCTCGGCCACGCGCGGGCAGGCGACCTCGACGCGGCGGAGGCGCTGGTGGCCGACGCGCGGAACCGGATTCGCATCGCCGCGGCGGGACGGCTCGACGCCGCGGCGGCCCGGCTGGCGCTGTACGCCGGCCGGCCCGATTCTGCGCGCGAGCGGGCGAGCCGGAGCGTGCGCGAGGCGGAAATCGGGGCGGCGGAACGGACGCGCCGCCTCCGATTGCTGACGCTGGTGCAGGCGGCGGACACGGCGGAGGTCCGCATCGCGGGCGCCGCCGCGCTCGAACTCTTCGCCGCTCCCGACGCGTTCGATCCCGGGCCGGCGCTCCGCGACCTGGCCGGCCGCCCGGCGTCGAGCGGCCGTTCCGTCGTGCTGGGCTTCCTCGCAGACGCGGCCGCCGGGGCCGGACGGGCCCGCATCGCCGCCGCTCTGCGGCGCCGGATCGTACTCGAGCACCCGGGAAGCCCCGAGGCCCCGGCCGCCCTGCTGGACCTTGCACGCGCGTCGGCTCCCGCCGACGCCGCTTCCTGGCTGGAACAACTGATCGTGGGGTATCCGCGGAGCGCCCTGGCACCGGTCGCGCGCCGCATGCTTGCCGAACTCGATGGAGGAGGCCGATGAAGGCCGAGACGAAACGACGCGGCGTTCGGCGCCGCATCGCGCGCCGCTTCCTGCTGGCGGGGCTGGCCTCGGTGGCGGGCGCATCGGGGCTGGGCGCCCAGCTGCTCGTCCCCATGGACCGCGAACAGGAGAACCACCTCAAGGCCTACGGGTATGCGTTCGGCATCCTCTCCGAGGGTCAGTCGGCGGAGTGGCTTCTGAATTATCGCGCGGGGTCCTTTCTCGTGTCGGACGTACCGTCCAACCGGCGTCGAGCCGCGCTGATGGGCGTGACCGTGGAGACGCTCGATGGTTCCGATGTTGTGAGGATCCGCCGCGAAATCGAGACGCGGAACATGGAAACGGTGCCCCTGGAAAAAGCGCCCACGATCGCGGTCTACACGCCGCCCAACAGCTCCCCGTGGGACGATGCGGTGACGATGGCGCTCGAATACGCCGAGATCCCCTATGAGCGAATCTGGGACCGGGAGGTGCTTTCCGAGGAACTCGAGAACTTCGACTGGCTGCACCTCCACCACGAGGATTTTACGGGGCAGTATTCCAAGTTCTACCTGACCTACGCTTCCGCGGCCTGGCTGCAGGAGGAAGTCGCCCGCAACGAGGCCATCGCCCGCGAACTCGGGTATCCGAACGTCCCGGCCCTGAAGAAGGCCGTCGCGGCCCGGCTCCGGAGCTACATCGAGGGCGGCGGTTTCCTGTTCGCGATGTGCACGGCGACGGAAACGCTGGAGCTGGCCCTGGCCGCTGCGGACACCGATATCGCGGCTTCGTTCGCGGATGGCTCGCCCCCCGATGCCGCGGCGAGCAACAAGCTCCACTGGTCGAACGCCCTCGCCTTCCGCGATGCGGTGCTCGTGACGGACCCCACCCTCAGTGCCTTCAGCGATATCGACGGGCACCAGGTGAACACTCCGTGGAGGGTCGACCTCGGCAGCTTCTCGCTGTTCGAGTTCAGCGCCAAGTTCGATCCCGTCCCCGCCATGCTCACCCAGAACCATCGGCGCGTGCTGCCGGACTTCTACGGCCTCACGACGACCTTCCGGAAGGAGCGCCTTCAGCCCGGGGTCACCGTGCTCGCCGAGGAGGATGCGCGCGGACGCGTGAAGTACCTCCACGGCAGCTTCGGCGAGGGCACCTTCACGTACCTCGGGGGACACGACCCGGAAGACCCCCGCCACCTGATCGGCGACGCGCCGACCGATCTGGATCTCCATCGGCACTCCGCCGGCTATCGGCTGATCCTCAACAACGTCCTCTTCCCGGCCGCGAAGAAGAAGAAGCTGATCACATGAGGGGTCCGCCCCGGGCGGCCGGCCGGTAAATTCGGTGTCGCGAACCCGATACGCGGGCTTCGCCGAGCGGAGACGCGAACGCGAGCGCTCCCAGCGCCGGACGTTGGCGCTGGGGCTTCTCTCCTCGGTGCTGCTCCATGTCCTCCTCCTGGTCGTGGCGGGCGGGGTCCGGGTCGAGTCGCTCCCCTTCACGCTCCCCCCCGTCGAGATCGTGCCAGCGCCCGACGCGCTCGTCGTGGTTGAGATTGCGCCTGCCCTGCCGGAGGACCTCCCCGAGGATCCGCGCCCGGAACCGGTGCCGCCCGAGGAGGAGCCCCCGGAGCTCGCGCCCGAGCCGGAGGAGGAAGAGGAGGAAGAGGAGGAAGCGGAAGAAGACGCGGAGGAGGAGGGAGATCCGCTCCCGGGAGCGCCGGGCCTCATCGTCGCGGGCCAGCCGACGCCGCCCGAGGGGCCACGGGGCCGGACCAACGCCTCGCGGCTCCGGCTCCGCTTCAGCGACCCTCGCCTGTGGTTCGACCCGCAGTCCCCCCGTCTCATCGGGGAGAGGCTGGTCCAGTTCGCCCGGGCGGACAGCGCAGTGCGGGCGATCCTGCGCGATTGGCTCGACAGCCTCCAACTCGACGAAGATATGCGCCGCCGCGCGCGCGACTGGACCTTCGAGCGTGACGGGAAACGGTGGGGGTTCTCCGAGCAGGGAATCCATCTCGGCGACGTGACGATCCCCATCCCCATCGGGTTCGCTCCCACCGGGCCCCAGAGGCGCGCGTACGAACAGGCGATCCGCGACCTGACGGCCATCCAGATCCAGAACCTTCGGGACGACGTGGAAGCCGCGGCGGCGGCGGCGCGTGCCCGCATGCGCGAGCGCTCCGAGGAGGAGGTCCGCCGCCGCCGCGGGGACACGCTGCGCGTTCGCGGGCCCCCGTGAGGTGCACGCGCCGCGCGGTTCCGAACGCGCGGCGCCTCCGTTAGACTGAGCCGCAGCTTGGACGCCGGGACGCTCTCCCGGTCGCACCGATGGTTCTCCCGACACCGCAAACCCGTCAGTCAGGAGCCGCCCCTTGGGTGACGCTCAACCGTCCACTGAGCTTTCCTCCCGCTACGATCCCGCCGGGCTCGAACAGCCGATGTACGAGCGCTGGGTCGAGGCGGGACTGTTTCACGTTCCGGCCGCGGACGTCGACCGGCCCTACGTGATCGTGATCCCCCCGCCGAACGTCACCGCCGCGCTGCACATGGGTCACGGGCTCAACAACACCCTGCAGGACGTCCTCATCCGTCGGCGGCGGATGCAGGGATACGACGCCCTGTGGGTGCCGGGCACGGACCACGCCGGAATCGCGACGCAGAACGTCGTCGAGCGGCAGTTGCGCGGCGATGGGCTCACCCGCTTCGATCTCGGACGGGATGCGTTCGTCGAGCGCGTCTGGGAGTGGGTCGACGAGTACGGCGGACGGATCATCGACCAGCTGCGCACCATCGGGTGTTCGTGCGACTGGGAGCGGACGCGGTTCACGCTCGACGAGGGACTCTCGGACGCGGTGCGTGAGGTCTTCGTCCGCCTTTACGAGAAGGACCTCATCTACCGCGGCCGCTACATCATCAACTGGTGTCCCCGCTGTCGCACCGCGCTCTCGAATGAGGAAGCGGAACACCGCGACCTGGATGGCAAGCTCTACCGCCTCAGGTACCCCCTGGTGGACGGTGGCCATGTGGAAGTCGCGACGACGCGGCCCGAGACGATGCTCGGCGACACGGGGCTCGCGGTGTCTCCGGACGACGCGCGATACGCGGACCTCGTCGGCCGGGAGGCCGAACTGCCGCTGGTCGGACGGCGCCTCCCGATCGTGGCGGACGAGCACGTGGACCCGGAGTTCGGTTCGGGCGTGGTGAAGGTCACGCCCGCACACGATCCGAACGACTTCGAGATCGGGGGGCGCCACGGATTCGAAGCGCTCGACGTGATGACGGATCGGGGGGCGATGAACGACGCTGTTCCGGAGGCCTATCGCGGCCTCGACCGCTTCGAAGCGCGCCGCCGCGTCGTGGCGGACCTCGAGGCGGGTGGCTGGCTCGTGGGCGTGGAGGACCATACCCACGCCGTCGGTCGGTGCTATCGCTGCGACACCGTTGTCGAGCCGCGCCTGAGCCTCCAGTGGTTCGTGCGCATGAAGCCCCTCGCGGAACCGGGGCTGGCGGCCTACGAGAGTGGCGAGCTTCGCTTTCACCCCGCGCGGTTCGGTCGCGTTTACCGCAACTGGATGGAGAACATCCGCGATTGGTGCATCAGCCGGCAGTTGTGGTGGGGACATCGGATCCCCGTCTGGTATTGCGACGTCGCAGATTGCGACGAACTCGTCGTCTCGACGGAGGACCCGGACGACTGTCCCGCCTGCGGAGGCGAGCTGCGCCAGGATGAGGATGTGCTGGATACCTGGTTCAGTTCGTGGCTGTGGCCCTTCTCGACGCTCGGATGGCCGGAGCGCACGGGGGACCTCCGGTCGTTCTATCCCACGGCGACGCTCGTCACGGCGCCCGAGATCCTCTTCTTCTGGGTAGCCCGCATGATCATGGCGGGCTTCGAGTTCATGGGAGAGTTGCCGTTCACCGATGTCCTGCTGAACGGAACGGTTCGGGACCACCTCGGACGGCGCATGTCCAAATCTCTCGGAAACGGAATCGACCCATTGGAAGTTGTTGAATTGTATGGTGCTGACGCCATGCGTTTCACGCTCGTTCGAGGGTCTCCGCTCGGGACGGACATCCAGCTGGACAACGAGAATCTGGAAGCCGCGTTCCGGCCGGGGCGCAACTTCGCGAACAAGATGTGGAACGCGGCGCGGTTCGCGCTGCCGCACGCGCGCCAGGATGGGGCAGCGGACGCGCCCGCACCGACGGCGCTCGCGGACCGCTGGATCCGCAGCCGGCTCGCGCGGGTAGCGTACGAGATGGACGCGGCCTACGAAGGCTATCGTCTCCACGAGGCGGCGGAGGCCGGTCACGCTTTCGTGTGGGGAGATTTCTGTGACTGGTATCTGGAACTGGCGAAGCACCGGCTGACCGAGGGCGGGGAGCCTGCTCGGGACGTGGGACATACCCTGACGCTCGTGATGCGCGGCTGGCTCTCGCTCCTCCATCCGATCGTGCCCTTCGTCACGGAGGCGATCGCGGCGAGGTTGCCCGACGCGGACGCGGCGGGGTCGCTCGTCACCGGACCGTGGCCGGACTGCCCCGACGACTGGATCGATCCCGATGCGGAAGCGGGATTCGAGGCGCTGCGCGAGTTCGTGGGGGCCGTTCGGACGCTGCGCGGGGAGTACGGCGTGGCGCCGGGAACCCGTGTGCGGATCCGGGTGACCGGTGCTTCGCCGGCCCTGCTGTCGGCTCTGGCCGAAGAGGAGGGCAGCATCGCGCGCCTGGCGGCGCTGTCCGGGATCGAGCGGGTCGCGGAGGACGCGGGTGCGGCGTCCGCGGATGGCGCCGGGGCGCACGCGGTGCTCCGCTCGGGCGGAGAACTCTTCCTCCCGCTCGAAGGGGTCATCGATCTTGAAGCCGAACGAGGGCGCATCCATGCGGAACTGGAACGCACGGCCGATCTTCTCGCGCGGAGCCGCGGCAAGCTCGACAATGCGGGTTTTCTCGGTAACGCACCGGAGGAGGTCATCGCGCGGGAGCGGGAGAAAGTGACGTCGCTGGGAGAACAGCGGACGCGCCTCGAGGAGAAACTCCGATCGCTGCGGGCGGCGGTCTGACGCGCGCCGGGCCCGGGACTTCCGGGCGGTGGCCGAGTGCCCGCGAACGGCTTGTCGCCCTCGTCGCCGATGGGAGGCTCCTCTCGGCGGCCATGGCCGTTCTCATCATTCAGGCGTGCGCGAGGGAGATGCCTCCGCCGGGTGCGCGGCCCGATGAGATCCCGCCGTCCATCGTCCGCATCCGTCCAGCGCCGGATTCGACGGTCGTCGACTTTGACGGGGCGCTCGAAATCCGCTTCAGCGAGCCCGTGCGGATACCGAACGGTCTTGCCAGGGAGATGTTCGTCACCCCGATGGAGATGTACGAGGCGCAGACGGGATTCTCCGATCTGAGTCTCCGGCCGGAGGACGGGTGGCGGGACAGCGTCGCGTATTGCTTTTCGATTCCGACCGATGGGATCAACGACCTTCTGCGTAACGGGATGGAAGAACCGGTCGAGTTCTGTTTTTCCACCGGAGGCGAGATCCCGGACACCCGGGTCGAGGGAGAGGTGATCGACGCGCTCACCGCGCAGCCGCTTGCGGAGGCGCGCGTCATCTTCTGGGCAGGTCCGGATTCCATCCCCTACGGCGCGATCTCGGACAGCGCCGGAAGGTTCGCGGCGCGCGGGCTGCCGCCGGGCGAGTACCAGGCCTTCGGGTTCGTCGACCGCAATCGCAACCTGATTCCCGATCGGGTGCTGGAGTCCTACGACAGTGCGTCGGTGGCGGCATCGGCGGATACGCCGACGGAGTTGCGGCTCGTCGTCGTGGCGCCGGATACGACGCCGCCGCTGCTGGCTCGCGCGCTCGTCGTGGGAGACGAAACCGTGCAGCTCGAATTCGATGACTATCTCCTCAATCCCCAACCGGAGGTGCCCGGCATCGCGATCCGGGACTCGGCGACGAACGAACCGCTGGAGATCGTGGCCAGCCTCATCGGCTCGGCCGACGAGGTAACGTTCCCGCTCGACTCCGCGGCGCTGGCGGACTCCGTAGCGGCGGCGGACTCTGCGGCCGTAGCCGACTCGGCGGCGGTCGATGACTCCGCGGCGGTTGAAGCGCCGAGCGCGGATTCCGCCGGCGCCGCGGCTTCGGACTCGGTCGCGGAAGAGGATCCCGTGCTTCCGTCGAGGTTCATCACCGTGCGGCTCGGCGCGGCCCTCGACTCCGGGACATATCGGGTCTCGGTCACTGGCGTGGTGAACCTGCGCCGTCTCACGGGGGGCGGCGATACGTCCTTCGTGGCCACGCCGGAACCCCCGTCCGGCGACTCGGCGGCTGCCGAGGGCGATTCCGTCGCGGTGGAGCAGGATTCGGTGCCGCCTGCACCCGACAGCCTAGACCTCCCCGGGGTCCCTCCGGACACGGCCGGGGCGCCTCCGAATGCGGTCGGAGCGCCTCCGGATACGGTCGGAGCGCCACCGGATACCGTCGGAGCGCCACCGGATACCGTCGCGGTGCCACCGGGCACCGTCGGGGCGCCACCAGACACGGCCCGAAGACGCGCATGACGGACCCGCGCCGCTGGCTTCCCTCCATGGACGCGCTCCTCAAGAAGTTGGAGGTCGCCGCCTGGATCGACCGCTACGGCCGGGAAACGGTCAAGGACTCGCTCCGCCGAGTCTTGGACCGCACTCGGGCGGCAACCGGTCCGGAGCGACCCGGTCCGGAAGATCTCCTTCGGGCTGCGGAACGCGATCTGGAGGCGCGATCCCGGCCCTCGCTGCGGCGGGCGCTGAACGGAACCGGCGTCGTGCTCCACACCAACCTCGGCCGGGCGCCGCTTGCCGACGAGGCCGGTTGCGCCCAGGCGGAGGCCGCCGGCTACGGGAACGTGGAACTCTCCCTCGCGACGGGCCGCCGCGGCTCCAGGTACGATCACTGCGGCGAAGCCGTCTGCGAACTGACGGGCGCGGACGCGGCGATCATCGCGAACAACAACGCGGCGGCCGTGGCGCTCGTCGTGAACGAACTGGCTCGAGGCCGCGAGGTGCTCGTGTCGCGCGGAGAACTGGTCGAGATCGGAGGCACGTTCAGGATCCCCGACGTTGTGGAACGGAGCGGCGGCCGGTTGCGGGAGGTCGGCACGACGAACCGGACGAGCGTGTCCGACTATGCGGCGGCCATCGACGAGTCGACCGGGCTCATTCTGCGGGTCCACCCCTCGAACTACAGGGTCGAAGGCTTCGCGGCCCGCCCTCCTCTCGCGGCATTGGTGTCGGTTGCGCGCGAGCGGGGGGTCCCGCTGGCGCACGATCTCGGCTCCGGCTTGCTCGATGCGGATCTCCTGCCCGGCTTCCCGGAGGGACCCACCGCGCGGGGTTCGCTCGCCGCGGGCGTCGACCTCGCGACCTGGAGCGGCGACAAGCTCCTCGGGGGTCCGCAGGCCGGGATCATCGCCGGCGATGCGGCGTTGATCGGACGTTTGCGCCGGAATCCCCTCCTGCGGGCGTTCAGGGTGGACAAGACGACGCTCGCCGCCCTCGAAGCCACGCTGATGCTGTACCGCGATCCGGATCTTGCCGTTCGGCGCGTGCCGGCGCTGCGGATGCTGCGCGAGCCGGCGGAGGCGGTGGAAGCCCGCGCGGCCGCCGCGCGCCCCGATCCTCCACAGCGAAGCGGCGTGCGCGTGGACGTGGTTCGGACCGAGGCGATGGTCGGAGGGGGCGCCTTTCCGGGGTTCGCGATTCCTTCGGCCGGCTGGGCCGTGACGGGGGTCGATACCGAGCGGCTCGCGGCGGAGTGCCGCGCCGGCCCGGTCCCGCTCATCGGCCGCATCGAGCGTGCGGCGTTCATCGTCGATGTACGGACGCTGCCCGGTGAGGAGGCGGTCCGGGCGGCGGAAGCCATCGCCTCGGCCCTCGGCCGGCTCGCCAATGTCTGACGTCGTGCGGATCGCGGTCCTCGCGTCCGGAGGCGGTTCCAACTTCCAGGCGCTCGTCGACCGCTTTCAGCGCGCGGACGTTCCCGATCGCGAGGTCGTCGGCGTGATCGCGAGCCGCGAGGGGGCGGGCGTCTTGGAGCGGGCGCGCCGGGCGG
>VXQX01000021.1 GCA_009838765.1 Gemmatimonadales bacterium
GTGCCGGATGACGGGGGACGCGGCTGGGGGCTGCGCATCGACCACCTGCGCGGCGGGGATGGGGGGGGCGGGCGGAAGACGATGATCGTGCACGGCCGCGAGGCGCTCGGGCTCGCCGGACAGTTGATGGCGCAGGCCAATCGACGCGGGGGCAAGAAGGACGAGATCCGCGGGGCCGTGCGTCGCATCGAGCGCGCCGGCCATCCGGAGGCGTTCCTGCCGGAAGCCGCCGAGCTGGCGCAACGCGCCCTCCGGCGTTCCGGCTCCATTGCGCTCGAATCCCTTTCCCAAGGGAGCCGCCGCAGGGCGGAAGCGGCGGGCAGGGAGCTGGAAAAGCTCCGGAAGCCGTTGCCGGGCTCCCTTGCCGGCCTGAACCCGGCTCTGCGGCTGGCGATCGAGATGGCGACGCACGAAGAGGCCGAGCGCGAGGCGCTCGAGGGGGAGCTGAAGGAACTCGAGGCGCGATGGAGGGAGGCGGAGGAGATCGCTCGCATCGCCGACAACCTCTTCCTGCCGGACAGCGTCGAGGAGTTCATCGAGGATGAGCGCGCGCGTCCCGGCGCCGACCCCGCGCGTCCCGGTTTCGATCCCGCGAACGCGGCGAAGAACGCCTGAATGTACACGACGTGCATCTTCTGCCACGGCGACCTCGGCCGGAACGAGGCCATCGAGGAGTTCCCGGTCGGGCGCCGTCTCGCCTTCGACGGGGCGAAGGGACGGCTGTGGGTGGTGTGCCGGCGCTGCGAGCGCTGGAACCTCTCCCCGCTGGAGACGCGCTGGGAGGCGATCGAAGCCTGCGAGCGCGCCTTCGAGAGCACCCGCATGCGGGTCGCCTCCGACAACATCGGCCTCGCGAAGTTGAAGGAGGGTCTCGAACTCGTCCGCGTGGGCGATCCCGTTCGCCAGGAGTTCGCCGCCTGGCGCTACGGCGACCAGTTCGGCCGGCGCCGCAAGCGGGCCGTGCTCGTCACCGGGGCCGTCGGGACCGCCGCGGGCGCGGTCGTCGTCGGCGGCACGATCGCCGGGTTCGCGATGGGCGGCATCTTCCCGGGGCTCTTTCAGGGAGCTCAAGCCTGGTATCGCGATCGCGTCCTTCTCCGTCTCAGGGACGAGCACGGCGATCCCATCCGAATACAACGGAAACACCTCTACACGTCTCGCCTGGTACCCAGCCCCGATGCATCGGGGTGGGACCTACGCGTCGATCACATCCCGGGCTGGGACAAGTGGGGGAAGACCCGAAAGCGCAAGAACCGCCGGCATACGATGATCGTGCACGGGAGCGAGGCAATCGGCCTCGCGGGCCAACTCATGGCCCACGCCAACCGGAGTGGCGGGGCCCGGAAGGCGATCCGCGCCGCGGTTGAGAGGATCGAGGAGGCCGGACATCCGGAGGCCTTCCTCCCAGGGGCGGCCAGAAGCGCCATGCGCGACTTCTCCGGCTCTGGAAAGGCGGATCTCCCCGCGAAGAAGGTCGAGAATCTCATGAAGCCCCTTCCCGGCACCCTGGCGGGACTCAAGGTGGACATGCGGCTGGCGATCGAGATGGCGACGCACGAGCAGGCCGAGCGCGAGGCGCTGGAGGGGGAACTCAAGGAACTGGAGGCGCGGTGGCGGGAGGCGGAGGAGATCGCCCGCATCGCCGACAACCTCTTCGTGCCGGACAGCGTCGACGACTTCATCGCCGGCGAACGCTCGCGGATCGACGACGACCTGCCGAAGGGAGCTCCGACCGGCTGAGAGCCCACGCCGGCCGATCAGCCTGTCCGCCGCCGCCCCGCTTCCCTATCCTGCCGCATGAGCGAGAAGAAACTCATCGTCGTCGGCGACCGCGTGCTCATCGAACCGCTGGAGGGCGAGGACCGCACGAACGTCGGCCTCTACCTCCCGCCCACCGCGATCGACAAGCAGGCCGTGCAGGCGGGAACGGTGGTGGCCGTCGGCCCCGGGACGCCGGTCGGGCCGCCCGCCGAACTCGGGGACGAGCCCTGGAAGATCGGCGCCACCGAAGCCCGCTATCTCCCGATGCAGGCGCGACCGGGAGACTACGCCCTCTTCTTCCGGAAGGCCGCGGTGGAGATCACCTTCGAGGGTACCCAGTACCTCGTCGCCCCGCAGGGCGCGATCCTCACCCTCGTCCGCGAGGAGAACGAAGACGCCTCCGACGGCTTCGACCCCTCGTTCCTCTAGCCGCGCGACGGGCCGGCGCTCAGCGGGCCGGGACTCGGCGGGTTAGCGGTCGACCGGGCCGATGCGGTTGGGGCGCAGCGAGTGGCAGTTCACCTCCCACGACGTCGCCCGGGCCTGCATAGAGGCGTCGCCCGTCGGCGATGCGGCCGCCGCCTGTCCCCGCAGCCGCGCCACCGCCCGGCCGACCATGTCCCCGCGACTGCGGCGCAGCGCCACCGCGCCCCGCACCTCGGGACTCGACCACACGACCCAGAGCGTGTCGGCTCGCGTGAACCAGCGCGTCTCCACGCCGGAGAGGTCTCCGTCACCCGCGAGAGGGATGGCCCTGTAGGCGGTCATTTCCCTCCCGTAGGCGTCGACGGAGTCGGCGAACAGCATGAGCGACCGGACCACGGGAGGGTCGGCCTCGGGAGACTCGCCGCCTTCATCCGCCAGCCAGGTGTCGAACTGGAGGTGCCGGCAGCCGAGGAAATCCCACAGGCGGAGATCCGCAGGTTCGGCCGGAGGCGGCGGCTCGACCTCCCGGAAGCGGAACCAGAGCGAGACCCAGACGAAGACGACCGACAATCCGGCCACCGCCATCCAACGTTTTGCTCTCAGCTCGCACCTCCGGCCGCCGGAATCGCCGCGGCAACCTAGTGTCGCCCTCGTCACCCCGCACACGCCGCCGCCGCCCCGCACAGCTTTGTCGTTCGGAGCCGGCTCCCCTAGAATATCTCCCGATTCTCCGCAGTTTCCCCCCCAACCGCGAGTACGCGGAAGTCGAGGCCTGCGTGGCGCCCCCGCCCGGGAAGATCAGGAACATTGCGATCATCGCCCACGTCGATCACGGGAAGACGACGCTCGTCGACCACATGCTGCGGCAGGCGGGCGCCTTCCAGTCGCACGAGCGGATCGAGGAGCGCGTCATGGACTCCAACCCGCTGGAGCGCGAGCGCGGCATCACGATCCTGTCGAAGAACACGGCCGTGCGCTGGGGCGAGACGCGGATCAACATCGTCGACACGCCCGGCCATGCGGACTTCGGGGGCGAGGTCGAGCGCATCCTCCGGATGGTGGACGGCGTGCTCCTCCTCGTGGACGCAGCCGAGGGGCCCATGCCGCAGACACGCTTCGTCACGCGGAAGGCCCTCGCCCTGGGGCTCGCGCCCGTGGTGGTGATCAACAAGGTGGACCGGCCCGACCAGCGCGCCACCGAGGTGCACGACGATGTGCTGGAGCTGTTTCTGGAGCTGGACGCCACCGAAGCCCAGCTCGACGCCCCGTTCCTGTACGCGAGCGCGCGGGACGGCTGGGCAGCGCCGGACAGCGAGGCGCGCGGCGGAGACCTGAAGGCGTTGTTCGAGACGATCCTGGCGGCGGTTCCCTCCCCCGCCGGCGATCCCGAGGGACCCTTCCAGATGCTGGCCTCGACGCTGGATCACTCCAGCTACGTGGGGCGGATCGCGATCGGCCGCATCGAGCGGGGCGCGGTCGCGGAGGGGGACGGGGTCGTGCTCCTTCCGCTCGGAGAGCCCGGCGCCGTGCCCGCGGACGAGGCGCTCCCGGCCCGGGTGCTCAAGATCTACGGCTTCGACGGGCTGAAGCGCGTCGAAACGCCCCGCGCGAGCGCCGGCGACATCGTGGCGCTGGCGGGACTCGAAGGCGTGGAGATCGGCCAGACGATCACGGACCCCGACCGCAGGGACCGTCTCCGGGGGATCGCCGTCGAGCGGCCCACGCTCGCGGTGGATTTCCGGGTCAACGACGCCCCCTTCGCCGGGCGCACGGGCAAGTACGTGACGACCCGCCAACTGCGCCAGCGCCTCTTCCGGGAGCTGGAGCGGAACGTCGCCCTTCGCGTCGAGCCCACGGACTCCCCCGACACCTTCTCCGTCTCGGGCCGCGGGGAACTCCACCTCACGATCCTCATGGAGACGATGCGGCGGGAGGGGTACGAGTTCTCCGTCTCGCGCCCCCGCGTCATCCTGCGCGAGGGACCCGACGGCGAGATCCTCGAGCCGTACGAGGAGGCCGCGATCGAGGTCCCGTCCGCGATGGTCGGCGTGGTAATGGAGAAGATGGGAAGCCGGCGGGCCGAACTCCTTTCGATGCGACCCACGGACGAGGGTCCGGTGCGCCTCGATTTCAAGCTCCCGTCCCGCGGCCTGTTCGGATACCGCTCCGAGTTCCTCACGGACACGCGCGGCGAGGGCCAGTTGCACCACCGCTTCCTCGAGTACGGCCCCCGGGCCGGACACCTCGAACACCGGCGCCGGGGCGTGCTCGTCGCGGACCGCCCGGGAACGTCGGTGTCCTTCGCCCTCTTCAACCTTCAGGAGCGGGCCGCGATGCTGATCGGCCCGGGCGTCGAGGTCTACAGCGGGATGATCGTGGGCGAGCACGTCCGCCCCGGCGACCTCGAGGTCAACGTGTCGAAGGGGAAGAAGCTCACGAACATGCGCGCCGCCGCCGCGGACGAGAACGTGCGCCTGGAGCCGCCGCGGGAACTGACGCTGGAACTCGCCCTCGAGTTCATCAACGAAGACGAGTTGATCGAGGTCACGCCCGACGCGATCCGCCTCCGCAAGCGCAAGCTCGACCCGATCGAGCGCAAGAAGGCCATGCGCCGCGCCGCCGCGGAAGCGAGGGAGGCCTGACGCCCGCGGCTACGTCGTTCTTCGTCCCCTCTTCACGTTCCGGGCGTGGAGGGCGAGGATCGCGGCCGCCAGCAGCACTCCCGCCATCCGCAGCGCGTCGCTCGGCACGAGGATGAGGGCCCCGGCCGCGGCGAACAGTGCGCGTTCGGCGACGCTGCACTCAGCCACCGCGAACCCTTCGATCGCGTACGCCGCGGCCGAGATGAGCGCCACCGTGCAGACGATGGCGAAGACGAACGCCGTCACCGGGGTCCCGTCCACCAGGATCAGCGCCGAGTAGGCCATCATCGCGGGCACGATGAAGAAACCGAGGGAGAGCTTCACGGCCTGGGTCGCCGTCCGCATGGGCGCCGAACCCGCCACCCCGGCCCCGGCGAAGGCGGCGAGCGCGATCGGCGGCGTCACGTTCGACGTCTGCGAGAGCCAGAAGATGATCATGTGCGCGACGAGGAGGGAGAGTCCGAGTCCCTCCAGCGCGGGCGCCGCCATGACCGAGATCACGATGTAGGCCGCGGTCACCGGCAGTCCCATGCCGAGGACGAGCGCAGCGATCGCGATGAAGATGAGCGCGAGCCAGAGCAGCCCGCCGGCCGCCTGCACGACGGACTCGGTGAACTGGAGGCCGATCCCCGTCTGGCCGATCACGCCCACAACGATCCCGGCGGTCGCGCAGGCGAGCGAGATCGGCAGCGCGAGGACCGCGCCCGTCCGCAGCCCCTTGAGGATGGTGCGCCAGCCGACCCGCGTCCGCTTCCGGGCCATCCCGGTGAGGACGACCGCGAGGCAGCCCACCGCCCCCACGAGCGGCGGCGAGTAGTTGAGGAGGAGGAGCGCGACGACGAGCCCGAGCGGCAGCAGGAAGTGGACGCCCTCCTGCAGCGTGCGCCGCACCGGCGGCGGGTTCTTCATCCCCCGCAGTCCCAGTTTCAGGGCCATGAGGTGGACGAAGAGGAGCGTGCACCCGAAGTAGAGGATGGCCGGCGCGATGGAGAGCGCCACGATCTCCCGGTACGGCGTGTTTGTGAAGTCCGCCATGATGAAGGCGCCGGCGCCCATGATCGGCGGCATGATCTGGCCGCCGGTGGAGGCCGCCGCCTCGATCCCGCCCGCCTGTTCCGGACGGTAGCCGAGCTTCTTCATCATCGGGATCGTGAGCGCGCCCGTCGTCACCGTGTTCGCGATCGCCGAGCCGGAGATCGACCCCATGGCCGCCGACGCGATGACGCTCGCCTTGGCCGGCCCGCCCCGGAACCGGCCCGCGGCGGCGAAGGCGAGGTCGATGAAGAAGCGTCCCGCCCCCGTCACCTCGAGGAACGCGCCGAAGAGGACGAAGATGAACACGGTCCCCGCCGCGATCCCCAGCGGTGTCCCGAACAGCCCCGCCCCCGTGAAGATCTGGAAGCGCAGGATGCGCTCGAGCGTGAAGCCGCGATTCGCGATCACGTCCGGCAGCAGGTCTCCGAACCCGGCGTAGAGGAGGAAGACGAGGCCCACGCCGACCATCACCCAGCCCACGGCGCGGCGCGTCGCCTCGAAGAGGAGGATCACGAACACGAGGCCCACGATCAGGTCGTGCGTCGTGAGCCCGTAGAGGATGTGGTCGACCCCGCGGTAGTCGAAGCTCACGATGACCCACCCGCAGTAGAGGGCGGCCAGCGCCAGAGCCGCGTCGAGCCACAGGCTCCAGCGGGGCGCGGGGCCCTTCCCCGTCCACGAGGACTTGGCGAGTAAGGTGAGGACGACGACCCAGGCGAGGTGGATGGGCCGGCCGAGCGTGGCCGAGAGCGTGCCGGTCGTGCTCTGCCAGAGCTGGAAGAGGGAAAGCCCGACCGCGAGGGCGAAGAGGATGCGCCGCCACGGCGGCCGCCGGGTCGTCAACGGATCGTCAACGCGCCGTCAACGCGCCGCAGGTTCCAGAACTTCGTCGAAGTAGCGGCGGGCGCCGGGGTGGAGCGGGAAATCGCCCACGTCGCGCGCCGAGGGCGGCGTGATGAAGCTCGCCACGCCGGAGATGTTCTCGAGATCCTCGCGGCGTTCGAGCATCGTGCGCGTGAGATCGTACGCGAGTCCCTCCTCCATCGCGCGGGAGACGACGAGGAGGTTCCACAGCGTGGGCGTGAGCACCGGTTCATCGACGCCGCGGTAGACGCCGGGCGGTACGCGGAAGCCGCTGTAGGCGGGCTCCGACCCGACGATCGTCGCGATCTCGTCCTCCGAGAAGGGTACGAGGACCATGTCCCGGGAGACGCCGATCTCGACCACGGCGGGCATCCCCACGCCGCCCGCGATGAACCCGGCGTCCAGCGTCCCGTCCTTGAGCCCGTTCGACATCTGCGCGTAGTTGAGCTGCCGGACCGTGAAGTCGGACTCCCCGATCCCCATCGCCTCGAGCACGTTCCAGGCGGTGACCGCGTTCCCCGACCCCGGCGGGCCCACCGATACCCGCCGCCCGCGGAGATCGTGTACCGACTCGATCCCGGTGTTCCGGGTCGTCACGAGGTGCACGACGTTGGGATAGAGCTTCCCGAGGGAGGCGAGCGGCATGGGCTCCGGGAAGCGCCCGGTGCCAGCCAGCGCCGCGGCGAGCGCGTCCGCCTGCGTGAAGCCGACCTCGCTCTCCCCCTTTGCGACCTGGATGAGGTTCGTCACGGAGCCGGCGGTCGTCTCCGCCTTCATGTTCACGCCGGCCACGTGCCGCGACCAGATGGAGGCCAGGCCGCCGCCGAGCGGGTAGTAAAGCCCGTTCGTGTTCCCCGTCGCGATCGAGAGCGTCCGCTGCCCCTCGCCCCCGCAACCCGCCGCGGCGAAAGCCCCCAGAGCGCCGAGGCCCCCGACGACGCCGATCACGAGGCGGCGCACCGCGATCCCGCGTCGCATCAATTGGTTCGCACAGCCACCGGCACGCGCATCGGCCGCTCCCCTCTTCGTTGCCCCTCGGTCACACGGCGCTGCCAGGACGCTCCCGGGGCGAATGGAACCCACCTCCCTCCCTCGAAAGGGCGAGATCCTGGCCATTGGACCATGGGAGCCATCATGTTGCGACGAACCTGCAGTATCCTCGCAAATCTGGAACGGCATGCCGGATTTGCAAAGATGAACGGGTCTCGGGGGCGAGGACGTACGAGCCTGCCGGAGTGCCGGGAGCGGCGAGATGGCCGAGCCGCAACGCGAGGCTGGAGCAGAAGGAGGACGGATGGTTCTGATGGGCCATCGATGAGCCGCGCTCGGCTGGTTTGGTATACGGGTCTGCTTGCTCCTCTCGTGTCGTGTGCCGTCTCGGGCGGCGAGGCCTCGATTCGTGAAGGAGCGGCCCCGATGGAAGCGGCCGCGGCAGCCCGTGCCTGTGCGGCGCCCGCGGGCTCTCTCGGCTCCGGCGCATCTCTGGATGGTGCGGCGGGAACGTACTCGCTCGCTCTTGTGGGCCAGGCATCGGAAGGAGGGGCGCGGTCGGTGCGGGCGAACCTGGTGTTGCACGAACAGCCGGCCAGTCTGCGGTACTTCAGAGGAAGCGGCGGCGACCCGATCCCCGGCACCGTACTCCCGCTCTTCGGAACCGCGGATATCGATGTGGAGGCGGTGGGAGCGGTCCGAGTCGGGGATCTCTCCAGCGCCGATCCCGCGGCCCCCGGCGTCCTCGTCATCGAGGGCGGCGGCGGTCGGCAGCCGAGCATTCTCCTCCGGTTCGGATCGGACGCGAATCGCCGGGACAGGGTCCGTTTCGACGGGAGCTTCCTCGTCCTCGAGGTGCGGGAACTCGGGCACAACGGGTTCAGCGGGATCTGGACCAGCGGAGTCCCGGGGATGGAGACGCGTGGACACTTCTGCGCGGAACGCCACGCTCCGGGACGCCCCGCGCGCGGATAACTGCGGGCTCAGTTCGGAATCACCCGGACGATTCGCCCGTTGCGGTCCACCACGACGATCGGCCCCCGCAGAATGTCGTCGCCGTATTCGATTTTGCGAGCCGGGTCGGCGGCGGCGGCGGCCGTGCCAGGCAACCGATACGGTTCCGCCACGCCGACGTCCACCGTGTAGCCCATGTCGGCCAGCGACTGGATCGTAATCGCGCTCAACGGATCGGGCACGCCGCCGTTCTGGGCGGGCGTCATGAGTTCGTGGTCGAGCACCGATTCCCGCCAGTGCGAGTCGCCCGATCCCGGTCCCGCCCGATTCTCGATCGGTACCTTCTGACCGCCGGTGTACGTCGTCCCCCCCGCCTCGTCGAAAGCCGCGATCGTGAGTGGGCCCGGGAAGTGCGTGTCCACTCCCGAGTTGTCCGGCAGGGACGGGTTGACGAGCAGGCCGAACCTGTCCCAGATCGTCCCGATCCCGAGGATGTGACCCATCTCGTGCAGAACGACCTCCTCCATGTCACCTTCTGCATCCAGCCGTTCAAGGTCGTCCACATCGAACTGCATCGCGCCGATGAACGGGAGCCCGCCCAGTCCCTCCCGGATCCCGCACGGCCCCGCCGACGCCAGTACCCCGAACGGGCCGTCGATCTTCCTGACGGACGCGACGATCAACAGGTCGTCGATCGTCGGGACCGTCCGCTCGGTGATGATGTCCCAACAGCCCAGGGGCAGGAGATCCTGAGCAACGGGAACGTCCGGCAGTTCCGTGTCCGCCAGGATCGATGACCAGTAATCGACGGCGTCGTCGAAGGCTGCCTGGATGGACTCGCTGACTTCGTCGACGAGGAAGAGGTCGATGTCGTACGACCCGGGACTGCTCCCCCGAACGCCGACGCGGAGCGAGGACGGCGTGCTCAGCCCGCCCGGATCGGTCGCCATCACCGTGACCGTCGCCGATCCGGCCCCTACCGGATCGATCGTCACCCGGCGACCGGCCACGCGGGCGGAAATGACCTCCGGGCTTCCGGACGTTGCCGAGTACGCCAGGTCGTCGCCATCGGGATCCCGGAAGTACGAGGCGACATCGACCACAGCGGCATCTCCACCCGCGCGCAGCCCGAGCCACGGCATCGCATGCTCCGCCACCGGCGCCCGGTTCGACACCGTCCCGAACAGGACGAGCGGATCGGATATCGCCAGTTGCACGCCCCTTACCGTTGAGGGCAGCGCCGGGGCCGGCCCGGGCACGACCTGCGTGCCGGCCTGGTTGCCGGCGCTACGGCTCACGGTGACTTCGGAGCTACGGTCGCTGCCCGCTACCAACGTCAGCGCACCGGCGGATAATTCGCCGCCGTGCACCGACAGCGGAATGGTCATGCCGAAGGGCGCACCCTCCTCCAGGGTGAGGCTCACGTTCGCCGGCCCCGGCGCCAGAGCGTTACCGTTATCGGTGCGACTGGCGTTCAGGGTCAGCGTGAATGGCGCGCCGGGGTTCCCGGTGAGTGACAAACTCTGCATTCGTGCGAGTCCGACGAATATTCCCGCGCGCAGATCCTGCAGCCAATTGAATGCGAGGTTCAGCGACTCCAGACTGGCAAGATCGGAGAACACATCGTCGGGCAGATCGGCCAGCCGATTGAAGCCAAGGTACAGTTCCTGCAGGCTGCCGAGGCCGTCGAACGCCCCCTCCGGCAACGCGGTCAGCCGGTTTCCTTCCAGTGCAAGGAGTTCCAGATTCGGAAGATCGGCGAACGAGCGCGCGGGGAGCCGAGAAAGGCGGTTTTCAACCAGCACAAGTTCGACGAGCTCGCCGAGGCCCGCGAATATGTCGGACGGCAGTTCGGCAATCTCGTTATCGTGCACTCCGAGGTGCGTCAGGCGGGTCAGGCCGGAGAATACGCCATCCGGCAACTCCGTGAGGCGGTTCGTGTTCACGAACAGGCTCTCCAGATTGGAGAGGTCGGAGAATACGCCGGGCGGCAGATCGGCGAGGTGGTTCCACCAGATCCACAGTTCTTTCAGACTGGTGAGATCCGCGAACACCTCGGGAGGGAGTTCGGTGAGTCGGTTGTTGTTCAACCAGAGCAGCTCAAGGCTCGCAAGGCCGGCGAAGGCGTCGGGCGCGAGTTCCGCAATCTGGCCGCCATCGTGAAGATAGAGCTGCCTGAGGTTCGCAAGATCCGAGAACACCCGCGACGGCAGTCCCGTCAGGCGGGTCGAGCGCAGGTTCAGGCGCGAAAGCCGCGATAACCCGGCGAAATCTCCGGGATCGAGTTCCGTCAGCGGGTTGCCCTCGAGGGAAAGGAACGTCAGGGAGGAGAGATCCGCGAAGGCGCCGTCCGGCAATTCGCCGATGCGGTTGCGGCTCAGGTCGAGCCTCCGCAGGCCGGTCAGGCCGGAGAAGTCACGCTGGCGTAGCGCCGTAATGGCGTCGGACGTAACGACGCTCCGCCCGGTCCCCGCGACGTCCTCGGTCGTCGCGCCGGGGCCGCATGCGCCCGGTCCCCAATCGAACCGCACAACCGGATCGGCGGCGGCCCGCCCCCGAGTCCGGCAGGGGGCGAGGTAGGGCTCGCGCTCGGCCCGGACATCCGTCGTCCCGGTCCCGCCGGGGTGAAGATTCAGCGCCGTGATGTTCGCAAGATCCGCTTCGCTGATCTGGCTGCAGCCGGTCGCCCCCGTTGTCCGCATGATCTCTCGCGCGACCTGGCGCGTGCGGTCGCAGACGCCCTCCTCGATGGTGACGGTGGTGAAGTTCGGGTAGCCGATTGCGTAGGGCGAGTCGCCCCCGGGCTCGGTCAATTCGATCAGAAAGGACTCCTGGGGGGGCTCGATCTCGTCGTCGTCGTTTATGGGAACCCGGATGAGAGCGCGGGTCGTCCCGGCGGCGATTTCAATCGTGCCGCCCGACCCGCCGGCATGGTCGGATCCGTCGGCGCGGGGCGTCGTGCCGTCGTCGTCCGGGCCGATCGAGTAGTCCAGCGTGACGGTTGACGTGAGCGGCGCGGACAACGACACCACCACCGTGGCCGTGTCACCCTCCGCCGCGGCCGCGCTCCAGGCGCCCAGCCTAGCGACCGGGACCGTCGGCCGGAACATCGCGACCGGCTCGGCCGCCTCGAGCACGATCCCTCCGAAACTCCCGGGAAGAGCGGGCACGGACCCCACCGCAACGAGCGCCCCGGCCGCGCCGTCCTCGCCCCGCGAGAGGGTGATGTCATCGCTGCTCGCGCGTCCTGCCTCGATTACGGCCGTCTCCGCCGAGAGCGTGCCTCCCAATACCGACAGAGGAAGCCGCGTCGTGAACGGCGCCCCCTCGGCGATCCGAACTGCAACCCGGGCGGGCCCTGGAGCGTGCAGATCCTGGCTGTCGGTTCGCACGATCTCGACAACCAGCGGGAACGGGGTTCCGGGGTTCCGGTTAAGAGAAACGTGCCGCAGCTTGCTCAACCCGAGAAACACGTTCGGCGGCAGTGATCGAATCCGGTTGCCCGGGAGGAACAGCCATTCGAGGTTCGTCAGGCCGCTGAACAGACCTGCGGGCAGTTCGGCCAGGCCATTGTTCTGCACGTTGAGTTCGCGCAGGCTTGACAGTCCGGCGAACACGCGCGCCGGGAGTCGAGTAAGTCCGCCGTAGCCCCTGACCTGAAGCTCCTGAAGGCTGGCGAGACCCGCGAAGTCGCCCTCGCGGAGGCTGGCCAGGCCGCCTGTTGTCCCGCAGGCATCGTATGAAGCTGGACAGAAATCCAGTTGCGTGATCGCGGCCAGATCGGCTTCGTCCGGGCCAGAGCACAGTGTGGCTCCCGAATGGTCCATGATTCCCTTCCGGACGATCTGGGTCCGGTCGCACACGCCCTCCTCGATCGTGACGGTTGCATGGCTCTGCCGACCCAGCGTGTATCCGGTCTCCCCGGCGGGCTGGTCCAGCTGGATGACGAAGATCTCCCGGACCGGTTCGATCTCGTCGTCGTCCGTGATGGCGATCTCGATCGTTGCACCGGTTCGTCCGGCCCCGATTTCGACCCTGCCGCCACGCGGATCGGCGTAGTCGGCGGTATCCGCGTCGGCGGACCCGGCATCGCGGTCCGGACCGATCGTGTACGTAAGGGCCACCGCAGCGTCCGGCGGCGGATCCAGCGCAATCGCGAGGAAGACACGCTCCCCCTCCCCGGCGGCCGCGCGCGCGGTCGTGAATCCCGCCGCCGGGCCGCGTGGCGTCACGATCAGCTCCGCGCGACCGGATACGCCGTCCGACACGGCCTGGATTACGACGGCGCCCGCGCCCACGCCGGTCACGAGGCCCGTCGCGTCCACCCGTGCCACCGCCGCGTCACTCGATGCCCACGAGAACGCCGCATCTTCGAAGCGGTGCCCGTTCGAATCGAACGCTTGCGCCGCAAGACGCAGCGTGTCGCTCGCCACAAGTGTGTCGACGGCCGGCGTCACCACCACCGAATCGACGACCTGAGCCACCGTCATTGAAGCGCTGCCCGACGCCGCGCCCGCGGTCGCCGTGATGGTCGCCGTGCCGTTGCCGGCCGCCGTCACCAACCCCGTCGAGCCAACCGTCGCGACGGACGGCGCGCCGCTGACCCAGGTCACCGTGGCTCCCGCCAGCGGCTGCCCGCGCGGGTCGCGCACTTCGGCCGTCAGTTGGACCGTCGCCCCTATCGCCGGCAACTCGGCCGTGGACGGGCTCACCGACACCGTCGCCGGCAGAGGGGCGGGCGGAGGTGCCGCCGGCCGCGGCGGAGCCGTGGCTGAGTCACCGCACGACAGGATCGCGAGCAGCGCGCAGGCCGTGCAGAGCGCGACCGTTGCTGCACGCCTCACGGCGGAAAGCTGCGAGCCATCGGATCCGGGTGTCGTCGATCGCTCCAACGCCGGTCTCCCGCGAATTCGGGTTGGCTCATCTCCGTCTACTTTGTTCCTCGCTCATGGGCTTCATGGCCTGTACTCATCGACTTTCCAGACGCCGCCGCCCTGGTGGCTCGCCAGGAAGTAATACGTGACCCCGTTGATGGAACCGTTTCTGTTGTCAATGCGGTTGCTGGAAACGGAGAAGCCGAAATGCCCCCGCCCGTCGCTCAGGACCGTGAAGGGCAACTTGGAACTGCTCCCCCCGGTGCCATAGACATCGCAGCTCTCGCCACGCCCGTAGGTGGCGCCCTGCACGCACTCGCCTTCCCTGCCACCGCCGCCCGTCTCCACCGTCACGCCGAACGTCTGAACCGCCGACAGGCCGCCCGGATCGGCGGCCGTGACGGAGATCGTCGCCGTGCCCTCCGACACTCCGGCCACCGTGACCGTGCTGCCGGAGACCCGGACCGTCGCGACGCTCGTCCTGGACGAACTCGCCGTGTACGTCAGTCGGTCTCCGTCGGGATCCCTGAAATACGACGAGGCGCGCACGCTTCCGGTCGCATCCGGCTCCACGGTCATGGCCGGCATCGTGCCCACCGTGACGGGCGACTGGTTGCCTCCGCCACCGCCCACGGTGACTTCGTTTTCGCTCCTGTACGCGGTGCGGCTGCCGCCCGCGGGCGTCAGTTCACCCACCCAGCGGTAGGTGCCCGCCGCCGCGCCGCTCAGGTCATATCCGCAGATCTGTGCCGTCCTGCGGGTGCCGGAGACCTGAGTCCAGGTGGAACCGTCCGTCGTCACCTGCCACTCCGTCCAGTGCACCTCGTACGCGGTGCCGTTAATGGTGACCTGTCTCGCGGAAAGGCAACCACCGTTCGTAAAGTTGCCCCATCTCAAAGCACCCGATTGTGTGATCGTCAGCCCGCTCAGCACCACGTAGCCATCGCCGCCCTCGCATCTCGGCCCAAGCCAGATGGCAATCCCACTAAGCCACGACGAGAAGGCACTCGTGTTCGGCACACACAGACCGTCATTGTCGTCGAACCAGAACGCTTCCAGGTTGTTCAGTTCAAGAAAACTTCGTGGGACAGTTCCCGTCAGTTCGTTGGATCCGAGGTTGAAGTGGGTCAGGCTGGCAAGATTGCCGAGTTCCGGCGGCATCTCGCCGGTCAGGTCGTTGTAGTCCAGGTAAAGGCGCACCAGGCTGGTGAGGTTGCCGAGTTCCGGCGGGATTTCGCCCGTCATTCGATTGGCGTACAGATGCAGTGATACAACCCGGCCGGAAGCGTCCGTGCCCACGCCGGCCCAGTCGCCGAGGGGCGCGTCGGTGAGCCAATTGACGTCGTCGGTCCAGTTTCGACCGTCCGTCGCATTGTATAGCGCCACGAGGGCAGCCCGGTCGCCGCCGCCCGAGTCGCATCTCGGCCCGCGCCAGTTGGTGATTCCCTGAAGCCACGACGTGAAGGCATCCGTGTTCGGCGCGCACAGGCCGTCGTTGTTCTCGATCCGAAACGTCTCCAGTTTGCCCAGCCTCAGGAACCTTTCGGAGATGGCGCCCGTCAATTGATTATTTTGGAGCATCAACTCCTGCAGGTTTTCCAGATTCCCAATCTCTTCCGGGACCTGGCCCGTCAATTGGGCGCTCCACAGCTTGAGGTTCTTGAGGTTAGTGAGATTGCCGAGTTCCGGCGGTATCCCGCCCGTCAGCGGGTTGCCTCCAAGGTTCATGAACTGCAAGCGTGAGAGGCGACCGAGTTCCGGCGGAATCCTACCCGTAAAACGGTTCACGTCGAGGGCCAGGGTTCGCAGGTTTGCAAGACGGCCGAGCCACGGCGGGATGCTGCCCGTCAATCGATTGTTCCAGAGATAAAGGAATTCGAGCTTCTCCAGACCGGCAAGCTCCGCTGGGACCTCACCCGTCAGGGCATTGCGGCTGATAGACAGGTACTTCAGGTTGGCGAGACCACCCAGCTCCGCCGGAATCTTGTCCGTCAGCCGGTTGCAACGCAGGCGCAGATCTTGCAGCTCGTCGAGCGAACCCAGCTGCGGCGGGATCGGACCCGAAAGCCCGTGCACCACACATTCCCCGGCGTTGGAGTCCCACCGTCCGGACAGGTCCAGTCGCACGACGCGGCCGGAAGCGTCCGTGTCCACGCCGTACCAAGCTCCGAGGGGCGCGTCGGTGAGCCAATTGGTGCCGTCGATCCAGTTTGGACCGTCCGTCGCATTGTATAGCGCCACGAGGGCATCCCGGTCGCCCCCGCATCTGGGCCCGCTCCAGTCGGACATTCCCTGAAGCCAGGAAGTGAAGGCATCCGTGTTCGGCGCGCACAGGCCGTCGTTGTTCTCGATCCGAAACGTCTCCAGGTTACGCAGCCTCAGGAAGCTGTCGGGGATAGTGCCCGTCAGGCCGTTGTCATGAAGGTGAAGCAACTTCAGGCTGGCGAGGCTGCCCAGTTCCGGCGGGATCTGTCCCGACAGCCGGTTGCCGGTAACCCTGAGAAGTTCCAGGCTTGCGAGATCCCCGAGTTCGGCCGGAATCGGCGCGCTCAGTTCGTTGCTGCCCAGACTGAGCGTCTCGAGATTCGAGAGTGCTCCGAGTTCGGGCGGAACAGGGCCCGTCAGGCGATTCCGAAAGAGACGCAGCGTTCGCAGGTTGACCAGTTTTCCCAACTCGGACGGAATCGGGCCCGTATGGTCGTTCCCCGCCAGACTCAGGTAACTGAGGTTCGCCAGTCCGGCGAGTTCGGGAGGGATGGTCCCCGCGGGTCCACCTCTCAGGGCAACATCGAGATTGAGCTCATCCAGGCTGCGGAGGTTGCCGAGTTCCGGCGGAATCGGACCGCTGAGCTGGTTGAACGAGAGATTGAGGTGCTCCAGGTTCTCCAGGTTGCCGAGTTCCGGCGGAATCCGACCCTCAAGACGGTTGGACTGAAAGCTGATATATGTGAGTTGCGACAGGCCGCCCAGCTCCGGCGGAATGGGACCGTCGAGATCGTTTCCCTGAAGTCTCAGGAAGTTGAGTGCGCCGAGATTGCCGAGTTCGGGCGGAATGGGACCATGGAGATCGTTGACGAACAGATCCAGCCGCTCGAGCCCGGCGAGGCTGCCAAGCTCGGGCGGGATCTCGCCCGTCAATCCGTTGAGGGAAAGGTTGAGACCCACGACGGGCCCGTCGGTCGCAAAAGGCTCCGGGACCCAGGCGGGTGTCGGCCCGTCGCCGGTTTCCTCGCCGGGGCCAACCTCCAGCCAGCGCGAACGGAGTTCCTCGAGTTCGTCCTCCAACACCTCGCTGTCAAGCACGCCGTCCCTGGCGTATTCCTCCGCACCCGCGCCGGCCTTTTCCCTCCGGTCCGGCCGACTGTACGCACCGTCGCGACCGGCGTCCCGGCTGGTGGTCGAGACGCCATACCAGGTGGAAAGCGGTCTGTTCGACAACCAGTTATCGTTGTTCGTCCAGTTGTCTCCCTCCGTGGCATGATAGAGGGCGACGAGCGCGTCCCGGTCGGCCAGAGGCGCGCAAGTCGGCAGCGCGGGCCTGGTCTCCACCGTGGCCCACCAGCTCTGGAAGACCTTCTCGATCGGAGCGCACACGGAGGACTCCACCAGCACCGTGTGCAGCGGAAGCCGGGCGAAGCCGAGCGGCAGCCGACCCGCGACGCGGTTCCCGGTCAGGCGCAGCTCCCGGAGTGCGGCAAGGTTGGCAAGACGCGGCGGGAACTCGCCGACCAGATTGTTGTCGGAAAGATCGAGCCGTACGACCATACCCAGCGAATCCGCCCCGACCCCGTACCATTCGTCCACTGGCCGCTCGCTCAGCCAACCATCGGAACGGATCCAGCCGGAGCCTGCCGCGGCCGCGTACAAGCCTCTCAGCACGGATACGTCCGCCGTATTGCAGGGATCGACGTTGTCGACGTCGTGGTGTCGCACCACTCCCTCGATCCACGCGTTGAATGCAGCGGTGCCCGGCACGCACAGATCCGGATTCCCCTGCACGTACAACCACCCCAGATGCTCCAACAGCACGAAGTTCGGCGGCACGGGACCGGTCAGATCGTTGTCGAGCAGCTCGAGGGAAATGAGGCCGGCAAGCGTGCCGAGTTCCGGCGGGATCGGGCCGGTCAACTGATTCGCTCCGAGGTATAGCGTCTGGAGGCCGCGGAGGTTGCTCAGTCCGGGCGGGATCGAGCCTGTCAGTTCATTCGCGCCGAGGTCGAGCCACCGGAGACCGCCGAGGTTGCCGATTTCCGGCGGGATCGGGCCGGTCAGCTCATTGCCGGGGAGTTCCAGCGTGTGGAGGCCGTCCAGGTTACCGAGTTCCGCTGGAATCTGCCCCGTCAGGTTGTTCGACACCCGTCGGGTCGTGCCGCCGCCCACCCGCTCCCGGGCGACGAGTTCCAGCCGGACGACCCGTCCGGAGGCATTGGTGTCCACGCCGTACCACTCGTCCAGCGGGCGATCGCTCAGCCAGCCGTCGTTGTTGCGCCAATTCGGCCCGCCGGTCGCCTCGTAGAGCGCAACAAGGGCCGCGCGGTCCGAGGTCTCCACGGTGATCCCGGCAGTGGCCGACAGGCCGCCCGCCGATACGCGGATCGTCGCCGTTCCCAGGGCGACGGCCTCGACCAGGCCCGTGTCGTCGACCCGGGCCACCCCGGCGTCGCTCGACGACCAGGAGAGCGCCGCGCCCGCCACTCGGTGCCCGTTCTCGTCGAGAGCCTCCGCAGTCAGACGGAGAGTGTCGCCGAGTACGATAGTAGCCGCTGTCGGCGACACCATCACCGAGCCCACCGACTGCATCACCAGCGCGACCGCTTGACCCGTCGCCTCGCCCGCCGCCGCAAGCACCGTGGTTGCGCCGGGACCCACGGCGATGGCCACTCCCAGCGAATCCACCGTCGCCACCGAGACGTCGGCGCTCGACCAGGACACCGCCACACCCTCCATTGTGCGGCCCGCCTGGTCGCGCACTTCCGCCGACAACTGAACCGACTCGCCCAGGGCAGTGAACCGCACCGTGTCCGGCCGCACCGCCACCGCGGCCGGCGCCGGGGCGACCACGACGAGTTCCGCGCTCCCCGGGACGCCCGACGACGCGGCCGTCACGACCGCCGTCCCCGCGGCAACCGCCTTCACAAGTCCCGATTCGTCCACGCCGGCCACCGACGCGTCGCTGGACAACCAGGCGAACGAGGCCCCCGTCACCGCGTGCCCGTTCGCATCTGTCGCATCGGCGGAGAGGCGCAGCGTGTCGCCCGCCAGCAGCGTGTCGGCGGCCGGCGTCACCGCGACCGCGCTCACCTCCTGGGCCACCGTCACTTCGGCGGTCCCGGAGGCCGAGCCCGCAGTGGCCGTAAGCGTAGCGGTGCCGTTGGCCGCAGCCGTCACCAGACCCGTCGCGTCCACCATCGCGACGGAGGCGTTTCCGCTCGACCACGCGACGACCGCCCCGGCCATCGCCTGGCCATTCCGGTCGCGCACCTCCGCCGACAACTGAACGGTCGCGCCCAGCGCCGCCAGCGTTGTCCCGGCCGGCGTGACCGTCACGGACGCGGGGACCGGAGGCGAGGGAGGAGGGGACGGCCCCGGCCCCACGGAATCGTCGCCGCAGGAGAGAACTCCCAGCACCCCCAAACCCAGCGCCACGGCCGGCCACCTGGGTACACGGACCCCGCGCGCGGCGCGCGGGCTCATCGCGGCACTCCGACGGCGGCGTCCGGGTCCCGGTTCGCCCCATCCGGGGCCCGGTGCCCCTGCGGCCAGGCGATCCGGGTGTTGTCGAGGATGTCGTCGAGGATGTCTCCGATCAGTCTACCGTACGGCCGGAGCCCCTTGTTGAAGAGGACGACGTAGTTGACTCCGTCCCAGCGTTGTCGAGCGGTCGTCGACGTTCCGGGAAGGCCGCCGCCATGGTACCACCGCCAACCGATCGGCTCGGGGCGGCGGCGACGCGTCCCGATGTCCTCGCCGGAGACCTGGTAGACGTCGAGGAGGCGCAGGATGGGCCCGGTCGACGCGACCAGCCGGCCCTGTGCGACGCGAGCCTCGTGGTCCCAACCCCCTTCCGGCCACCGGACCCGCGGGCCGTCCGGATCGAACACGTTGCGGGTGAGCCAGTCGCCGTGGTCGTACCACGGTTCCCGGTCGCTGCGGTCCTGCGGAAACGTTCGGCCCAGGATGACGTCGTCTTCTCGGACGCCGAGCGGCGACAGCACCTTCTCGAAGAGCAGGCTCAGGTAGTCCGTGCCGGAGACCTCCTCGATGATGAGGCCGAGAAGCAGATACCCGATGTTGGAGTAGCTCCGTTCGGAACCCGGATCGAACTGGAGGGGCTGGCCGAGGATGTACCGCACGGTATTGAGCCGTCCAGGCGGGCTCGGCACCGACATCGTCTCGGCAATTTCGATTTCTCGATACGTGAGGTCGCCCGCGACGCTCCGGTCCCACCCGCCCCGGTGCGCGAGCAGGTGCCGAACCGTGATCCTGGCGAGGCGCGCGTCTCCAAGTGCGGGGAAGGGCTCGATATCCAGCAATCCCCCAACGGATTGCCCGAGGTCGAAGACGAACGCGTCGAGATCGAGCGCCCCCTCGCGGGCAAGCTCGTGGACCGCCGCCGCCGTGAACGGCTTCGTCACGCTCGCGAGGCGCATCATCGCATTCTCCGGAAGCGGGGTCGTCCGCTCCCGGTCCTTCCAGCCGAACACCCGGTCATAGACGATGACGCCGTCTTTCATCACGCCGATGGCCGCGGCGCCGATATCGTGCTCGCCCGCGAACGCGACCATCAGCGAGTCGAGCAGTGATTCCAGCGACACACCGCGCGGAACGACCCGCAGGACGGCCTCGCCCGCCGCTTCCCCCGCTGAGGCCGTGATCGTCGCGGTCCCGCTGTCCACCGCCGTCGCGAGCCCGGTGGCGTCAACGGTCGCCACCGCGGAGTTGCCTGACGCCCACGTCACCGCGACCCCGGTCATCGGCCGCCCGTTCTGGTCGTTCACTCGCGCGCGGAACTGGACCTTCGCCCCGAGGGAGGCCAGTTCGGCGGTGGCCGGACTCACGACGATCGTCGCGGGCCTGGGAGGGGGCGGGGG
>VXQX01000036.1:0-9420 GCA_009838765.1 Gemmatimonadales bacterium
GCCCCCCAACCCGTCAAGAGCCGCTGTGCGGTCAGGGATACCGCCGTTACGTTGCCTCTTCCACCGCTCACACTTCTCCGGGAGACGAGGCTTGACGTCGGGGCGCATCATCTCGCAACCCATCTCCCGTGCGGATCTCGCACAGATGGCCGAGGCTCAGTTCGGCGACTGGATCAAGGCCGTGGTCGATGTCTCCCGCGACGTGATGGCTGTCGGAGGCGATCTGCACGCCGATGATGAGGCCCTGCTCCTCCAGCACGACTCCCGCCAGCAGGATCTCTGGGGCATCAACCTGTATCTGGAGGAAGAAGGACCGGAGTGGATCGAGTTCGACTCGCTGATCAACATTCGGCCCGGGCAGGGGAACCGCTCCCGCGGCGTGGACGACGAGCGGACGCGTGAGCGCATTCGCGCGCTGGTCGAGTCCCTGATTCCCGCCGCGTAAGCGCGCGCAATGGCGCCCCCCCTTCACAGGCAGGCGGCCGCGGGCGGCTGGGCTCGGCTCGATCTGGTCGAGCAACTCGGGAACGTCGGCAGCGAGGTGGAGCGCGCGATTCGCGCACACGAGAGCGGAAAGGCGGGTCGCTTCGAGGGCGCTCTTGCGCGGGCGCTCGAACTCTTCGACCTGACGGCCGCGGACCCTCGCTGGCGGGGGCACCGCTGCCAGGAGATCCTTCGCGCCCGCGAGGAGTTCTGCCGCCTCTTCTTCGACGGCGACGTGCCGCCCGGCTCGGCGGACGGCCTGCGCAGATACTTCTTCGGCTTCGCCTACGCCGCGCGCATGCGCCACTACCGCCAGCACCCGGGGCTTGCCGAGGACTGATGGGCCTGCCGTATCATCTCCTTCATCCCGAGAGACCAGGAGATGACTCCATGTACCAGCTATCGGTCCCGCGACTTCGACGGCCGTCCAGCGCGCTGATTCCCCTGGCGGTGCGGCTTCTCCTGCCCTTGGCGCTGTTTCTCCTGCCCGTGGCGCTTCTTCTGCCGACGGCGGCGCACGCGCAGGACCGCGAGGTCCGCGTCACGGTGTCGGAGGGGACGAACATGGCGGCGGCGGTCTCGCCGGACGGGCGCCGGATCGTGCTCGACCTGCAGGGGACGCTGTGGACGATGGACGCCGGGGGCGGCGAGGCGCGCGCGATCACGGACATGTACTACGACGCGCGGCAGCCGCAGTGGGCGCCGGACGGGAGCCGGATCGTGTTCCAGTCGTTTCGGGACGGGCGCTGGCACATCTGGTCGATCGCGTCCGACGGGACCGACCCGGTGCAGCACACCTTCGGTCCCTACGACGAGCGGGAGCCGGCCTACTCCCCCGATGGCGGCGCGATCGTCTTCGCGTCGGATCGTTCCGGCAACTACGACATCTGGACGCTCGACGTCTCGGGCGGGCCCGGCGACGGGCGAATCCAGCGAGTGACGGACGCGCCCACACACGAGTTCACGCCGCAGTGGTCGCCGGATGGCGAATCCCTGGCCTACGCCTCGGACCGCGGCCTCGGCGCGATCATCGTCCGCGAGAGCGGCGGCTCGACCCGGGTCGTGGCGCGGAACGCGGGCGCGATTTCGCCGGCGTGGAGCCCGGACGGAAGCCGAATCGCGTACTCGGCCGTCGTCCAGGGCCAGACCGGCCTCTGGGTGGCCGACGCCGGCGCGACCGGAGGCGGCGGCGCGGCCGGAGGCGGGGGCGCTGCCACGCCGACGCGCCTCACCGAAGCGGGGGCGGACGTCTTCCCCTTCCGTCCCATGTGGATGGGAGACCGGACGGGGGACGGGACGGGGGGCGAGACGGACGCCTTGGAGATCGCCTACACCGGCGACGGGCGCCTCCGGCGCGTGTCGGCGGACGGCGCGCCGGGGGCGGACATCCCCTTCGAGGCCACGTTCGCGTTTACGCGGCGCGACTACGAGCGCGCGCGGCGTTCGTTCGAGGCTGGAGGACCGGAGCCCGTGCAGGGGATCGTCGCCCCGGCGGTCTCCCCCGACGGTCGCCACATCGCCTTCACCGCCCTCGGCGACCTATGGCTGCTCGACATCGCCGCGGACGGGGCGGACGAGGCGGAGGCCGCGGGCGGCGCGACGCCCCGGCGGCTCACGGACGACCCCTTCGTCGACCTGATGCCGGCGTGGTCGCGCGACGGCTCGCGGCTTGCCTACGCCTCGGACCGGGCGGGCTCGCTCGACATCTGGGTGCGCGACATGGCCACCGACACCGAGACGCGCGCCACCACCGAACCGGGCGGCGAGGTGGGCCCCGTGTTCTCCCCCGCCGGGGACCGGATCGTCTTCACCTCCGTAATGGGACTGCAGGCCGCCGTGCGGGTCGTGGACCTCGCGACGGGAGAACTCACCACGATCCGCAACGATCTCTTCGCCCCCAGCCGACCGTCGTTCTCCCCGGACGGGCGGACGATCGCGATGTCCGTCCTCTCCCAGTACTCGTCGCGCTTCCGGGAGGGGCGGAACGAGATCCTCCTGCAGCCGCTGGACGGGGGCGAGACGCGCCGGGTCACGGCGGCCGATCACGAGAACATGGGTGTGCGGGCGCTCGACGGGCCGGTGTGGTCGCCGGACGGGCGGCGCATGGCATACGCCAGCGAGGGCGTGCTGTGGATGGTCGAGGTCGACGCGGAGGGCGTGCCCGGCGCGCCGCCGACACGTCTCTCCAACCACCACGCGGACGCGATCTCGTGGACGGGCGACTCACGGTCCATCGTCTATCAGTCGACGCGCGGCCTGCGCCGCTACCACCTCGACGACGGCCGCTCCGAAGAGATTCCGCTGCGGCTGGAGTGGCAACGCCCCGCGCGCGAGGGTGCCGTGGTCGTACGCGCGGCGCGCGTGTGGGACGGCGTCTCGGACGAGATCTCCCGCGACATGGACGTGATCATCGAGGGCAACCGGATCGTCTCCGTCGCCCCGCACAGCGACGCGCGCCTCGCCGCGGTCATCGACGCGGGGGGCGAGGTCGTGGACGCGGGCGACCACACCGTCCTTCCCGGCCTCGTCGACATGCACTCGCACATGGGCTACGGGATGGGCGAGGCGCTGGGCCGCGCCTTTCTCGCCTACGGGGTGACGACGATCCGCGATCCCACCTCGGACCCCTACGAGGTCGCCGAGCGCCGGGAGTCCATCGACTCGGGCCGCCGCATCGGACCGCGGGAGTTCGCCACCGGCCGCACGATGGACGGCAACCGGATCTACTACTCGGGCGCCGGTTCTCTCGGCCCCAACGGGAACCTCGAGCTGGAGCTGGACCGCGCCGAGCACGTGGGCTATTCCCTCATCAAGACCTACGTCCGCATGCCGGACCTCATCCAGCGCCGCATCATCGACTTCGCGCACGGGATCGGGATTCCGGTGGCGAGTCACGAGATCTATCCGGCCGTCGCGCACGGCCAGGACCACGTCGAACACATCTCGGGCACGAGCCGCCGCGGCTATTCGCCGAAGGTGACGGCGATGTACCGGACGTACGACGACGTGATCCAGCTCCTTGCCGCCTCCGGCATGACGATCACGCCGACAATGGCCCTCATGGGCGGCTGGTGGAAGTCCGTCGCCGACGACCCTTCCTGGACGACCGACGCCCGCTTCGAGGCCGTGTTCCCGGAGGGGATGGCCGAGGCCATGACCGCACGCGCCCTCACGAGGGGCCGGGCCGGGGGCATCGACGAGCTGCTCGCCGACGCCGGCCGCACGGTCACCCGCGTCGTGCGCGGCGGCGGCAAGGTGGTGGCGGGCACCGACTCCCCCATCATCCCCTACGGCGCCGCCCTCATCGCCGAAGTCGAGAACTACGTCTGGGGCGGCCTCACGGAGGTCGAAGCCCTGCGCACGGCCACGTCGGTGGCCGCCGAGGCGCTCGCGATGGAGGGGGAGCTTGGCACCCTGTCCGCGGGAGCGCTCGCCGACATCCTCATCGTCGAGGGCAACCCGCTGGAGAACATCGAGGACCTCCGCCGCGCCCGCATCGTGCTGAAGGACGGCGAGATCTTCCGCGTCGAGGAACTGATGTCGCCCCCCCGCGCGCTCGTGCCCTGAGCGCGCGGGAGAGTCTCGTTAGCCTCCGAGCGGGATCACGAACCCGGCCTGGAGCGCCAGGTGCCGCGTCTTGACGTCCTCCGTCGAGGTGTCGTCGATGTTTGCGAGTCCGAGCGAGTAGATCAGATCCACGCCCAGCCGCAGGCCGTCGGAGATCGCCATTTCCACGCCGGCGCCGGCCGCGATGCCGTAATCGGTCGACTTGGTCAAATCGTCGCACGATATCGATTCACTCACCGGTCCCAGTTCGCCGACGTCAAAGTCCAGGCTCGCTTCGCAGGAGAGGAGGGAAGCCGCCCACGGGCCCAGCAGCAGACCGAAGGACGCTCCGCCGTCTCGAGGCGTTCCGATGCGCACGAGCGCCGATGCCTGTACCCAGTCCGCCTCGATGCTGGTCGAGCCCGAGATGCCTTCCGACGGGAGGTCCGCGGATACGCCGGTACCCTTCTGGACGTACGCTCCACCGATCCGAAGCTCGACCGCGCTTCCGACCGGAAACGCGATGTCGAGGCCCGCGACCACACCCCGCCGCGCTTCCTGGTCCACCGTGTCCTCCACATCCGTGGAGGCTCTGGCCTCGCTCAGTCCGCCACGAAATCCGAGTGTCGTTTGCGCCATCAGCGGGGCGGCGATCAGGAGGGGCAGGAGCGACGTGACGACTCTGCGCATGCGGTCACCGACCTTTCAGAAGAGACTCGTTGCGATGAACAGTACGGCGACGCCGCTCAGCACCCAAATCACGCGGTCGCTGCGCTGCAGGAGGACGTGCTTGTTGAGGATCGCCCCGATCGGCGCGGCGAAGGCGTAGGTCGCGAACAGCGTCAGGTAGAAGTCCTGCACCAGGGCGCCGGTGAAGCCCCCCGTGCCGCGGCTGGCCTGGATGATGTCGAAGACGGTGAAGATGATGGTGAACCAGACGCCGAACTGCAGGTAGAGCTTGGCCTCGGCCCGCCGCCGCTTGCGGAGGATGGCGAACGCGGCCAGCACCTGGCGGAAGGCGAGCGACACCGCTCCGCCGGGATCGTTCGTGTAGTAGAACAGCCGCAGCCGGTGCGCCCAGCGGTCGAAGCCCCGCAGGATGGGCAGGTTGGAGAGGGCGGTCCAGCGGGTTCCCAGCAGGGTGATCGCGATGAGCGCCAGCACCGCGATGATCGGTTCGTAGACCCCGAAGCCGCGCGCGAAGGCGCCCATCGACCCGCCCGCCAGCATCATCACGACGGAGTCGGCCACCAGGCGGACGCGCTTCCGCCGCTTGGCGGCCCAGTGCGGCTCGGGCGGGAGCGTCTCGCCCTTGGCCGGCATGAAGGCGAGCTGGCGGGGCGCCAGGCCGAGGAACCGCCGCCGCGCCTGGTCTTCGTTGAACTTCCGCACCATGCGCGGGATGAGAAGGACGTCCGCGAGCCACCACAGCCCCGCGCCTCCCACGGTCAGGAGCATGAGGAGGCCGGTCCCGGGACGGTCGAGGTAGAAGCGGTGGCCGCCGAAGATTCCCGTCAGGAGCCACAGCGGATAGGCGATGCCTTCGCGCTTCGGCCGATAGCTGTACAGCTGGTCGAGCACCGCGCGGGAGAAGTCGAGGTCACCCCTTCCGGGTACCTGCGGCGGGCCCTGATGCAGCGCGGAGAGCCCGAAGAAGGTCTCCTCGGAAGTCCCGGACGCGGGGTCTCGTCGCTTCAGAAGGCCACGGGCTCCTTGAAGCGGCCGTACACCTTCTCCAGCACGATCCGGATCTCGCCCAGCGTAGCGTAGGCCCGCACGGCGTCGAGCAGGGGCGGCAGCAGGTTCTCCTCCTCGCGCGCGGCCCGCCCCAGCGTCTCCAGCGCCCGCTCCACCGCGCCGGAGTCGCGGCGCGCGCGGAGATCCGCCAGCCGCTTCTCCTGCTTCGCGGCCGCCTCCTCCCCGATCTTCAGAATCTCGATCGGGGGCTCCTCCGCATCCTCGAACCGGTTCACGCCCACGATCGTCTGCGTCCCCTTCTCCACCTCATCCTGGAAGCGGCGCGCCGAAGCCGCGATCTGCGCCTGGAAGTAGCCGGACTCGATTCCGTACACGACCCCGCCGATGTCGTCGATCTCACGGAAGATCTCCTCCGCCTCCGACTCGAGGTCATCCGTCAGCGACTCGACGTAGTAGGAGCCCGCGAGGGGATCGATCGTGTTCGGGACGCCGGTCTCGTAGGCGAGGATCTGCTGCGTGCGGAGGGCGATCTTCGCCGCCTCCTCCGTGGGGAGCGCGAGCGTCTCGTCCATCGCGTTCGTGTGCAGCGACTGCGTGCCGCCCAGCGCCGCCGCCATCGCCTGGTATGCGACCCGCACGATGTTGTTGTGCGGCTGCTGCGCGGTGAGCGAGACGCCGGCCGTCTGGGCGTGCGTCCGCAGCCTCAGGCTCCGGGGATCACGGGCTCCGTACACGTCGCGCATGTGGCGGGCCCAGATGCGGCGGCCGGCCCGGAACTTCGCGATCTCCTCGAAGAAGTCGTTGTGCACGTCCCAGAAGAAGGAGAGCCGCGGCGCGAAGCTGTCCACGTCGAGCCCGCGTTCGATGCCCCGCTCCACATAGGTGAAGCCGTTCTTGAGCGTGTAGGCGAGTTCCTGCGCGGCGGTCGCCCCCGCCTCGCGGATGTGGTAGCCGGAGATGGAGATCGTATTGAAGCGCGGGGCGGCCTCCGCCGACCACTCGAAGATGTCGGCGATGATCTTGAGCGCGGGCTCCGGCGGGAATATCCACGCGTGCTGGGCCTGGTATTCCTTGAGGATGTCGTTCTGGATCGTCCCCCGGACGCGGTCGAGCGGCACGCCCTGGTTCTCCGCCGTAACCAGGAGGAAGGCGTACAGCATGAGCGCGGGCCCGTTGATGGTCATCGACACGGAGACCCTGTCGAGCGGGATTCCGTCGAAGAGCGTCTCCATGTCGGCGAGGCTCGAGATCGCGACGCCGCACTTCCCCACTTCTCCCTCGGAGCGGCGGTCGTCGGAGTCGTACCCCATGAGGGTGGGGAAGTCGAAGGCGACGGAGAGCCCCGTCTGTCCGCGCCGGAGGAGATACTTGTAGCGCTCGTTCGTCTCGTGCGCGGTGGCGAAGCCGGAGAAGAGCCGCATCGTCCAAAGCTTCGTCCGGTACATTGAATGATACGGGCCGCGCGTGAACGGGAACTCGCCGGGCGTGCCGAGCCGGTCCAGGTATCCCCCCGGGCCGGTGTCGCCGGCGTCGAGAGGGGTGTAGAGCGGCTTGATCTCCCGCCCGGAGATGCTCCGGAAGCTGGTGTCGTCGCGCTGCGGCGCCTTGCGGAAGACCGCCTCCCACAGCTCGAGTTGATCGCTCAGCGCGCCGTGCTTGCTCATGCCCCGTCCCGTATCCTCCGGTTCACGCCGCGGCGTCCCTGCCGCACGCTGCCGGCTCCCAAAGTAGGGACCGGACGTTCCCGCGGGAACGTGCCGGCATCGTGTCTCACGCACGCCGGACCGCAAACACCTGAAGAAAAGGCAACACGATGCGCAGACGATGGATGGGTCGGACCCTCGCAATCGGCGCGCTCTTCGCAATGATCCCGGGGTCCGCGCACGGGCAGCGCGGACCCCTGGTCGCCGACCGGCCGGACTTCACCGAGGCGGCGGCGACCGTTGGGCGCGGGGTGGTCCAGCTCGAGTTCGGCTACACGTATGAATACGACCGGCCGGAGGGCGGCCGCGGCGGCGTGTGGACGCACTCGCTCGGCGAACCTCTCCTGAGGGTCGGCGCGCTCGGCGAGAGCCTCGAGCTTCGGGTGGGCCTGCGCCCCGTGTCCGTGGGCGCGGAGGCGGACGGGCGGAACGTCACCGAGACCGGCATGGAAGACCTCTACCTGGGAGTCAAGCTGGCCCTGGCGGAACAGGAGGGGCTGCGGCCCGCGGTGGCGATCCTTCCCCAGGTGACGGTCCCCGCGGGAAGCGACGCCTTTACCAGCGACCGCACGCTTCCGGGGGTGAACTTCATCTACGGGTGGGACCTCACGGAGGACGTCGCGCTGGCGGGCAGCACGCAGGTGAACCGGGCGCTGAGCGATGCCGGCGGCGGCGGGCCCCGGGGCGAAGCGGCGGAGTACGCCGAGTGGGCGCAGTCGGCCGTGGCCGGGTTCTCCTTGGGCGCGCGAGCCGGGGTCTACGCGGAGTGGTTCGCCTTCTTCCACGCCGAGGTCGATGGGACCCGAGCGGAACACTACGCGAACGGCGGCTTCACCTGGAGCTTCAGCGACGATCTGCAGTGGGACATCCGGGCCGGCGTGGGGCTGAACGAGTCCGCCACGGGTTTCTTCACGGGGACGGGACTCGTCGTCAGGTTCCCTTGAGGCTTCCGGTGCGGCCCTCCCTGAACTCCTCGTACAGTCGGCGCGCGAGGGCGTAGGGGGAGGCGCCGGGGTCCAGCGTCTCCGGTGAGGCCGCGCGCCAGATCGCCTGCGCGTCGCGCCGGGAGCGGCGGAGGAGCGCGTCGTGCGCGCGGCGGAGGCGGGCGGCCCGGCGGTTCGCCGCGAGCCTTCCGGTCGACCGCAGCCAGTCGAAGTGCCGGTCCAGGTGCGCGGCGAACGCCTCGATCCCCCGGCCCTCCGACGCGACCGTCTGCGTGATCGGCATGCGCCAGATCTCGTCGGCGCCCGCGCCGCCTGCTTCGCCGCCCGCGCCGCCGCCCGCGCCGGCCACGGGGCGGTTCGCGAAGCGGATCGACATGATGATCGCGATCTCCTTCTCCAGCCGGTCCGCGCCGGGCCGGTCCGACTTGTTGATGACGAACAGGTCCGCCACCTCCATGAGGCCGGCCTTCATCGCCTGCACCCCATCTCCGGATTCCGGGACGAGGACGACGGCGGTCGTGTCGGCGGAGACGGCGACGTCGAGCTCCGCCTGACCCACGCCGAGCGTCTCCAGGATCACGCGGTCGTAACCCGCGGCGTCCATGAGGTCGGCGGCTTCGCGCGTCGCGGTGGCGAGGCCGCCGAGCGATCCGCGGCTCGCCATCGAACGGATGAAGACGCCCGGCTCGGTCGAGAGTTCCCCCATGCGGATGCGGTCGCCGAGCAGAGCCCCGCCGGTGAACGGACTCGTCGGGTCCACGGCGACGATCCCGACCTTGAGAGACTGCTCGAGGTAATGCCGCGTAAGTGACGCCGTCAGCGTCGACTTGCCCGCGCCGGGCGGCCCCGTGATGCCGATGCGCCGCGCGCGTCCGGTGCGGTCGTCCAGCCGCTCGAGAAGCGCCTCGAATCCGTCGCTCTCGTTCTCGACGTGCGAGATCCCCCGGGCCAGCGCCAGGGGGGGGGGCCGGCCCCGGGTGGGGGGGGGGGCCCCCCCGCCCGCCGCGCCGGCGCGCAGGGGGGGGCGAGGGGGGCGGCCCCCCCTC
>VXQX01000036.1:9430-20476 GCA_009838765.1 Gemmatimonadales bacterium
TTTTTTTTTTTTATTGTTCTTCACGCTGGCTCCCGCCCCCCCGGTCCCCCCGGGGGGCCCCCCCGCGGGGCGGGGGGGGGGGCCCCCCCCCCCGCATCGAACGCCGGACTCACAGGAGGAACCGGGTCGCGAGCCCCAGCAACAGGACGAACCCGAACAGGTCCGTGAAGGTCGTGACGAAGACGGACGAGGCGACCGCCGGATCCACGCCGGACCGCTCGAGCAGGATCGGGAAGAACGCGCCCAGCGCCGAGGCCACGGCGAGGTTCCCCCACATCGCGATCATCACGACGAGCCCGAAGATGGCCTCGGTGTTCGGGAGGAGCAGCGAGACGAGCGCCACGAGCAGCCCGATCGCGAGCCCGTTCACCAGGCCCACGACGAGTTCCTTGACCACTGCGGACCAGCGCTCCTCCGGCAGTTCGTCGGCGAGCGCGATGCGGCGGATCGTGACCGCAAGCGCCTGCGTGCCCGCGTTTCCGCCCAGGCCCGCGATCACCGGCATCACGGCGGCGAGAATCGCCAACTGCTCGATCGTGTCCCGGTACAGCCACACCGCGACGGCGGCCACCGACAGCGTGAGCGTGTTCACCGCGAGCCACGGCAGCCGGCTCCGGATGGCGCCGAGCGTCGTCCCGCGCAGCTGCTCCTCGTCCGACACCGAGGCGAAGCGCAGGATGTCCTCGGTGACCTCCGCCTCAACGACGTCGATCACGTCGTCGAAGGTGATCTGTCCCACCAGCCGGCCCTCTTCGTCGATGACCCCGATCGCGGCGAGGTTGTAGCGCGACAGGATCTTCCCCACCTCCTCCTGGTCGAGATCCACCGAAACCACGGCCGCGGGTGGCTCGAGCAGGTCGGCGATTCGCGTCTCCGGCGCCGCGAGCACGAGGTCCCGCAGCGTGACGACGCCGCGCAGCCGCCCCCGCGGCCCGACGACGAACACGGTGTAGAGGTCCTCGGTCTCCTCGGCCTGCGCCCGCAGCTCCTCGATCGCCGCGGCCGCCGTCGCCCCCGAGCCCACGGCGCACAGGTCGCGGGTCATGATCCCTCCCGCGGACTCCTCAGGATACTCGAGCAGTTCGCGGATCTCCCGCTCTTCCTCGTCCGGCACCGACTCGAAGACGCGGGCCCGCTCCTCCGGGTCGAGCTCGCCGATGAGGTCGGCCGCGTCGTCGTCCGCGAGTTCCTCGACGATCTCGGCGATCCGCTCCGGCTCCATGCTCGCGAGCAGCTCGCCCGGCTTCTCCTCCTCCTCCATCTCGGCGAGGGCGTCCGACGCGAGGGCGGCGGGGATGAGCTGGAGGAGAGCCATGCGTTCGGCCTCCTCGACGTGCTCGAGCACGTCGGCCATGTCGCTCGGATGCAGCGGTTCCACGAACGCGAGGAGCGCGTCCGCGTCGCCCGCCTCGAGGCGGGCGCGCACCTCCTCGATCAGGAGATGGCGCTGCTCTTCCAGTTGCTCGTGCATGCTCACTCGGACACCGGCCCGCGGAGGCGGGCGGTTCGCGGATCAGGGCCTTCGGAGAGGCCCCGGAGGACGGGGAATGCTACGCGCGGCCACGAAACTCGGCCAGCAGGCGCGCGAGCAGCTGCTCCTGGAGTTCGAACATCGGCGAGGCATAGCGCGCCTCTCCTTCCGGATGGTCGTGCCCGAGCAGATGGAGAACGCCGTGGATGAGGAGGCGCAGAACTTCCTCGCGCGGGTCGAGTCCCAGCTCGCGCGCGGAAGCCTCGGCGGCTTCCGGAGAGATGTAGATGTCGCCGACGAGCGGATCCTCGCCGAGCCCGAACGCGAGCACGTCCGTGAGGTCGTCGACCCCGTGGTAGTCACGGTTCAGAGCGCGCATGGATTCCGGCGGGAGAAAGGCGATGGAAAGCTCGGCGCCCCCGCCGCCGGCGTGGCCTGCGCTCGCGTCCGCGCCGGGAGCCCGGCCCGCGCGACCCGCGCGCTCCGTGCGCTCCGTGCGCCCCGTGCGAAGGGCTGCCCGCGCGGCCGCCTTCAACTCCGCCTCGGAGGGACCCCGCCAACCGTCGTCCTCGCCGGAGGGGAAGTCGATGCGGATCTCGGGCGGCACGGGTTCGGTCAATCCGTCCGCCCGCTGGCGACTCCTTCCGGCTCCCCGGCCGGCTCCGCGGCCGCGTCCGGTTCCGCGTCCGGCTCCGCGTCCGGTTCCGCGTCCGGTTCCGCGTCTGCATCGGGGAGCGAGTCCAGGGCGGGGATGGGGCCGGTGTCGCCCTGCGCGGCCTGTTCGAGGTCGATCGGCGCCGACGCGCCTCCCTCCCCCGCGGTCACCGCCGCCTCCGCGACGCCCTTCTCCGCCCCGCCGCCGACGGCCGTATCGCCCTGGCCGCCCGGCGTATCGCCGGGCCCCGCCGGCTTCGGATAGTCGATCCGGTGGTGATAGAGCCCCGTGAGAACGTGCGCGAACTCCCGCTTGACGATGCGGACGTCGCGGTACGTGAGCGGGCAATCGTCGAGTTCTCCGTGGTCGATTCGGTCCTGCACGAGACGGTCGATCAGCGCCCGGATCCGCTCGGGACTCGGGTGCGAGAGGACGCGCGACGCGGCTTCCACGGCGTCGGCCAGCATCGCCACGCCCGTCTCCCTGCTCTGCGGCTTGGGGCCGGGGTATGCGAAGTCGCTCGGATCCACTTCCGCGACGCCTTCCAGGGCGCGGGCCTTCTCGAGGAAGTAGCGGATGAACTGCGTCCCGTGGTGCTCGCGGATGAAATCCTTCACGACCTCGGGCAGGCGCGCCTCCTCGGCCATGGCGAGCCCGTGGCGCACGTGGTCGCGCAGGATCTCGGCGCTCTGCCACGGCGTGAGGTGGTCGTGCGGGTTCAGCCCGCGTGGCTGGTTCTCGATGAAGTACTGCGGCCGCTCGAGCTTCCCGATGTCGTGGTAGTAGACGCCCACGCGGCCCTGGACGGCGTCGGCCCCGATCGCCTCGCACGCCGCCTCGACGAGGTTCGCCACGTTGATCGAGTGGGCGTACGTGCCGGGCGCCTCGCGGGCCAGTCGCCGCAGGAGCGGCCGGTTCATGTCGGAGAGTTCGAGCAGCGACGCCTCCGTCGTCCGCCCGGTGAAGGTCTCGAGCAGCGGGAGGCCGACACCGACGCCGAGTCCGACGCACACGGTGGCGTTGAGGAACCCGAGGGCCGAGGTCGACCCCATCTCGCCCAGCGCGTAGTGGCCCGTGAAGACGAGCAGGAGTCCGGCCCCTACGTACGCCGCGGTGATCAGCATGACGAGGACCCAGCTCTGGGAACGCGAGCGGATCGTGTGGACCGCGAAGGCCGCCGTGACGCCGCCCGCAACGGTCACCATGGGGGCCGCGAGTCCCGAATAATGCGGCTGGCCCATGAGGATTCCGGTGATCGTCGAGACGACGACGAGGCCGAGGAGGCTGTCGAACAGCGCCGCCGCGAGGAGGCCGGCCAGCGCGACCGGCACGAGCGCGGGCGACCCCTGGGTCGCGGCCACGGCCCCGGCCGCCGCCATCACGATGACGACGAGCCCGAGCAGGACGGTGAAGCTGGGCAGGTCCTCGTAGATGTCGCGGCGGAAGCGGAACGTCGCGAAGACCAGAATCCCGAGCATGCTCACGACGAGGAGGACCATGCCCGCGTTGCGGAGGAAGTCCGATGTCGTGCGCGTCCCGCCGCGCTCCAGGATCTGGGCCTGGTAGGCGAGGAGCCGGCGGTATTCCTCCTCCGTCACCACCGTGTTCTCGGTGATGATGCGCTGTCCCTCGAGCACGAAGCCCTCGACCTGGGGGATCGCGGCCCGGGCCTGTTCGCGCGCCTGCCGGGTCGCGTCCTGGTCGATGCGCAGCGTCGGCTGCCCCATGAGGAGGAGTTGCTGGAAGAGCGCCGCGCCCCCGGGCGGCAGCCGGTCTCCCACCCCCTCCCGGGCCGCCCGCGTGAAGTCGCCGAGCCGGACGAGATCCCCGATGGCGCGCACGCGGTCGTCGCCGGAAGACCCCTCGCGCACGACGACGTTCGCCGCGCTGATATCCGCAAGTTCGCTCTCGCGGATCACGCCCTCGCGCAGTCCCTCGAAGGCCGTTGCAAGCTCGTCGCGCAGCCGGCCGCGCGACGCTCCGTCGAGGAGGTAGTCGACCTGGAGCGAGTCGATGACTCCCTCGGCCGAAAGGTCGATCCCGATCCCGCCCGCGACCCGGCGGACTTCGTCCCGGACGAGCACGGCGCCGGCCTCGGCCGGGAGTCCCTCCTCCGAGCCCCGTGCCTCCGCCGCGGCGATGACCGAGTCGAGCTGCGCGACGAAGGCGTTGACGCCCTCGACGCTGCTGTCGGCCCGCGCGGGTTCGAAGCGCAGCCTCGGCGTTACGCCGGCCTCCGCGTCGTCCTGCTGCTCCCGCAGGCGATCCGGATCCTTGGGAACGTCGAAGTCGAAGTCCGCGTTGATCGTCTGCCGGGCGACGCTGCCCGGGTCGATGCCGTCGAACCCGCCCGGCGTGCTCTGCGGGAACATCAGGGGGACGGCGAGAGCGATGAGGGCGACCATCCCGGCCCGGAATCCGTGGTGGACCCACGCGTCCCGGCGGCCGCCGACGGGCGGCCGGTTCACGGGGCGCAGGTAGTCTCGGACGCGGCCGAAGAAACTCAACGCTCGGACTCCCGGTACGCGCGGATGATCTCCTTCACGAGTCGGTGCCGGACGACATCCGCGTCATCCAGGTAAACGAAGTCGATCCCGACCACGTCGCGCAAGACTTCCTCGATCTCCAGGAGTCCCGAATCCTCGGGCCTGGGGAGGTCGATCTGCGTCTTGTCCCCGGTGATCACGGTCTTGGAGTTCAGCCCGAGCCGGGTGAGGAACATCTTCATCTGGGCGGTCGTCGCGTTCTGCGCTTCGTCGAGGATGAGGAACGCGTCGGAGAGCGTCCGTCCGCGCATGTACGCGAGGGGGGCGACCTCGATCACACGGTCCTCGATGGCGCGGCGCACGCGCTCGTGCGGCATCATGTCCTCGAGCGCGTCGTAGAGCGGGCGCAGATAAGGGTCGACCTTCTCGCGGATGTCGCCGGGCAGGAAGCCGAGCGCCTCGCCGGCCTCGACCGCGGGACGGGTGAGGATGATGCGGCGGATCCGCTTGCGGTTGAGCGCTTCGACCGCCGCGGCGACGGCGAGGTAGGTCTTTCCGGTGCCGGCCGGACCGATGCCGACGACGATGTCGCGCTCGCGCATCGCGGCCAGATACTTGTCCTGTCCCGGAGACTTGGGCCGGATCGCGCGCCGGGCCCCCGCCAGCGCGACCTCCGTTTGGCCGGAACCATCGGATCCCCGGGCGCCGGCGGACTTCCGCGAGCCGCGGTCGCCGTCGGCGGGCGCTTCGAGCAACCGCTCCACATCGACCGCATCGAAGGGACGCCGCAGCCTCGCGTAGCGGATCATGCGCCGCGCCGTGGGCGAGGCGCGATCCACGTCCGCCTGCGGCCCGGAGAGGATCATCTCGTCGCGCCGGAGGACGACGCGGATGTCGCAGTGGCGGGCCAGCGTCGTGAGGTTGGAGTCGTTCACGCCGGCCAGCAACTGCTGATCGGCCCCGTCGATGGAGAGGCGCCGCTCCGTCGCCACGCTCAAGTTCCGTTCCCGGCTTCGCCGGTCACCGAGATCCCCAGTTCATCGAGTTCGGCCGGGGTCACGGACGAGGGCGACCGCTCGAGCAGGCCTCGCGCCGCGGCCGTCTTGGGGAAGGCGATGACGTCCCGGATCGACGGGCAGCCGGCCATCTCGGCGACCACGCGGTCCATGCCGACCGCGAACCCTCCGTGCGGCGGCACGCCGTAGCGGAACGCCTCGAGCAGGAAGCCGAAGCGCGCCTCGACCTCCTCGGGCGCGAGCCCCGTCGCCTCGAGGATGACGCGCTGAACCTCGGGCAGGTGACAGCGGATGCTCCCGCTGGCGAACTCGATCCCGTTGTAGACGATGTCGTACGCGACCGCGTTCACGGAGAGCGGATCTTCGCGCAGGCGCTCGGGGTCGGGGTCCGCCGGCATCGTGAAGGCGTGCTGGGCCGGAACGGGAAGGCCGGTGTCGGGATCCCGGTGGTAGAGGGGGAACTCCGTGATCCAGAGCCACGCTTCGCCGTCCTCGTCCACGGCGCCGAGTTCCCGGGCCGCCGCGCGCCGCAACCGGTCGAGGGCGGGCGAACTCTCCGCGTCGAGGCCGGCGACGAAGAAGACGAGATCGCCCTCCCCCACCCCGAACTCCGCCTCGAGCACGTCCGCGACCTCCTCGCCGACGACCTTCGCGGGCGGACCGGACCAGCCGTCCGCAGTGCGCTTGAGCCACAGGGCGCCCCTCGCGCCGGCCTCCTGCGCGAGCTTGTCGTAGTGGGCGATCCGCGAGCGGGAGAGCGCCGCACCGCCCGGAACGACGAGCCCCCGGACGCGTCCGCCGCCCTGCGCGGCGCCGTCGAAGATGCCGAAGCCGATGCCGGTGAGCGCGTCCGTGAAATCCCGTATCTCCCACGGGATGCGGAGGTCCGGCTTGTCCGTGCCGTAGCGCGCCATCGCCTCGGCGTGGGGCAGGCGCCTGAAGGGCACGGGAAGGTCCCGGCCGAGCCCGTCCCGCCAGATGCGCGCGAACATCTTCTCGGCGGCGCGGAAGACGTCGTCCTGTTCGACGAACGCCATCTCCACGTCGATCTGCGTGAACTCCGGCTGGCGGTCCGCCCGCAGGTCCTCGTCCCGGAGACACTTCGCGATCTGGAAGTAGCGGTCGAAGCCGCCGCACATCAGAAGCTGCTTGTAGAGCTGGGGCGACTGTGGAAGCGCGAAGAATTGGCCCTGGTGCACCCGGCTGGGGACGAGATAGTCCCGCGCCCCCTCCGGCGTCTGCCGCGTGAGGAGCGGAGTCTCGATCTCGACGAATCCCTGCTCGGTGAGCGAGGCGCGCACCGCGTTCGTCGCCACGTGCCGGAGCCTCAGGTTGCGCTGCATCTCGGGACGACGCAGGTCGAGAATCCGGTGGCGGAGGCGCAGCTCCTCCGAGGGCAACTCTTCGTCCGGGGGCTGATAGACGAGGATCGGGAGCGGGTCGGAGACGGACACCCGCCGCAGACTCGACACCCGGACCTCGATCTCGCCGGTGATCATGTCCGGGTTGGGCTCGGGGCGCGGCGCGACGATGCCGGCCGCCTGCACGACATCCTCCGGGTTCAGCTCCGCCACGAGCTCGAGGACGGCGGCGTCCGACCACTCCGGACCGAAGGAGAGCTGGAGCAGGCCGCTCCGGTCGCGCAGGTCGACGAAGAAGAGCCCTCCGAGGTCGCGACGGCGGTGTACCCAGCCGATGACCCGGACTTCGCGTCCGGACCACGAGGCCTCGACCTGCCCGCAGCCGGCGTCGCGCAGGGCTGTCTCGAGGGAGGCCGGCTCACGTCGTTCGGTCGGCAGCGATAGTTTGGTCAGGAGAGCTCGCGGCGTCAGGGAATCGGTTCGGAATCGGTCCCGAGAAGTGCGGAACGCTGCGGAAGATAGCCGATTTTCGGCGACGCCAGCAAGAAGCGGGGGATCGAGAAGCGGGGGATGACGGAAAGCACACGAGCGGAACTGCTCGCGGAGCCGGGAGACGGCGGACGGGCCAGGCTGGCGGCGTTCTTCGAGGCGCGCGGAGCGCCGGCGTACCGGGCGCGGCAGGTCGAGAAATGGGTCTGGGAGAGGGGCGCGCGTTCCTTCGACGAGATGACGAACCTCCCCGCCGGCCTCCGGGGAGCGCTGGACGCGGCCTTCTCCCTCACCCCTGTCGAACCGGACTACGTCGCCCGCTCGAGGGACGGGACGGTGAAGCACCTGTGGCGGCTCGACGATGGCGAGCGGGTCGAGTCCGTGCTCATCCCGACGCGCGACCGCCTCACGCTCTGCCTCTCGTCGCAGGCCGGCTGCGCGCTGGCGTGCCGCTTCTGCGCCACCGGCGATTTCGGGTTCCGGCGCCAACTGAGGGCGGCCGAGATCGTGGCGCAGTACCGCGACTCCCTGCGCGTCGCGCGCGAGGAAATGGGGCGGCCGGCGTCCAGCGCGATCTCGAACGTCGTGTACATGGGGATGGGAGAACCGCTGGCGAACCTCGATGGGGTCATCGGTTCGCTCGCGTCCCTGCACGAAGGGTTCGGACTCGGGGCGCGGCGGATCACCGTGTCGACGGTGGGCCTCATCCCCGGGATTCTTGAACTCGCCCGGCGTCCGGAGCCGTTCGAACTCGCCGTGTCGCTGCACGCGCCTTCCCACGAACTGCGGCTGCGGCTGATGCCGATCGAGAAGCGCTACCCGCTGCCGGAGCTGTTCGACGCCCTGCGCACCTACCAGAGCTACAAGAACCGGCGCATCAGCTTCGAGTACACGCTCATCCGGGGGGTGAACGATGACCCGGCGCTGGCGGAGCCGCTGGCGAAGCTGGCGCGGGGACTCATCTGCTTCGTGAATCTCATCCCCTTCAACCCGATTCCGTCGCGTCCGGAGTGGGGTCCGAGTTCGGCCGCCGGGATCGCGCGTTTTTCGGAGGCGCTCGCCGCGCGAGGCGTGGGCAATGCGGTGAGGAGACCGCGGGGACGCGACATCGCCGCCGCGTGCGGGCAGCTGCGCCTGGCGCGGGAAAGCTAGCGCCTGTGGCGGGAACGGTCGGTGCGGCTCAGTCTTTTCCGAGGTTCACGAGCAGGCCCGCCCAGTCGCTCCCCACCACCACGCTCGCATCGAGGTAGAGCTCGGGATCGAGGGCGACGGCCAGCGAGTCCGTACTCAGCTCGCGGGCGACGGCGAGCGCGGCGCCGAGGCGGCCCGACCGGTCCAGGACGTGCGTGACTTCGTGGTCGAAGTGTGCGGCGTTACCGGTTGCCACGACGTCGAAGCCGAGGAGCCGGAGTCGGTCGGCGAACTGGCGCGCGAGCCCCCTCTCGCCGGCCCCGTTGAGGACTTCGATCTTGATGCGGTCCGACAGGTCCCCGCGCCCGGGAATCTCTCCCGTCGCGGAACCCGTTGCCGCGGAACCCTCCTCCCTCGCGCCCGCCGCCGTCGCGGCCGGTACGGGACCGGCGCCGGCCAGGACCGCGAGTCGCACGACCTTCCATTCCTCCCAGAAGAGACCGATGAAGGCACCGGCGCCGATGAGGATCGCCGTCGTGATCAGCCCCCGGAATGCGGAAGCCACGCGGTGAAAGGAACGCTGCCGTCTGCGATAGCGGGCACGACCCTCAGGACCTCGTCGAGTTTCCCGCCTGGACCGCCGTCTGGACCTCGAAAGCACTCTGTCTCCTCCCGTCGTCCTCCCATCCGCCCATCGACCGTGCCAGCAGGCACCCCGCCCCACACCATCCTGCATCCTGCCTTCCCGATAATCTAATCAACCGCTTGACGATTTGCGAAAAACGGGCCGTCAGCGCGGCGCGGTGATCGCCTCCCAGAACGCGGCGGTGGCGGCGGAAACGGGGATCTGGGCGTCGATGAGCACGCCGATCTTCGCGGTCGCGACTTCGACCAGGACGGCGTGCCATTCGTCCGGCATGCGGCGGCGCAGGCCGACTCGCTCCCTGCCCGAGGCAAGGCGGCCCGGCTCCAGGAAATCGGCCATGTAGAGAGCTTGCCCGAGGGCGCCGAGATCCCGGTGTCCGGTGGTGTGACAGGCGATGGCCCGGAGGAGCGGTTCGTCATCGACGCCGGCCGTCCGCAACCGGCTCGCGCACGCCGGACCGTGGAGGAGCGCGTCGGGGCATTCCTCCGCCCCGCTGACGAGGGGTCGCAGGGCCTCCACGCCTTCTTCCTTGAGCGCGTCGTGAAGAAGGCCCGCCGCACGCCAGCGGATCCGCGTCGTCGTGTCGTGCCCGAGGGCTTCCGCCCAGTCGCTCATCAACCTGCCGACCCGCCCGGCGTGGCGGATGCGCGCCGGACTCATGACGGCCCAGTCGGGGAGGCGTTCTTCGGCGCCCGCCTGGTGGATGATCGGGTGCAGGTTGTCCACGTGAGATTCGTCTCGATCGCGGAGTTTGTCGGGATCGCGCGGAACCCCGAATATACCTGCAATGGGCACCCGATACGACTCCCTCCTCGCCCGGGCCCTCGCCGGCGAGATCCTCGATCGCTGGCGGGGCGTCCGTATCGCCGGCCTCCGCATGGCACCGGGGCGGCGCGCCGTGGAACTCGCCTTCGAGGACGGATCGCGGCTCGTCGCGATGCTGCATCCGCTGCACGGGTACATCCTCGAACTCGGCGCCGACGCGCCGGCTTCGGGGGTGGAAGGGAAGGCGCTGCGGGTCGGGCGCCTGTCGCTCGTGGACGCGAGGGCGCCGGCGGACGAGCGCGCCCTGCTCCTGACGTTCGGGGACCGGGCGGGGCGACCGTGGGAGATGCTGGCGATCGAACTCCCGACCCGCCGCCGGAACGCCCTGCACTGCCGGCGGGCGGAGGAGGCCGGCGCGGCGTCCGAGCCGGCGGAGCCCGATCCGGCCGCGTCCGATCCGGCGGAGCCCGATCCGGCGGCGTCCGATCCGGCGGCGTCCGATCCGGCGGAGTCGGATCCGGCGGAGTCGGACGCGGAGGGGCCGGGCGCCGATCCGCGCCCGGCGTGGCGCATCGAAGCGGCGCTCATCGCGCGCGATGCGGGCGATCGCTCGCTGCGTCGCGGGGCGCGCTACGTGCCCCCTTCGTCCGCGCGGCGAGCCGTGGGCGAGCCGCCTTCGGAGGCGGAGTGGGCCGCCGTGCTGGCGGAAGGCGAGGCCGACCGCCGGCGGGCCGTGCTGCGGACGTGGGCGTGGACGAGCGCGCTCAACGTCGACTGGATCCTGGCCGAATCCGACCCGGCGGAGACGTACGCGCGATACTGCGCCCTCCACGCGCTCGCGGCGGCGGCCTCGCGCGGCCCGGCCGCGTCCGATGCGCCGGGTCCGCCGCGCCGGCCGGCCTTCGTGCTCGACCGCCCGTCGGGCCCCCAGCCCTATCCGCACCCCGCCGGGGCCGGCAGCGGGCCCGCCGCCGGACTGCTGACCGCGGCCTGGAAACTGCTCGCCCCCGGCGGCGGCCCCGCCCC
>VXQX01000041.1:0-4285 GCA_009838765.1 Gemmatimonadales bacterium
CTTCGCGTCGGCCCGGGCCGCAGCGAATTTGTCGACGGCGGCTGAAGGGGAGTCGGCGGCAGAAGGGGAGTCGGCGGCAGAAGGTGAGGCAGCGGCAGAAGGTGAGTCGGCGGCAGAAGGGGAGGCGCTTCAGGAAGTGGACGGGATCGGGCCCAGGATGGCGGAGGAGATCACCGCCTTCCTGGCCCGCCCCGAGGTGTCGGCGGTCGTGGACGAACTGCGCGCCTGCGTCGAGCCCGAGCCCCCGCCGCGTGCGGGCGACACGCTGGCCGGGCTCCGGATCGTCCTCACGGGGGGGCTCGAGTTCATGAGCCGCTCCGAGGCCGGGAAGAAGCTCGAGGCGCTGGGCGCGAAGGTCACGTCGTCCGTGAGCAAGCAGACGAGCTACGTCGTCGCGGGCGAGAACCCGGGCCGCAAGCTGGAGCGGGCGCAGGCCCTCGGCGTCGAGATCCTGGACGAGGCGGGCCTCCTCAAGCTCCTGAGCGACGGACCCGGCGCCCTCTCGCCGTTCGAAGACGTTCCCGCACCCGATGAGGCTCCTGAACCCGGCGCCGCGGGCGACGCTTCCGAACCCGACGCGCCCTGATGGAGAACATCGAGATCGTCCGCGTCCTGGACGAGGTGGCCGATCTGCTCGAGATCCAGCAGGCGAACCCGTTCCGCGTCCGCGCCTACCGCAATGCGGTCCGCACGATCAACGCGCACGCATCCCCCCTGCGCAAGCTGGTCGAGCAGGGCGCCGACCTCGCCGAGCTGCCGTCGATCGGGAAAGGGTTGGCGGACAACATTCGCGAACTCGTGGAAAGCGGGCGCCTCACGATGCTCGAGGAGATGGCGGCCGAGATCCCCCCGGGGCTCGTCGAGTTGATGCGGCTCCCGGGGGTCGGCCCGAAAAAGGCGCGCAAGCTGTGGGACGAGCTGGGCGTCGAATCGATCGACGACCTGGAGGAGGTCGCGAGCGAAGGACGCGTGGCCGAACTGCCCGGCTTCGGAGTCAAGACGCAGGATCGGATCCTGAGCGGCATACGCAACTATCGCACGAGCACAACCCGCTTCCGCCTCGGAGAAGTCGACAAGCTCCTGCCGCCGCTGATCGACCACCTGCAGGCGACGCCCGGCGTCACCCGCCTGGAAGTCGCGGGGAGCTACCGGCGCCGGAAGGAAACGGTCGGCGACATCGACATCCTCGTCCTCGCCGACGACGCGCGCGCCGCTTCCGACGCCCTCACCGGGTTCTCCGGCGTGGAGAGCGTGATCGGGGCCGGAGGGACGAAGACCTCGGTGCGTCTCCGCAGCGGATTGCAGGTCGACCTGCGGGTCGTGCCCCCCGAAAGCTGGGGAGCCGCGCTCATCTATTTCACCGGATCGAAGGAGCACAACATTCGCCTGCGCCGCCGCGCGCTCGACCGGACGCTGCGGGTCTCCGAGTACGGCGTGTTCACGATCCCCGAGGACTCCCTGGACGATGCGCTCGGCGAGCGGGGCATCGCCTCCGAGGGGGAGATGGTCGCGGGAGCGACGGAAGAGGAGGTCTACCGGGCGCTCGACCTCTCCTGGCTGCCGCCGGAGATACGCCGCGACCGGGGCGAGTTCGCGGCCTCCGACGCCGGGGAACTACCCCGCCTGGTCGAAACGTCCGACCTGCGTGGCGACGTCCACATGCACAGCACCTGGTCCGACGGCCGCGCTTCCCTGGAGGAGATGGTCCGGGCGTGCGTGGCGCGCGGCTACGAGTACATGGCGATCACCGACCACTCCAAAGCGCTGGCGATGGTCGAGGGTCTCGATGCCGCGAAGCTTCGACGCCAGTGGCAGGAGATCGCGGAGGTGCAGGCGGCGCACCCCGAGATCCGGATCCTGCGCGGGCTGGAAGTCGACATCCTGCGCGACGGGTCGCTGGACCTCGAAGACGAAATGCTCGATCAACTCGACGTCGTCATCATCTCGGTCCATTCCTTCTTCGGAATGGACCGGGCGCAGCAGACGTCACGCGTCCTGAAGGCGCTCGCACACCCCCGCTCGATGATCTTCGGGCACCCGACGGGACGGATCATCAACCGGCGCGGCCCAATCGATGTGGACATCGACGATATTCTGCACGCCTGCGCCGAGTTCGGGGTCGCCGTCGAGGTCAACTCGCACCCCCACCGCCTGGACCTGAAGGACAGCCACCTCTGGCGCGCGCGCGACCTGGGCGTGCCCGTCGTGGTCGCGACCGACGCGCACCGGCCGGAAGATCTGGATCTTGCGCACTACGGCATCGAGCAGGCACGCCGCGCGTGGCTCACCCCGGAACACGTCCTCAACACGCGTGGCGTGGACGATTTCCTGGCGGCCCTCCGGAGAAGGCCGGCGATTTGATCCCCCGTTGAGCCCCCGTCCCCATACTCCCGTCGACAGCGCGGACAAGCAGAACTCCAGCGTACGGAGGCTCGGACACATGGCACGTGGATGCGGGCTCTCGCCGCTCTCGCGGGATCACTACATACCGCTCCGCCGGCAACTCGCGGCGGATCTGGAGGCCGGGATCCGGGATGGACACGTGCGACCCGGCGCCCCCCTCCCGTCGTCCCGGGACATGGCGCGCCGACTCGGCGTCGACCGGGGGACGGTCGGCGCCGCGCTCGCGCGGCTTCGACGCCGAAACCTCATTGAACTCGGGAAGGGACAGCGCCCCCGCGCGTCGCTGCGCCCTCGCCCCCTCCGGCCTCCGCCGACCGTGGAGATGGCGCCGAGGGCGGCGGCACTGGACCTGTTGAGGCGCGCGCACGCCGGGGGACTCTCACGCTGGCGGCTGCTGAACGAGTTGGAGCGGATCGTGGACGGCGCGCGGAGCCCGGATCCGCACCTCGTGACGCTGTGCGAACCTCGCGACGGACTGCGGGCCGTGCTCGCCGCCGAACTCGAAGGTGCCTGCGGCGTCGTCGTTCACGCGGTCGACTCCGCGCGCAGGATACCGGAGAACTCGCCGGTGATCCTGCGCCGCGAGTTGCAGTCGCGGATGCGCCGATCCGGAAACGTCGAATGCGTTCCGATTTCGCTCGCCGGAGGCACCCGCGAACGCGAACTCGTCCGACGCCGAGTACGACGCGGATTCGTCGTGCTGCTCTCCCGGAGCGAGACCGTGCGCGTGTTCGCCGCGGAACTCGCCGCTCGCGACTTCGCCCTCGGAATCAGCTTCAAGGCCCTCGACCCGGACATTGACGCGTCGGCCATACGGCGGGCCGTGACGGCGGCGACGATCATCTTTCACGACCGGCTCGTTCCGATGGCCCGGTATGCCTCGCGCACGGCTCCGGCGGTGCCGGTCACACTCCTCCCGTCCGAAGAGATCGAACGGCTCCGCGCCTACCTGTCCCGGACGGACCGGCCCGAGCATGACCGGGGCGGATTCGCCCTGTACCGAGCGCCGCACCCGGGACCGCCAGCTCCACGACCGAGACGACCGTAGACCGTGCGCCCGTTAGCCTCTAATTTCCTCTCTCCATCTATGGACTCCGACGCCGAGTCATGATTGTGTCTTCAGCCAGGTTCGACCCCAGCGTTGTTGTACGAGCGCTCCGCTTCCGGGCGAAACTCGATGGATTTCGGCTCGAGCGCGGCCACTACATGGATCGGCCGGAAGACCGGGCGGACCGCTGGTACGCCGTACCGTTGGGAGACAGCGACCCCTCTCGCTCCGGGGACGGTTTCCGAACGATCGCGGAGGCTGCCGATGAAGCAGCGCGACTCCGCAAGCTCCGGGACGCGTCGAAACCGGACGACTGACGCTCCTTCGCCGCGCCCCGGTGACGGTCGCTTGAAGCGCTGCGCCGGCTCAAGTATTATCGACGGCCCGGTTCATTGGGACGTTGGCCCGTGGTGGAATTGGCAACACGTCTGGCTCTGGACCAGAAGATTCCAGGTTCGAGTCCTGGCGGGCCAATCAGCATGGAAGCATCCAGACAGTTGCACCCTGTGGAGGGGTGGCCGAGTGGCTTAAGGCGGCGCCCTGCTAAGGCGTTGACTCGAAAGAGTCTCGTGGGTTCGAATCCCACCCCCTCCGCCTACCTACCTCCGGCCTCACTCCGGAGGCTTCCGGACGGGTGGCCGAGCGGACTAAGGCGCACGCCTGGAGAGCGTGTGGGCAGCAACCCTGCCTCGTGGGTTCGAATCCCACCCCGTCCGTTAGAGCAGTTCCCACGAGGCAGTACGAGAAGGCCTGCCCGGTGTGGGTTCGAACCGAGCGACCATAGGGAGCGAGCTCGGCGAGTCCCGCGCAGCGGGAGGAAGCCAATCCCACCCC
>VXQX01000041.1:4295-4759 GCA_009838765.1 Gemmatimonadales bacterium
CATAGGGAGCGAGCTCGGCGAGTCCCGCGCAGCGGGAGGAAGCCAATCCCACCCCGTCCGTTAGAGCAGTTCCCACGAGGCAGTACGAGAAGGCCTGCCCGGTGTGGGTTCGAACCGAGCGACCATAGGGAGCGAGCTCGGCGAGTCCCGCGCAGCGGGAGGAAGCCAATCCCACCCCCGAAAGTTTGACAGCGGCAGCCCTCCCGGAGCACCTTCCCCGGCCGCGCATACCGGACGTCTCGGCGGTCCCGCCGGCACCCGGTAGCCGGCACCCGGAGAGGTGGCAGAACGGCAATGCACCGGTCTCGAAAACCGGCGCCCTCACGGGCTTGGGGGTTCGAATCCCCCCCTCTCCGCTAGAAGGGGTTCGAACCGAGCGACCACAGGGAGCGAGCTCGGCGAGCGCCGCGGAGCGGCGGGAAGCCAATCCCCCCCTCTCCGCTAGAAGGGGTTCGAACCGAGCG
>VXQX01000041.1:4769-20313 GCA_009838765.1 Gemmatimonadales bacterium
GGAGCGGCGGGAAGCCAATCCCCCCCTCTCCGCTAGAAGGGGTTCGAACCGAGCGACCATAGGGAGCGAGCTCGGCGAGCGCCGCGGAGCGGCGGGAAGCCAATCCCCCCCTCTCCGCTAGAAGGGGTTCGAACCGAGCGGCTGTGCTCCTAGTGAAAGCGTGCGGCGTCACCTAGGTTGTGATATGACCCGTGGGCGGCAGTGAACCCGGTGAATCTCGGATGTATCGCGCTGGCGTTCACGGTGTGCTTCGGCGCGCGCTGCTGGATCCTGGAAGGACCGCGCGTCACGGAGGTCGATGCAGCCTCCGCCGACACGCTGCAGAATTGGTTCATCGGCGATTTCGGCGCCGATACGCTCTGGGTCGACCAGAGTGGCCGGGTCGTCCATGCCATGAACAGGGAGACCGGCGAACGGGCAACCATCGACCGGATGCTCATTCGGGTCACCCGTCATGGCGGAGAGGATCCGCAGACACCCGCCCGACCCCGGAGCCGACGCGGCGCCCGCTAACGAGCCTGATACGGGGCCGGATCCCGCGTCCCCGCCGCGGCGAATCCGGCGAGCCTCAGGCGGCAGGAGTCGCACTCTCCACAGGCCGCACCCGAAGCATCGGGATCGTAGCAACTGCGCGTCATCCCGTAGTCAACCCCCAGCGCCAACCCGCGCCGGATGATCTCCGCCTTGGCGAGATCGATCAGAGGCGCATGGATCCGGAATGGCCGACTCCCCTCCACCCCCGCCCTGGTGCCGAGCGCGGCGAGGTGCTCGAAGGCATCGAGGAACTCGGGTCGACAGTCGGGATATCCGCTGTAGTCGACCGCATTGACGCCGATGAAGATGTCGGAAGCCCGGAGAACTTCCGCCCAGGCGAGAGCCATCGACAGGAAGATCGTGTTCCGCGCCGGAACGTAGGTGACCGGGATGTCCTCGGAATCCGCGGGCCCGCGTCCGCCCTTGGGGACCTCCAGATCGTCGGTGAGCGCCGAGCCCCCGAACGCACGCAGATCGACGGCGGCAATCACGTGCCGGGTCACCCGCATCGCTTCCGCCACGCGACGGGCGGCGTCCACCTCGCGTTCGTGTCTCTGCCCATAGCGGAGCGTCAGCGCACAGGGCCGATATCCCTGCTCCACCGCGATCGCCAGGGCGGTCGCCGAGTCGAGTCCGCCACTGAGCAGGACTACCGCTTTTCGGCCCATCCGCTCTACCTCCAGCGGGTAAGTTCGGCGTCCGGAAGCCCGGCCGGGAGGCCACTTGTAACACGTTTTCGCACCGCCCGGCAACGCGTGGTAGGGTGTGCCGGAGGCGGTTGCCCCGACTCGGGCCGAGTGCGGGGTCAACCCCGAATACATGGAAGGAGAACCCATGCAGATCCGGTCGCCCGGCCGTGGCGACGCGCTGGTGATCGTCGACGTGCAGAACGATTTTCTGCCCGGCGGCACGCTCGCCGTCCGTGATGGCGATGCCGTGATTCCACCACTGAACGAAGCCATCCGCGCCTTCTCAGGTGCGGATCTTCCGATCTTCGCCACGCGCGACTGGCACCCGCCGGACCACTGCTCCTTCGTTGAGCAGGGCGGCCCCTGGCCGTCGCACTGCGTCGCGGAGACGCCCGGAGCGGCCTTTCCCGGGGCGCTGAAGCTGTCGACCTCGGCGATCGTGGTTTCCAAGGCCGATGCCCCCGACTCCGAAGCCTACTCGGGATTCTCCGGCACGGACCTCTCGGATCGTCTCGCAGGCGTCAAACGGGTCTTCGTGGGAGGACTCGCGACGGATTACTGTGTGCTCAACACCGTGCTCGACGCTCGATCCGTCGGCCTCGATGTCGTGGTCCTGGAAGACGCAGTCCGGTCGGTGGAGGTCGAGGCCGGTGATGGAGTCCGCGCCATCGCCCGAATGCGCACGGCGGGCGCGCGGTTCACTTCCGTGCGAACGGCACTGGGCAAAGAGTAGGGGACCATGGCGCCAACGCACCATCCGGGGCCGGGTGCCCTGCTCACGGACCTCTATCAGCTCACGATGCTGAAGACGTACTGGGAGCAGGGAATGCACGAGACGGCCGTGTTCGAGTTCTTCGTCCGCCGCCTCCCCGCAAACCGCAATTTCCTGCTGGCGGCCGGACTGGCTCACGCGCTGGACTATCTCGAAAGCCTGCGCTTCGAGTCCCACGAACTCGAATGGCTCGGCAGCCAGCCCGGGTTCCCCCCGGCTTTCGTCGACTGGCTCGCCGATCTGCGGTTCACCGGAGATGTGGCTGCGATGCCCGAGGGCGCCATCTTCTTCGCGGAGGAACCCCTGCTGCGCGTCATCGCGCCGCTCCCGGAGGCGCAACTCGTCGAGACGCGACTCATCTCGTTGCTCAACTTCTCGTCTCTCATCGCCTCGAAGGCGGTCCGCTTCAGGCTCGCGGCCCCGAAAGCCCGGCTCGTGGACTTCGGTCTGCGGCGGGCGCACGGCGCGGAAGCGGGGCTCCTCGCCGCCCGGGCCGCCTACCTCGCCGGCTTCGACGGCACCGCGACCGTCCTGGCCGGACAGCGTTGGGGGATCCCGACGTTCGGAACGATGGCCCATTCGTTCATCCAGGCGCACGAGAGCGAGGCCGACGCCTTCATTCGCTTCGCCCGCGCCCATCCCCGGAACGTGGTGCTGCTCATCGACACCTACGACACTGAGGCGGGGGCGTCGAAGGTCGTCGAGATCGCCCCCGGCCTCCGCGCCGAAGGCATCGAGATCGGGGGGGTACGGCTGGACTCCGGGGATATCGCCGCGCACGCGCACCGCGTTCGCCGGATCCTGGATGAAGGGGGTTGCCCCGATGTCCGCATCTTCGCCAGCAGTTCACTCGACGAGCACGGCGTGGCCCAACTGGCTCGCGCACCCATCGATGGCTTCGGCGTAGGCGCCGCCGTCACCGTCTCTGCGGATGAGCCGATCCTCGACAGCGTCTACAAGCTCCAGGAGTACGCCGGCCGGCCGCGCCGCAAGCGCTCCGAGGGGAAGGCGACGTGGCCCGGCCGCAAGCAGGTCTTCCGCACGTGCACCAACGGGCGGATCGCGAGGGATGTCTTGGGACTCGAAAGCGAGGACCTCCCCGGCGAACCCCTGCTCGTCGCGACGATGCGCGCGGGGGCGAGAATCCGGCCGGATCCCGAGTTGCCGGAGATCCGGGACCGGGTCCGACGTTCGCTGTCGGCGCTCCCGGATGGATTGAGAGCGCTCGAACGGGCTCTCACTCCCTTCCGGGTCGAGCCATCGCCCGGCGTCCGCAGTCTGGCCCGGACGGTGGACCGGGAGTCGTCGGGCGACGAAACCACGGGCTGCTACTGAACCCTTCTCCGCCGTCCCCCATCCGGCGCTCCGCCGCAAGGTCGGAAGTACATGAAAGAAAACGGCATGGAGCGCCGTCCGTCCCGTTCTGGGGTCCTCTCTTGCCAGCTCCGGTTCCCGCTTGAACGGGCGATGTCTCTGCGCTAGGATGGGGCTGCGTCGACTCCTCGGGAGTCGTTGGAGAAGAGGTGATTCGGAGTCCCCCAACCGGCATTTCCCGGGGTGGAGGGGTGGAAGCGCGACCGGCCATGACGTCACGGGCGGCGCGCCACGGGGAGGCGGAAAACGGGCATGGCGGTTTCGGGAACTGGCCCTCCAGGGGCGAGTTGACGGCGGTACCCACCACTCTTTCGGCGAATTCCGCAGACTGCGCAGTTGGCCGCACCGGCGGGGACGTTGCGTCCCCCGGCGGCGCGCGTCGCGGCTCCCGCCGATGCATTGCCGTCTCCCTGGCGTTCGTGGCGCTTGCCGCGGCTTCCCCATCCCCCGTCACGGCGCGGCAAGCTCATCAGGAGTCCCTCGTGTACGGTGTCGGCCGCGAGGACGCCTCCGCCTTCGCGCGCGCTGAACTCGAGGTGGAGACGGCCGACCTCTCACCGGCTGCGATCCTCGACCGGAAGCAGTCCGCCCTCGCGAATCCGCCCGCGGCGGGCCGACCGCGCGTCAGCGCCTGGGGTACGCGCAGTTGGAAGGATTCCGTCCGGGTGGGAGCAACTGCGAGAGCGGTTACCGACAGCATTCGGGATGCAGACGGGCTCGACCATGTGCAGTGGGAGTACCAGTGGGTGCGGGTGCTCAGTGGCGGCGGCCAGGTCGATATCCCGGAGGCCCAGCGCTCCTGGTACTACGTGGGCGAGAACGATCGCGGTCATCGCCTGAAGGTCCGCGTCGGATTCCAGGACGACGAAGGCAACCGGGAAAGCCTGGAGAGCGACCTCTCGGCCGTCGTGGGCGCGATGGCGGACACGGCGTATGCCTACGTCTCGCTGGCGGCCGACCGGGACACGGCCGAGGTGGGCGAGTGGGTGACCTTCACGATCCGGCGGCACGGCGAGATGCAGAAGCAGATCCGGGGCGACATCAACGTCCGGGGCATCGAGTCGCCCATCCGGGACTGGAACCTGTACGCCTTCGTCTTCCGGAGTCCCCAACAGCTCACGCGCACGTGGCGGCTGCAGGTACAAGCCGAACCCAACGGTGCGCAGACGCCGGGGCGGACGGTCACGGCCCTGCTCCGAGGCGTGTTCGACGACCACGCGGTGGCCGACACGTCGGCCGCGAGGGTCGTCGTGGTCCCGGCGGGTACGCGCAACCGGGGCGACGTGGGCTCTCCCGATGCCGAGGGCGCCACGGTCAACGGCTCGACGCTCATCATCAACTACAACGAGGCGCTGGATTCGTCCTCGGAGCCTGCGACGAACGCCTACAGTGTCAGGATCAACGGCGGGAGCGGCACAAGCCCGTCCCGGGTCGAAGTGAGCGGCCGCACCGTGACCCTGGGGTTGGGGAGCCCCGCCGCATACGGCGATCGGGTGACTCTGGACTACACCGCGCCCAATACCGGTGCGATCCGGGACGAAGCGATGAACGAAGCCGGGGACCTCACGGACTATCCCGTAACGAACCGCACGCCGGCGCCGACGCCGGTCATCGAGGCCCAGGCGACGCTCCGCCTGGTCGAAGACGTTGGTACGCACAGCTTCACGGTCTCGCTGTCCCGGTCTCTCAACCAGAGCGTGACCGTCAGTGTTTCCGCGCAAGCCGGTACCGCGAATGCGACGAGTGACTTCCGGATCCCCGGCGCGACGCTCACGATACCCGCTGGCAAGACTTCGTCCGACGCGCTCACCGTCACGATCGTCGACGATGACCTCGACGAGGGGGACGAGACCTTCACCCTCGTCCTGAACAGCCCGTCGGGGGCGGCGCTCGGCAATCGCACGACGACGGTGACCATCGTGGACGACGACACGCGCGGCCTGTTTCCCAACCTGAGGGCCGTTGACGTACCGGAAGGGGGGACGGCGCAGTACACGCTCGTGCTGGAGTCGGAACCGACGGAAACGGTCGCCGTGACGGCGTCGACGAGCGGCGACGCCGACATAACGGTTACCGAGGGCGCAACCCTGACGTTCACCGCGAACGACTGGTACATCCCCCAGCCGGTGACGCTCGGCGGCGCCGCGGATGCGGACAGCACCGACGGCGTGGCGACGATCACGCACACGGCCTCGGGCGGCGACTATGGCGACGTCTCGACGAACGTGACCGCGACCGAGGACGACGTCAGCGGCGAGAGGGGAGGAATCGGCGGCACCTCGGTGTCGACCGGGGTGATGCTGAGTCTCGACAGGACCGAGATCGGCGAGAGTGACGGTCAGACCACGATCACGGTGACGGGTCGGCTCGACGGCGACGCGATGGGTTCGGCGAAGGCCGTGACCGTGAGGATCGGCGCATCCGGCGACCCCGCCACGGAGGGTACCGACTATGCGACCGTGGACGACTTCACGTTCGAGATCGGCGCCGGCGCCACGGAGGGGGGCGGGACGTTCTCGATGACCCCGAACGATGACGATGTCGCCGAGAGCGACGAGACGGTGACGGTGTCCGGATCGGTGACCGGCCTGAACGTCACCCGTGCGACGCTCACCATAGTCGATGACGACAGGCAGGGACTGCTGGCCAGCCGCGGCACCGTGGAAGTCCCCGAGGGCGGAGTCGCCACCTACACGCTCGTCCTGGAGTCGGAGCCGACGGCGACCGTCACAGTGACCGCGACCCGAGCGGGAGACGAGGACATCACAGTCACGGAGGGGGCGTCGCTTGCGTTCACCGCGAAGGACTGGTACCTGCCTCAGACGGTGACGCTGAGCGCAGCGCACGACGACGACGACGTGCACGGGACCGCGACGATCACCCACAGGGCAACCGGCGGCGACTACGGAGCCAACAACGTCTCGACCCGGGTCGAGGCGGTCGAAGTGGACGACGAGGGCAAGTGGACTCTGTACTTCCTCTCCGACGGTGCCGAGGTCGCGTCGGTCTCCGAGGGATCCGTCGACAGCGTGGAGGTGGTGGTGTCGCGCGGGATGGCCCTGGCGGAGGACACGGACGTCTCACTATCGGCCACCGGTTCCGCCGCCGCCTACTCCGACTGGGAACTCCGGGGCAGAACGATCACGCTCCTTGCCGGTGACACGGAGACCAAGGGGCTGATGTCGGTCATCGACGACCGGCAACTCGAGGGCCCGGAGGCCGTGACGGTCCAGGCCACGGTCGATGGTACCGCGGTAGCGGCAAGCGACCTGGAGATTCTCGACGAGGATCGGGCGACGATCTCCCTGGGCACCGAGACACCGACGGTGGTGGAGGGCAGCTCGGTAACCGTCTCGCTGGTGGTCGAGCCGAGCGACGTCGGTTGCATCATCCCCTTCGACGTCTCGCCGGCGATCGAGTTCGACGACAGCGCCGGGGCGGTTTCTTCGACCGTTCCGGGCGTCGTGGTGATCCCCGCCTGCGAGCCCCGAGCCGCCTACGTCTTCGACACGTCGGATGACGACGAGGTGACCGGGGATCGAATCGTCGTCCTCACAGTCGTGAGCGGAGACCAGCGAATCTCCGGCGGGATGCTGACGGTCACGGTCACGGACAACGACAACGCTCCCGCGGAGGGCGCCCCGGCGATCGGCGGCATCCCGCGGGTCGGCGATACGCTGACCGCGCATACGGACCGGATCCGCGACGCGGACGGCCTCACCTCGGCCTCGTGGCAGTATCAGTGGTTGCGGGTCAGAGACGGCTCCGAACGGGAAATCGCGGGTGCCACGGGCCGGACGTACGAAGCGCGGGAGGCGGATCTCGGCAGCCGATTGAAGATCCGGGTGGACTTCACCGACGATGCCGGCCACGACGAGCGGCTCACGAGCGCGCCGACGGACGAGGTCACGGCCCGGCCGGTCACGCCGGCCGTGACGATCGAGCCGGATCTGACGACCGTGCGGGAAGGCGAAGCGGCGCGCTTCACGATCTCGGCCGTCCCGGCCCCCGACAAGGCCGTCACCGTGAACGTGCGGGTGAGCGGAACCAAAGACATCGTCGCCGGAGTGCCGTTGACCACGGTCACCATCGGAGTAGGACAGGACAGCGCCCTGCTGGCGGTGGCCACCGACGACGATGACGCGGACGAAGGTGCCGTCGCGGGCGTTGTGACGGCCCGGTTGCTTGCCGGCACGGGATACGAGATCGGAACGCCGGCGTCGGGCGATGTCATCGTTCTCGACAACGATGAAGCGCCGATAGCGGATCTCACCGGCTGGCTGGCGCGGGTCGGCCGCACGGCGTCCGACCAGGTCCTGGAGACCGTGCGCGGGCGCATGACAAGGGGTTCCGGAGGTAGTCGGCTGATCCTCGGCGACTGGGCCGTCGGCGGCCTGCGGTCATACACCGGGCCCAGGCAATCGGTCTTCGACCTGTTCTCGCGGAGTTCCTTCAACGCGTCCGGGCAGCTGGCCGCCGGCGGAGGCTACTGGTCCGCGTGGGGTCGCGGCGCCAGAACCCGGTTCAGCGGCGGAGAGGGCGCCGGCGCGGTCGACGGAGCGATGAACGGTTTCATGGCCGGTGTCGACCTCGGCCGCGGCAGGTGGATGGGCGGTATCGTCACATCGCACAACCGTGCCGATGGCACCCTGGGCGGATCCACGTCGAGGGCACGTGACGTCGGAACGGTGCTGACCGGCGCGTATCCGTGGGCCCGGTACCTGGTGAGCGACCAGCTCTCGCTATGGGGGATGCTGGGTTACGCGAGAGGCACGCTGTCGCTGGACGGCGGATCCGACCACGATCCCGGCGCGAGCCTCGCCCTGGCAGCCTTCGGCTGGCGGGGCGACCTGGTCGGTGCCAGTGGTGCCGCTGGCTTCGCTCTCGCGGTGACTTCGGACGCGATGCTGACGCGGGCCGGCGCTTCCGGCGATGGCACGTTCGGCGATCAGGCGGGGGGTGCGAGTCGCGCCCGCCTCATGATGGAAGGCTCGCACCACTTCCGGATCGGAGAGGCAACGCTCGCACCCCTCGCGGAGGTCGGCGTGCGGAGCGACCACGGAGATGCGGAGACGGGCGTGGGCATGGAGATGGGGGGTGGTCTGAGCTTGACGGTTCCGTCGCTCGGACTGACCGTGCAGGGACGAGCCCGGGGGCTCGTGGCGCACGAGGACCGCCACTACGGGGAGTGGGGCGGATCCGCTCTGATCCATATCGAGCCCAACGCTTCCGGCCATGGACTGTCTGTGCGCGTTGCGCCAGCCTGGGGCCAGGCGGAGGGCAGCGCGGCCCGGCTCTTCGAGCGCCGCGACATGCGAGGCATCGCGTCGGCGCACGGTTCGAGCCGGTACCGGGCGGGCCTTACGGCGGCCGAAATCGGCTATGGCCTGCCGCTGGCCGGAGGCCTCGTGGCGATGCCGTACGGCGGACTCACCGGGGAGGCCCGGCGCGTGGGCGTCGGTTTGCGGGCTGTGTCACTCTTCCATCTGAGGTTCGAGGGCTACGACGGCTACGGTCATCGCGCCGTGCGGCTCTTCGCGGGTCTGGAAACCGGCGGGTTCACACTGAGCCTCGAGGGCTCCAGCGGCGCCTCGGACGGCGAAGCGAGGCTCAGCGTCCGGAGTCGATTCCGGGAGCAGTAGCCCGGCGCCTCTGCGCAGGCGTACGATCACGGGGAAGTTGTCTCTGAAGATCTTGGTCGCTACCCCCGCTTGTCCGAGGAGGTCATGTGAAATCCCGCTCTCTGCCTCCGGTCCTCGTCATGGTTCTCGGCGCGCTGGCTCCACTCGCCGCCGCCAGCGAGCAGGCGGCGCAGGCCGGAGCCACCGCCTTCGTCAACGTGAACGTGATTCCGATGGATTCCGAGCGGGTCCTCACGGGACACACCGTCGTCGTGCGCGGCGACCGGATCGTCGCGGTCGGGCCGGTCGCCGAGGTCGACGTACCGGACGGCGCTCGTCGCATCGACGGCGCCGGGAAGTACCTGATGCCGGGACTGTCGGAGATGCACGGACACACGCCGGGCGGCTTCCCGACCGACACGTTTCGCGAGCAGGTGATGTTCCTCTACGCCGCGAACGGCGTGACGACGGTGCGCGGGATGCTCGGCCTCCCCGGCGACCTCGCGTTGAAGGCGAGGACGAACACGGGCGAGATTTGGGGGCCGACGCTCTACCTCGCGGGTCCGAGCTTCAACGGCAACTCGGTCACGTCGCCGTCGCAGGCGGCGGAACGCGTGTGGATCCAGAAAGAGGAAGGGTGGGACCACCTGAAGATCCACCCGGGACTCACCGTGCCGGAGTACGACGCGCTTGCCGCCGCCGCCGCACAGGCCGGCATTCGCTTCGGGGGCCACGTCCCGGCCGATGTCGGGATCCGCCATGCCATCCTCATGGGACAGGAGACCTTCGACCACCTCGACGGCTACCTGGAGGAGGCGGGAGGCGTCCGCGGCCCCATGGACCCGGCGAAGCTGGAGGAACTGTTCGCGCTGACGATCGGCGCCCGGGCGTGGGTCGTGCCCACGATGGTCCTCTGGGAAGTGGGCGTCATCGGCTTCGGCGACCCCGAGGCGCTCGCGGCCTATCCCGAGATGCGCTACTGGCCTCCGCAGGGCGTCCAGGGCTGGAAGGACCGCCTCCACGCGATCCAGGCGCGCGGCAACTGGGACGTGGAGCAGGCGCGCCGGCACGCGAGTAACCGGACGCGTCTCCTCGGCATGATGAACGAGGCCGGCGTGGGCATCCTCATGGGCACCGATTCACCGCAGATGTTCAGCGTTCCCGGCTTCTCGCTCCACCGCGAACTCGCGGCGATGGCCGACGCCGGGATGTCGCCGTACGAGATTCTCGCCAGCGGCACCCGGAACGTCGGGGACTACTTCCAGGGGTACGACACCTTCGGGACGGTGGCCGCCGGCCGTCGCGCCGATCTCATCCTCACCAACTCCAACCCCCTCGACGACGTGGCGAACGTCGCGGATCGCGCCGGCGTCATGGTGCGCGGCGTCTGGAAGTCCGAGGAAGAGATCCAGCAGGGCCTGACCGATATCGCCACCAGCTTCGGCAACTGACGGGCGGGCCGAATCTCAGGCGTCGGCCTGGGCGAGGCAGTCCGGGCAGTGGCCGAGGAGGTGCACCATCGCGCTGCGGATGGACTCGGCCCACGGCCCATCGATGGACAACGCCGCAGTGACCTCCTCTTTCAGACAGGCCACCCGGCCGCAGTCCTCGCACAGGAAGTGCGGGTGGCGATGGCTGTCTTCGTGGTCTCCCGCGAGCGCGTATCGATCGATGCCGTCTACCCGACTCACCACGGGAGCGAGGCCGGCCTCACGCAGCTTGACCAGGTTGCGGTAGATCGTCGCCTGGTCCCAGTCCGAGTCGCCCAGCAGGTCGAGGACCTGTGTGAAGGACACCGGACCGTCCGCGTCGGCCAGGATGCCGAGCACCGCAAGGCGCGGCGCGGTCACACGCAGACCGCACTCGCGCAGCCTCCGACGGGCCTCGTTCTTGGTGATTCGCATGGGCCTTCCCCCCGCGCGGCGGAACTGATTTTGCGAGAACGCTAGGGACAAGCACTTGCACATGCAAGTCACTTGTGTATTTTCCGGCGCTCGCAAACCGCTTGCAGGAGCCCCGCAGTGAGAAGCGCCGAAAAGGAAGTTCGATGAGCAGCGATCCAACCACCGTTACCCGTGACGAGCGTCTTCCCGTCACGGTGTTGTCCGGTTTCCTCGGGGCCGGGAAGACCACCCTCCTCAACGAGGTTCTGAACAATCGGGAGGGACGCCGGGTTGCGGTCATCGTGAACGACATGAGCGAGGTCAACATCGACGCGGCCCTCGTGGAGCGCGGCGGTGCCCAGCTCTCGCGGACCGAGGAGACGCTCGTCGAAATGACGAACGGCTGCATCTGCTGCACGCTACGGGAGGACCTGCTCGCCGAAGTCTCCCGGTTGGCCCGGGAGAGGCGTTTCGACTACCTGCTGATCGAGTCCACGGGGATTTCGGAACCCATCCCGGTCGCCCAGACCTTCACCTTCGAGGACGAGGACGGCGTGAGCCTCGGCGACATCTCGCGCCTCGACACGATGGTCACCGTCGTGGACGCCATGAGCTTCCTGAAGGACTACAACGCCGCCGAGGCCCTGCAGGACCGCGGTGAGTCGTTGGGCGAAGAGGACGAGCGGACGGTCACCGACCTGCTGATCGACCAGGTCGAGTTCGCCGACGTCATCGTGCTCAACAAGCTCGATCTCGTCACCGGGGACCATGCGCATGAGGTCGAGGCGATTCTGCGTGCGCTCAACCCCGGCGCGGAAATCCACCGGGCGACACATGGGCAGGTACCCCTCGAGCGCGTACTCGATACGGGCTTGTTCGACTACGACGAGGCGGAAGGCTCGGCGGGTTGGATCCGCGAACTCGAGGGCGACCACACGCCCGAGACGGAGGAGTACGGGATCTCGACCTTCACATACCGGACTTCCGCCCCGTTCGACGCGGAGAAGCTGTGGGCGTTCCTGAACGACGACGAGAACTGGTGCGGCGTGCTCCGGTCGAAGGGCTTCTTCTGGATCGCCGCCGACCACAAGGTCGTGTACGAGTGGGCGCAGGCCGGAGGGGTGAGCTCCGTCGACCCCATGGGGATGTGGTGGGCCGCGACGCCGAGGGAGTACTGGGACCACCCGGACGGCGAGCGACCGGACCAGCAGTCGAGTTGGCACCCGCGGTACGGGGATCGTCACCAGGCACTCGTCTTCATCGGTCAGCAGATGGACGAGGACGCGGTGCGCGCGCGACTCGACGCATGCCTGCTCGATGAAGCCCTTGCCGCCGCCGACAGCAGCAGCTGGGAGGGACGTCCCAACCCCTTCCCCGAGCTTCAGGTGGTCCAGGAGGTGGCCGGATGACCGCTCCGGTTCCGGACGACCTGCTCGATGTGGTCATCGTCGGCGCGGGCGCCGCCGGCGTGGGCGTCTCGGTCGCTCTCGCGCACGCGGGGGTCGAGAACTTCGTCGCGCTCGAACGCCACTCGGTGGGCGCCTCGTTCGCCCAGTGGCCGGCCGAGACTCGCTTCATCACACCATCGTTCCCGACGAACTCGGTCGGCATGCTCGACCTTAATTCCGTCGTGATCGGGACGTCGGCCGCCTGGTCGCTGGAGGTCGAGCACCCCACGGGGAGGCAGTATGCGGCCTTCCTCAAGGCGATCGCCGACCACTTCGAGCTGCCGATCCAGGAGGGCGTCGACGTGCTCCGGATCGACCGGAGCGGCGAAGAGTTCGTGGTCGAAACGACAGCGGGATCTCTGCGTGCCCGGCACGTCATCTGGGCCGCAGGCGACTTCCAGTACCCGCGCCTGAACAGCTTCGAGGGCAGCGAGATGTGCCTGCACACGGCGTTGCTCCCCAGCTACGCCGAGCTCGAGGGGGACGATTTCATCGTCGTCGGCGGCTACGAAAGCGGCGTCGACGTCGCCAGCCACCTGGCCGCGCGAGGCAAGCGGGTGCGCCTCTTCGACCGGGGGAGTCCATGGGCGTCCGAGAGCTCCGATCCCAGCGTTGCGCTCTCCATCTTCTCGCTCGAGCGGACACGGCGCCCTTCGTACGCGGAGCACGTGGAACTCTTTCCCGACACCGCCATCACCGCCGTGGCTGCCGCCGATACCGGATTCGAGGTCGCCACAGCCGATGGGCAGCGCTTTCGCACGCCCGTGCCGCCCCTCCTCGCGGGCGGGTTTGAGGGCAGCCATCCGCTCGTGATGGACCTCTTCGAGTCACGCGAAGACGGATTCCCGCTCCTCAACGAGCACGACGAATCGACGATCGTCCCCGGGATCTACCTGTGCGGAGCGGCTGTGCGGCACGACAAGCACATATTCTGCTTCATCTTCAAGTACCGGCAGCGGTTCGCGGTCGTCGCCAAGGCGATCGCGACTTCGCTGGGCCTGCCCGCCGAGGAGCTCGAGATGTACCGGATGTGGGGCATGTACCTCGACGATCTCTCCTGCTGCGGACAGGAGTGCGTATGCTGACCGACCGAGCCGAAGCCCCGGCGCCCGCGACGCCAAAGCTGACGCCGGAGCCGACTCCGAGGCTGACTCCAGAGCTGACTTCAGGGCCGACTCCAGAGCTGACTCGGGAGCTGACTCCGAAGCGCGGGCGAATGGCGCCGGTGCTGCGTCGGGCGATGCGTATCGAGTGGGCCGGCCAAACGGCCGCCAGCCTGTGCTGGATCGCCAGCGTGTTCGCGTACGGGATCAGCTCGCGCGGCGACTGGCTGCAGCTCTGCGCCGCCTCCGCCTGGCTGCTCGCCAACACCGTCGCGCTCGCGAAGGCCAAAGGCGACTGAGTCGCTCGTAACGGTCTGGTTTCGTCGGTTCACAATCCCTACTTCTTCCAGTCGACAGAGCCGCCGTCGTACGCAGCCAACGGGGGCCAGGTAGAAGCGGGGAGCCGGAATGACCGGAAACAGACAGACGCCGGGGCGCGTGGAGCGGCACGAGGGGATCATTACGGTGCGGGGTGGGGGACGGCACCGGGCGTGGAACGGGATCGAGTACAAGACCGGGATGTGGGCGGAGAACGTCGGCTCGAACGCACTCTCCATGAACGTGGCGATGATCCCGCCGGGCGGCGTCGCGAAAGCGCACATCCATGTGGATTTCGAGGTGATGCTCTACATCCTCGAGGGACGGGTCCGGCACGAGTTCGGGCCGCGGCTGGAGAAGACGCTCGATAACGAAGCGGGCGACTTCATCTTCATCGAACCCGGCGTGCCCCACGAGGTGTTCAACCTCAGCGATACGGAGCCCGTCGTCGCGGTGGTCGCACGCTCGGACGCGCAGGAGTGGGAGAACATCGTCGACTTCCAACGCCCCGCGCGGGATTAGCCACCCCTCCCGGAGAAGGCTCGGACCCCGGACGGCTGTTCAGAATCCGAGCGACGCGGTCTCCCGCCTCACGTCTCCCGCCGCCGTCATCAGCCCGGTCTCCGGGTCGCGCCAGGTCACCGTCGGAGCGCCGGCCCGCCAGTTCCACAGGCCCCATGAACGCACGTCGTGGCCCATGGCGCGCAACGCGTCGGCCGTTTCCGTCGGGATCCGATCCTCCATGTAGAGGACGGCGGGATTCCGGTTCACCTCGCTCCCGGTGGCCGGGAAGTTGTAGCTGCCGAAACGGGGCTGGTCCAATGCCTGTTCGGGGGACATCCCCCACACCACCACGTTCAGAAAGACCTGCAGGAGGCACTGCATCTGCTGATCGCCGCCCGGGGTCGAGAGCCCCATGAGCGGCTCACCATCCTTCACCACCAGGAGAGGCGAGTTCGTGTTCCGCGGGCGCTTGCCGGGCGCCATCACGTTGGCCAGGTCGGGGTCCAGGTTGAACTGGCCCATGCGGTTGCCCAGCCCGAATCCCCATCCCGGGATCATGGGCGTGAAGGTGTGGCCGTCGCTCTCGGTGAGGGAAAACACGTTGCCCTCGTCGTCCATCACGTTCAGCGAGGAGGTGTCGAAGGAAGGGGCCTCCGAATCCGCCGCGCCGGCCCCCGGGCGGTTCTGCCCAGCGCCTGCGGGCCCACCTTCCGGCGCCACGAAGCTCGCAGGCGCGCCCTCCGCCACCGCCGCCATCCGTACCGGATCGCCCCACGGAGGCATATCCGGGAACGCGCGATTCTCGTTGATCAGCCCGATGCGCTCGCGCGCGTACGCCTTCCCGTACAATCCCTCCGGAGCGGGCGCGAAATCCGGATCCCCGACGTACTTGTGGGCGTCCGCCATCGCGAGGTTGATCACCTGTGAGACGAGGTGGATGTACTCCGGCGTGTTGTAGCCCAGGGCGCGCAGGTCGTAGTTCTCGAGCATGTTGAGCATCAGGATGATGCGTGGCCCCTGGCTCCACCCGTCGCCGGCGTGCACGTCGTAGCCGTTGAAGCCGGTCGCCAGCGGCTCCTCCCAGCGACCCTCGTATCCCGCCATGTCCTCATAGCGGACGATGCCGTCGTGCTCCCGGAAGAAGCGGTCCACGGCGCGCGCGGGGTCCCCCCGGTAGAAGGCGTCCCGGGCGGCGCGGATCCCGTCGGAACGGCTCCCCCCCGCCGCCAGCGCCTGCTGCTCGGCCTCCATCATGTAGCGGATGAGCCGCCCCAGGTCGGCGTTCACCATGAGGTCGC